>JBDSSD010000037.1:0-253602 GCA_039928945.1 Opitutus sp. | reverse complement strand
CGAGGCCCTGAACGACTTCCATCCCGATGACGTTGTGCTGGAGGATGCCCAGGATTGTTTTTTCGATCCTAATCTCGTCCCATATCATAAGGATCCGCGCTTTCAAAAGTTGATCACTGAGCTTGGGTTTGAGGACGCCCTGGCGCGGGCGCGGGCCTGGCAGGCGGCGCATCCGCCGGCAAGTACTCGATGAACGGGACCAGCAAAGCCGTGTTTCTTTCGTACGCGTCTCGGGACTCCGAGGCGGCAAAGCGTATTTGCGAATCCTTACGCGCGTCGGGCGTCGAAGTGTGGTTCGACCAAAGCGAACTCGTCGGCGGCGATGCGTGGGATGCGAAGATTCGCGGGCAGATCTCTTCGTGCGCGTTGTTCGTGCCAGTGATTTCGGCGGCGACGCAGGCGCGGCTCGAAGGGTATTTTCGTCGCGAGGGGCAGATGGCGGTCGAACGCATGCACGACATGGACGACCATCTGCCGTTTCTCGTGCCGATCGGTCGCGTCGGCCAATCGCGTCCACTGGCGTTCGCGAAAACGATCCGGTACGCGCGCCGCGGCGTCGGTCGTGTTGTCGATCACGCGGCAACGTCCGCGCCGCGGAGCCGCCAGCGTTCCTCGCGTTGACAGTATTACTCCTGCAATTCACGGTAAGAATCATGAAGATCACCAGCAAGGGGCAGGTCACGATCCCGCAGGATGTCCGCGACGAGTTTGGTTTTCTGCCGAACACCGACGTCGAGTTCGTTCGCGATGGCCGCGGCAGCGTCCGTCTCGAGAAAGCCGCCAAGCCCGGTCGCCGCGGCGCAGCCCTCGTCGCCACGCTGCGCGGCAAGTGGCGCAGCCGGCTCTCCACCGCCGAGGTGATGAAGCTGACGCGCGGCGACAAATGAGCACACTCGTCGACAGCAACGTCCTCATCGACGTGCTGAGTGAAGACGAACGCTGGTTCACCTGGTCGTCTGATGCCCTCGCCCACGCGGTGGAGCGTTCGACGCTCTTAATCAATCCTGTCATCTACGCCGAAGTGTCGATTGGCTACGCATCGGCCGCCGAAGTGGAGGCCGCGCTGCCGGAGGGCCACTTCGCCCGCGTTCCACTCCCGTTTGGCGCCGCCTTCCTTGCGGGCCGCGCCTTCGTGGAGTATCGCCGCAAAGGCGGCAGACGGACCTCGCCCTTGCCGGATTTCTATATCGGGGCGCACGCTCTCGTGGAGGGGCACACGCTCCTCACGCGTGACTCCGCCCGCTACCGCATGTATTTCCCAAAGCTAAAGCTGGTTTCGCCCTGATGAGCGTCGGCGGAGCCAGCGCCGTTTTTCTCAGCTACGCGTCGCAGGACGCGGAGGCCGCACGTAAAATCTGCGCTGCTCTGCGCAGCGGTGGGGTTGAGGTATGGCTTGATGCCGACGGTGGGCTCGAGCATGGCGATGAGTGGGACGCGAAGATCCGCCGGCAGATCAAGGAATGCGTGCTGTTCATTCCGCTCATCTCTGCGAACACCCAGGCGCGGCACGAGGGTTATTTCCGCATCGAGTGGGAGCTGGCCGCGCAACGTGCCATGGGCATCGCGTCCGGCGTGGCGTTCATTTTGCCGGTGGTGATAGACGGTACCCGCGAACCGGATGCGCTCGTGCCGGATCGTTTTCGCGCGGTGCAATGGACGAAGTTACCCGGTGGTGTCGTGCCACCCGAAGTGCAGGCGCGTTTCTTGAAACTCTGGTCGCATCGCACCGGCGCGTTGAAGCCTGAGGCGAAAGTCGGCGTAGGGGCGTCGCTTGACGACGCCCGTGAACTGGCGCCGGGATACGGGCGTCGGCCAGTGACGCCCCTACCCAAGCGCTCGCCCGTCACCTACGCCTTGCTCGCTTTCGGTCTGCTGGTCGCGGGCTGCGTGGCTTACGTGGTGCTCAAGCCCAACCGCAATTCCCGGGAGATCGCCGCGAGCAGCGCAAGCGCTCCGGCCCTCGACGGGAAGACGGCGGGGCAATCCGCGGCCGCGCAGCAGTCTGAGTCGGATAAACTCGTGGACAAAGTCTGGGTGCAGTTGAACAAGACCGAGCTATCGCGAGCGGAACTGGAGATTGCCGACTCCCACGGCAAGCGCGCCACCGAGCTGGATCCGAACGACGCGGATGCCTGGGCGGCGTGGTCGCAGGTGGATTCGTGGTTCGTGGCGCATGGCCTCGATACGACGGCGGAGCGACGGGAAGCCGCGCGCAACAAGGCCGCAAAAGCACTTCAGTTGGCGCCCGCCAACTACGAGGCCCGGCTCGCGCAGGCGTGTTACCTGGTGCGCGGTGGGGGCGACCTTGTGGCTCCCAGCGATACGCGGGCGGCGGAGAAATTGCTGCAGTCCTTGTTGCGAGAGCGATCCGACGAGCCCCGAGCGCTTCTTGCGCTCGGTATCTTGCAGAGCAACGCGGGCCGCGCAAGCGAAGCCCGCGCGACTTATGACCGCCTCGCCGGAAATCCGACTTTTGCCGTGATCGCTTGGAATGAAATTGGCTGGGCGGATTTGGTCGCGGGCAACTACGCGGAGGCCGAGGTGGCGGCAGATCGCTCCATTGCGCTGCAGTCGTACTGGGGCAACCTGACCTTGAAAGCCCTCCTGGCGGTCTGGTGGCGGGGCGACCTGGATTTAGCGAAATCCACCTTCGATCTAATTCCCGCGGCCGTACACCAGGAAGATGACGGCGTTGCGAATGACTGCCAGCTGCTGTTCTTCCGCCGCGAACCGGAAGCACTCCTTCGGTTGCTCGACGGCGTCCCGCGCGACTGGTTGCACTCGAATGCCTACGATGGTCCGAAGGCGTTTTGGGCGGCGGCGGCTCAGGAACAACTTGGCCGACCTGAGCGGGCCCGATTGCAGTGGCAGACCGCGCTCACCCAGATCGAGCGCCGCCTCGCCGATCGCCCCGATGCGGATGCCCTGCTCCGGCTTAAGGCCACCGCGCTGGCTGCGCTGGGACAAGGCGCGGAGGCGGACAGGATCGTTCAGCTCGCTCGTGAAAGTGTGTCCGCCGGATCGATCCAAAGTTTTGTGCGCGACGTCGCGACGCAGCTCCGCCTCGGCCACTCCGCAGCAGCGCTCGACCTGCTTGAACACGAACCCCGGCTCACGGCCGCGGCTTGCCGGATCACTCCGCAATTCGACGCGCTCCGTTCCCAGCCGCGCTTTCAGGCGCTGCTGGCCCGGCTCGATTCCGATCCGCGGGCCTCACCGCAGGCGGCGAAAGTCACCGCCACTCACGCGCTGGACGAGAAGTCCGTCGCTGTGCTGGCGTTTGCGAACCTGAGCGACGACAAGGGCAACGAATATTTTTCCGACGGCATCAGTGAGGAGTTGCTCAACGTCCTCGCAAAGATTCCCGGCCTAAAAGTGACCGCGCGCACGTCGGCCTTTTTCTTCAAGGGCAAGCAGGTCTCAGTGGCCGACATCGCGCAACAACTCGGCGTCGCCTACGTCGTCGAGGGCAGCGTCCGCAAGCAGGGCGACCGCGTACGCATCACCGCGCAGCTCATCAAGGCGAGTGACGGATTCCACGTTTGGTCAGACACCTTTACGCGCGAGTTGAAGGACATCTTTGCCGTGCAGGACGAGATCGCCGGACTCATCGCGCAGCAGATGCAGCTCAAGCTGGGCGTGAAGCAACCTGCCCGGGTGGTCGACCCGGAAGCCCACCGCCTCGTGCTGGAGGCGCGCTTCTACTGGAATCAACGGGGCGACCAGAATTTCGATCGCACGGAAGCTCTGCTCAAACAGGCTCTGGCCATTGATCCGGATTTTGCCGCAGCGCACGCGGCGATGGCGGACCTCTGGGTTATGCGGGCCGCCTATCGGGCGACGGAAGGGCTGAGCGATGTCTCGACCGAACTGCGTGCGGTCCAAGCGAGCGTGACTCGCGCTTTGGAACTGGATTCCACGCGGATCGAACCGTATGCGACGAAGGCTTACAGCCTGATGATGGAAGGGAAGCTGGTCGAATCCGGGCAGTGGTTTGATCGCGCGCTGAAGCTGCGTCCGGACGACCCCACCGTTCGATTCTGGCACGCCCTTCATCTGATGAATCGCGGCGAGATTGCAGCAGCCGCGAACGAATACGAACGGGCCCGGCGGTCGGATCCCTTGTCGTTCATCATCGCCTTTCTCTCGGCTCAATGCGCGCAGGCCCTGGGCCGAACGCAGGACGCCCTTGGCTTGCTGCAAAACGCCCACGAACTGCGACTCGGAGGATTTGTTCCGGCCCAAGGCGTGCGGGCCATGTTATTGTGGCAGACGGGAAAAACCGACGAAGCCATCGCCCTCGCCCGGGTCGTACGCTCATCCTGGCCGGCGGGCCCGCGCTGGCAGGCCGATGCGGACGCCCTTTGGGTCCTGCGCGAAGCCGGGTTGAAGGAGGAGGCCACGACGCTCAGCGACAAACTCCTGAAGGAGCTTCCGGCCGAATCATCGCAAAGGGGCTGGGTCTTGCTGACGCTCGGTCGAATGGACGAGGCGCTGCCGTATTTGGAACACCAGCCCAATCTGAACCGCTTCCAGATGGCTTGGAACCCGCACTTCGATCCCTGGCGCAATGACCCGCGCTTCCGGCAACTGCTCAAGAAGCTGAACTGGGAAAACGAATACGACCGCGCGCGAGCGCAGATGCCGGCCGCGGCCAAGCCATGAGCGACGCCAGCAAGGCTGTTTTCCTCAGCTACGCCTCCCAGGATGCGGAGCCGGCGAAACGTATCGCGGACGCGTTGCGCGCGGCGGGCGTTGAGGTGTGGTTCGATCAGAACGAACTCGTCGGCGGCGATGCGTGGGATGCGAAGATTCGAAAGCAGATCGCCGAGTGTGTGCTGTTCATCCCCGTCATCTCGGCAGCAACCCAAGCGCGGCTCGAGGGCTATTTTCGGATCGAGTGGAAACTCGCCGCCCAACGCACGTACGCCATGGCGGAGGAGAAGGCATTCCTCCTGCCCATCGTCATCGACAGCACGCGTGACGCCGAGGCGCACGTGCCGACGGAGTTCAAGGCCGTGCAGTGGACAAGGCTGCCCGGCGGAGAGACCGGAGAAAAATTTTGCGCGCGCGTGAAGCGATTGCGGGATGGTGAAATTGCAACCGGGGGCGCCGAACCTGGCCCCGCCTCAGCGAGGCCCGTTACTTCCAAACCCGCCACCTCCCGCGCGTGGTTGGTGCCGACCGCGCTGGCGCTCGGACTCGCTGTCGCGGCCCTGGCGTGGGTGCGGCCATGGGAAAAATCCGGTCACACGAGGCCGGACTCCGAGCCAGCCCCGGAAAAAAAAGAGCCCGCCCCGTTTTCCCCGGCGCGCCAGCTCGCCGAAAGGGCGAACGCGCTTTCGCTGCAAAAATATAACTCGACCGCGGACGACTTCGCCGCCGCCGAGGGGCTGCTCAAGCAGGCGCTCGCGCTCGATCAAAACGACGCGGAAATCTGGGCCATCTCGTCGCTGTTCAACACCGCGATACGCACGCGGGGCTTCGACGCCACGCCCGCGCGGCGCGAAGCGGCGCGCAGTCAGGCGGAACGGGCGCTGAAGCTTGATCCCAATTCCACGGAGGGACTCTACGCCCTCGGCCGCTGGCAGCGAGACAACGAACCCGATCCGGCGGTGGCCGAGAAAACATTTCTCGCCGTGCTGGCGCGGGTGCCCAATCACGACCAGGCCTTGAGCACCCTCGCCACGCTTTACGATCGGGCCGATCGCTTCGAGGAATCGATCGCAATGTTTGAGCGCGCCGCGCGAAATCCCCGCGCACTGCCGCTCGCGCGCTACGGGCTGTATCTGGCGTATTTCAACCGGTGGGATTTCGGACAGGCCGAGCGCTGTCTTCGCGAATCGATCGCGGCCGAGCCTTCGGCAAACTCCGTGGCGGGCCTGGCGTTGGTGCTGCTGACCGGCAAAGGCGACGCACACGCGGCGGTGCTGGCGCTGGCAGATATGCCCGTGGCGAACCGCAGCGAACACCGCGCGGTATGGATGTCGGCCTTTGCGCACCTTGCCGCGCGCGATCCGGAGGGCGCGCTGACGACGCTGAGCCGACTCTCGGCTGACTTCGTACAAGACAATTGGTTTGTGGGCCCCACCGCTTATTGGATCGGCCGGGCGCATGTGCAGGCGGGGCGCACCGAGGCGGCGCGAATTGCATTCGAGTCCGGGCTCGTGGTGATGGAGGCGAAACTCAAAGCAGCGCCCGGAGACACCGCGCTGCACGTCGCGCGGGGCGAGCTGCTCGCCTGGCTGGGTCGGACCGAGGAGGCGCTGCGGGAGGCGCGCACCGCGATGGAGCTGGCGGCCGGGCGAGATCTGCGTCTGTGGTTTGTCTCGTCGGTGCGGATTTACGCCGTTCTAGGGCGCGCGGACGACGCCTTGCCGCTGTTGGAGAAATTCTGCGCGCGGGGATTCAACCAGGTCGGCTGGCCGCTCACGGCCGCGCTGCTGAAAATTGATCCGTTGTGGGACAAGCTGCGCAGCGACCCGCGGTTTCAGGCGCTGTGCGTGGAGCCGGAAGCCCAGACTTCGGAGCAAGGAGGACCGAAGAAAATAACCGCCGCACCGTTGAGCGAGGGCGCGCAACTGGCCGCGAAGGCGATGGCGCTCTACACCAAGGTGGGTTTCACTCGCGACGACCTCGCTCCAGCGGAAGATTTTGCTCGTCGCGCGACGGACAAAGAGCCCGACAACGCCGGGGCGTGGGGTGTGCGTGCCGGCGTGCAGGCGGCCTGGCTTATGCGCGGCTGGGATGGCAGCGAGAAACGGCTGCAAGAAACGCAGCAACTGGCCAATCGCGCGCTCGCGCTCGATCCGCAGGAGCCCGAGGCCATACTAGCGCTCGGCCAGGGTTTGCGATTGCAGGGGGCCTACGAGCAAGCGATCGCACAACTCCGTCGGGGAGTCGCGGCCCATCCGGATCACATCCGCCTTGCTCGAGCGCTCGGTTACACGATGTCGACCAACGGCCACGACGCGGAGGCGCGAGTGGTCTTGCTCGAGGTCGCAAAACGGGCGCCACGGGATCCGTTGCTCCACTATGAAATCGCCCTCGCCTACAGCAGTTATGGCCAGGGCGGTGGGCAGCCGGAAAATTTGTCCCGGGCGCTGGAGCATCTCGACGCAGCGATCGCGATTCGGCCGTTTGCCTCGGCGCTGGTCTTGAAGGCGGCGCTGATCGGCGGTTGGCGCGGCGACTGGGTCGGAATGCGCGGCGTGCTTGATCAAGTCGCCAAGTTGCCTCTCGCCGAACGTTCGGAAGATCGCGCCGTCTGCGTCGCGATGTGGGCGGGGCTGATGGAGCACCGGCCGGATCTCGTGGAGGCGGCGGCGGCGCTGACGGCCCGAAATTACGTCGACGATTGGGTGATGCCCATGCGGCCGAAAGCGTGGGCGCTGGCCTGGGCGCACCGAATGGCGGGTAAAGAAAATCTCGCGCGGGCCGACTGGCAGTCAGCCGAGGCCGTTCTGCGCCAGCGGCTGAAAGACGATCCAAGTAACATTCAATATCAGGCTGAGCTCGCGGTCACCCTTGCCTGGCTCGATCAGCGCGAGGAAGCAGCGCGCTTGATGGCAGAAGTGGAGCCGTTGTGGAAGGAAGCGCCGACGATCCAGACGCCGCGCGCGATGGCCTTCTATTACGCGGCGATCGGCGACGCGGTGAAAGCCGCGCCCTATTTGATCGCGGTGATCGACCGCAGTCCGTTCACCGCTCGCGGCACTTTTTCGGTGGCGCCCTGGTGGGAAAAGCTCCGCGGCCAGCCCGAGTTCGAAGCGCTGCTCAAACCATTGCCCGTAGTGGAGAAATGAAGTCGCCGGTAACGCAGGTCACGTCTTTAACCTGACCGGGCTGAGTCGCGAGGCACGCGGCGCACCCGCTGGAAGCGGCGAATACGAAATGAGCGAGCAAAGCAAAGCCGTTTTCCTCTCGTACGCGTCGCAGGATTCCGAAGCGGCGAAGCGTATTTGCGAAGCACTACACGCGTCCGGCGTGGCCCGCCTCGGCGACCGCGCGGCGGGTGAACGCGTGTGGGGGGCGACGATTGAACTCCACGGCGACAGTGCCTGGGCTACCCGTGCATTCGAGTGGCTCGATCCGCGTTGGGAGATTTTCATGCGAAAGCTCGGCCTGACCGACAAACAATCGACATGAACGGCGGAGAAATACTGGTGCACGCTCAACGCCGATCGCCTTGAACGGAATTTTGATTTCTCCAGACAAAATCTGAAGGCGGAAGTCAGCCAGATAAGGATCGAGCCTTTGTTAAACTGGAACTCAGGAACTGTGGAACGGAATTAGGAATGGTCGCTCGTTCATGAGTTCTTCATTTCCAGAGTTCCAGATAAGATCGAGGATTGGACGATTGGAGTCTCTTCCTGATTCCCTGATCTCCATATCCCGAAATGCTGTTTCCAGAATTCTAACCAAACGCGCGCACGCGTTGAACGACATCGGCCTTGAGGCGATCGATGTGCGCGGCGACGAACGACTCGAGTGAGAGCTTCGGTTCGTTAACCAGAGAGGTCAGATCCATCGCCCACGTAATCCCCGTCATCCGGTCGGTCGCATGCGAAGTATGGAAGGTCGCATGAGCCGCGCGGCGACCGAGCGTCGCGAGATCGTACCGCTTTCCGCCCGTCACCTGGGAATCAAACACTTTCAACAACTCGAGCGCGAGGTCGGGATGCGCACTGGAATCGAGCGCCACCTTATCCGAGTCGACCAGCCAATCCAGATCGCGCCACACCTCGCACCCCAGCACGCGCTTCGGCCTCTGCTCCGGCGCAAGCTGCCGCAGTGCCTCAAGTGACCGCGCCATCACCGCGACGTGCGTGTCGTGTTTGTCCGCCGGATTGTGCAGATAAAGGACGGCAGGCCGGCAGCCCCGAAAGATCGTGGCGAGATCTCCGACGACGGCGGGTGAGTTGGATTTCTTCACTTCCGCACTGGGATGAGCGAGCTGGAGCTGAATCGCGTAGCGGCCGATCTCGGCGGCCGTTCGCTGCTCGGTGCGCCGCACTCCCTGCATCTCGAGATCCGTCAGCTTCGCGTACGTTCCCGTGCGCGGCGATCCCGCCCCATTCGTGACAACCACGCCACCAAAGCCTTCGCCTGGCCGATCGAGGCAGGCCGTGATGCCGGCGTAGGCCATGATTTCGATGTCGTCTTGATGTGCACCGACGCACAGATGGGTGACGCGCGCCAGCGCGGCGTCGGCCGATTCGCCCGCTGCGGGCACGAAAACGTCTGCATCTGGGTGGAAGAATTTCATGGTGAGTTATCGCCCGCTGAGCGCCGGCAAGCTCGCGGCCGCCACGGCTTGCCCGTGTCGCTTGTCTTTCTCGTCCGGTTGATGGAATTGAATCCGCGCCGCAGCCTCCGGGCATTCATGACGCAACACTTCCCGGGCACGCTCGAGCAGCCGATCCCCGCCGGTGCCGGAGATGGCCCGCCCGAGGACCAGCAAGTGTTCGAGCGGATAGAACTCGGCGTACTGCGCGACCGCATAGCCAAAGCAAACGCCGATCGAATCGTACACCTCCGCTGCGCGACGATCTCCCGCCGCCATGGCATTCTGAATACGCACCAGGCGTTCGGCCGCGGGTTCGTCCGCACCAAACGTGAAACCCGCGCGTTCCGCGAGTCGCGCGGCGCCCTGTTGCGAAAAGAACTGCACGCCGCAACCGACATCGCCCGACCATTCGTCGCGCGGACCGTCCGGGCGGTAGTCGACCGGAGCGAACGCGAGCTCGTTCAGCCAAGGGGTAATCTGGCCCTGCGCCGTCACGTAACCGCCCGCCATGCTTGTGCCCATGGCAACGCCGAGGACGGAATTGGCGTTCAACGCCATGGAGCCGGCCAACGCGGTGACTTCACCGTCGTTGACGACTTCGAAGGGCACGCCGCCCCAACGTTCCTGGAGCGTGAAGAACATGCGACGGATGTGTCGCGCAAACTGATCTGGCGGCACGCCGCGAAACAATGACGCGACCCGGACCTCGTTGTTGACGTAGACACCGGCTGCGCTGCCGCCGATCGCGTCCACTCGCGGCAAATGCGCGGCTGCCCGCTCGAGGGAATTGTGCACGCCTTCGAGGTGGAACTGGGGGTTGGACTCGAAATAGGGGCTCCACGGAATTTCCTCGGAAAACACGACCCGGCCGTCGATCACCGCGGCCGATTTCCGATCACTACCTCCTAGATCGAAACCGATTCGGCAGCCATCCAAATGCCGGCCGATCGCGATGCCTGTCGTCGCTTCTGGCGGCACGTCGGATGTATCGGCTGTCTCGATGCGAAACGGCTGCCCGTAAACCTTGTCGCCCATGAAAGCATGATCGAACGCGCGCTCGCCACTCGGAGAGTAGATTCTTGCAAGGTCGGCCGCGAGCTCGGGGGCGCCGCTGACGCGGACCACAGCCGCGCCCTTTTGCCAGAGGAGAAACTTCAACAGTCGTTCAGCGTAGCGCAGATTGAGCGCGGCCGCCGGATGCTCACGGCGCAGCACCCGCGACCGATGCACGGACGTCCCGCCATCCGCCCGCACCAGCACCAAGGCGAACGGGCGCGCACCAGGATCCGTGTCCACCAACGCCCGGTACGCGCGGTTCCAAAGCACCGCCGGGACGAAATCGGGGTCGAGAGACGGTCGAAGTTGCGGACGAATGTTCAACATGCGGTGGGGCACTCAGGAATCATTATTTATGTGGAAATCAGGAAATCAGGAATAAGGAACGGAGCGCAGAGGAGGACGGCGGTGAGTGGTAATCTGGAACTCAGAAACTCTGGAACGGACGAGATCGGAGGAGGAACTTATACGTGGAAATCAGGGAATCAGGAAACCGAACACGGAGGAGTGGCAGTGGGAATTCATCTGGAAATCGGGATCGGATGCGCGTGTTCCGCGGTGTCTGCGTTGAATGCGGTGCGGCCGCACCGTTGCCGCGGAGCTCGCGGATAGTAGATCTGAACTTAAGACCGGTTTTGAATCCGTGCTCATCGGTGAGATCCGTGGTCTCCGGGCCGCGGGTCGGAGACGCCGCGCTACTGGCACAAGATGCCTTCTCCGTTCTCATCCGATTCCAGCGTTCCTGAGTTCCAGATTAAGAATTGATCGACGCCCTATTCATGATTTCCGCGCGCGAAGTGCGCTTCGATTTCCTCCAGCGTCTTGCCTTTTGTTTCCGGGAGGAAGAACGCGGCCGTGACAAAATAGATCACCGTGCATCCCGCGAACGCGAAGAACATGGTCGAGTACCCGAAGCGCCCAACCGTCGGCAGAAAAATCGCCGCGATCGTGGTCGACACGGCCTGGTTCACGAGCAACGCGATGCTCATGCCGTTCGAACGAATGCGCGTGGGCATCAGCTCCGACAAGGCGAGCCAGACGCATACGCCCGGACCAACCGCGAAAAAGGCCATGAACGCGAAGATGCCGATCGCCGTCATCCAGCCGTGTCGCGTCGTCGGGACAGGCGTGATCAACGCGTTCTCGATTTTCAGCGGCGCCGTGCGGGCCGCGGCCAAATCCGCGAATGGATTGCTGAAGAAGGCGACGACCTTGTTGGCCGGGACACAACTGCCGCGGCTTACGTCCAACGCGGTGGCCGCGGGATCATCGGAACGCACCGCTTTGGTCGCGGCCCGGAAGTCACCATACGAATAGATCACGACCAAGGTGGACGGATGGCCAGCCAGGGCCATGCCCGCGTTGCCGGCTGGCCCGAGCAGTCGGTCCGCCGTCGCCATGTCGAAAACAACTTTGGGTGACTCCGTACCGCTGACCAGGGTTTGCAGCGTTTCGCCCGCGTCGACCCGGCGCGCTTCGGTCTGCCGAAACAAGAATCCCACCAGCAGCAATGAAACAATGATCCCGGCCGTGCCGACACTCAGCAGGAATTTACGCCCTTTGCGATCGACCAGCATCACGCCCGCAATCGTCACGAGGAAATTGACCACCGTCAGGATAAGATAACCGCTGTGGGCTTGAACATCCGAGAGACCGCCTTGCAGCAAAATGGTGGTGTTGTAGCCAATAACTGAATTCACGCCCGTCAGCTGGTTGCAGGCGAGGACGACGCACGCCATGACAAACGGAATCACGTATTTGCGCGAAAAGATGGATTCCCGAGCGTGGCCGGTGGCGCCCGGCTCCTGCGCGCGCTCGGCGACCGCGATCTGCTCCATTTCGTGCAGCTCAACGGCGGCTTGTTCGTCGGAACGCGAACGGAGGAGCGCCTGTTTTGCGGCCTCGGTCCGACCGCGACGGAACAGCCAGCGTGGCGATTCCGCGACGAGCAATGACCCGATGACGAAGAGAATGCCCGGAGGCAGCGAAACCCAGAAAATCCGGCGCCAAGCCTGGTCCTTGAACGCGAGGATTTGCGCCGCGTCACCCAGCTTCGAGACCTCCTCCACGCGGATGCTGAAATAAATTCCGATCACTGCCGCGGCCACGATTCCTAGCGTGAGCATCCATTGAAAGATTCCGGTGCCCTTGCCGCGATTCGCAGCCGAGAGGCATTCCGCGAGGTAAAGGGGAACGACCACGCCGATCAGACCGGCACTGATCCCTTGCAGCAACCGTCCGAACACCAGCGGTCCGTACCCTTGCGACAGGGCAATCACCGGAATGCTGATCACAAACAGTACTCCGCTGATCGCCATGATCCACTTCCGTCCGATCCAATCGGCGAGCAGACCGGCAAAGAGCGTGGAGATCACGCTGCCAAGGAGAACGGCCGCCACGATGAACGAGAGCTGGCCTGCATTCAGTCCGGACGATGCTTCGAGATACGGCAGCGCCCCCGCGATGATGCCAACATCCACTCCGTAGAGTAATCCTCCGAGTCCGGCGACCAGCAGGAGAAACCAGTTGTATCCGGATTTTGCGGATGAGGGCGGCGCAACGGGAGCAGCGAGGGAGGACATGGAGTGAAGTTGGATCTGGAAGCTTAACTACGGTGCGGACGCTCGGCCGGCTGGGCCGCGGACTCGATCTTTGTCCGCCACGCGGCTTGGGGCAGCGTCGTTCGTTCCGCTGGCGCAGCCGCCGCAGCACCAAGTTCCCGGAGGGAGTTGAGGAACGGAAATTCCACCGCCGCCGCGGTAGGCACGGCCGCCGTGGTGAGCAACTCTTGCACTGCCTTCTGACGATCAGCCGGGAGCGGCTTGCCGCTCGTCAGCGCGGTCACCAGCTCCAATCCGGCGCGGCCCAGTTGCGCGAGGTTGCGAGCCACGCCAGGCCGGGCCTCCGAAATACGCGTTGCAACGACCGGCGCTTTTGCGGCGAGTTCACCGGCGTCCCGCCAAAGCGTCAGCTGACGAACCAGCGGCTCAGCGGTTTTCGAATTCCATTCGCCGGAGCCGAAGAGCCACTGCTGCGTGGCTTCGTTGAAGGCCCGGGCAGAAGCGCTGTCCGCCCGCGACCAATCTGCGAGTTCATCCAGCGGTGTCAGCTGGTTCACTTCCGGTTGAAGCCCACCACGCCGGTAGGCGCGCACGGGTTCAACACTCGCGGCGAGCGTTCGCAACGCATCAGCCATGGCGCTCTTGTTTTCCACTCCAGGAAGTTTGAACCGCGGCCAGTTGCCCTGCTGCGTGCCGACTTCCTGCAATCGCAGATCTACAACCGCGAGCCGCCGGTACATTTCGGAAACGTCGCGGACATCACGCGGTGACCACAGGCGCTCCGCGATCGCGGCTGTGCGTGGCCAGATGCGTGTGTCGATGTTGTCCGGCGTCACCCATTCGCCCCACATCGTGGCCTCGCCACCAAGAATGCGGCGTTGTTCCTCGGTGGTCAGCGTTGTATCCGCCGGAAGCGGATCGACCAGATAGTGCTCGGACGCGGGCTGGTTTAAATCGATGTAGTAGCCATTCGAAAGAATTCCGGAGTAGCCACGCGTCGCGGCTTCCGCGAGGGCGGTGGGTCCGCGCCACGAATGGATCACGCTGTTCTTCGGCAGATCGGGATGCAAAATCTCGTCCCAGCCAACGAGTCGCCTCCCGTGCAGGGTCAGAATCGTGGACACCTTGCGATTGAAGTACGCCTGGAGGCCTTCGTTGTCCTTCAGATTGTGCTCCTTGATGAAGGCTTGGAGCTTCGGATTCGCCGTCCAATGCACGCCGTTGTTCTCGTCGCCACCGATGTGAAGATATTGGTCTGGAAAAAGCTGAGCCATCTCGCCCAAGAAATCATCGAGCAGCACGTACACCTGCTCATTTGTCGGATCGAGCACGGGGTCGCAGACGCCCCATTGTCGCTCGATTTTGTACGGACCGGGTTTGCTCGCCAACTCCGGATGCGAGACAACCCAGCTGGTCACGTGGCCGGGAATATCGAACTCCGGAACGACGCGAATCCCCCGCTCCTGCGCATACGCGATGATTTCGCGAATCTGTGCCTGCGTGAAAAGCTGTCCGTCTGAACCCTGCGTGTGCAACTCCGGATGCGTGCGACTCTCGATGCGGAAACCTTGATCTTCGGTCAGGTGAAGATGGAGAACATTGAGCTTCACCACCGCCATCGCATCGAGGTTGCGCTTGATCACTTCGATCGGTTGCCAATGACGAGCGACGTCGATCAGGAGACCCCGCCACGCGAACCGCGGCTGATCGCGAATCGTGACGACCGGCACGTAAAATCCGTCCGCGTCTTTCGCGAGCAGCTGCAACAATGTTTCGAGTCCGTGCAACGCGCCCACGGTGGTCGGCGCTCGCAGCCGTGCCTGACGGGTGCTGACATCAAGCGAGTAGGACTCGTTTTCTTCGAGCGCAGGCAATGGCCGTCCCGGTCCCGCCGCCTCGATCACGAGCGTCGCTGCATCTGCCGCAACTGACTTCGGGTTGAGTGAAAGACCCGTTCGCGTGGACCATCGCTTCAGTGCGCGTTCAACTCCCGCCTGCAATCGCGCATCCTTCGCGCCGACGACCGACACGGAAAATGCCGCGGTGACTGGCAGCCGGCCCGTGCCTAGCTGCAGCTCTGCGGGAACCGGAACCAAGTCGAGGGGAGGCTTCATGGAATCGGCGGCGAATGCGCCACCTGCGAGTGTCGTGCAGACGGCCAGCAAACGTGCCAGGCGATGGGAAAAACTACGCGGACATTTGTTGGACGAGTTCATCAGGGGTATAGCGTTTGAAAGCTTCGATGGCCTCGTATTCGGCCAGGCCAAGCGCGTTGTACCGCTCCGCGAGCACGCGGCTGCGATCTTCGGTGCGCTGCCAGAACTCGCGGCGATCAAGAAACAGCGCCTGATCCTTTTGCGTTTCGTGGCGGAAAATGGC
Source organism: Opitutus sp. (assembly GCA_039928945.1). Classification (GTDB taxonomy): domain Bacteria; phylum Verrucomicrobiota; class Verrucomicrobiia; order Opitutales; family Opitutaceae; genus Opitutus. The sequence continues at coordinate 238,317 of JBDSSD010000037.1, read as the reverse complement.
GCGACGTCGGCGCAGCACTTCCTGCGGACTCAAGGGCACGGCCAGATCGATTTCATCCGCTTCCCATTCGGCCCACGCTCCGCGATACAGCCACAGTTCCGTCGCGCCGTACCAGGCCATCTCAGTGGATTTTGCCAACGCCTCACTCAATGCGCGCAAGCAAAGCCGATGCGTTCCATGCGGGTCGTCGAGATCGCCGGCGGCAAAAATGAGATGCGGCTGCACCGTATCCAGCAACGCCCGCATGCGGACGATGTCGGCCTCACTCAATTCCCGGCGCCGCCCGCCAGCCGCGTGGTAAAACGGCAGGTCGAGGAAATGCAGCCTCCCCGCGGGAACTCCGCATATTCGCGCCGCCGCGATCGCTTCGTTGCGTCGCACGAGACCTTTCCAGCGCGTCAGTTCAGGCAGTGGCGGTAGCGCACCCGTGCGACCAAACGTCGCCAACGCGCTTTCGAACGTGGTGCTCTTTGCTTCGCCAGCCGGAGTCGCATCGCGGGCAAACATCAGCATGCGCCACAGCGATTCGTCGGACACGGCATTCGAGCCAGAAACCTGATAACCGATGTGAACTTCGTGTCCGTGCTCCACGAGCCGGCACAATGTTCCACCCATCGAAATCACGTCGTCATCCGGATGCGGCGACAGCACGAGAATGCGCTTGGGAAACTCACCCGCCGACGACGCTCGCAACGGCCGGACCGGTGCATCTCCGGGTTTGGTGCGCGCGGGATCGCGACCACCGGGCCAGCCCGTGATCGTATGCTGCATCTGATAAAACCCGGCGAGATTCGCCTCATAGGCCGAACCATACACGCGCAGCAAATCCTGCAGGCCGGACTCGTTGTAATCTTCGTCGGTCAGCTTGAGCACGGCTTTCTTTTTGTGCTCGGAGAGCCAGAGAATTGCGCGCCGCGTCATGCGCTCGTCCCACGCCAGGCCCTGGTCTTCCAACGGCCCAATCAACCACGGAGCACGGAATCGCGTGAGCGCGCCCGCCGCGGTTGCATCCAGAATAAAACGACAGTGATCGTGCTCCTGCAGAAAGGAGGCCGTGACATGCGGCGTCACCGGTCCCTCCAGCGCTTCCCGCACGATGCCCGCCTTGTGCTGACCCCACGCCATCAGCACGACCTGCCGGGCTTCCATGATCGTGCGGACACCCATCGTGATCGCGTAATGCGGCGTGTGCTCCTCGCCGCCAAAATCTCCGGCGGCATCCCGCCGCGTCAGCGGATCCAGCGTCACCAGGCGCGTCCGAGAACGGCGCGGACTCCCTGGCTCGTTGAAACCGATGTGTCCAGTTCGGCCAATCCCCAGAATCTGAAAATCGATTCCGCCAGCGGCCTGAATTTTTTCTTCATACTCCCGGCAGTGCGCGTCAACGGCCGATGCCGCCACGGTGCCGTCGGGCAGGTGGATGGCCGAGGCCGGAACATCAATGTGATCGAACAGATGCACCCGCATGAAGTGGTGATAGCTCTGGTCGTGTTGCGGCGTGAGTCCGTAGTACTCGTCGAGATTGAAGGTGATGACGTTCGCGAAGCTGAGCCCTTCCTCCCGGTGCAGACGGACGAGCTCGGCGTAGAAATTCAGCGGCGTGGAGCCGGTCGCAAGTCCGAGTACGACCGGTCGGTTTTCCAACTGGCGCTGCCGGATGAGCGCCGCGATTTCCTGTGCGACGGAACGAGAAGCTTCGGCACTGCTCGCGAAAACCGAGAGCGGAACATGCTCGAAGCGAGAAGGGGTAAAAGTGTCAGGAGCAGCCATGGTGAAACAGTGAACCGCCAGCGGACGTGACCATACAGTCATTCAGTGGGTTAAAAAATGGCAGATCTGACGATGTTTTTAACAAAAATGATAGTGACGACAGAATCTGCGCTCCGGAGCGAAAACTTCTTTGTCATGAACCGGCTGGAACTGTTAGGGCTCAACCGCTGGTTACCCCTCATCCCGGAGATTTCTGCGCATGAATCACTCGCCGCCGCCCGCCACTCGTCTCGTATCCTTGGACGCATTGCGCGGCTTTGATATGTTTTGGATTCTGGGCGCCGACTCACTCGTGGTGGCGCTGGGGGCCCTGAGCCAGTCCGCACCGGTGCGGGCGGTTGCGGCCCAGTTGGAACACAAGGATTGGGAAGGGTTCGCTTTCTACGACCTGATCTTCCCGCTGTTCGTGTTCATCGTGGGCGTTTCGCTGGTCTTTTCACTGACGCAACAGCTGTCGCGCGTTCCACGCTCGGTCGCAGTGAAACGAATTCTCCGTCGGGCCGCGTTGCTCATCCTGCTGGGAATATTCTACAACGGCGGACTCAGTCATCCGTGGCCTGACGTCAGGATCGCCGGCGTACTGCAGCGCATCGGACTGGCTTACGGAGTGACGGGACTGCTGTTTTGTTTTTTCCGACCACGGCAACTGGCGGCAATCACGGTGGCGTTGTTGGTCGGCTATTGGGCGTTGATGACGTTTGTCCCGATTCGCGACGTCCAACTCGAACGCACCGCTCTCATCGCGCGCTGGCCGGACGCGCCGCGCAGTTCACGCGGCTTTCCCGATCGCGCACGCGCGGAGGCGCTCTACGCCGAGACCACGACGCGGGTCACGGGACACTACGAAGCGGGGCACAATCTCGCCGATCATCTCGACTTCCGCTTCCTGCCGGGACGGCTGCATGACGGCTATTATGATCCAGAGGGGCTGCTCAGCACGCTGCCGGCGATAGCGACCTGTCTGCTCGGCGTGTTTGCCGGACTGCTCTTGCGACGCGTGGACCTGAGTGATCAGAGCAAAGTACGAACCCTCGTGATTGCCGGCATTGCGGCACTCGCGCTGGGCTGGCTCTGGCACCTGCAGTTTCCGGTCATCAAAAAAATCTGGACGTCATCGTACGTGCTGGTGGCCGGTGGCTGGAGCGCTCTGCTGCTCGCCCTGTTTTATTACGTGGTCGACGTGCGTCAGTGGCGCCGCTGGTGCCAGCCGTTCGTCTGGATCGGCATGAATCCGATCACGCTGTATATCGCGACGTCGGTGTTCAGCTTCCATCGCGTGGCGGGCGTGCTGGCGGGCGGCAGCGTGAGCGCGTGGTTCGACCGACAGATCGTCGCCGGAGCCGGTGAGATCATGGTCACACTCATCAGTCTCGCTCTGGTCTTTCTGTTCGCGCGATTCCTGTACGTGCGAAAGATTTTCCTACGCGTGTAGCTGGCGACCGAGCTCCGGGTTGCGCGGGTGCCCGATTCGCAGATGAACGCGGATGGAATCGCATTCCAAGCCGCGGGTCGAAGACGCCGCGCTACCGTAAGTAGAGCGCGGTCTGCGACCCGCTCGTTTTATAGGTTCTTTCCCTTGGCTTTCACCGACTCTCTTCCGCCGCGGGGCTGCGTTTCTGGATTCAATTCAACCCTGAAGCTCCGGCCGTGTCAGCGAATCCTATTTTCCTGGCTCGGTCGGAACGGCAGCACCGGGTGCCGTGGCTGCGGGCTCTGATCCAGGCGCAGCCGGTGCCGGTCCGTCCTGAATCGGTTCGTCGGGTCGGATCACCACAAACGTGCCGAGTGCAGGTCGTGGCGCCACGCGCCACTTCAAGTCCGCCATCTTTTCACCGGTCTCGTACACAATCGCCAGCCGGGTACGCGACGCGACCGGCGCTCCCTCTTTTTGCGCGGGCGCAAAAACCCACTTCTTCACCGCCTCTACCGCCGAGGCTTGGAATTCGGGATGCGATGCACGCATCGTTTTGACGTCCGTCAATTTGCCGTCCGCATCCACATGCAGTTCCAGGACTGCTCCGCCCACCACGCCAGCTTCGCGCAGGGCCGGAGGATAGACCGGCATAACAGCGGACTCCTTCTTGGGGTGCGGCATGGGGGCTTTATTGGCGGCCGCACCTTCATCATCATCGATTGGAAAAAAGAACGGCGCCCGCACGGTGAACTTCACCGGCTTTCCATCTTTGAGACGGGGCGGTACTTTGGTTTTCGAAGCCATGGCCAGCGCCATTTTGTCGAGGACCTGGCCCGCACTCGTGTCTTCGGTCGAAACCATTTTCACGCCTTCGACTTCGCCCTCCTCATTCATCTTCATGTCGATGGTGACCGTATAGCCATTCTTGGACTTCTCCGGCTCATCGGCCGCGCGCAGGCATGTCGCGCCGAAACAGGCGAGCGGAACAACAAGACGGATCCACAGCGGGAGAGTTTTCATGGGGGGAGGGACGGTGGAGAGGTGCCGCGGGGTTGACGATTAAATTTCGGTCGAGCCGCAGGTCGAGCCGCAGTCGGCTCCAATTCTGCAACAGCATTCGCACAGGAACGTTCCCTGCAGACGGCAAAACGCCGCGCCGAAAATCGGCGCGGCGTTTTGGTGTTTACCTGGGGGTCGCGGCGTCTGGGACCGGCGCATCACTTATGCGCATAGGCGACGCTATCCCGAAGCTGTTTCACGCGGTCATGTGCTTCCTGCACACCCGCTGCTTGACGCTGCACCAAAGCGCGCGTCTCCGAATCGAGGTCGGTATTCTTGAGCGCATCGCGGTAGTTCGCGACCGCGGCATCTTCACCGCGTTCACATTCCGCGAGGACGGCATGAGGCTCATCCGAGGTCAGCGCCGCTTTCAGATTGATCCAGCCGCGATGCAACGAACCGCTGACCGAACCGTGTTTGTCGGGATCGCCGCCAAGGGCGCGAACGCGTTCCTGCAGTTCTCGAATATAATTTCCTCGCTGAGCTGCGTATTGGGAAAATACCCGTCCCAGCTCAGCATCTTTGGCATCTTTGGCCGCGGTGGTGAAGCCGTGCTCACCATCTTCGCAGGTCTCAATGAGGTCGTTCAGTACGCTGATGCTTTTGTCTTGGGATGATTTCATAGGATCCAGTTCTAGGGTTGAACATGTACAGACCGCTGGAAGAACCATCCTCATTGCGTAGAACGTGCCACCGCGTGGTTGAGAATTCAAATCGCTGCGGGCGAGGCGCTTAGTTTATCGTGTGAAATTCACGCCGTATGCGTGATGCATGATCAGGAGCGGATTCCCGCGCAGCTTGCACGAGTTCCGCGTCTCAGTTCGCCCCAATCCGGAGGGTTGAGCAGGCCCGTGGCCCTTTTGCACTCTTTGAACCGATACCATCCGAGGCTTTCGTCCGTGCGAGCTGCACTCAGGTACAACCGCGATCGCTCAAAACCACACAGTTGACCGCCTCACACGCACGCGGCTAATTATTTCCGCTTATGTCGACGTCCGCTGAATCCGCCGCTCCTGCTGAAGTGTCCATGGATAACCTGGTCGCGCTCGCGAAACGCCGGGGGTTTGTGTTTCAATCCTCTGAGATCTACGGCGGGTTCAACGGCTTCTTCGATTTTGGCCCTTTGGGCGTAGAGCTCAAAAAGAACATCCGCGACTGCTGGTGGGATGACATGGTCCGCCGCCGCGAGGACATCGTCGGGATCGAAACATCGATCATTATGCACCCCAAGGTGTGGGAAGCATCGGGTCACGTCGCCGGTTTCACCGACCCGCTCGTTGATTGCAAAGCCAGCAAGCAGCGTTACCGCGCAGATCAACTGTTCTTCGCCGCTGTGATCATCGACGCGAAGACCGTCGGGTACGTCTCTGCTCTGGAAAGCGAAAATACCGCCGGCGAACTCCAAGCCGCCGCTGAGTCGTTCAAGCGCAAGAAGGCCATCCAAGGGCAGCTGTCACCCGTTCACCCAAAAGACATGACCGAGGCGCAGCCCGACGAAATCGCGCTGATTCCTTCTCCTGCGACGGGCGAACCCGGCAGTCTCACGGCGCCCCGTTCGTTCAACATGATGTTTCAAACGAACGTCGGCGCGATGACGGATGGATCGTCGGTCGCGTACCTGCGGCCAGAAACGGCGCAGGGCATGTTTGTGGATTTCAAGAACGTCGTGGACACCGGCCGCGTAAAGCTGCCGTTCGGAATCGCGCAGATCGGTAAATCGTTCCGCAACGAGATCACGCCGCGCAATTTCATCTTCCGCTCCCGCGAGTTTGAACAGATGGAGATGGAATACTTCATCCACGAAGACGCCGATTGGTCGCAGTGCCACCAGGATTGGATCGCCTGGTGCAAAAACTGGCTGATCTCGATCGGCCTGCCCGAGTCACACCTGTCGCTGTACGCACATCCGAAGGAGAAACTCGCGTTCTACTCCAAAGGTACGGTGGACATCATGTTCAAGTACCCCTTTGGCGTGCAGGAGTTGTGGGGTATCGCCGCCCGTGGAAATTACGATCTTGGCCAACACGCGGCCGCCAGCGGCAAACCGCAGGAAATCTTTGACGAGGCGACGAGGAAAAAATTCGTGCCGCACGTGATCGAACCAGCGGTGGGCGTCGATCGCATCTTTCTCGCGGTGCTCTGTGCCGCCTATGGGGAAGAGGACGTGAAGGATGAGAAAGGAAATGTGGAAAAGCGCACCGTGTTGCGTCTCTCCCCTCGCATCGCACCGGTCAAAGTCGCTGTGCTGCCACTGTTGAAAAACAAAGAGCTGCTTGTCGGCCGGGCCAGGGAACTTTACGCCAAGTTGAAACGGAAGTACGCGGCGTTCTACGACGAAGCGGGCGCAATCGGCCGCCGTTACCGCCGGCAGGATGAGATCGGCACGCCGTGGTGCGTCACGATCGACTTCGACACGATTGAGAAAGACGGCTCGTTCACTTTGCGGGAGCGCGACTCGATGGCCCAGAAGCGGATCAACGAGGCCGAGCTCTTTGCCTTGCTGGAAGAACAGGTGTACTAGAAGTTCGGATCTGTCCTGCTGTTTGTCGTTCAGCCGTTTTCGTACGGTTGAGCTGACCAGCCGGGCCTGGCGAACCACCGCACGTGCGGTCTCGTCTCTCCATGTCACCTAAAGCCCGTCCACCGGTTGTTCGCAGCGTCAAGAAGCCCGAGTCCCTCTCGGCGCTTCGCGCGTGGCTGGCCACCTTCAACGAGCACACCCGCGAACGCGGCGAAGAGTATTACAGCACCGGTCGAGTGAAACGCGTCGGCTCGGACGCCGATCATTACGTCGAAGCCTCCGTGCAAGGAGAAGAGGAACTCCGCTCCGTCACCCTGTTTTTGACCCGGGGAACGTGGAGCTCGAAATGCACCTGCCCCGTTCGGCTGCAATGCAAACACGCCTACGCCGCGGCCCGCTCCTGGCTCGATACCGCTTCGTCGGGCGGACACGATGGAGCTGATCCCACGATCATTTCGGCCACTCCGGCGCCGCCGCCGCATCCGCCGCTCACGCGTCTGACGCCAACCCCCGCGCCCCGGAAGGTGACGTTTGCCGGCCAATGGGGTCCAGTGCTCGCAGAAAAACTCGGTCGTCCGCTGACCGAGCATGAAACGAAGCGACTCGGCGATCTGGCTGCGCTGTACAACGAGTTCGTGCAGGCGCGGGGAACGATTTTCCCGGGCGCGTTGCTCCGCCACGGTTTCGAACACACTCCGCCCGCGGGAACACCGCTCTACACGCCGGCCTTTCCAGGCTGGTGGGATCGCACGACGGCGCCGGCTGATCCGTGGGCGTTGTGGCAATATATCGCGTACGACTACGAGCTGGCAGGTCGAGCGATTCCTGAAGTTTTCCGTCCGCTGACTGACACCAGCGCGATTCGCGCGGTCATTCACGACCGGTTGATGCAGCAGGAACTGGCGACGTGGCGCAACGCCCTCGCAGCGCCTGGCAATTCGACCAACCCGCGCACCAACCCCGTCGCCGGTCTCATCGGCTTGCGCGCCCGCGTGAACCCAGAGGGCGGTTTGTCGATCGAAGTGCGCGCAGGCATGGGCAAAACCTGGAAGGCGCCCGCGCATAAATGGTTTGCTGCGCTCGCCATGGCGCGGCCGTCCGATTTCGAACTTTTGCCCCCGGCTGACGCGGCACTCGCGGACGCGCTTGCGGCGGAATTGCGCATGGGCGCCGACGCACTCCGGATTTCGCCCAAGAGCGCCCTTCCCTCAGAGATCAGCGAAAGCATTTTCCGCACAACGGCGGCACGCGCAGCGGTCGTGCTGCCGGATGGTCGTCCGTTCGCGATCGAGCCTGCCCCGCTCATTCCCGAAGCAACCGTTTCGGTGAAGGCTCGCGATCGGCTCGACCTGCGGATGGTGACGCCGGATGGCCGTGATGCGTCGCGCGCCCGACTCATCGTACTGCACCCCGAACCGCTCTACGTGTTTGAAGGCAAAGTGTGGCGCGGACCGCCGCCCGTGCCGGCGACGCCTCTGCCCACCGCGGCCTTGGGCGATACTCGGATCATGGGCCGGCTCCGCGCGGCGGGATTGCGGCTGCCTTCGTCTCTCGAAGGGAAAGTCCGTCATGTCGTGCTCCGGCCACTCTTGAAATGTTGGCTGACGGAAACCGGCTCGGAAGAGGATCCGACGCACTTCCACGCCCGGCTGCTTGCGCACTCGGATGATCCACCGTGCGAGCAACAATGGAGCGGTGAGAACGGCTGGCAGTGGACCAAAACCGGAGCGCCCCCCGCGCGTCGGCCGGAAGAGCCGCTCCTCGAGTTCGATACGCTGGAAGCGCAGGCGGTCAGCGCGCGCCTGGCGGAATTTCGACTCACGTGGGACGGATGGGCGGAAGCGTGGACGCGTTACGTTCCAAAAGCTTTCCCGGACGAGTTCATCGCCTGGCACGCCACGCTGCCGCCCGGACTCACGATTGAAGCGTCCGCCGAACTGGCCGGTTTGCTCGGCCCGCCGCTGAAGGCGCGGATGGAATTCTCCGCCGCGCCCGCGGAGGGAACTCAACGCGATTGGTTCGATTTGACCGTCGCGCTGAAAGTGGAGGACACGACGCTGAAGCCCGACGAGATCGCGCTGTTGTTGAAGGCGCGGGGGAAATGGGTGCGGCTGGCCAAGAAAGGCTGGCGGAGAATTGAACTCGCGGAAGATGCGAACGGCGTTCCGGCCGTAACGGCGCTGGATCGGCTGGGGCTTCATGCCGACGACGTGCTTACGGGAGGGCGAACCGCGACGCACCGGCTGCACGCCTTGCAATTGGCCGCCGAAGCGGAGGCGTTTGCCGCGACGGATGTAAATCTCGCGACCTCATTGCGCGAACGGGCCGCCACGTTGACGGCACTGCCGCCGCCGCCACTGCCACCCGGATTGCGGGCCACGTTGCGGCCCTATCAGCAGGAGGGTTTTCACTTTTTGGCGCATCTCTCAGCCCTCGGTTTTGGCGGTGTACTTGCCGATGACATGGGCTTGGGCAAAACGGTGCAGGCGCTCGCGTGGCTGCTTCATCTGGCCGCTCAGAAAGCGTCTGCGGTCTCATCGGACGGAACCACGCCGGCGACTCCTGCGCCGTTCAGGGCGTTGATCGTGTGCCCGAAAAGCGTGATGCACGGCTGGTTGACGGAGACGGAGCGGTTCGCGCCTGGGTTGACGACGACGGTGTTCACGCCCGCGCTGGCGAGTCGACCGCCGACGGATGTGAAGGTGCAGCTGCTGGTCGCGAACTACGCGCAACTTCGGATTCAGCCGGAATGGTTTCGCGCTCACACGTGGGACGCCATCGTTTTGGATGAAGCTCAGTTCGTGAAGAATCCGTCGAGCCAAACGGCGGCGATTGTCCGCACGCTGCTCACGGCGCACCGGCTCGCGTTGACGGGCACGCCGATCGAAAACCGACTGCTCGATTTGTGGAGTCTGTTCGCGTTCGCGCAGCCCGGGCTGCTCGGCGCGCAAGCGAGTTTTCGCCGTCAGTATCCCGCCGAAGATCCGTCCGCCACGGCGCGGCTGCGACGTCGCGTGCGCCACTTCCTGTTGCGCCGCACGAAGGCGCAGGTTGCGCCCGAACTTCCGCCGCGGACCGAAGATGAAATCGTGGTGGATCTCGAAGGCGCCCAGCGCCGGCTCTACGATGCGGAGCTCAAACGCGCTCGCGCTCAACTCCTCGGCGTCGACACGAATCGCGCGCTGGATGCGGTTCGCTTCAACGTCCTCGCGAGTCTGCTGCGCTTGCGGCAGATCTGTTGTCACCCCGCACTCGTCAGCGACGCCCATGCGGATCTCCCGAGTGCGAAACTCGACGCGTTGCTCGAGCGATTGGAAGAACTGCGCGACGAAGGGCAGCAGGTCCTCGTCTTCAGCCAATTCGTCACGCTGCTCGAACTCATTCGCACGCGCCTCACGGGAGCTGGCATCGCGCACCTGATGCTGACGGGACAAACCGAAAATCGCGCGGAGCTTGTGGATAAGTTTCAATCCGATCGCAGCCAGACGGTATTTCTGCTCTCGCTGAAAGCGGCGGGGTTCGGCCTGAACCTCACGGCTGCGAGCTACGTGATTTTGTGCGACCCATGGTGGAATCCCGCGGTTGAAGCGCAGGCGATCGACCGCACCCATCGCATTGGTCAAACTCAACCGGTGGTCGCGTACCGCTTGGTGGCAGCCGATACCGTTGAGCAAAAGATCCTCGCGATGCAGCGTGAGAAAGCGGCGCTAGCCGCGTCGGTCGTGCAGGAAGAGTCGCTCGCCAACGTGCTCGATCTCGACAGCTTGCGCCAGATTCTCTCGTAGTCGTTCGCCGCTGCGGCCTGAAGTCTCTCGGCGATTCTCGACCCGACCTACGGTTCTGAAGCGGCACTGTTTCGTATTCGCTCGATTCTGACGGTCCGCTTTTGTCGGGCGAATCCTCGACCACGCGGCCGCGTCGGGTGGAAAACAAGCGCGACCCCTTCGCGACTTGCCGAGGCTTACCTCAATCGTAGTCCCATGACCCAAAACAAAATTCGCATCGTTGTGGCGTCTCTCGCCCTGACTGCCATTGCCACCTGCGCCTCCGCCCAAATCGGCCGGCGTTTCCCATCGGAAAAGAAAATTGTCCCCGACCCGGTCACCGGCGTGCCGCTGACGTTTTTGACCAGCACGCCCGCGGGTGATTCGAAGATCTATCAGACCCATCATCAGTGGACCTACGACGGCAAGTGGATCGTATTCCGCTCGAATCGTGTGCGCGGTCAGGCCATGGCGGTGAACGAAGAAACCGGTGACATCGTGCAGGTCACCGAGGGCGGCTACAGCGGCATGCTCTGCCTCGCCGATAAGTCGATGAACCTCTACTTCGCGCGCGCGCCGGGCTTGCTGCTCGCCGATGCATCAGGTGCCCCAGCCACAGGCGGCGCAACGGTGCCCGCGGATGGCGGGAAAGCCGAGGGGGCGCGATCAGCGCCTCGTCCGCCGTCCGAAATTGTGCGCGTCGATCTGGCAAAGGTCTTCGCTGACAGCGCCGCCGGGAAAATGCAGCCAGCCTCCGCCTATGAGCACGTGTGCGGCACGATCCCGAAGGAACTTGGCGCGGTCGGTGACGTGGCACTCGATCCGACGGAAGACTTCGTTTATTTCCGCGTCGGCAGCAAAGAAGAAGCCGCCAAACACCTGCCGCCGGACACGAAGGTTGAGTCGACTTACGGTCCGCGAAAAATGGGCGCTGGGCCGACAGGTCTCGCGAGCATGAATCTGAAAACGGGCGAGGTGAAGTTCATCGTCGCCGTTCCCTTCCAGATTGGCCACGTCCAGACGAACCCATTTGTGCCGGGCGAAATCGTGTTCTGTTGGGAGACGGGTGGGAAAGCACCCCAACGGACATGGACCGTGCTGGCAGACGGCACCGGTTTGCGTCCGCTCTATCCGGAAGCGCCGTATGACTGGGTCACTCACGAAGCGGTTATCGGTCGCGACGAGGTTGCGCTTGCGATTCTCGGTCACCGCAAAGTGGGGGTGAACGATGATTGGGGTATTTCTGGAACCCGGGAACACGCGACCGGACTCGGCATCGTCAACCTGCGCACGCGTGAAATGCGGATCGCAGGCCAGACGCCGTCCGGCAGCGGACTCTGGCACGTGAACGGTTCTTCGGATGGACGCTGGGCGGTGGGCGACGATTTTTCGCGCAGCCTTTTCCTCATCGATCGCCACACGAGCGAAATGATCATGCTGACGACGGGCCACAAGCCGACCGCCGCGGATCATCCGCATCCGACCTTCAGTCCCGACAACACGCGGATCGAAATCCAGTCCGCCATGCTGTCGGCCGACAACAAGTCGATGAACATCTGCGTGGTCCCGGTACCAAAAACCTGGCTCGAGCGAAAGTACGCGGACGTCGTCGCGAAATAAACGACCAGGAAGCAGGGGCAGATCCCGACCGTTCCTGATTCACCACCGATTACACGGATAACCACGGATCAACCCTCAGACCGGGAGGTGAAGCCCGAGGTCGGGTTTGGCTTATCCGTGTACATCCGTGCAATCCGTGGTCTCCGACGTTTTACGATCAGGGAAACCGGTCAAGGGCTCGTGTTGCGGAGGCGGTTCAGTGGGTTATCAGTTAGGTCGTGAACTTTTCTCCTTTTCCTTACGTTCCCGCATTCGCCGCGAGGCTCTTGATCGCGTTTGGGACCGGTTTCCTCATCGCCGCATTGCTATGAAGCCGTTCCGGTACGCGGTGGATCCGATCTGCGTCGTCGCATGCGGACTTTACGCGTTGAACCGGTGGTACCTCGCACCGCACTTCGGCGGCGCCTTTTTGCACGGCTATTTCAACGACGTGCTGCTGATTCCCGCCGCGCTGCCGTTCGTGCTTTGGCTACAGCGTCGGCTGGGTTGTCGAACGACGGATCAACGCCCCAATTGGGGCGAGATCGCGCTCCATCTGGCGGTGTGGTCGTTCACCGCCGAAGTGCTCGTCCCAAAGATGTCGTCGCATGCGATCTCGGACTGGAAAGACGTGGTCGCCTACTCTGCCGGCGCGGTTCTGGCAGGATGCGGCTGGCAGGAATGGGCGCTGTCATGAGCTTCGAAACCCTCGCGCCGCACTACACCTGGATGGAGAAGGTGCTCGCGGGCGGTCGGCTCCAGCGCAGTCGAACGGCGTGGCTCAATGAATTGGCTGGCTGTAAGCGCATCCTGATCGCGGGTGTGGGCCACGGGCATTTCCTGCGCGTCTGCGCGCAACGCTTTCCCCAAGCCCATTTCGTGAGTGTGGATGAGAGTGACGGTATGCTCGCGCATGCGCGTCGCGGGTTTGAGGACGACCCGCGGTTTAGTTTTATCCACGCCAGCTTGCCTCGCTGGAGACCGGCGCCGCGTTCGTTCGACGCGGTGGCGACGCACTTCTTCCTCGATTGTTTTCCGCCCGAAGAGTTGCGCGAGGTCGTCGACTCACTCGCGAACGGATTGACTGATCGAGCGCGATGGCTGGTGACGGATTTTTCCGTGCCGGCCAGCGGCTGGCGAAGACAACGGGCCCGAGCCATTCACCTGGCAATGTACACCTTCTTCCGTCCCGTCACGGGAATCCGCGCCCGCCGCGTGACCCCGCCCGACGCCCTGCTGCGCCACCACGGATTCGAGCTAAGCGGAAGAACCCACCGCGACTGGGGCTTGATTCAATCCGATATCTGGACGCGAGGATCGCGCGCAACGTGCTCGGGCGATGGTTCGATGTCGGAGACCACGGATAACACCGATTCTCACGGATAAATTCCATCCAAGTTCGCAATGGGAAGATGCATTCGTGGTGATCGGTGTCATCCGTGGAAACGGTTTGAGGTTCGTTGTACAACGGTCGCAAGCCGACCCTTCGAACGACCGCGGATTTCGCGGATCCTCGCGGATATCCGATCGGATCGTCTGGATCCATCCGCGCCCATCCGCGAAATCCGCGAGTAAAATGGATCGAATGAACGTAGCCGAAACCCCGGACCAGAGAGCAGGGATAGCACGAATGTTCACGGATCGATTCGATCGAGTTCAGGACTGGACGATCCATCCGTGATCATCGGTGTAATCCGTGGAAACGGTTTGAAGGCTCGAAGGTTCGCGGGTTTGGCGTCTCGATGGGCGACAATCCGGTCGACGTCGTTCCAGAAGACAGTCAGTCAAGGGGTTCGCCCTTGTATGATCACGGCACTTGCCGGCGAATCCGCGGTCGAGTTCATCATGAAAAAATGGTACCTGAGCAGCCTCCTCGGCTTCGCTCTTCTCCTCAGCGGTTGCTCCTCCACCTACTACGGTGCGATGGAAAAAATGGGCTTCGCAAAACGAGAGATCCTCGTCGACCGCGTCGAAAAAACCCGCGACGCCCAAAGTGCCGCGAAAGAACAGTTCTCCAGCGCGCTCGAACAGTTCCTCGCCGTCACCAAGGCGAATGGTGGCGAACTGCAACAGAAGTACGACTCACTCAATCGCGAGTTCACGCGCAGCGAATCGCGCGCCAAAGACGTTCGCGATCGCATCGCCGCCGTAGAAGATGTCGCTGAGGCGCTCTTCCGCGAATGGAAGGACGAGATGAAGCAGTACACGAACGCGTCGCTTCGTCGTGAGAGCGAACGTGAGTTCGACCTCACCCGCCGTCGGTACGAGGACCTGATCAAAGTGATGCGTCGCGCCGCCGACCGCATGGAACCGGTCCTCGCAACGTTTCGCGATCAAGTGCTGTTCCTTAAACACAACTTGAACGCCCGCGCGCTCGCCTCACTCACCACCACGAATCGCGAGCTCGAGGCAGATATTTCCCGCCTGGTCGCAGACATGGAAACGTCCATCCGCGAAGCCGAAGATTTCATCAAGACGATGCACACCGAGTCCGCCGGTGCCGCGAAGTAGCTTCAAATTGTCCTTCATCCGCGCTGGCACAATCGCCGCGCGTGCTTGAAGTCGAATCCGGCGAACGGGCGTACTGCGCTCGTCAGCTCGTGACAACCACCAGCGTGAACCCGTCGTAGCCTTTGCTGCCGACGGTCTGGAGCGTGGTGGCCGTCGCGCGCTTTTCCGCCGCCAAGCGAGCCGTGAACTGACGCACGCCCTGGACGTTTGCGTCGGTGCTCTGGGCGTCGATCACGGCGCCTTTTCGCACGACGTTGTCAGCCACGATCACGGTACCTACGCGCGATAGCTTCAGGGCCCACTCAAAGTAGATCGCCATGCTCGGCTTGTCGGCATCGATGAAGACGAGGTCAAATGGCTCGTGGCGCTCAGCGACCAGATCGGCGAGGCTCGACACGGCCGACCCCAGTCGGAGTTCGATCTGCTGGCTGAGCCCTGCGCGCGCGAAATTGTTGCGCGCCACTTCGGCGTGTTTCGGATCGAGCTCCAACGTCACGAGCGTTCCGTTCGCTGGCAGGGCCCGCGCCAGCCAAAGCGTGCTGTAGCCACCGAGTGTACCGATTTCCAAAATACGGCGCGCGCCTTGGATTTGGGCGAGCAGGTGGAGAAACTTGCCTTGTTGCGGCGTGACATTGATCGGCGGCAACCCGGCTGCCGTGCTGGCGGACAGTGCCGCTTCGAGCACTGAATCCGGCGAAATTTGGTGATCGCCGAAGTAGCGGTCGACCGCGGTCCATTGTTCAAGGTTCATGGGGCTCCAAAAGCGGACGGCTCAGCGCAGGATTTCGCCGCGCGCCGGATCACCGGGAACGTCCAGCACCTGGATCTGGTTGATCGTTTTGAAATTCGTGTGATCCGAGTAGGACCAAACAACTTTCTTATCGGGCGTGAGTTCGAAAAAGTGCGGTTGCTCCCCGGTGTGGCCGTGGCCGAGATAATTGCAGAAAATGGTGTTCCCATTCGGCAGCCGTTGCAGACCCGCCATCAAGCGCAGCGGGTTGCCCGGCACGTCGTTTTCATTCAGCTCCCAAACGACTTTGAGCGCTTCGTCCAATTCGATCACCTTGTGACCGTCGCCGCAGGTGACCAGCAGGTGGCCATCCGGCAGGAGCAGGGCATCGTGCACATCACCTGGGACCGGAATTGACCGTAACGATTTTCCCTCGCCGTCGAGCTCCTCGACGCGGTGCTCACCTTTGCGGCAGAGCAGATAATGTCCTGCCAGTGTTTTTCGGGTCCCGCGAAACTGATCATGAACGCTGATGTTGGCGGGAGGCGGCGTGAGTTTGATTTCCTTCGCAATGACGCCGGCTCTATCCACTTCAATGATACGACACGGGCCATTCTCGACCACGAGGACGCGTCCGTCCGGCAGCGGCTGACACGCATGCACCTGCGTGTTGGGACCGGCTTTGTATTCCCACGCAATCGTATGGTCGCGCTTCATTTCAATCGCGCCGCCTTCGTGGCAAAAGAGAAAATTGCCGTTGGCCAGAACCCAACCGTCCTGCGGGTGCTTGCACGGGTGCTGCCACTCAATCGTACCGTCGACGGAAACCAGCGCCACCTTGTTGCCACCCGAGTCAGTGCAAAAAAACGGATGCGCACTGAACCCGGCTGTCGCCGAAAGGATCAACGCAAAGATTTGGACGAGAACACGAGGGGCTGCGGTCTTCATGGGTAAGGCAGAAAACGTGAACGCGGCAGCGAGGCCAATGCCAAACACGCGATCATCACCTTCCTCAAGTCCCCGACCTCGCTTCCCCGTCCGATCAGCGCGGCGTGCCGATCGAGCGACCCCGTCTCGGGCTACGTCAACTGCTCAGCAGTGCGGCGAGACCCGCATCCAGATCGGCGGGATCGACCTCGAACTCCGTTTTGGGTCGAGGGCTGCAGGGTAACAATCGCAGCCGGCGCGATTGTCCAATCACGGCGCCGTACGGCATGCGGCCGCTCCCACAGAGCACGTGATAAAACGCGCGATTATAGTACTTCGAGATCTCGGTCGGCATGATCTCGAGCACCCGCGTTCCCGGGGCGCAGAACACGAGGTTCGCCAGACCCGCGTCCTGAACCCCGACCACGTGAGTCGCTTCCGCCATCCGGAGCCGCAATTCGGGCGCAGCCATGGGATCGACGATTTCAAAACCCAATTCAATCATCCGCGCCGTGATTTGTTCGTTGTTCGACGGATACCGATTGCCGCGACGTGGAAAATAAAGGCGCCGCCCGACCTGACCGCGGACCGGCGGGAACAGCTTGCGGTAAAAGTCCAGGACCCATGACGGCGTACAGGCGAGCGGTCCCGGAAATGACGGCTGGATGAGCGTTTCGCAGATGAACTGTTCGCGACGCCCGATCCGGATGATTTTTTCCGGCGGCACGCGAATCGCCGCATCGACATCCGCCGTCATTGCGCTGCCGAAGCGTGGCAGCAGAACCTGGTCAAAATCCGCCCAACTAAAACCCGCCCGCTGGACCAATTCATACCGACTCACTGAATCGACGATGTAATGGAAGAAATTGGCGACCGCGTTGGCGCTGCAAAGGTTCAACGTCCGGCCGGCAAGGCGCCGCGGGGGATGGAGTTTGATGATCTGGTTCGCCCGCGATTGACGGGACGTGCCGAGATAACAGAGGTCGCCGAGAAACGTATCCCGACCGCCCACGACCCACGCATGCTTGTCGAGCACTCGGGCTGCGGGAAGAACCGCGACCCCGGTTTCAGGCCAGTTCACCTGGCGGTCGTTCGCAAAGACACTGGCGTCGTTGCAGAAAAAGGGGGGCGGCACCGACTCCGTGCGGGCGGGAAAAACCTGATGCCACTCTACGCGAGCCTGCCGCCGATATTCGGCGAGGGATGCGCAGCGCCTTGGCGGACCATACGTCTGCGAGGTTCCGGGCAGCAGCCGGAGCACGGTTCTGGGAAGGACTTCCCAAACCACCGGGAAGGCGTGATTTCAGAAATTGTTAAAGCGTTTGCCCATGAAAATGGCCGGTTCGATGCGGCGCAGTCGGGCCGCTTAGTCACGTTCCGGCGGCCGAGGTGCGGTGCTGTTTTTTGACCCGCATTTCCCTCCACCTCAGCGGTTCGGCCGCGTGGGCGGCTGACGCAACCCGAGCGTCGAAGCAGATGCCGGCGATAGGGAACGGTTTGCCGCCGTGAGCGCGTATCTGGCTCGTTCTTCGGCAATGGCCTGTTTGATCGCGGCCGATTCCGGCACCGCGGTCCGGCTGTGATCAGTGATGGCATCGAACCGCTTTTGGGCGAATTCACACCTCGACGCGGTTTGCTCAAGGAAAGCGGCGAGCAGCCGGTCCTGGATCACTTTCAGTTCCGCGCTAACGGACGCCTTTTGCTCCACCGATGCGCGCAGATTCTGGCCAATCTCTTTTCGCGCCAGCTCGCGAGCGGTGGATTCAGCCGTACCGTAGTACACCTCACAAAGTGCGCGGTGCGCCTCTTCGTGTCGCAGAATATTCGGCGGTCCACCGGCGGGCGTCCACAGGGTGATCGTCAGGCGCGCATCCACTTGAATGCCCGTGACACGTGCGGGTCGCCCGCGCAGACCGCGGATTTCCGTTTCGCTCGTGCATGCGAACGAGTACTGGCACGTGCCCACTTCCGGCGGCGTCAGTTTCGGCATATCCGCCGGGGGATTCCGCGGGTCGAAGGTTCGCCGAACGATGTGGGGCGGTTCCGCTCGGACGACAATTTTTGGTTGAGCGGCCCACCCATCGGCGCCGAAGGCGGCAAAGAGGAGGAGGAACCGGAGAAACCAGCGAGGCATGGAGATCATTCGATCCGGTCTTTTACCTTGGCAAATGTGCTTTCCAGAAACGAGGAATACAGCCGCGGATCGATTTCGCCAGCTGTGCGTCAAACGGCTCACCGCGTTCTCCACGCCACCCCCATGACCATTCGTCTCGTTCCCTTGCTTGCGCTGCTGCTCCTCGCTTCCTCCGGTTGGGCTCAAACGCCCGCCACGAGTACTCCGACGGCCGCCGTCAAACCACGTTCCTACAGCCTGCCGCCTGAAGCTCTGCCCAAAGATGGCGTGCCCCGCGGGCGGCTCGAAGGGCCGTTTGAGCTCAAGAGTCAGATCATTCCGAATACGGTTCGGCGTTACTGGATCTTCGTGCCGGCCCAGTACACGGCTGAACAACCGGCCAATCTCCTCGTCTTCCATGATGGTCAGCGCGCCACCAATCCCAAGGGATCGCTGCGGGTGCATCAGGTCCTGGAGAACATGATTCACCAGAAAGAAATCCCCGTCACCCTTGGCGTCTTCATTACGCCCGGTGCGACGGGCGACGTTTATCCCGATAACCTCGGGATGAGTAATCCGAATCACCGCGCCCAGGAATACGACGCGTTGAATGACGCCTATACGCGCATGCTGATCGAGGAGCTGCTCCCCATCGTGGCGAAATCCTATCGCTTCACCGATGATCCTGAGCGGCGGGCCATCGGCGGGACGAGCAGCGGTGCAATCTGCGCGTTCACGGTCGCTTGGAACCGTCCGGATCAATTCCGCAACGTCCTGAGTATGATCGGAAGCTTTACCTCCATTGGGTACCGCCCGGCCGCCGACGGAAAACCCATGATTCCCGGTGGCGATCTCTACCCAACGCTCATCCGCAAAAATCCGATTCGGCCACTGACCGTTTTCTTGCAGGACGGCGCCAACGATCTGAGCAACGAACATGGCAACTGGTTTCTCGCGAACCAGCAGATGCTCTCAGCGCTCGAATGGGCCAACGCGAACGCCGACAAGCAAAACAAACCGGGAGCCCGTTACCGTATCAATCATGTGTGGGGTGAAGGTGGCCATTCGGACGATCACGGCGGCTCACTGTTGCCGGATATGCTGCGCTGGATCTGGGGTGCCCAGGTGAAGTAATCCGCGGTTCGGGATCGCTTCCGACGTAGGGCAGCGCGCTCGCGCGCGCTCCGAAATCCGATTGCCGCGCTCGCGAGCGAGCGCACTTCGATCCACGGAGCGCGCGCAAGCGCGCTGCCCTACGTCGATCCCCGAGCGGCTCGGCCGGATTCGGATGTCGCCGCCGCACCCGGACCTCGCGACTGAGGCTTACGTCTCCGGTCGCAACGCGAGCGGGTGCACGGTTCGTTTCAAGCGGGGGAGCAGGAATCGCGAGGTGTCGAATGATACGAGCACAGCACTCGCGCGTCCGACAATCTGGTCCCGGGCAACGGAGCCAAAAAACCGCGAGTCGAAACTGTTGTCCCGCGAATCGCCCATCATGAAATAGTGGCCCGCTTCAACCGTCACGGGCCCGAACGTGCGGAGAGCGCCCCGACCAGGCAGAGCCATCACCAAATGGTCAACGGCGCCGAGGTGTTCCACGGCGACGATTGGTTTTTTATCCTCGAAAATATCGCCTCGGTAGGGACCCGCATCGCGCGCCGAATAGGTCTGCGGTTCGCCATTCACCCAAAGCACCTCGTCGCGCAGTGCGATCGTGTCTCCGGGCAAACCAACGACGCGCTTCACGAGGCGCGTGCCATCTTTCGGTGAGAAGCAAACCGCGATGTCACCCCGCTGCGGATTGGCCCATTGAGACACGTGCGTCGTGGTGAATGGAATCTTCAGGTCGTACGCCAGCTTGTTCACGAGGACCAAGTCGCCTTCGAGAATCGTGGGTTTCATCGAGCCGGTCGGCACCCAGTTCCAATCAACGACCGCGGATTTCAAGGGGGCCACAACAATGAACAAGATGGCGAACGGCTTCAGCCATTCGCGCCACAAGAGTTTCGCCAAAGGTTTCATGGAGGAAAGAAAACGAACGGCCGCGAGCCTGGCTGCGTCCTCGCCGTAAATCAATCGAGCAAACACCCGACCGCGGACCTGTGCGGTCGATTGACCATCGAACTGACCCGCTTGTTGAATCCCACGACCTGCCAACCGTCCCCGCGGCATGTGTTTCTGGCTTGGCTCGACCCGACACTCAGGACTAGCTGGCGCACCCATGCGCAATCTTATTGTCCTGCTTGCACTTTGTTTGGCGACGACCGTTCCGGTCCACGCCCGAAAACCGCTGATCGGCGGCCCAAAGACCATCGCGTTGGACGCGAACGGGAATATCCCGCAGAAGGTCGTCAAAGCTCAGATGGGCATGGGCGGCTACCTCAAAGGTGCTAAACAGATCGCGGTTCCTCTCGTCGCCGTCGCCTTCGAAAGCTCGGCCACCGCCGCTGTGAGCAATCGCTCAACGGGTGCATCCATGGTTTCGACGAGCAGCAAGAGCCTGAAGCTACGCCTCAGCCTGGATGAGAAAGTCATGCAGGATATCTGCGACCAGCTTCAGGCCATGGTGGAAAAAGATCTCGTTGCTGAAGGCTTCGAGATTCTGCCGAACACGAGCATCGACCAGGAGCCTCGCTGGCTGGGAATCACCAAGAACGAGCCGACCGGCGTCGAGGTGGGAGACAACTTCATGTCAGGCTTCGCGGGGAACGGCATGAAGAACATCTGGTACACAGCGGGCAAGCGGCCGCTCTTCGGTACCGGTTCAACGGGCGCGCTGAGCGAACTGTCCCCACTCATTCGCACGGCCCGCGAAAAGAAGATCTCGCTGCTGTTCTATCGTTTCAAAGTGCAGTTCGCCGATGTCGACGCGAACAAGGGCGTGTTCTTCAGCTCCATCAAGGGAGAGAACGTTCTGCATATGGTGAGCGCTGACTGTGCCGTCTTCACTCCAGCCAACACGCTGGGCGGAATGCTGCGGCTGGGCGATAACATCACCGCCGGTGCCGACTACGTTCGCGAAATGAAGGGAGCCGCCGGTGAAGGAAACTACGTAATCGTGGCCGATCCTGAGCGGTACTCGGCTGATGCGCTGCGGCTCATCCACGCCACCTCGAAACAGATGGCGCAGGCGTTGCGCGCCGCGCAGTAGATCCGGCCTACTGGCGGACTTCGACTGACATTGTAATGGAGTGCGGCGGCTCGACGCCGCTTTCAAAGACGCGGCTCGACGCGTCCGATCGATGCCGGGGATCGTGACGCGATGCGGTGATGAAGGGCGACTCTTGGCCGGTTTCGAGGAGCGATATAGGGACCGATATAGAGCAGTCGGAGGTCGGCACATGGAGGGAGGGCGTGCCGTCGAGCCGGCCCGTCCAAAGCGGCGTCGAGCCGCCGCACTCCATATCTGCGGCTTCGCTGCGGAGCTTGCCGACTGGCACGGGGCGCAGTGTCAGTTTCCTGCGGCGCGACCCGGGATTTCCTTAGCACCGCGGACGGGATTTCAATTGCCCCGATGGCGCCAACCCGCTGCGCTTGGATCGTTACGATTCCCCGCGTAGCCGAAGTAGTCGAGCCTGCCCCAGCCGAAAACTCTTCAGTCGATCACCACGAAGCCTGCCCTGTGATGTCGAGCGCCACTCGCGTTCTGTCACCCGGAAACCCCTTTCCGTCGCGTCCAGAAAAAACAGGCACGTCATGAACACTGAAAATTCAGCCTCCAGCAGTCAGCCGCTCAGTCCGGCTTCGGTCACAGGGATTGGTAGTCGAGTTAGCATTACGTCCGACTCAGGCCCGGTGTCCGCCGCCGGTTTCGCGGGCCGCGGTGAAGCGCACGCCCCTGCGCCACGTCCGCCGGAAAATTCAGGAGGCGGTTTGCTACGGCCAACATTGCCGGGCGATTTTGTCGGCAGCCTGCTCGACCGGATTGCGGGCTGGTTGAGTCCCGCGTTTGTGGAGCGTTCGCTGAGCCAGGCGCGGTCCTGGGGCCAGTACGCCGTCATGGGTGGAGTCGCGCTCACGCTGTTGTACGCGATCTACGCCGCGATTAAATTTAACTCGTTCGCGTTCTTCATGACCGGGGTGGCTTTGATCGCAGCCCTCGCGGTCGCGCAATTCGCGGCGATCCGTTTCCTCACGGCTGCGACTCGCACCATCGCAAACACGCCGAGCCAAATCTCCTCACCTGCTTTTCTCGAGTGCAGTGGCCTGCTCCTGCTGCTCGCGTCCGCCGGCACCTTGATTGGCGGGGTGGTCGCCGCGATCCGACTGGAGAGCAGTGCTCCGCTGCTCCCGGCAATTTTGATTGGCGCGACCCTTCTCTATGCCGGCGCGACCGCACTGCATCCAAAGCTCGTCAACGTTGAGCTCGGGCTCAACAGCGCCGGCGAGGAAAGCGTGGGCCTGCTCTCCTTTTTCTTCAAAGCAGCGCTCAAGCTTGTGCCGATCTTCTTCGTTTTGCTGGCCGTGGCCGGTGACCTGGCGATCCTCGCGAGCTTCACTCAAAACGGTCAGGCCTTCGCTGCCTCGATCGGTTCGGTTCTCCAATTCATTCCAATGCCGCTGCCGCTCGACACGACCGCCGGTTTCACGGGTTCAGCGGTTGTAATGATGGGCGCGCTGCTACCGATGATTGGCTACTTCCTCTTTCTACTCGGCTATCTGAGCATCGACTTGGTACGTGCGGTGCTCGCTGTCCCGACGAAACTCGAAGCGCTCCGGCGCTAAGGCCGTTCAGCTGCCTTCCCTTTCCCGCCGCGCGACGCTCCGCTGGTCGCGCGTTTCACGTCTACTCAACCACTCGGCTGCTCATGTCGTCTAGTCCTGCTAGCTCCATCCGGACGAGTAGGATAGGTGCCTGTACGGCCGAGTGACTCTCCAGGTTCTCCCGTTAAGTTAAACGTCGTCGCGTCAGCAAATGCGCACCGCGAACCGTCGTTTTACACGTCGCCATGAAAACCACGTTCAGCGCGAGTGCAGTCGCCACCGCGCTCTTTATTGCGATCAGCGCGGCCTGTTCGGCCGCCGTCAAAGTTGAAGAACAGGTCCTGCTTCCGAAACTCGGTAACGCCCAAATCACCATCAGCCCCAGTGGCGGCCACGTCGCTGCGATCATGGCCAAGGGCAGCCGGGTCGTCGTCGTTTACGACGGATTCGAGAGCCAGAAATTCGACACGATCCTGAACTTCGATGGTACCGCGTCACCCGCGCGCGCCTCGGGCGGGCCGACCCTGGGGGGTTCGGTCCTGTTTAGTCCGGATGGCTCGCACTACGCGTACGCCGCCCAGGAAGGCGACGAGTTCATCGTCATGCTGGATGGCAAGGAGCTGGCGCGTCTTCCTTACGGAGAACCTAAACCCCGGATCAACCCGTTCGCATTCTCGACCGTCGGCAACCATTTCTATTTTGGTGTGATGTCCGGAAATACGAGCGATCCGAAGGAGGGTTTCCGCATGTTTGTGGACGGCAAGCCCGGACCGACCAGTCGAAGTTTTACAGAAACGAATTCTGCGAACACCAACGGGATTCTCTTCAATCCGGATGGCACACGTTACGCCTACATCGGAACGAGCACTCGAGATTTGCCGGAGGGAAAATGGGCCGTAGCGAACGGTAAGCAGGTTAAATATTTCGGCGGCGACCTTCGTTTCACCGCCACAGGACGATTGCTGAGCGTTGTCACCACGCCGGGGGTGTTCGGAACTCCACCGACGCCCGGATCGCAAACTCTCCTGATCGATACCAAGCCTGTACTAAAAGCGCTCTACATCACTGAGCCTGTCTGGGTTTCGCCCTCAGGCGATACCTATGCGGTCGCGATCACACCGCGAGAGGGCGCTCCGAGCTTTCTAACGCTCAATGGAAAACCGGTTCCGGGCACCGAGAACACCCAGGTCGGCGGAGTCTATTTCAGTCCCGACGGCAAACGGCTCGCGGCTCTTTGCACTCCCGCCGGTGCGACCAGCGGCAGGTTCATGATTCTGGATGGCAAGAAGAGCCCCAAGTATCAATCCATCGACTACTCGCCACCCAATGAGCCCGTCTTTTCTCCGGACTCGTCGAAGTTCGTTTACGTCGGCAACAACAACGGCCGCTTCCTGGTGGTGAATGGCGAAGAGAGCGATGCTGGCTTCAGCCTGGGGCCGTACTTTGGGGCCGGTGGCTCGCGGCTCGCCTACGCACTGCAGCTAACGGGGGGACACGAACTCCACGTCGACGACAAAGTCGTTTTCAACGGAGTGCTCGATGACTTCAGGTTTAGTGCCGACGGCGCGCACTACGCCTTCGTCGGGAACAAACTCCTGCACCTCGACGGAGCCCCACTGTCCAACTTCGCCGTCGGAGAATGGACGGGAATCGTCGCCACCGGAATGTTCACGGGGCAGGTTGAACGCTACCACTACGTCTTCAGCCCCGACGGCAAACACCTCGCGTATCTCGGCGATGATCCGAACAACGAGAAGCACCGCGGACTGTGGATCGACAAGACGTTTCTCTTCCACTCGCCGAGCAACTACTCCGGCTCGATCCTTCGTCCGACCTTCACGCCTGACAGCCAGCACCTGTTCTGGTACGATCGTGTGGCACCGTCGGTCAGCGAACCACAAGGGCACTTCCAGCTTTACGTCGACGGCGAGAGCTCACTGACGTTTCCGCCGACGTTTTTCTCCTACGATCGAGGGAGCAGTCAAGGTACCGCGTGGGAGGTCGGCCCCGACAATGCGCTTCAAATCCTCGTCGTCGCTAACGGCAGCCTCAAACGTTACCGTATCACGCCGTCCCCAGACAAAACGATCGAGACCCTAATGGTAGCGGCAAAGTAGTATGCAGTCGCTCACTACACTCGTCTTTCTAGCCGCAGGCGTTGCAACCGCGGTGAACGCCGCGCCACCGCCCGCAAACCTGCAACAGGTGCTGAAGCAAAAGCTCGCGGAACAAGCGATCTCGAGCCTGCTCAACAATCAACTGCCCTTGAAGCTGGACGCCAACAGCCTGTATTCAACGGTTGCCACGCCACCAGGAGGCCCGTTCGAGCCGTTGCCACTACAGCTCTCGGCGGAGGGCATGAACGAGCGAAATGACTGCGTTTCTAACGACGTTAGGTCGATCCGTTTCCATTTCTTCGTGCCCGGGATTGAGCAAACGTCAGAAATCATTTCAGCTTTCGATCCCCGCTCCTGCTTTGACGATCTGAGCCCACCCACTTGTCACCTCGGCACTCCGCGTGCTCCGCTCAGTCAGCCCGCCTCTGAACCGCCCAATTCGTCCCTTCGCTTCCATGCGCCAAGCACTGCTCTCCTCGCTTCTCTTCATCGCCTCTCTCCCGCTGTTCGCAGCGTCTAACGTCGAAGAAAAAATGGTCGGTCCGGCCTACGAGCAGGGCACGATCTATACGCTCAGTCCGACCGGTCTTCACCTGGCCACCATGTCGGCCAAGGGCAGTCGCTTTGTGGTCACGATCGATGGTGAAGAGGGTCCGCCGTTTGATCAGATTCTCAACGCGGCCGGCGAATTTACCCTCGCGTACGACTTCAATTTCAATCCGGTCAAAACGCTTAAGTGGCAGGGGCCGGTCGCGTTCAGTCCGGATGGTTCGCGTTACGCCTACGCTGCGCGCAATGCGAAGGAGGTGATGGTGATCGTCGATGGAAAAGAAATCTTTCGCGCGCCTTTCTCGCAGGCCGCTCCGCCGGTGTCCGTCCTCACGTTCACTCCCGACGGCCAGCACGTGATGTTTTACCAACAGACCACGGACACGATGCAGTCATTTCAGCTGATGCTCGACGGCAAGCCCGCGACTCCGCCATTCGATCAGGTGCCTTCCCCGCTCTTCAGTCCCGACGGTAAACGCTGGGCGCTGCTCGGTACCAAGCCGCGCAACGTCAACGAGCGCTTCCTCATCATCGACGGCAAAGACGCGGGTTACGTCGCGAGCCGTCTGCAGTTCACGCCCGACAGCAAGCATCTGGTCAGCGTCAGTGGAAATCCCGGCTCAGGCGAACAATCGCTGCTGGTGGACGGCAAATCGATTCTCACCGCGAGTTCGCTGGATAAGATTGTGATCAGCCCCACCGGTGAAATCGCGGCCATCGCGATCCCAAAAGGCGCGCAGAAGAAGCAGCTGCATCTCAACGGCAAGCCCGTGAAGGGAACCGAAAATTGCTGGAATCTGGTGTTCAGCCCGGACGGCAAGCACTGGGCGGCGACGTGCGCGGAGTCTCCGTCCGCCTGGGTCGTCGTCGACGGCAAGAAACAGTCGGACTATACCTCGGTTCGTGACGTCGCTTTCACCGGTGACTCCACGAAGTGCGTGTACGTCGCGGAAACGGGCGTCAAAAAATTCGTCGTCATCAATAGCCAGGAGGACGAGGGCAACAACCTGATCCACGTTGGGCCGCTTCTTTCCAAATCCGGCGGCCACGTGGCGTATTCCGCTGGCGAAATGATGGGGAAGTTAAAAATCCACTACGATGGCCAGGTGCTGCCGCAACGTTACAACAATTTCAATCTGAGTCTGAGCCCCGACGGTTCTCATTTCGTGTACTACGCCGCGAACGACGCCGTGAGCACCGAACTCATCGTCGACGGCGAGGTGAAGGGCACGGCCGCTTCGTTTGGCGGCGAGACCATCTTCAGCCCCGATAGCAAATTCATCGCGATCAACGCCCGCCCACCGAAGGGGGACAACGCTCTGTTCATCAGTGGAGACTTCGTGCCGTATCCAAAAAACATGGGCTACCCCCGCCCGCTCGGGTTCACCGCCGACAGCAAGCACCTCGTTCTTGTCGGCAATGAAACCGGCGCCCAGGGCAATCCGGTTTACGGCTACTACGTCGACGGCCAGCGCGTCGCGGAATTTTTCCCGCGCGGCGTCTCATGGGCCAACGAACGCGGCAATTTCCTGTGGGAGCCGCAGCCCGACGGCAGCGTCGTCCTCGTCGGCGCCACTCCCGGTCCCAACAACACCTACGGCCCGATGAAGCGGGTCACCGTCAAGCCGACCGCCGACACAAGTGTAACCACGTGGATTGCCGACGTGAAAACGGGGCAGGCAAAGGCGATCGCAGACGCGGCCGCCGCCAAGGCCAAGGCCGACGAAGACGCGGCGCTCGCCGCCGCGAAAGCGAAGACGGACTACGAAGCGGCGGTGGCCGCCAAAAAGAAAGCCGCGGAAGAAGCGGCTGAGGCCAAAGCCAAAGCGCGCGAAGACGCGATCGCGGCCAAGGCGAAAGCACGGGCGGACGCGCTCGCGGCGAAGGCGGCAGCCGCCGCGGCTAAAGCCAAAAAATGAGCTTCGCTTGACGGCAAGGGCGTGGCTTGGGAACGCCCGAACCGGTCCCGGGACTCGATTACCGCAAGGTGTGCCGACGGCGTCGCCGCTCTCTCGATACCATCATATTCAACCATGAAACCTGCAATGCTCATGGCCGCCGTCTGCTTTCTCGCGTCGGCCGCCCTTGGTCAGGAACTCTCGTGGGCCGACCTCGCCCGCCGTCCGGAAATCTGGCCCGCCCAGTGCACGCTCAAGCGCCCGATGAAGTTTCAGCAGCAAGCCGTCTCCGCCGGCCAGAAGGTCGACGTGCTTGCGGTGCGGGCCAATCAGATCGAGCTCGCCACGTCCAAGGGCCTCACCTTTGCCGCAAAACCAGAAGACACCGACGCATTGGGGCTCGCTGCCGCGACCTGGAGCAAGCTCACGCCCAAACAGCGCGAACTCACGTTTGCGACGGTGCTGCAGCGCAAGGAACTTTGGCCGTATCGCGTGAAGCTCACGCAGCAAGCGAATCTCGGCGATGGACCGATCCCCGTCGGTACAGCGGTTATCCTGCAAAATTCCGAGGGTCCTCAGCTCCTCGTCGTGCATGAGAAACTGAATACGCTGTTCGATGTCGAACCGCGCAACACGGATTTGATGGTGCATGCCTGGAAAGCAATCGAGAGTCAGGATCCGGTTGTCGGACGTTATGCCGAGGAACTCAGGGACAAGCTCGTCAGCGCGACCACCGGCGCCGCGACGAAGATTGATGCGTCTGCCGGACCTCGCTACTTCGCATTTTATCGGGGCGCGAGTTGGTGCGGTCCATGCCGGCAGTTCTCCCCCTCGCTGGTCAAATTCTACAACCGCGTCAAACCTGCCCATCCGGAGTTCGAGCTGGTTCTTGTCAGCGACGATCAAAACCCCGCCGACATGTACAAGTACGCGAAAGAAGAAGGATTCACCTGGCCCGCCGTTCCAGCGACTCAGTTCGCGAACTTGAAAATCATCAACCCGCTGTTCGGAAAAACGATTCCGCAGCTCATCGTTACCGATCCTCACGGCAAGGTTTTGATCGATAGCGATCGGGTGGGCCGTGAGCCCGCGTTGAAACAACTCGAGGCAATGCTGAACAGGCCACCGTCCAAGGCCTGACTATTCTCATGAACCGACCAACCCGAATTCGCCTGGCGACGGCCTTGTCCGCATTGTTGTTTTTCACGGTCGCGGTCTGTCGCGCGGAAGAGCACCCGGTTACCATCAAGAAGAACCCACCGAAGATCACCCGGCAGCCGTTCGATCCGAAGCGCCCGCCCTCGCGCATGCCGAAGCTCACGCCGCCGGAATCCGGCGTGTGTCATTTTGAATTCACCGTCGACGCGGGTCTCGGCACCTTCACGGACCAGATCGATCCAACGACCGTGGAAGTGGAGGTCGATTCCGTGGACATGATTCTCGATCTCGAGATCGATATTTGGACGATGACGGCCGCGCCGAAAAAGTTGGTCAGCCACGAGGAAGGTCACCGCCAGATCTGCGAGCGCTATTACCAAGGCGCAGAGAAAATTGCTGAGCGACTCGGGCGTCAGATGATCGGTCGGAAAGCGCGAGGATCCGGTCCGAACAAACAAAAAGCCACCGACGAAGCGATTCACAAGCTACTCGGTGAGCTGAACCTCGCGTACATGAGTGAGACACGGGTGCGCTGTTCCGCCGCACAGAAACGCTACGACAAGATTACGAATCACAGCCTGATCCCCATTCCCGAGGCGGAAGCCATTGCGCAGACCATCGCAACGGAACCGCCTCCGGGAGCGAAGCTGGATGACGACAATCCTCCCGTCGGAGGAGGAACGATCAACCAACCAGCAAAGCTGTCGAAACCGTAGCCGAATAACTGTTGTTTGCTGCGTCAGACAAACCCGACGGCTTGGGATCCCACGGAGACGGGCGTGAAACGAACGCCATCGGGCCAATGCGGTCGTGGTCCTCTGTTGCGCGAAGCGGCTGGTTGCGTTTGCTGAGCCGATGAAGGTTTTGATTCTTGGCGGCACCGGCATTATCAGCACCGCATGCACTCAGCTCGCGATCGCTCGCGGCGTCGACGTCGCGGTGTTGAACCGCTCGAAACGCGATGCGATTCCCGGCGCCCGCCAGATTGTGGCCGACATCAGTCAGACTGACATCGCGACTGCGCTGGGTGACGAGCACTGGGACGCGGTGGTGGATTTCATCGCGTTCGATGCCGCGGCGGTGGAACAGCGGATCGCGTTGTTTCGCGGGAAAACGCGGCAGTATGTCTTCATCAGTTCAGCCAGCGCGTATCAAAAACCTCTGACGAGTCCGCTGATCACGGAGTCCACTCCCCTTTCCAATCCGTATTGGGAATATTCGCGCAACAAAATCGCCGCCGAGGATTGCCTCATGCGCGCGTATCGGGAAACCGGATTTCCGATCACCATCATCCGCCCATCATTGACCTACGGTGACACTGTCATCCCGCTGGCCGTGAATAGTTGGGCGCAAAGCTTCACGGCCATCGCGCGGCTGCGGGCGGGGAAGCCGCTCATCATTCCAGGGGATGGACTGACTCTCTGGACCATCACGCACAACACGGATTTTGCGAAAGGTCTCGTGGGACTGCTTGGTCAGGATGCTGCGATCGGACACGCGTTCCACATCACCTCAGACGAGGCTCTCACCTGGAACCAGATTTACCAACTCACGGCCGAGGCTGCTGGCGTTGGAGCGCCGCAATTGATCCATATCGCTTCCGACTTCATCGCGGCGTGTCACCCTGAAATGACTGGCACTCTGCTGGGCGATAAATCGAACTGTGCCCTCTTCGACAACGGCAAGGTGCGCCGCTTTGTGCCTGGTTTTCTCGCAACGACTAAATTCCGTGAAGGCATCGCCCAGACGATTCGTGCGTTTGACGCGAATCCGCAGCGTCAAACAATCGACGTGGTCATGGATGGGAAACTGGATCGCCTGATCGCTGCCTATGAACGTGGCCTGCAGAGCGCGCGGCGTGAAACGGCCGGATAATTGACCTGGCCGGGCCGGCTGTATGCGTCCCGCCTAGTTCGTTTTCGAAACGTCCGCCGCACCGAGGAAGACAAGTCCGAGTCCGGCGCCAGAACCGAAGCCGGTGAGATGCGCCACGACGTCCACTTGTTGCGCGCCTGCGCCGAACAAGCCGAGAACGGTGAGTCCGGCCGCAACCGGCACAATCCACGTCTGCCATCGACGCGGTCGATTCATCCGCAGCACGACGCGCAAGGCGCGGCCCGTAAGTAAGCCAACACCACCGAAAATCGCGGTTGAAGCGCCCAGGGAATGATACGGTTGCGGGTACGCCAGTCCCGCGGCGACGGCATTCCCGAGTACGCCCGCCGCCGCAATCAAGAGCCAGCCACGGCGTAGTCCAGCTGTCGACAGCACGGCCGCGAACGCAAAGAAGCCACTCAGCAGATTGGCCACCAAGTGACCGATGTTGGCGTGAAGAAAGAGCGCGGTCAACAACCGCCACACCTGTCCGCGGCCCACAATCGCCGGCGCATCGACCATGCCGGTATCCGTCACGGCAGGCCACCTGGCTTGGCACCAAAATACGATTAACACTGAGAGACTCCACAGGAGCGGCGTAAACGACTCGAACGAGGGGGTCGCAGGAACGTCTATCATCGAACGAGGAGGCCACTCCCGGCTTTCGCGATCGAAAAGTATCAACTGTTCGCGAACAGCCGCAGCCGCCGACGGCTCGACGAGCATTCGGAAACCGTCCTCGCACGCTTCAAACCAAAAGGAATGACCCAGCGACAACGCCACCAAGCCGTGGTCAAACACCGCCTGAGTCGAGGAGTAGCGGCCGATCTCGACGAGATCCGTCGGAGCGGTCCCGGCAAGGCTATCCACAGATGGTTCGATCGCAGCCACGTTCCATGGGTAAATCCGCGCGCGCGTTTTCGCCAGAATCGATTGCGCGGGTGGTCGCAGCGAACCGGAATGCCGCTATCGAACAAACGTCGCTTTCACCCGGCGAGAGACCTGCATATACGGAATCCAGATGATAGCTTGGCCGATCGCCTGGATGACCGCCTTGTAGGTTTGCGCCAAGTCGGTGGTGGCGTGCACCAGCAACGCGCCGGCGCCGATGGCATCCAGCCCCGCGAATGCGACGCTGAACATCGCCATGAACGTGAACGCGGTCGGAAACGTACGCTTCTTTGCATAAAAAAGCGCGATCAGGATCAAGCCACCTGCGAGGAGCACGGTGTTGCCGATGGTCTCACTGACAATAAGTGGCCCAAGCCATTTCTGATACGCTGCCGTCCCCGGCGTCGTAACCGCTTCCCAAACATTTTGATCAAACGTGTGGCGAAGCGTGGTCAGCAATTCGTACAAAATGGAAAGCGGTCGCAGCGTAACTCCGAAAGCTACAAGCAACAACCAGCCGCCGATTCCCGCCAGCCTCGGATCGCCCGGTATCAGCAAAGGCGGAGAATCTGATCCGCGATGCCATAGCCACCGCCCCGCGTACCCCGCCACGGCGAACACAATGATCGCGACCAGGACAAGTTTCCAATTGAGCTCGAAGCGGGTTGGAGACACCGGCGAAGCAGCCACCTTACTCGCGGGCTCTGGTTTGGTATACGAAAGCGAGTAGCCCAGCCCGTCGCGGTACTGGTTGAGCTGCTTGACGTGCTGCTCGACTTTGTCCGCCGGCACGTGATCGGTCAGCGTTTCCCACTCATAGTTCATTTTCACAACCCGCCCATTTCCCGAGATCCCGTCCTTCGCGCGGAAGGCGAAGCTTTCGGTTTCGATCTCGGCCGGTTTGACGGTCCAATCTTCCGGCAGATTCACCGTCGTCGATTGCCAAACATGAATGGGGTGAGCGATCCGGAGCGGCATCGATCGGATCGACGTCTGCGGACGCACCGCATAGTCTGATATCGTCTTGGGGTAGAACTGCGCCTTGATCTTTCGCGGTTCGGAGGCGTCGACCCACAGATTGGGCACATCATAGGTTTCCGTGACCGTCACCTCATTGGCCGTTCGATCGTCGGTGAGCGTGGGCGGAGCCACACTGGTGAGTCCGGGATAATTCGTCGCGTAATAGTTCACGTAGTACTTCGCGATCTGGTCGGGCGTGGTCTGAGCGAAGTAACGCCGCTGAGAGTCCGCATTGAGACCCGAGGAACGAGTGCTGACGCGGAACCTTGCTGGCTGGTCAAACGCCTTGATGTCGAATTGTTCCTCGATGTGAACGGTTGACTGCGCCAGGGGCGGAATAACGACCTTCGTTGACGCAGTCTCACCGGCCTTCACGAGCAGCACGCGGCCGTAGTCGGGTAAACCACGCCGACTCAGATCGCCTTGTTGATACCTCAGTGTCGGATCAACGAACTGGTTGCCGGCCGCTGACGGCACACACGCGATCACATGATCGAAAGCATAGGGCGATGCGAGCCAGTCTTCGATTTTCGTTCGCCAATCGGTGCTGAGAAACGCAGGGAACGCCCGTAAACCTGCAGCGTGCATGAGCGCACAGAACAACAACGACTTGTCTTTGCAGTCGCCGAATCTCCGGGCGAGCACCACCGCTGGATCGGTGGGCCGATAAGATCCGGCGCCCAACTCCATCCCCAGATACCGAACCTCCTGCTGCACGAACTGGAGGATCGCCACCGTTCTTGCCGAATCATCATCAAGGCCATGCGTCAGCTCCTGGGCTTTCTCAACCAACGCGAGGCTCGGCGCCGCAGGCAGCGCATACAATGGCTCCGCCCATTTCACCACTGCGGCCCAGTCCTCGAACTCACTCAGCCGAATCGAAGGATAAGGTGTAAACCAGGAGGGCAGTTCACTCTCGGTCTCGATCGGCCTGAGCGCGAACCCTTCCCACGTGAGAACCCGGTCCGGTCCTTGACGCTGATCAACGAGCGAGAGCGGAACCGTGCCGTGGGCTTGGAACCGGATGGTCCGGCTCGCCGGCGCAGTCACCTGGAATATTTGGTGACGCACGGGCACCGACCAACCCGTAGATACGCCGCCGACATAACGGTCTCCGAACGCAGGGTTCCATCCCCGCCGCGTAAAGGCATAGTCAACGATGTCGCCCACTCGAATGTCATCGAGTACCGCCAGCCCCGTAAGCTCACCGTTCAACAAGTGGCGATCGAGATCACGTTCTTGCTGAATTGTGCTGAACAAGCCTTCGCGAAGCCGCTCTTCCATCACTCCGTCGCGGATAACGCGGACATGATGCACCGTAAGCGTTTCGAAGGCGGGATCGAATTCCAACGTCAGGCGCGCGCCACTCTGGAGCGAGCTTTCGGACGTGATTCGATACACGTTTCGGTGATAACCAGATCGCTCTTCTACGTTAACCTGCGTTTCAAGCAGAAGATAGTCGTATCCGTAAGTTAGATCTTCGGCCGGAGTCGGTACTACTTTGGGTTCCGCCGATCTCTTCACCCACTCTCCTGGGGCGGAAATCAGGATCGGGGGACTGGCATGTACGGCCGTTACGATTACCAGGATCAGGAAAAGAAGGCGCATGCGCGACGCGCAAAGCAGCATCGGGCGTCAGCCACCGCAACGGTAAATGAACCGCCAGAATGCCGTCGGCCTCGCCCCGCACCGGTTCGAGACCGAACTGCGTGTCGAAATAATTCCCCGCGCTATCAGAGCATGCCGCTGAGCTTGGCGTAATCGATCGACTCGGCGAATTTGTGCAGGTCCGCGTCCGTGGCTTGCGAGCCTTCGATCTGCACGAGCATCGAACCTCCCACGACGACATTCACCGAACCACTGCCATCCTTGTTCTTGAAGATGGCTTTCTGTCCCTTGATCCGCTCGAGCTTGCCGCCATCCGCGTTCGCGAACATCGGATTGCCCAACATCATCATGACCGCCTGCATCATCGGCGAATCGGTGATCATCTTCACCGTGATGGACGAGTCGCCCTTGGTGTAGTGCCGCTCGGCCGTGACGCCGCCGCCAAACATTGCCGCGCCGGCCGACTGCGACGTTGCATCTTCTGCGGTCCAACCGGACGGCGCAGCCGGAAGAAGTGCTTTGAACAGCTCGCCCCGTTTCTGACGGACCAGTTGCGCCGCGGCGTCCAGCGATTGGGCGGCGGCGGCAAAATCGTTGGCTTTGTAGGCCTTGATCGCTTCATCAATCGAGTCGGTGACGTCATCCGCGCGCAAGGCAGGGGAAGCGACGAAAGCTGCACTCAGGCAAACGAGAGAAACAACACGCGATAGAGTGGATTTCATGGGTGGAGAGGAGCAATGCATCAGTCGCTCAACCATGAGCGACTACTCCACTGGTGTTGGCCCTCGGCGGGAGTTTTGCGAGCGTATATCGGCGCAAACGCCTCTCCGCATTCGCACCGAGTTCTCCATCGGCAGGTGCGCCGGATCCACGAGAAGACAAACGCCGCGATCAATACGTGCGTTGAATCAACAGGTTCATCAGCCACACGAACAACCAAGTGGCGGCGGCGGTCAACGCGAGGACGACAAGGACGAGCGCCGCGAGGAACGCCGTGATTGCACCATGCGACCGCGGACGAAGCCGTGGGTGATAATGGCGTTCCACCAAACGGAGATTGCGTGAATTTGCCTGCCAGACGAAATCGAACGCATCGCCCAGCAAAGGCACCGCACCGACCAGGGCCTCGACGCCGACGTTGACCAACATGCGACCAAGCACCGGCCACGGCAGACCCAACATCAATCCCTCGTAAACGACGTAGAGTGAGAGCAGCGCACCGATCCAGTCCCCCACGACGGGGATGAGCCCGATGATCGGATCCAGCCCGAACCGCGCGTTCTCGCCCACTCGGACCGAACGGTCGAGCAACCACGTCAAGCCACGCAGCCGCCGAAGCCGAGTGTCGGCCACCGGAGGAATCTGCCGGGGAATTCTCGTCACTTCGCCCATGTCCTCCGGACAGATTCGACCCAAAGAAGTTCACGCCGGGAGCCTTGAGGGCTGACGTAGGGGCGTCCCTTGCTGACGCCCGATGTGCGTGCATCGCATTTAACCGCTGGAATAAAGGCGATTCGAACCGGGCGCCCGAAATGGGCGCCCCTACAGCGGAGCGTTCGGCCGCGTCTTACCCCGCCGCCATCGTCCAGCTTGCAACCCTTCGCGGCGCGTTCTCCTCTTCTGGCTTGTTCCGTTCCGGATTCCGCAAACCCCTTCTTCGCCGTGAATCGTACCGTTCATTCTTACCACCGTTTTGCACGGTCACTCCAACTTTCGACGTGGGCGCTCTACGTCCTGCTGGGTCTTGGACTCGGCACGATGCTGCGTGCCGCTGACGAAGTCCGTCCGCCGGCCCCGCTCCTCAAGGTGAGCGAGAATCACCACTTCCTCATCCGCAGTGACGGCACGCCGTTCTTTTACCTCGCCGACACCGCGTGGGAACTGATCCATCGACTCTCGCGCGAAGACGCCGCGGTTTATCTCAAGCGCCGCGCGCAACAAGGGTTCACCGCCGTTCAGACGGTGGTGCTGGCGGAGATGGATGGTTTGAATACGCCGAATGCCTACGGTGAGTTGCCGCTTCGCGATCGGGACCCGCTCCAGCCGAACGAACGTTATTTCGAGCACGTCGACTGGGTCGTGCAACAGGCGGAGTCCGCCGGGCTGGTGGTGGCGCTGCTCCCGTCGTGGGGCGACAAGTGGAACAAAAAATGGGGCGTCGGCCCCGAGATCTTCAATCCGCAGAATGCAGAACGCTACGGAGAGTGGTTGGGGCGGCGCTACGCCACCCGCGACGTGATCTGGGTCATGGGCGGAGATCGCCCAATCGAGCAGGACGCTCACCGCGCGATCATCGAGGCCATGGCGCGTGGGCTGCGTACCGGTGACGGCGGCCGACACCTCATTACGTTTCATCCGATGGGTGGAGGCACTTCAGCGGAGCCTTTTCACACCAGCTCGTGGCTCGATTTCAATCTACGGCAAAACGGGCACGGCGCGTCCTTCAATATCAACTACGCGAAGACGCGCGAGGACTACAATCGCGTGCCGGCGAAACCAGTGATCGACGGCGAGCCGATCTACGAAGGGCATCCCATCGCCTTCAAGCCGGACGATTTTGGCCACTCCGTGGCTGCCGACGTACGCCGCGCGTTGTACTGGGATTTGTTCAGCGGCGCGTGCGGACACACGTATGGTCATCATTCGATTTGGCAGTTCTACGACAAAGGCCGTGAACCGGTGAATCGTCCGCTGATGACCTGGCGTGAAGCACTCGAGGAACCGGGGGCGAATGAAATGCAGTTTGGTCGCTGGCTGATCGAGTCGCGTCCGGTGCTCAGCCGCGTTCCCGACAATGACGTGATCGTTCCTTCCACGGTGCCGTCGGCCGTTCCCGGCGCCGGCGCTTATCGCTTCGTGTCGACCCGCGACGATGCGGGAACGTACGCGATGGTCTATGTCCCCGTGGGCCGGACGTTCAGCGTGCGGCTGTCAAAAATCACTGGACCACGGGTGAAGGCGTGGTGGTTCAATCCTCGGAACGGCGAGAGCACGCCGGCCGGTGAATTCAGCAATCAAGGTGAGCAACGTTTCACGCCCCCAAACCCCGGTGAGGTTTTGGACTGGGTACTCGTCCTCGATGACGCGGCCAAAGGCTACGCGCCGCCGGGCCAACGCCAGCGGCCGTAGGGGCGTTCCCTTGCGGACGCCCGTGAGCGTCGACCGCGTCGAATCGGTTGAATAAAAGCGAATCGAGCCAAGGCGCCCGTAAAGGGCGCCCCTACACCAAGCCAACTCAGCCGGCGCGGAGCCGTACAATCAGGTCCTTGGCTTCGACGGTTTCTCCCACCGTCGCGTTGACCTCGGCAACGACGCCCGAGCTCTGCGCATAGACGGTGGTCTGCATCTTCATCGCTTCCATCATGAACAGCTTGTCGCCCTTCGCGACTTTCGCGCCGACCGTTGCGGACAGCACGACCACGAGTCCCGGGATCGGCGCCGCGATCTGGAGCGGGTCGGACAAATCCGCCTTGGGGCGCGCTTTTGTTTTCGGCGCCACGCTCTTGTCGACGATGAACGCTTCACGGGCGATGCCGTTAAGTTCGTAGCTCAACGTGCGTCGACCATCCTTGTCGGCCGGACTCATCGAGATGAGCCGGATGATCAGGACCTTGCCCTCCTCGATCTCGACCGAGATTTCTTCGCCCGGCTTCAAACCGTAGAAAAACGCCGGGGTGGGCAACACACTGACGTCGCCGTACTCGCGTTGGTGCTTCGTGAAATCGGCGAAGACGGCGGGGTACATGAGATGTGAATACACATCATCGTCCGTCACCTCCCGCTTGAGTTTCTCCGCGAGTTCAGCGCGCAGCTTGCCCAGCTCGACGTCGGCGCTCAGCGCCACATGCGTGCCTTTCTTCGCCGGCTTGAGGGAAGCCACGTACTTCGCCTTGGACTCCTTGAAGCGCTTCTCCCCCAGCACCGCGCGCCACATCGGTTCCGGCCAGCCGCCGTCGGGCCAGCCCAATCCCCCCATGAGCATGTCGATCACGCTCTCGGGAAAGGGCGTCGTCCCCGGCTCGAGGTTGACCACGTCCGCGGGCTTGATGCCGCGTGAAAACAAGAAGAGCGCGAGATCGCCGACGACTTTCGAAGAAGGCGTGACCTTCACGATGTCACCGAAAAGCTGATTCACCTCGGCGTACGTGCGGGCGATCTCCGGCCAGCGGTGCGAGACGCCCATTGAGGCGGCTTGCTCCTTCAAATTCGTGTACTGACCGCCCGGCATTTCGTGCAGATAAACCTCGGCCGAACCGGTGCGAGGCGCCGTGTCGAACGGACGGTAATACTCCCGCACCTGCTCCCAGTAATCAGAAAAGCCATTGAGCCGGTCGAGATCCAGCTGGGTGTCGCGCGGCGTGTGCTGCAAGGCGGCGACCACCGAGTTCAAGTTCGGTTGTGAGGTGCTGCCGCTCATCGAAGCGAGCGCCAGATCAACCACGTTCACCCCGGCATCGCTGGCGCGGAGAATCGACGCGGCCGCGATCCCGCTCGTGTCGTGCGTATGGAAATGGATGGGCAAACCGATCTCCTCACGCAGGGTCTTCACCAGCCTTTGCGCCGCATACGGCCGGCACAATCCGGCCATGTCCTTGATCGCAAGGAAATGCGCGCCCATGCGCTCCAATTCCTTCGCAAGCTTCACGTAGTAGCTCAGGCTGAATTTGTCCCGCCGCGAATCCAGGATGTCACCGGTGTAGCAGATCGCTGCTTCGCAGATGGCGTGGGTGTCCTGCACCGCCTCCATGCCGACCCGAAGATTCGGAAGGTAATTCAGCGAGTCAAAAATCCGGAAGATATCCATGCCGGACGAGGCCGCATGCTTCACGAAGCCGGCGACGATGTGATCAGGGTAGTTGGTGTAGCCCACGGCGTTCGCGCCCCGGAACAACATCTGAAAACAAATGTTGGGCACACGGGCCCGCAGATGACGCAGCCGTTCCCACGGATCTTCGTTCAGGAAACGCATCGCCGTGTCGAACGTCGCTCCGCCCCACATTTCGAGGGAGAACAAACCGGGTGCGAGGTGCGCCACGCTGTTCGCGCACGCCAGCATGTCATAGCTGCGGACGCGCGTTGCCATCAGCGATTGGTGCGCGTCCCGGAACGTCGTGTCCGTCACGAGCAGGCGCTTCTGCTTGAGCGTCCATTCGGCAAATTTTTTCGGCCCAAGCGTGAGGAGAAGCTGGCGCGTGCCCGCCGGCGGTTCGCCGCGAGGGGCAACCGGCGGCACCGCTGCAGCGAGCGACTTCTCCGGCCGGTAGCCTTTCGCATGGGGGTTTCCGTTGACCACGACATTGCCGAGGAAGTTCAGCAACTTGGTCGCGCGATCGCGGCGCGGCTTAAAAGCGAAGAGTTCGGGCGAGGTATCGATTAGCATCGTGGTCGCCTGGCCCGAGCGAAACAACGGATGCGCGATGACGTTCTCGAGAAACGGAATGTTGGTTTTGACGCCGCGAATCCGGAATTCGCTCAACACGCGGCGCGCCCGATTCAGTGCGATTTCGTAGCTTTGGCCGCTCGTGATGCACTTCACCAAAAGTGAATCATAGAACGGCGTGATCACCGCGCCGGCGAAGCCCATGGCGCCGTCGAGGCGAACGCCAAACCCACCGGGAGAGCGGTACGCCAGCAGCCGGCCGTAATCGG
Organism: Opitutus sp.; assembly: GCA_039928945.1. GTDB lineage: Bacteria > Verrucomicrobiota > Verrucomicrobiia > Opitutales > Opitutaceae > Opitutus. The sequence continues at coordinate 198,440 of JBDSSD010000037.1, read as the reverse complement.
GAATGAATTTGTTTTCCGGATCTTCCGTCGTGATGCGGCACTGGATCGCGAAGCCGTTGCGCGGGACATCGGCCTGGGCAGGCATGCCGACGATCGTGGAATGAAGGGCGTGCCCTTGAGCGATGAGGATCTGCGCGCGAACCAGATCGAGGCCGGTGATCACTTCGGTCACCGTGTGCTCAACCTGAATACGCGGGTTCATCTCGATGAAGAACCACTCGTGGCGATCGAGATCGTAGAGAAATTCGATGGTGCCGGCGTTGTCGTACTTGATCGCGCGCGCCATCTTGGCCGCCGCGTCACAGAGTTCGCTGACGACGTGATCGGGCAGCCCAAAGCTCGGCGCCACCTCGACGACCTTCTGGTGTCGCCGCTGCACGGAACAGTCGCGCTCGTGGAGATGGATGACGTTTCCGTGTTGATCACCGAGGATCTGGACCTCGATGTGTTTCGCGCGCGGAATATATTTTTCGAGGAAAACGGCAGGATTGCCGAACGCTCGGCCGGCTTCGCCTTGGGCTTCATCGAGCAGCGCGGCGAGATCCGCGGCTTTGTGCACCACGCGCATGCCACGGCCCCCGCCGCCGAACGCCGCTTTGATGATCAATGGAAAGCCGATCGACTTCGCGATTTTGAGCGCCTCATCCCGGTCGGTGACCGGCTCCTCAGTGCCGGGGAGAACGGGGACGTTGATTTTCTTCGCGAGGGCGCGGGCGGCGGTCTTGTCGCCCATCATCTCCAGCAACTCCGGTCGCGGGCCGACAAAGATCAGTCCCGCTTTTTGACAGGCGCGGGCGAACTCGGCGTTTTCCGAAAGGAAGCCGTAGCCCGGGTGAATGGCATCGACGCCTTTTTCTTTCGCGATCGCGACGATGCTTTCGATGTCGAGGTACGCGGCCACCGGGCCTTTGCCCTGCCCGACCTGGTACGCCTCATCCGCCTTGTAGCGGTGGATGTTTAGTCGATCTTCCTGGGCGAAGATCGCCACCGTGCGGAGTCCGAGTTCCGTGCCCGCCCGAAAAATGCGCACGGCGATCTCGCTGCGATTGGCAGCCATGAGCTTGTTGATGGGGCGAACCGTAATGGAAGGGGCGGAGGAAGGCATGCAGCGAAGAAAACGGGTTTTACGTGCCGCGAGGGTGAAAGCAACGGAAGATTACTTCGGAATGTAAGAACGCGATCCGCTCGCCACATGAGCCAGCCGGTTGTTGCGGTATAGCTCAGAACTCCCGGAGAAAACGCGCCCGTCGGGGTCGGCGTTTCCTTGCCACCGCGTCGGCTGCCGTTTCCGGCTTCGTGCAGCACTCGAACCTGTTAGCCTTCTCCAACGGCGTTCGCGTTCGTCACGTTCTACTTAGATGCTGCGCCACCGACTCGGTCTTGGTGGCCAAGTCCCCCTGGCATTCCGGTGATCCGCGCTCAAGCGCCCGACAAATTTCCGGGCGACGGTCATAGACGGAGCAGCAAAAATGCGGCGATCCGTCCGCTGCCCGGCTGATCTGAAGCGCGACGCAATGCCCGGCGCTCATTTTCATGAACGCGCGATTCCCGATGAAATGAGCGAGTCGATCAACGTCGCCGCCTAGTTGGGTCCAATCGTATCCGGTGACCCAGACGTACTCGTCCGATTCCGAAAAACAACACACGCCACAGCGCTGGCAATCGGCAGGAACGGAAGCGGGGGCAGAGTTCACGAGAGCAATCTTCGCGCAGCGAATCAGAACGCGCGCCGAAGGGAAGGCTGCAGCCGACGAACCAGCGTTGAATGACCGCGGCATCGTGCAGTAGCGCGAGTCTCTGACTCGCGTTCCCAGAGCGAGCGACTCGCTATCCGGCTAACGAGCCAACGCGGGTCGGAGACGCCGCGCTACCTCATGACCGCAACGGCTTCGAAACCGTGGGCGGCGGATGCGGGAGGAAAGAACCTGGCCCTGCGCTCGAAGACATCTCGCGTGCGAGATTGCCTCCGCTGTTACACTGGCTTTCCGTGAGCACCATCGCCGATCACCGCGGTACCGTCTCAACTGAATGACCAATCCTTATCAGCACGCTCGCGAACTCATTGATGCCGCTCATTCCGCCGATCCGCATCGGAGTGTGGATGATCGACCCGCCGAATTGGTCTACGCAGACGGCATGGAACGCTGGGTGACGCAGGTTGCCGTGGAGGCGACGCCGCTCTTGAAACTGGCCGCGCGATGTCAGCACTTGGAGCGGTGGACGGTTCCGCGCGCCACCTTTCCCGACGGAAAGCCGGGCTACCTCGCCTGGCGAAGATCACTGTACACCAAGCAGGCCGAGCGCGCGCGAGCGCTGTTGCTGGAAGCGGGCGTTCCAACCGACGAGGCCGCTGCGGTGGCAACGTGGGTGTCCAAGTCCGGCCTCAAGACGAACCCCGGAACGCAGGCTTTGGAAGATGCGGCGTGCCTCGTTTTCCTCGAAAATGAAATCGGCGCGTTTGCCACGCAACATGCCGGGTACCCGCGCGAGAAATTCGTCGATATCATCCGGAAGACCTGGCGAAAGATGAGTCCGCGGGCCCACGAACTGGCGCTCGGGTTGGACTTGCCACCGGCCACTTCAGCGCTCGTCCGCGAGGCTGTTGCCAGTTCGCCGTAACATCCGCGCTCGGTTCGTTCCGCCGGCCCCTACCCCGTACGATCGGACGCGGAGTGGATTGCCAACCGGGTTCGCGGACGCACATTCGGACGTTTTATGTTCACGGGAGCCAGTCCGCCACTACGCCCGCCGGAGTCATTTGAGACGGCGCGTCTCCACGCCCGCAAGCCGCGGGAGGAAGATGCGCCGGCCGTTTTTGCCGCCTATGCCAGCGATGCACTGGCGACGCGTTTTCTCGCCTGGGTGCCTTACACCGAGTTGGAAAAGCTCTCGACGTTCCTGCGCGGTCGCAGCGAGGCGTGGAATTCGAGCGACGGGCACTATGCGTATCTCCTCTGCCTGCGCGGAACAGATACTCCGATCGGTTCAATCGGTGTTTTCATCGACGAACCGAAAGCCATGTTCGGCTACGTTTTTGGCCGCGCGTACTGGGGGCAAGGTTACGCGACCGAAGCGTTGACGGCGTTGGTGCAGTGGACCGACACGCAGCCGCGGATACGTCGAGCGTGGGCTTACTGCGCCACCGAAAATGCGTCCTCGGCCCGCGTGATGGAAAAAGCCGGGCTGGAGCGGGAAGGTGTGCTGCGGAAATCCCAGGTGTTTCCGAACCTCGGACCCGAGCCGCGCGATTGTGTCTATTACGCGAAGGTGAAGTGAACGGAGCTCGCCCCCACGACGGGCTCAGAGCCGTCGCAACAGTCGATTGATCACCTGAGCCAGCTCCGTCACGTCGTACGGTTTGGGGACCATCGCCTGAAAGCCGTACACTCCGAAATTGGAGAGCACCGGGTCGCTGGAATAGCCGCTCGAAACGATCGCTGGCACGTCGAGATCGAGTTTTCGAATCAACTCCATGGCTTCCCGGCCGCCCATTCCGCCGGGAATGGTCAGGTCGAGAATCACCAGTTCGAACGGAATGCCCCTGTGCTGGGCGATGCTGAATTCGCTGACCGCGGCACCTCCATCAGCCACGACGACCGGATCCAGCCCCATTCGCCGCAACAGCGAGGCCCCCATGTCCCGCAGACTCGGCTCGTCATCCATCAACAACACTCGAGCGCTTTTCCCAAGCTTTAGAATCGGAGCAGTCGCCGGCGCTACGGGGGCTGGTTTCTTCGGTGATTCCGCAGCGGGCAACCAAAGGGTCAACGTCGTGCCCTTTCCGGGGGTGGAGGCCGCTTCAACCCGTCCACCATGCTTCGTGACGATCGAATAGACGGTCGCCAATCCAAGACCGCTGCTGCTTTTGCGGGTGGAGAAGTACGGGTCGAAAATCCGTGGTAATATTTCCTCACTGATGCCGTCGCCCGAGTCCGAAATCGACAGGCGGACAAAGCGGCCGGTGCGAAGCGGCACGCGGTCGTTGCCGTCGTTGTCGAGCCGCACAACAAGGGTGCCGCCATTTGGCATCGCCTGCACCGCATTGAGCACCACGTTGCGCACCGCCTGGATGGTCTGGTCCTTGTCGACGTTGGCTGCCCATAGTTCCGGGCCGAACCTGTATTCACATTGCACCTTGGTTCCGTGCAGCGCCGCATCGGTCGTTTCGCGGACGATTTCCTGCAACGCCACCGTCGCGCGCACCGGTTCCCCGCCCTTGGCAAAGGTGAGCAACTGCTGAGTCAGCGAACGCGCGCGGACGGCGCCTTTTTCGATTTCGTTCAACGCAAGCACCGTTGAGTCGGGCAGTTTCTCGTCCATCATCGCGAGACCGAGGTGGCCGAGGATAATCGTCAGAAGGTTATTGAAATCGTGCGCGATGCCACCCGCGAGCACACCGAGCGATTCGAGTCGCGCCGCGCGTTGCACCTCGATTTCCAGCCGGGTTTGTCGTTCGAGCTGTTCCCGGAGCTGTTCCGTCTGGCGCCGGACCTGCCGCCGTAATGCGGTAATCCAGCCCAAGCCGAGCAAGAGACATCCGCCCAAAATCCCGCAGACGATCAAGGTGCGGCGGACGGACCAGGTGCGAGGGGTGCGATAGACCGCCACATCGGCCGGGGAGCGCAAGCGCAGCGCAAAACTTCGAATCTGTCTCGAGTCGTTGAACTTGAGTTCGTAAATGCCGGTGAGCTCCAAACCGGAGTCCAATGCGACTGCGACATCGGGCGCTCCCGGCACGCGGTCCAAGGTCGCTTCGAACAATTCGTTGCCGGACTGCAACGTGAACCGGGTCGCCTCCCGCTCGTGCGACACATCGATGAGCGTTCCGCGCACCTTAACGAGTCGGGCGTCCAAATCCGGTCTCAGTCGCGGATCGTCGCCCAGGTCGACCGCGGTGGGCGGTATCCCGCTTCCCATTTTCCTGAATTGAACTTCGCGCAAAACGATGCGTGCGCCATCCCGTCCGAGAATTCCTACCGCTTCCACTTTGTCGCCGGGTTCAACGGGAGTGGTTTGCCGCGTGAGCAACTTCACGCCAGCGCCCTCGTCCTCGAGGTACAGCGACTGGCCAGCGATTGCGTGCAAGATTGTACCCGCGAGCCGGACACGCGTCATTTCCCGGACGCTGCCGAGCTGGGTTAGCGCTTTGACGGGGCGCAACGGGAGATCGTACTGATCGGAAGGCGCGTCCTCTTCCGTCGTGATACTGTGCAAGAAGGGCACTCGCAGCATGACTCCCGTGAGCTGACCCTCTGGATTTGCGGTTGCCTCGCAGACCCCGCTCATGCGGATCAACGATCCCGGGTTCGCCATGAAATTAACGGGCGAGTTCAGCACGCCAATGAATTCTCCCGCTGGCGTCGTCACGTGAATCGAACGGACATCACCGTCCGAATCGACCCTTTGCACGAAGCCCCGCATTTCGACCCATTGGCCATCTTCCCTTCCTGTGATCGCCTGATCGAAGGTGATGGGTTTGGGCGCAGGTGGACTCAATGATCCGAGATCCTGCAAGGTCACCAGATCGATGGCGGGTGCCAGACCGCCGTTAAACGTGGTGCCTGCAATCTCCAGGTACTTCCCCAGCTGCGGCGTTTCAACCTTCGCCGGGTCGTACTTCACGCGAATCCCGCCGCTCACGTCCTGCACAAAGAAAAAATCCGTGTCCGGTAACGCCCACGTGACCACGCCCGCCACCTTCACGAGTCGCTTGCGAGACGCTTCATCGAGGCTGAGCAGTCGGAGATCGCTCACGCGCTGCACCGCCGACGATGCCGCGGCGGGTGCCGCTGGACCACCGTTGGCGTCGTCAGAACGTCGGTACAGCCCGGATTTCAGCACCCACCGGGAACCCTCAATTGCAACTTCCCCAATCGCCTCGACCAGCGTACCCAACGAAATGCGCTGCTGTTGAATCGAGTGCACCATGACCTGCCCCGTCGCATCGCGTACCATGAGGTGGGATCCACCCTCGTGGGCCTCCACGCGTCCGCGCACGCACACCTCGGTTCCCAACGGCAGGTCGTAAAGCTGCGCCACGGGAGTCAAAGCTCTGGTAAACCGGGCATCCGCGGCAATCGTGCTGATGACCTGCAGATTCTTTTCGGGACCGATCCAGAGCTCGACGGTGGTTTCCGTGTGGGTCGGATTGAAGCGGGCTGAATACAACGCCTCGACGCGAACAATTTGACGCTCCCACTGCGGAATCGCGGCCGTGTTGTCAGGCTTGATCCAACCAATGACCGCTCGATCGTCGATGATCAGGTTGAGTCGGACATGGTCGGCATCGATGTACTGCTGACTATCAACGAAACCTTCTGCGGTGACGACGCGCGTTTGAAAGGCAGACAGGTCATAAATGCGACCCGCGGTGCTGGGCGCCGATACGGGCTCATAGTCGCGCAGCACCTTGACGGTGACGAGATCGGCGGAAAGGCCCTTATCTGGAACGATCTCACCCTCGAGCAGCACGCGCTGACCGATGTGGAGGTCGGGCGGACGGGCTCCGAGCATGATATAGCTGCCCAAGCCGTTTTGCTCGAACCAGAGCATCCGCCAGCGCGCATCGAAATAGCTGATGCGCCCTTCCATTCTGATCGGTTGCGCGATGGCCTTGGACGCTTGGGGTAGCGCCCAAATCTGCCCTGGATCAGTCAGCGTGGGCAGCGGTGCGCCGGTCGCAATTGGCGCTTCAAGCGCGGCTATGACGGTCAGAGCCCCAACCACGCTGCGCACAAAATCGCCGGCGTCCCCACCCCAACGGGAACTCAAACGGAGACGTAAACGTCGCGAGCGGGTAAACAGCATTGTTGAGCCGGAATCAACCGGCGGCAGCGGAGGAGAACGATCAAGTCGATCCAACGAGCCAAGCTCAACCCGGAAACGCGCCGCTAATCGGACGGTGTTCTCGCCGCCGTGCAATTGCTGACTCGCGGAATCAAACATTCAGGGCACCTTGCAGCATGCCCATGACCACCATCGCTCATTGTAACACCATTGATGAAGCCCTTCTGTTACGCTCCGTGCTTGAAGGGAGCGGCATCCCCTCCTTCGTGCCGGACGAGTTGATCGCCCAGACCGCCCCGCAAAATCTGTTCGCCACGGTGAACCGAGTGCGGCTGCAAGTGGCCGAAGAGCACGTCGTCAAAGCCCGTGAAACCCTTGATGCCATGGCGCAGATTCCTCCTGAGCCTTCCTCTTCCAGCTAAAAATTGTTGGACGGCACGAACGACTTCCATGAGACCGCCCCAGCCGCCGGTCGCGAGCGGTGGAGTCCGCCGCACGACCTGCCCTGTTGCGTAGTGTTCGGATGATTACGCGTCGTCAATTCCTGTTGGGGGTCGCTGGCACTGTGCTCAGTGCAGGCGCGGGATTCGAGTACGTTCGGCGGGTGGAGCCGCGCTGGCTCGCGGTTTCACACGTCAACGTGCCGCTACGCTCGTCGTTGAAACCGGCAGGAACGTTGCGGGTGCTCCATCTCTCGGACCTGCATCTCTCATCGGTCGTGCCCTTGGAATACATCGCCCAGAGCATCGATCGCGGACTTGAAGAAAAACCCGACTTGATTGCGGTCACCGGTGATTTCTACACCGGGGACGCGGCGGACATCATTCAGTACGCGGAGGTGTTGAGTCGGCTTTCGGCCGCGGCGCCCACGTTCGCCTGTCTCGGCAATCACGACGGCGGCACCTGGTCTCAGAAGCATGGCGGCGTCGCGATGATCAACGCGGTGCTGGGTCTGCTGGCGCGCGCGCGGATCACCTGTCTGCTGAACGAAAGCCATTCGTTGGAAGTGAAGGGTCGGCGCGTGCAGCTGTTCGGCGTGGGCGATTGGTGGTCGGGAATGTGCGATCCGCAGGCCGCGTTCGCGAAAAGCGCGCCGCACGCGGATGCGCTTCGCCTGCTGCTGAACCATAACCCGGATGCGAAGACGGTCCTGCGCCATTACGACTGGGATGTGATGCTGTGCGGCCATACGCATGGCGGCCAGGTTCGCATTCCGCTCGTCGGAGCGCCGTTCGCGCCGGTGGAGGACAAGCGATATCTGCGGGGGCTGTATCCGTGGGAAAATCGCTGGATGCACATCACCACGGGTGTGGGAAACCTCCATGGCGTGCGTTTCAACTGCCGTCCGGAAGTGAGCGTCTTGAACTTGTCGTGGGCCGCGTGAAGTCCTCCCGCCGTGCGTGCGGCCTTGGGTTGAAGCGAGATCTTGAGCTTGGCCCAATTCGATGATGGAGCTCGCCGTCAGAAGCAGCCATCGTGACGCCGCCCACTGAAATGGAATCTTCCCCGCTCAAGCCGCCGAGTCCCTGGCGGTGGATCCCTACCCTCTATTTCGGCCAAGGAATTCCATACGTCGCGGTGATGACGCTCTCCGTGGTCCTCTACAAGAACCTCGGCTTGAGCAATACCGACATCGCGCTCTACACGAGCTGGTTTTATCTGCCGTGGGTCATCAAACCACTGTGGTCGCCCCTGGTGGATCTTTACCAGACCAAGCGCTTTTGGATCGTGTGCCTGCAGTTTGGGTTAGGCGCATCCCTCGCCGTTGTGGCGCTGTTCCTACCCGGTCCTCTTTTCCTGAAAGGAACGCTCATTGTTTTTTGGCTGCTGGCCTTCAGTTCGGCCACCCACGATATCGCCGCCGATGGGTTCTACCTGCTCGCGTTACCGCAGCATCAGCAGGCGGCATTCGTGGGTGTCCGGAGTACCTTTTATCGCCTCGCGACCATCGCGGCCCAAGGCGGTCTCGTGTGGCTCGCGGGTACCTTGCAGGTGAAGTTGGGGAACGCAGCTCTCGCGTGGGCGTGGGTGTTTGGCGTTGCCGCGTTCGCTTTCTTTGCGCTGGCGCTTTATCACTGGAAATTCCTTCCACGGCCTGCGGCCGATGCGCTGCGGGATAAAACGACTCGCATCGGTGCGGGGTATTTCGCGGTGTTCGCAGAGTTCTTTCGGAAAAAGAATATCGCCGCGATTCTCGGGTTCCTGCTGCTCTACCGCTTCGCCGAGGCTCAGCTGCTGAAGCTGGTGCCGCCGTTTCTCCTCGATTCCTCGGCCGCCGGCGGGCTGGGTCTCAGCACTCAGCAGGTTGGAATTATTTACGGCACCATCGGGATCGTCGCACTCATGCTCGGCGGTCTCGCCGGCGGTCTGGCGATATCGCGCTGCGGATTGAAACAACTGCTGTGGCCAATGATTCTGGCCATGTACCTTCCGAACGTCGTCTTTATCTTTCTCGCGATCGCTCAGCCCGAAAATCTGTTGGTCATCGGGGCCTCACTCGCGGTCGAACAGTTCGGCTACGGGTTCGGTTTCAGTGCTTACATGCTGTACATGATGATGGTCGCCGAGGGCGAACATCGGACGGCGCATTACGCGATCTGCACCGGATTCATGGCGCTGGGCATGATGCTTCCCGGCATGGGTGCCGGCTGGCTCCAGGACAAATTGGGCTACGTGAAATTTTTCGTGTGGGTCTGCGTTGCGACGATTCCGTCGTTCATCGCGACGGCGATGATCAAGGTGGATCCAGCCTTCGGCCGCAAAACCGCCTGACCGACACGCAGCGGTCGATCTTAGTTACCGCAACTCGCGTCGAACCTCAGACCGGAAGCGTCTCCAGTCGAACGCCGGTCCAGGATCGATTTTATTTTCCTGCAGATGGTAGTGACCCAGCACGCCGTGATACCACACGAGCTGGCGCTCACTGAGTTTCAGCGCAATCGGCTCCCGGTCGAACCACCGATGCGGATAGTCGCACCGCAAACGCGGAAACACGCGACAGAGGGCCGCAGTCAGGCGGACCAGCGACGCGTATTGCTCGGGGGTGAAATCGTATTGGACCAGCGGCCGGTTCTGGATCGAACCCACCATCAGCTCCGGTCGCGCGGGGCGGCCCAAGAACCCAGGCGTCATCACGCCGGAATTCCGAATCCGTGCCGGAATGGTCAGTTGAGTGGTGCCGTCAGCATTTTTTCGATACCACTCCGCCAGAGGTTCTGACGCGTCGGTCGGATAAGCTCCGATCTGGGCGATTTCCACGCCGATGGAGCGACTGTTGGACGACGTCGCGTGGTCCGCCTTCTCCCGCAAATCCAGCGTCTGGTAGACGGTGCCATCAACATCGAGCAGGAAGTGAACGCTCAGCTGACGCGAGCGGAGCGCGTTGAAGCACAAGGCGCTGGTGCCGCTGCCGTCGTAGTGGAGAACGAATTGATCGACGATCTCTTGCAGGGCCGGCAAATCCCAATCTCGCGGTGGCGCGACAACCTGATTCTTGCCGGCAACACGTGACTGCCGCGGACGCAAAGGCGGCTGTCCCGCATAAGCGTTGTAACCGCCCGATTCCAGCCAGGTGACAACTCGCGTACCCGTGTGAAATCTCTGGCCGGCGACAATGATTTCGTCACCGGGCAAGACGACGCTTGGCCCATTCCGAAGGACACTTTGGCAACCGGTATTCGCCACGACCGCGGCGGCGGCGAGGAGGCATGCGGTGATGAGCCTACGACATGCGGCCATGCTGAAAGCCGTGACGGCGTAAGGCGCGATGCAGCGCACGGATGTGTTGAGGATCCCTTGTTTCCACCGTACAAATCGCCCGGACCGCCGATACGTCCGGGCCGCTGAACGCGCGATCATGCGCAATGTCTTTGATGCTCGCTCCGGCTGCGGCGATGACCCGACTTAGTTCCGCGAGACCACCGGGGCGATCGCTGATGATGGTCGTGAAGCGCGTCAGCCGGCCATCGTGCACAAGACCGTTCTCGATGACCCGACTCAAGATGGTCGGATCGATATTGCCACCTCCGACCACCAGCACGACTTTCCGTCCGCGCAGATGCTTGAGCTGACCTGACATCATGGCCGCGAGCGGAACGGCGGCGGCTCCTTCGACAACCGTCTTCTCCAGCTCCAACATGCGAAGAATCGCGAGTGCGATCCAGTCCTCGGATACCTGAACCACCTCGTCGACGCGCGGCTGGGCAAGCGCAAAGGCATTCGTGCCCATGCACAGCGTGGCGAGACCATCGGCGAGCGTTGACTGTCGGCGAACGGTGGTTGGTTTGCCGGCTTTCCGCGCGGCCGTGAAGTTTCCCGTGCAGCGGCTCTCGACGCCAATGACCTTCACGCGAGGACGCGTCGACTTCACGGCGAGCGCCAGACCCGCGATCAATCCGCCGCCGCCGATGGGACAGACAATCGCATCCACGTCGGGGACCTGGCGCAGGATTTCCAATCCAATCGTGCCCTGACCCGCGATGATTTCTGGTGCATCAAAACCATGGATATACGTATAGCCCTGTTGCCGGACAAGTTCATCCGCCTTGGCGCGAGCGGCCGAGAAATCGCCGCCATGAAGAATCACGTGTGCGCCGAGTCGCTCGCATGTCGTGATCTTGATGAGCGGAGCATACTCCGGCATCACCACCGTGACGCCGATGCCGAGGAGGCTGCCATGATAGGCGAGCGCGAGGGCATGATTGCCGGCGCTCGCCGCCACGACGCCCCTTTTGCGTGCGGCAGGTTTCAGTAGCGCGAGCGCATTGCGCGCACCCCGCTCCTTGAAGGATCCCGTGCGCTGAAAATTATCCAGCTTGCAGGCGATCCGTGCGCCGGTGCTTTCCGAAAGCGGAATCGATTCCGGACAAGGCGTGACGATGACACTGGTCGCGATGCGTCGCTGCGCCGCCCGAATGTCCGACAGTGTGACCTCCATGAAGCAACGCTACTCTCAGAGCCGCCGGAGGCGAAGGGAAAGCGTGGGCAAGCTTGCGGCGCCCACGACCGCTTATTTCATCCCCATTTTCTTTCGCTTCCGATACAGCGTGGCCTGATCGATGCCAAGAATATCGGCGGCTTCGTTCATGCTGGAAGTCACGTCGAGCACGCGGCGGATGTGCTGTTCTTCCAGCGCCTGCAACGAAACCATTGCTCCGGCCTGGAGCGGCGCGTCGGCCGCCACGCCCGGCCCGGCTTGATTCAAACGAATCTCCGTCGGCAGGTCGGATGCGCCAATCATTTTATCCGGCGCGAGAATGACGGCCCGTTCGATGGTGTTGCGCAGCTCGCGCAGATTACCGGGCCACGTGTAACGACGAATGCATTCAGCAGCGTCCTCCGTAAACCCATCAACTTTTCGCCCAAACTGAACGGAACAGTGATTAACGTAATGTTCGGCAAACCTGAGAACATCCCGCGGTCGCGCCCGGAGTGGGGGCATTTCCACCGTGATCACATTGAGCCGGTAGTAGAGATCTTCCCGGAACGCGCCTTCGGCGACTCGCTTTTTCAGGTCGCGATTCGTCGCGGCAACGATGCGGACGTCCGACCGCCGCGTAATGGTTTCGCCAAGACGCTCATATTCTTTCTCCTGCAAAAGCCGCAGTAGCTTCGGTTGAATCTCGAGAGGGAGATCACCAATTTCGTCGAGGAAGAGCGTACCGCCTTCGGCCGCTTTCACCTTGCCCCAGTGATCGCGCATGGCGCCGGTGAACGATCCGCGCACATGGCCGAACAGCTGGCTCTCGAGCAACTCTTTCGACAGCGCCGGACAGCTCACGGTCACGAAAGGCCGGTCATGAAGGTGGCTTTGCGCATGAAGAGCGCGCGCCGCCACGCTTTTGCCGGTGCCGCTCTCCCCGAGGATCAGCACCGAGGCAGAGCTCTTGGCGGCCCGCTGCAATACGTCCATGACGGCCCGCATGACGGGCGTCTCGAAATCAATCAGGGGTTCCGGACTCTGCGCCTGAACCTCGCGCACCTCCTGCTCGAGGCGCTCGATCTGCTTGCCCATTTCACTCAGCCGGCGAAGGCGCGCCAGAACCGCATGGAATTGATCACGCGTGAACGGCTTCTCGAGGAAATCAACCGCGCCTTGATGCAGCGCCTGAACCGCGGTCTTCACGGTCCCTTGAGCGGAAAACATCACGACAGGCAGATTCGGTCGAATCTTGAGCAGCAAGGGCAACAGCGTGAGGCCGTTTTGCCGCCCGAGGTGCAGATCAAGGAGGACGGCATCGAACTTGTCCTCCTTCACGCGCTCCAGCGCCACGTCTCCGTTCGACGCACTGGTCGCGAAATGTCCCTCTTCCTCAATCAAGAGGCACGTCGCCTCTCGAAAAATCTGGTCATCATCAACAACAAGAAAATCCATTGGTCTCAGGCAGAAACAACGATCGGTGGGAAGGTGAGGATGAACGTCGCACCTTCACCGGGCACGCTTTCGAAGCGCAAATCGCCGCGCATGTCTTGCACGAGTTTTTTCACGATGCTCAATCCGAGTCCCGTCGAAGGCTCACCCCCGGTAGGACGTGCGCTCAGACGCCGATAGCGCCGGAAAATTTGTTGCTTGTCGGTTTCGGTGAAGCCCGGGCCCTCATCGATCACCCGGTATTCGCCGCGCTCATCCGGAGTCTGGGCGACGAGGAGGCGTACGGTCTTTCCTGGCGGGGAAAACTTCACCGCATTCGAAATCAAATTATCGAGCACCTGTTCAAGCGCGGCCCGATCCGCTTCCACCAGCACTCCGTCGGCCTGCTGCTCGAGGAGCAACGTGATGCCCTTCCGGCTCGCGTGCTCGGCGTGACGCTGCACGACATTATTCGCGACATCGGCGAGGTGGACCGGTTGGAACTTCATCGGCCTTCCGTGATCAACTTCCGCGTTGGCCAGGAATTCTTTGACGAACGAAAGCATCTGGTCCGTGGCCCGCAGGATGTTCGCGCCCATCCGTTGAAATCGGCTGTCGTTGATCGACTTCGCCTTCTCATTCAGCAGCTGCACGCTCATCAGCATTCCGCCCAGATGGTTTTTTAAGTCATGGGCCAGAATGCCGAGCAGTTCGTCTTTGTCCTCCGCCAGCTGACGCAAACGGTCCCGGGCGGTTTTCAGGGCGAGGTGCGTGCGAACGCGCGACAACAGTTCGGCGGCGTTGAAGGGTTTCGTGACGTAATCAACGCCTCCACTTTCCAGCGCACGGACGATCAGGGTTTTGTCATCGGCGGCCGACAGGAAGATGATCGGGATATCAATCCAGGCGACGTTCGCACGAATGCGTCGGCAAACTTCGAACCCATCCAATCCCGGCATCAACACGTCCAGCAGGATCAAGTCGACAGGTCGCGAGTTGAGTCTCCGCAACGCTTGTTCGCCATCGAGGGCGGGAACGATGTCGAAGCCGAGGTGCCCCATCATGTCGCCGATCACGCGGAGATTGGTTTCCTGGTCATCAACAATAAGAATTCGAGCAGAAGGAATATCGCGGTTCATGTTGGGGTTCACGAGCGGTCGTCAGAAGTTCGAGTCGAAGCCGGGAAAGGGACCATCGACGGACCTTCGAGCGATTGGATTAAGCCGGGGAAATCTTTGAGCCGTGTTTCCATCCGCAAAATCGCGTACACGTCGGCCTCGTGTTTCAGCGCGGCGGCGTAGGACTGTACGGGAGCGCAATTCGCAGATCGGCCCAAGGCGCTCAAGCGATCGGCGAAGACCTTCACATCGTTGATCGCACCGCTTTCGGACGCTTCGCGCCACAACCCGGACTCGAGCTGTCGAAGGGCCGGAACCAGGCTGACCTCGAACCCGCTCGATGAGCCGCGCGTGGGAGCTGGTTCGGCTGCGGCCGATGAACGTGCCGGGATCTCCGACATCCGCCGCGGCAGAAACGCGGCGAGCTCATTGAAAAGCTCCCGTTGGGTGAAAGGCTTTCGGACATATCCCGCGAAAAATCCTCTGAGCACCTGTTCATCATCGATCATGCTGGCAGCGGTGACCGCGATCACGGGCAGAAGTTCGGTTCCAGGAAGTTTCCGCAGTTCAACAAGCGCTGTATTCCCATCCATTTCCGGCATCCGGATGTCCATCAAGACAACATCCGGACGATTCGTTCGCACCATCTGCAATGCCTCACGTCCGTTGGTGGCGAACGTCAATCGATGCTCGGTGCCCTCGAAATACCCGGCCACCAACTCGCGATTGGCCGCATTGTCGTCGACCACCAGGAGCTGGGCGGGCTGCAGTTCGTTGAAATCAACTTTGTCACCAAGATCAGCCCGCACGTGTTCAGGCAAACGAACCGAAATCTGCACATCTGGAAACCGGAGACGGAAGCGGGTCCCTTTCTCAACTTCGCTCTCGACGCTGATGGTACCGCCCATCCGCTCGGAGAGCCGATGCACGATACTGAGGCCGAGGCCGGAGCCCTGCTGCTCCCCCGTTCGTTGCGGATTCACCTGGACGAACGGCCGAAAAATATCGTTCTGACGCTCGAGCGGGATGCCGACACCGGTGTCCTTCACTTCGATCTCGACCGTGCCGCGACCACGTTTAGCCGAATCCGGCTGCCAGTGAATCCCAAGAGTCACGGTGCCCTGATCCGTGAATTTAACGGCATTGCCGATCAAGTTGACGAGCACCTGACGGAGCCGCGATCGATCGAGCATGAGGGCATGCGGAAGTTGAGGATCGAGGTCGTACGCGAGCTTTAGGTTCTTCTTTGCCGCCTGCTGGGCAAACACCGTCTGCATGAACTCGCTCACCTCGCGCAAATCGGTCGGCTCGAGGTGCAGTTCGATCACGCCCGCATCGATCTTTGAAAGATCCAGAATGTCGTTAATCAGCTGTAACAGGGAGGTGGCACTGTCACGAATTGCCTGGACGCGTTGGCGGGATTTGTCGCCGGGCGGCAGGTCGGCCGCGAGCAAATCACTGAAACCAAGAATCGCGTTCATCGGCGTCCGAATTTCGTGACTCATATTCGCGAGGAACGCGCTTTTTTCCCTCGCCGCGCTTTCTGCACGGATCGCCTGTTCGGCCAGCCGGCGCTCGTTTTTCTCCTTCTGCAGCGCCACGCGCGAAAGGTAGAAGGCGATCAATCCGGCGCCCAGCCCCGCGCCGCCGGCCAACAACGTGGCTAATAAAGTCCGACGGATTTGTGAGCGCGTCTCATCCCCGGTCGCCGTATGCACATCCTGAGGCCTCCGGTCGAGGCGGGTGATCGTCGCACGGATTTTTTCCATGGTCGCGTTGCTTTCCTCTTCCCGGGCCCGGTCGAACGCGTTGGACCAGCTGCTGGCGCGCCTCGCCTCGATGGCGCGGCGCAAGGCGGCAAGCTTCAATTCAGCGAGGCCTTTGAGCGCAAGGATGTCGTTGCGCAGCTCTGGCTGGTCCATCGCGTCGGCGGCCAACTTATCGAAGCGCGAAGGAAACAAAGCTTCGGCGCGCTTGAACGGTTCCAAGTAGCGCTCTTCACCGCTTAACAGGAAGCCTCGCTCGCCCGTTTCGGCATCCTGAAGGGCGGAAAAGACTTCCCGGAGCGACCGACGGAACTGAGCGGATTCGACCGAAGCCTCGAAGCTCTTGCTCAAGTTCTCCCACACCATGATTCCCAAGCCGATTCCGCCCAGCGAGAGCGCGATCCAGATGGTGACCAGGTACGAATAGACCCGAGGGTTAAGCAGACGCATGTGACGGGAACGGATGAGCTGGCAAACCGGCCGAACGTCCGGGTCCAAGAGCGGGAACCTAAACGACAAAAAGTCAATTTAGCTTCTCAATCCGAACCCTGTTCACGGCGGCCGACCCTACTAGACGCCGCGCACCACTGATCGCGCAGCCGCGCAACGATTCACTGCCGATTGCAGCGTTACCCTCGCTCAACGGTTGCGACGCTACCCGTTTTGGGAGGGATTCAACACCCAAAGCTGCTTTTCCAGCTGACGGAGTGGACCGTACAAAATATGCGCGCTCACAAGATCGGCCAGACGCTGCGCTTCGCGGAAGGCCGAACCGAATGCACGGCCCAGCGAGCGGCACGCTCGCACGCAGATCTCGATCAAAGGTGAACCGGAGTAGGCGCGACGACGACCGACATGAGTCCTCACAGTGGTCAGTTGCCTCGCGTCATCGACGGCCGACCGTGAACCCAGCTCAACCAAGCGGGTGCTCAACTGGTTCCGAGCGTCGATCAAGATGCCCAACAAGAGCGCCGACGCGTGGGACGCAGGTACATTCGCGGCGGTAAACGCCGAGGACCGGATGGCCATTTCCCACCGCAGCAATGCCCGCAGCGCACCCTGCAGCTGGCGCCGCATGCGAGCTGAGCGCCGAATCGACGCGGAGTGTTTCACTGCAGGCGCAACGCTTGCGATTAAGCAGCGATCTCGGACCAGACAGACGGAATCGCCGGCAGCTCCGGGGTGGAGCGTTCGCCGTGATCCGCAGCGGCTGCGATGTGCTCAGCTCCGACGTGTTCAAAGATATGCCACGCTACAGCCGCATCCGCCTCATTCCGGGCGTGAACACAAACGATGATCCGACCGTCCTCCATTTTCTCAACCAGGCGCCGAGTCATCTCAGCGGTCAACCCGAGTTGCTCGAGCTGTGCTTCCTGATCACTCACGTTCACTCCGTTGCGGAACAGTCGACCGAGCAGACCTGCAGCCGCGATCGGCATTCCCGAGGCGACTGGCACCCGATGGAAATTCGTCAACCAGCAACAGACTGAATTCGGTGCGCGGCCCTGTGGGAAGATGGAGGAGACTTGATCTGCACGTACTCCCGCGCGCAGGAGGCGGATGATCGCGATATCCGCGTGGAGTTTGGAGCTGACTTCGGCGAGAACAGGGAGGGTGGACATGGGTAATGGTTTGAGGATTTTCGCCACTGCGCTTCTCGGGCTTCCAACCTCGCGAAGAACGATCGCAGCGGTTGCGTTTACTTAGCTCACGTTGGGCCAGTCCGGAAAATTCATTCAAGTGACTGACGATCAACAACCGCGGACGCCACGGCGACCGACCTTGAGCCATTCGCTTCCTGCATAATGCGAAAAAAGGAAGTTCTACATTGCACGTTGCATTCGTCACGCGGTTAACGCGTTTGTTGCGAGCCCGGTTGTGGCGGTGATTTCCGTTGCTCACCGCATTCTTCCTCGTAACAAACGTTCTTTCATGGGCGGCTCAGAGAGAATTTTTGTGCAGCGACATCGATCCGTCCCGGAAAACTCCGGACTAAGCCAAGTGGTAAACGTGTCTGCCGACTGAACGATGTATCAGGTCACTTTTTCTGAACAGAGTATGCGCGAGCTTAACCGGCTGGATAAGCTGGCTCAGCTCGACGTGATTGAGCCCATCAGTGGCTTGAAGCCCGCTGATCTGGCGCATCCGCGCGAGCCGCTGGGACGGTTTCATCGCGGCGATCGTCAGTATTATCGGCTGCGGGCAGGCGATTACCGCCTCTATTTCGAGGTCACCGGCGAGACGCTTCACACGCACTACATTCTACATCGGAACTCGCTCGAAGATTTTCTCCTCCGCAACAAACTGCCCGTGAGTGAACAGCAGTTGGTGGAGCAAGACTCCAAATTTTGGAAGTACCTCGAGAGTTTGACGAAATGAGCAAGCCTCTGCACGACCCCGACGATCGCGAGGACCCGTACAACGTCACCCAGGCGAGCCGAATCTATTTCCTGCCGAATTTGATGACGGCCGGGAATCTATTCTGCGGCTTCATGGCTGTTGTCAGCTGCATCCACGCACGCCTGGCGGAAACGGCGGCCACGTCGGAGTACCTCGGTTCTACGCCCGCTGAGCACTATCGGTATGCTGTTTGGTACATCCTGGGTGCGGCGGCTTTCGATGTCCTGGATGGTCGACTGGCTCGAATGGGCGGACGTGAATCGTTGTTCGGAGCAGAGTTCGATTCGCTGGCGGACGTGGTGTCCTTCGGTTTTGCCCCGGCGCTGCTGATGTTCTTCTTCATCCTTTCGCCGTCCCAAGGATTCCCGTTCTTCCGCAACATCGGATGGTTTTTGGGCTTTGTGTATTTGTTGTGCGCCGCGGTTCGACTCGCGCGTTTCAACGTGATCACCAATCCGCTGCTTCATCGCGGAGGAAAAGAGTTGAGCAAGGACTTCGTCGGTTTACCCGTGCCCGCCGCGGCGGCAACGGTGGCGGCGCTCGTGCTTTTCCTGCTCAAGCTGATCGAAGCGGACCGCAGCTTGAAGGCGGGAGCGCTGGCTTTGCCCTTTCTCATGCTGCTGATTGCAATCCTGATGGTCAGCACCGTGCGCTATCCGAGCGGAAAAAACGTGGATCTGCAGACGAAAACGCAGCTGCAGAACTTTGTCCTGTTCCTCGGCTTGGTCGGCGTGGTCGTTTTCTTCAAAGAGGTCGCCGTGCTATGCGTCTGCCTCAGCTACATTTTCTTCGGGCTGTTCCGACAGTGGCGACGATCGAGGCGGGGGCGAAGCGCCGCTCCCGTCGAAACGGAAACAGTGTGAGCAAGGTGCTGATGAGTGACCAACAACTCGAGGTGTGTGAATAACCGCACGGTTGTTGGCTGATGCAATCGGCGTTCTTCACAGCCCGAAATGGAACAATCCACGAGTGTGGGGCGCAGGTTACTGGTCTTGTTGGCCCTCCATATGAATACGGATATAATTCCTTATTGAACCTGTATTCTTTTAGCCTTTGTTAGTTTCTCTTAGAACGTAGCGACGGCACCCCTTCATGAAATTCAAAATCAATCGCGACCATTTCGCCAACGGCCTTGCCCAGGTGCTCAACGTCGTTGGCTCGAAGGCCACGATGCCGATTCTCAGTAATGTGCTGATCGAAGCCGAGAAGGATCAGATCTCTCTGACGACCACCAATCTCGATCTCGGCATTCGCTGCAAGATCAAGGCGGACGTGAAAGAAACGGGCTCCGTTACGCTGCCGGTTAAGCGCCTGGCGACGATTGTCCGCGAGCTACCGAACGTCGACGTGAACTTCGATGCTTCGCCGAATCATCAGGTGAAACTCGCTTCGGGTGGTTCCAATTTCCGGATCATGGGCATTGGCAAAGAGGAGTTTCCGCCTTTGCCGGAGTTTGGTGATGAGAAGGCGTTCACCCTCGAACAGAGCGAGCTGACCTCGATGTTGAAGAGCGTCGCCTATGCGCAATCAACCGATGAGACCCGGTACATCCTCAACGGCGTGTATTTCAATTTTAAGGATGGGAAACTCTCGTTGGTGGCGACCGATGGTCGGAGGCTTGCGCTGATTTCGAAAGAGATGGACGTTCCGCCCTCAAGCGCCGGAGCGATTATCCTGCCCGCGAAAACGGTGAGCGAGCTCACCCGCCTGTTGGACAAGGGCGAGAAGCTGAAGATCAACTTCAACGAACGCCGCGCTGCCTTCCAGATTGCGACGGACAAGGATAGCAGCGGACTGGTCGATAGCGTTTACCTCTACTCGAAAGTCGTGGAGGGGAATTATCCAAATTATCAGCAAGTCGTGCCTAAAGAGACACACCAGCGCATCAAACTTGAGCGCGAGCTGTTTCTGCAATGCGTCCATCGCGCCGCGCTGGTGTGTTCAGAAAAGTCCAACTCGGTGAAGATCAAGCTGACGAGTAATCTGCTCGAAATCACGGCGCAGAGTCCCGATTTCGGCGAAGCGCACGAATCGATGGCCATCGGTTACAGTGGGCCGGAGCTGCAGGTCGCATTTAATCCAACGTTTGTGATGGATCCACTCCGGGCTCTCACGAAGGACGAGATCTTCTTCGAATTGAAGGACGACGTGAGCCCGGGTGTTTTCAAAACATTGGAAAGCTTCCTTTGCGTGATCATGCCTGTTCGGTTGAGTTGAGTGTGCGTGGTTTCTGCGGACAGTTGAGTGCTGCGAGCAATGTGTTAAGGTAGTCGCGGCGTTCGACTCTGCTGGTTCCGCCAACGATGCAATTTCCCTACTTTCTCCTAACCGCGATTTTAGTTTCGCTGGTGGTGATGCAAATCAACCAGCGCGCGGCTTCTCCGCTGCTGTCGATTATCGATCGCTGGCTCAGATGGCTGGTCTTCGCCTATGGCGGAGCCCAGATCTGTATGGATTTTCAGCTGATCAACCGGCCGTACTGGGTGTTGGTCGCGGTTTTTTTCATTGTTTGGTTCTTGGGGGAAACGCTGCTGAACTGGCTGCGCATCCATGCGCTGAGCGTCAGCCCGTTGCCGCTTTTTCCCCGGTATGAAGCGAATGAAGACGGCGACGAATGGCCGATTCAGCCACGTCTGCTGAAGCTGCGCGAATGGCTGCGCTCGGAGGGCTTCAAACAAGTTCAAGCCCTGAAAGCTGAACTGGGTGGGGCGGTATACCTGCGGGTTTCGGTTTACCAGAATGCGGAAGCCACCACGCGCGTGCAGGTCACTTTTATTCCTCAGGCGACGGGCGCCATCACGGTGTGTTACGCGTTGGTTTCGCTCACGACCGACGGTCAGAGGTATGTGACGGATAACTTGTATGTGCCGTTCGCGGGTTTTTACCCCGAGCACTGGTTCGTGGAACGCGCGCCATGGTGTCGGTCACTCTCGGGGTTGTTGGCAAAGCATCGGACCCGGTTGGCGCGCGTGGGCGTGGCCTTGGAGCCGTTCTCGGTTGACCCCCTCGCGGATTTCAACGCCACCCAGCAGGAGCTGGATCGAGTGAACACCGAGCTTGGTTTCTTGCACCATCCTCCGCAACGCGAAGATCTCGGCAAGATCACGCACGAGGGCCGTTATCGCGTTTGGAAGGAAATCTGGATGCTCAACTATCTCGGTCGCGCGATGCGCTACGAGTAACGCCATCGATGGCGTTGTCGTTCTCGTCGAACGTTGAGTTCGCGACGCAGGTGAAGCGAAGCGTTTAGGCCAGGGTCCAGCCACCGTCGATCATCAGTGTCGCACCGGTGATCATTGCCGCCGCCGGGCTCGCGAGAAAAACAACGGGTCGCGCAACGTCCGCCGGATCGCCGATGCGACCAAGTGGAATGCGCTTTTTCACCGAGGCGCGAAATGCGGGATCATCCAGCCATTTTCGTGTTCCCGGGGTAACGGTGAAGGTGGGCGCGACGGCATTCACCCGGACTCCACGAGGTGCCCACTCCAGCGCGAGGCATTTGGTCAGGTGCGCGATTCCTGCCTTGGTCATGCAGTAGATGGATTCGGTCGGCAGTGCGACCGAACCGGCTTGGGAACCGATGTTGATCATGCACCCGCGACGCTGGCGCAGCATGATTTTACCCACCGCTTGCGCGGTGAAAAACGTGCCCTTGAGATTCACCGCAAGGGTTTCGTCGAACTCTTCCTCGGTGACCTTCTCCGCGGGAGCCGGTGACCCGATTCCCGCATTGTTCACAAGGATATCGATCTTCCCGAAATGTTTGAAGCCGGCGCGGACCGCAGAGTCGATTTCAACGACCTTCGAAACGTCCATTTGGACAGCGAAGACATTCTTGCCCAACCGCCGAATCCGTCGGGCAACATCAGCTCCCGTGGTGTGATCGCGCAAACCGAGAATCACATCCGCTCCAGCTTCGGCCAGGGCCATCGCGCACGCCGCACCGATGCCTTGTGCAGCGCCCGTGACCAGCGCGACTTGGCCAGAAAGCGAGAAGGGCTGTGGGGATTTCATCGGCGGAATATCACGGGTGACGGTTCATCCCCCGATATAACTCATTTCGATTTTCTCCTGAGTTGCGCCGGAAGCCAGGACCTCGGCCCGGTCATCGCTGTAGCGGTCGAGTCGGCCGGACCAGATGCGGGCCACGTAGCGTTGCAGCTCTGCGTCGTCGGCTCCAGCCCGGAGGCAGCCGAGTACGTCCCAACCCAGCGAGGCGAAGAGGCAGGTATAGAGTTTTCCATCAGCGGAAAGCCGGGCGCGGTGGCAATCACGGCAAAACGGCTCTGTGACGGAACTGATCAACCCGATCTCACCCTTGCCGTCATCGTACCGATAGCGTGAGGCGACCTCGCCGCGGTACGCTGGACCGACTGCAGTGAGCGCCCAGCGCTGCCCAATCCGTTCGACAATTTCCTTCGCGGGCACGACGCCCGCAGCTGACCAGTGGTTCGTATTTCCCACGTCCATGAATTCGATGAAGCGGAGAGTATGGCCGCGTTCACGAAAATAGGCACAGAGGTCGAGTAGCTCGTGGTCATTCACTCCACGTTGCACGACACAATTGATTTTGATCGGCAGTCCCAGCTGCGCGGCTGCATCAATTCCGCGCAGAACGCGATCCACCTTGAAGCCGAGGCCGTTCATGCGGCCGGCAGTTTCGTCGTTCAGCGAATCCACGGAGACATTAACGCGGTCGAGGCCGGCCGCGCGAAGGGCCGGGGCAAACTTCTCCAGCAGCCAGCCGTTGGTGGTGAGGGCGATTTCAGGCAAGCCGACGTCGCGTTTCAAACGATCGATCAATTCAGGAAGGTCGGCTCGCAACAAAGGCTCGCCGCCGGTCAACCGCACTTTTTCTACACCCAAGGCGCGAAAAGCCCGTGCGATCCGGGTAATTTCATCCTGCGACATCAGCTGTGGATCGCGCAGGAAAGCATGGCCGGCGCCGAAGACTTCCTTCGGCATGCAATAGGGGCAGCGGAAGTTGCACCGATCGGTCACCGAGATGCGCAAATCGCGCAGCGGGCGTTGGAATCGGTCGGAGACGGCAGACATGAGCGCCCACAAAAGCATAAAAGCGCCCGGGTGCCAGTCTGTGTCGTAGTCGGTTGAGTAGCAGCAGTCATGTTCCAGGAGGTTCAGTACCGGTTCAGACTCGCGAGGAGTGTTCTGCTCGTGATTAGTTTCGCCTGATGCTGACCCCGGCCGAAGCGGAAAAACTCATTCTCGAGCACCAGATGGCGTTTCTCCGCGAAGATTGTCCGCTGAACGCAGCGCATGGTCGCGTCCTGCGGGCGGACTTGCTCGCGGATCGGGATTTGCCGCCGTTTCATCGAGTAACGATGGACGGGTACGCGCTGCGAGCGGCGTCCCTCGCGGCCGGCATCACGCAGTTCTCCGTGGAGTCAACGCAGGCTGCCGGCATGCGCGCCTTTGTGCTGGGGCCGGCAGCGGATGCCTGCGTCGAGGTCATGACGGGGGCGGTTCTCCCGGATGGGGCGGACTGTGTGTTGCCCTACGAGGACACAAAACGAAGTGAGGGTTCACCGGTAATCACGACGACGGGCGTGGTTCCGTCGGGATTTGCCGTGCATCGAAGAGGCAGTGATCACCCAAGTGGTGCCGTTATCGTTCGAGCCGGAACGAAAATCACGGGCCGCGAAGTCGCGGTCGCAGCGGCGATTGGCGCGAGCACCGTGACAGTGGCCGCGCAGCCGAAGATCGCGGTGGTGGCTACCGGGGATGAACTGGTGGAAATCGATGCGGGTGTGGCGCCTCATCAGATCCGTCGAAGTAACGACTACGCGATTCGCGCGGCGTTGCTGACGGCCGGGTACACGCGGGTGGAGCGGTTTCATTTGCGGGACGTGCGGCATGAGATCGAGCACCGACTCTGGCACATCGTCGCTGAACACGATGTCGTTCTGATCAGCGGCGGCGTATCCAAGGGTAAGTTCGATTTTCTACCGGCAGTGCTCGACGCGCATGGTGTTCGAAAAGTTTTTCAAGGCGTCGCTCAGCGCCCGGGCAAACCCTTCTGGTTCGGCGTCACGCAGCGACGCACCTCGGTCTTCGCGCTCCCCGGAAATCCGGTGTCCGCCTACACCTGCTTGCATCGCTACGTTCTTCCCGCGTTGGCTCAGGCGAGCGGACTTCCGCCCGCGCCCGATCGGCGTGCGGTGCTGAGCGCCCCTGTCGCTTTCAAACCCCCGCTCGCATATTTTCTGCCCGTCCGGATTTCGAGCAACGACCGGGCTGAGTTGCTGGCGGCCCCAGCGGCGGCGAACACGTCGGGAGATTTCGCCGGGCTGGTGGGAACGGATGGATTCGTCGAGCTACCGGCCCATCAGACTGAATTCCCAATCGGGTACGTGGCGCGATTCTTTGCCTGGTGAGGTGAGCGAGAGGATTGCGCCGCGGCGCGGATGAGACATGATGCCCGCGATGCTCTCACACATTGATGACCGGGGTCAGCCGGCAATGGTCAACGTTGGCGACAAGATGGTGACGCGGCGAACGGCGCACGCGGTCGCGGTCGTCACGCTGCCGCCGGAACTGGCGGCCTTGTTGAAGGAAGGTGAGATCGCCACGAAAAAAGGAGCGGTATTCCAGACTGCGATACTGGCGGGCGTGATGGGGGCAAAGCGGACGAGCGACTTGATTCCCTTGTGCCACCCGCTCGGGCTTGACGATTGTCAGATCAGCGTGGTTCCGGCGGCGGACGGTCGACACGTGGACATTCACTGTCGCGTTCAGACGCACGGCAAAACCGGCGTGGAAATGGAGGCGCTGACGGGTGCGACGGTGGCGGCGCTCACGATCTACGACATGGGTAAGGCGGTTTCGCATGGCATCGTGATCCGAGAGGTGCGGCTGCTGGAAAAGACCGGTGGCAAACGTGATTATCACGCGATCTGACATGCCGAAACTCTCGATCCAGTACTTCGCCATTTTGCGCGAGCAGCGGGGCGTTGCGCAGGAGACCTTGACCACAGCGCAGACGACGCCGGAGCAGCTGTACGAAGAGCTTCGTTCACGGCACCATTTTACCCTTCCCGCCGATCGCGTTCGGGCCGCGGTAAACGGAGAGTTCGTTGCCCCCGACGCGGTTTTGCCGGAGGGAGCTGAAGTGGTGTTCATCCCGCCGGTGGCCGGAGGCTAAGCCGGAGAACCACGTTCATCGCTTGGGTATACCGCGAATGAATTTTACCCTTACGTCAGCGCCGATCGATCCGGTTGCTCTTCAACGCGACCTCACTCACAGCAGTGCGGGTGCTTGCGTTGCCTTCGAGGGATGGGTGAGGGATCACAACGAGGGACAGGCGGTGTTGGCGCTCGATTATGAAGCGTTTGTGCCACTCGCGGAAAGTGAGGGCAGTCGGATTCTCGACGAAGCGCGGGCGAAGTTTCAGGTGGTTGCCGTTGCGGGAGTCCATCGCGTCGGCGCGCTGCGGATCGGCGACCTGGCGGTTTGGGTGGGCGTCGCATCGGCACATCGAGGGTCCGCCTTCGACGCTTGCCGGTACATCATCGACGAGGCGAAAGCGCGGCTTCCGATCTGGAAAAAAGAGCACTATGCGACGGGGGCAAGTCAGTGGATCAATTGTGCCGTGCGCGGCGACTACGTGGCATCGAACGAGCCGGAAAAGCCGCACTGACTTCCGGGAAACGGCGCGCTTTCTATTGGCACGGAGCCGCGTGCGACGATCGAAGGGAAGTTGAACGGGTTTCGCGGTCGGCGTAACGATACGTCTGCTTCCGGCTCGTCTCCCGTGGAACTTCTCCCCAAGCTGGTCCCGATGCACTTCCTCGTTATTGCCGCGGCCACACCGACCGCGCTCGAAAAGCTGAAGCAGATCCCGCCCGCGTTCTGGCTCAAGATCGGGCTCGCCGTCCTCGCCCTGGTTTTGATCGTGATGATCATCCGAAAGCTCGCCGGGGCCAACAAAGTGGTGGTCGGAGTGGTGGCGTTCCTGATCATCAGCATCGTTGGGTTCAATTGGATCTACGAGCGGAACGAACCGACTTGGGCGACACCGGTCGTCGAGAAACTCGCGAACTTTTTCCCCGCAAAAGACGCCTATAACGCGACGCAGAAAAAGCCGCTAAAGTAGTAGTAGTTCGGGGTGACATTACCCGGCCCTCTTCAACGGCGCTTCGGCGCGCCGATCTTGGGCTGGGCGGAACCTATTGCGTCAAACGGCCTGGCGACGTGCTGCTCAGCATTTCTCCGAACTCCGGCTTTTATGACGCTGGAAAAAAAACAAGGTGGTTTTTGCTCTCTGGCGCACCTACAAGCACAGTTTACCTATGGCCAAACCTCTCTCTGATATTGGACTCATCGGCCTCGCCGTAATGGGCCAGAACCTTGCGCTGAACATCGCTGATCATGGTTTCCAGATCTCCGTGTACAATCGTACGACGGAGAAGACCGATAAGTTCGTCGCGGAAAATCCGTCCACTCCAGGTGGTTTGATTGGTACGAAAACGCTGGGTGAATTTGTCCAGAGTCTGGCCAGGCCGCGGAAGATGGTCATTCTCGTCCAGGCGGGCAAAGCGACGGACGCAGTGATCGACGGACTTGTGCCGCTGCTGGAAGCAGGTGACATCGTTATCGATGGAGGAAATGCGCTTTGGACGGATACGATTCGGCGAGAGAAGGCGCTGCGCGAAAAAGGTCTGCGCTTTATCGGTTCAGGCGTCTCTGGTGGTGAAGAAGGCGCGCGCTTTGGTCCTTCCCTGATGCCCGGCGGAGATGTCGCGGCGTGGAACGAACTCAAACCCATCTGGGAAGCGGTTGCGGCGAAGGTCGACGCGAAGACCGGCAAGCCACTCATGGGCGCGCTGCCCGGAAAACCGATCGTCGGTGGGGTCCCTTGCACGACCTACATCGGAGAGAATGGCGCCGGCCACTATGTGAAGATGGTCCACAACGGCATCGAGTATGGTGACATGCAGATGATCTGTGAGGCCTACGCGTTGATGCAGGGGTTGCTCGAGCTCAAGCCACTGGAAATGGGTGAGATTTTCACCGAATGGAATACGGGTGCGCTCGACAGCTTTCTCATCGAAATCACCGCAGATATCCTGAAACAGAAAGACCCCCAAACGAAACGAAAGGCCTTCGTTGATGTGGTGCTCGATACTGCTGGGCAAAAGGGAACCGGCAAATGGACTTCGACGAACGCCCTGGATATGGGAGTTCCTGCTCCGACAATCGCTGAGGCAGTTTTTGCGCGTTGTATTTCTGCCATCAAGGAAGAGCGCGTCGCTGCTTCGAAGATTCTCAAGGGACCGCGCAAAAAGTATCGTGGTTCTAAACGAGCGTTGGTTGCCGCCATTCACGACGCACTCTATTGCTCGAAGATCTGTTCGTATGCGCAGGGCTTTCAGCTGATGCGGACCGCGCAAAAAGAATATAATTGGAAGCTGAACTTCGGAGAGATCGCGCAAATCTGGCGCGGCGGTTGCATTATTCGGGCGGCATTCCTCCAGAAAATCACCGAGGCGTATGCGCGGAATCCCAACCTCGCGAATCTGTTGCTTGATCCGTATTTCAACAAAACGGTGCAGAAGGCCCAGGAGAACTGGCGCAAGGCCGTTTCTTTGGCTGCCGAATGTGGTGTCCCTGTGCCCACGTTCAGTTCGGCGTTGTCCTACTATGACAGCTATCGCTCCGCGCGGCTGCCGGCGAACTTGCTCCAAGCCCAGCGTGATTACTTTGGTGCTCACACCTACGAACGGATCGATCAGGCGCGCGGCAAGTTCTTCCACGTAGATTGGCCGGAAAAGAATCGGCCTCAGTTGGCCGTCTAAACCTCTGCTCGCCCGCGCGCGAGCGTTTGACTTTCCGGGCGTAGGATCGAAGTGGAGACTCGCATCGTCATCTCACGATACGCTGAGATGCCGTCACCGTGTATTCGGCGTGATCGTGCTGCGATGAAGCAACGCACGAACGCGCTGGTCGGGCAGCGGGATTCTTCCGTCGTACGCGATGAAATCGTCCGGTGCTGAGGTCGATCACAGCCCCAGCCGCGGATGCGGCGTCGTACCACTAGGCAGCGACGAGCCTCGGGACTATGGTGCGTTTCTTGCGCGGCTGATCCTGTGACCGCGCATCAACCACTAGCAATTCCCACTCACCAAGTTTTACCACTATCGAAGGCTCCAATACCGCGTACGCGTCGACACCCCCAACCCGCACTTCGCAAAAATGCTCCAGCAGGCGATTGGAGGGATCGAAGGCGAGATCCGTGTTTGTCGCAATATCTCTTCCAAGCCTGGGGCTCTCGCGGCCCCACCAAATCTCAAAGAGACTGAACCCGCTCACGAGCCGGAACTCGGCCGGCGATCTCCGGATCGGTCCTGATCGTCAAAGGTGATTCTTCGGGCAACTCCGACACCTTTCGGACGCATCCACTTGCACCAGCGTGTGCCCTGTCCAGCTTGGGCCCGAATGAACACGCGTAAATTTGGAGCCTCAGGACGTCTGGTCGGCGAAGTGGGTCTAGGTACCTGGCAAATTGGGGGCGGCTGGGGCAACGTCACGGAAGAGGTGGCGCTGGCAACACTCCACGCCGCCGTCGACGCGGGCACGACGTTGTTCGACACGGCCGACGTTTATGGCAACGGCCGCAGTGAGCGGCTGATTGCGCGTTTTCTGAAACAGACGAGGGAGCCGGTTTATGTCGCCACGAAGTTGGGACGCTTCAGTCCGCCGGGTTGGCCACTCAACTTCACCCGGGAAACGCTGCGCGCGCATACGGAGGCGTCGCTGGCGCGACTTGGAGTGGAGACTCTCGATCTCACCCAGTTGCATTGTGTGCCCCTCGAAGTGCTTAAAGCCGGTGAAGTGTTCGAGACGCTGCGTGAACTGAAACGTGAAGGAAAGATTCGAAACTTCGGTGTGAGTGTCGAATCGATGGAGGAGGCTCTGATCTGCGCGCGGCAGGAAGGCGTCGCGAGCCTGCAGATCATCTTTAATGTTTTCCGGCAGAAGCCCGCGGACGTCTTGTTTGAGGAGACGAAGTCTCGTCAGATCGCGGTCTTGGTGCGGCTGCCACTCGCGAGTGGATTGCTAGGCGGAAAGATGTCTCAAGATACCGTCTTCGCGAAAAATGATCACCGGAACTTCAATCGCGATGGCCAGCATTTCAACGTGGGTGAAACATTTGCCGGTTTGCCGTTCGCGAAAGGAGTAGAACTCGCAGAGGCCCTCAAGGCGTATGTGCCGGCGGGCATGACGCTGCCTGAAATGGCCCTTCGTTGGTGCCTCGATCATGAGGCCGTCAGTGTCATCATTCCGGGTGCGAGCAATCCTCAGCAAGCGCAGTCAAACGCCCGCGCGTCCGCGCTCACTCCGCTCACGCCGGAATTGCACGCGCGATTGAAGCAATTCTACCAGCGCGAAGTGGCCCCTCATATTCGCGGGCCGTATTGAAGTTTCGGGTGCGCCGCAGTGAGAACCGCCTCGCCAGCGCCCCTTGTGGGGCACGAGCCTCCTATTCCATCCAGCGCAATTGGACTCAGACTTCGACCGCCATCGGTTCCTGCACACAGGCATTCAGAGCGGAGAACGAAACGGTTGTCCCCGCTCCAGCTTGCGAGCTGATCGTAAGATCACCGCCGAGCGACGTCGCGAGACGCTTCGCCAGAGGGAGCCCTAGACCAATTCCCGTATTCCGGCGCGAGAGTCCTCCGTCAACTTGAGCAAACGGTAATGCGATCCATTCGAGTTGTTCCGAAGTGAGGCCGATTCCCGTATCCTGGACGGTGAAGCACAGCCGGGTGCTGTCTCCGGCGACCCGCAACGTGATGGACCCGCGCGACGTGAACTTCACCGCGTTGTCGACGAGCACGAGGAGGATTTGTCGGATGACCGGCGCTGGCGCCCTGGTGAAGGCCGGCAGGGTTGGCGAAACATGAGCTTTCAGCGCGAGCCCTTTGTGGAGCGCGCGCGCGCGATAGGTGGCAACCAGCTCGTTCAGCAGACTGGGCGGGCTGAATGGAAGCGGTTCCAGCGCCAGCGTTCCGGCCTCAGCTTGATTGAAGGCCACAATCTGGCGAAGCAGCTGACCAAGGTTTTCAGCGCACGTTTTGGCGTCAGTGAGACAAGCGCCTTGGTCGGCATCGAGAGCTCCGACGCCAAGCATTTCGAGCATCCCCAGAATCCCGTTCATCGGGGTGAGCAGTTCGTGACTGATGTTCGCCAGAAATTCATTCTTCACTTGGACGGCTTGCCGCAGTTGGTCGGTGCGGACGTTCACGTGCTCCTCCAGCGTGGCGAGCTGCAGCTTGGATAGACGCGTGAGATGCCACTTGTCGGTGAGCGCTTGCGCGAGCTGGAGCACTTCGACTTTGTCGAATGGCTTTTTCAGAACCAGCCACCGATCGCGTGCGGTCAGCGCGGCTTGGATTTCGCTCCAGCTCCGATCTGAGTAGGCCGTGCAGATCACCACTTGAAGCTCGGGATCGATCTCCCACAGCTTGCCGATCGTCGTGAGCCCGTCCCAGCCAGGCGGCATTCGCATATCGACAAACGCGAGCGCGTATCGCCGGCCGGACGCCACAGCCAACGCTGCTTTCTCACAAGCTTCCTGACCCTGCTGCGCCGTATCCAATTCAAAAACATCCGAGGCCACGGTGGTGGGCTCTGCCGGTGCGCCGAACAGGGCGGCCGCGGCGTCGTCGAGACCAACGGTTGAATTCCGCGGGATCAGGATCCGCCGAAAATCGTCGTGGATGGAAAGATTGTCGTCGACGAGCAGGATGCGTCGATTCGGGGGCAGAATCGAATTCATGGCGCAGAAATTCGCGGTTGGGGAAGCGTGAGTCGAAACGTGGAGCCTTGGTCCAAGCCTGCGCTGACAGCGATCAAATCGCCGCCCATCTCGCGGGCCGCGAGGACGCTGCTGTGCAGGCCAAAACCGTGTCCGGAGGGTTTCGTCGTAAAGCCGTGCTGAAAAATGCGCGTGAGATTTTCGCGCAGGATGCCAGGCCCATTGTCTTCGACTGCGAGGCAAACCATGTCCCCACCCTGTGACGAAACGCTCACGCGAATCACTCGGTCGCCTGGTTTGCGTGACTGCAGGGCATCTTTCGCGTTTTTGAGGAGGTTTACGAGGATCTGAAGCACTTTGTGACGATCGGTGTTCACGTGTCCTACCGGCTCGAATACGCGTTCGAGTGCAATCCCGTGTCGCTCCAGCGATTCAGCGTTGAGCCGCAAGGCGTCCTCAAACAGCTGGGCCGGGGCGAGCTTTTCCAAGACTCCGAAAAGCTGCGCGGATCCTTGCTGCGTCACGATGATTTCACGGATGTGTTCGAAGTGCCGGACCAATCCCTCAACGTCGGTGAGCAACTGACGGTTCTCAGTCGTGAGGTGATCGTCCAGTTTGGCGAGGAAGTCGGGCAGCTGACGACCGCCTCCGTCCTCGGTCAAAAATTCCACCAAACGAGGTTGCTCCCGTTGCAGGATTTCGACCACGCGTCGGAGATGAGTAAGTCGGGTGGTTTTGAGCCGGTCCTGCACGTCGTGAACGATCAAATTTACGCTCGTGAGGACGTTTCCGACATTGTGCAGCACCCCGCTCGCGACTTCCGCCATGCCGGCCTGCCGTGATGCGATGACGAGCTGACTGTGCAGTGTGTCGAGCTCCCGCTCAGCGCGTTTGCGAGCCGTCACGTCTTCGATGGTGCCTTCGCAAACCGGATCGGCCCCGGGCGTGGCGTCTTTAAGCTGGGCGTTCATGACGACGTCGAACCCGGATCCGTCAAAGTGCTTGAATGTGGCGGCAAAACCCCGGACCTCGCGTTCGCGCTCGAGGCGGGTCCAAAAGCGTTCGCGATCCGCGAGTGAAAAGATGCGCCCATCCGCAAGCGAAAGCGCAGTGGGATCAAAATCCGGTGGAAGTCCGATGAGACTCAGCAAGTAGGGGTTCGCGAAATTCAGCTTCCCGCTTTTCGTCGATTCGAAAATCCCGATTGGAACGTTGGCGACGAGTGTGCGGTGATGCTGCTCGTTATGGCGAAGCTCCTCTGCGGTCCGTTCACGCGCTTCCATTTCGGCCTTCAGCGCACGCGTGCGTTCCGTAACGCGCCCCTCTAAATCCTGCAGCAGTCGATGATGTTCGTTAAGCCTCCGCGAGCTTTCGACCATCTCTCGTTGCGACAGCAAGGAGAACCAAACCAAAGCGCAGGTCTCGAACGCCAGGGCTCCGGTCAGGAGAAAGGTTGAGGACCAACCTAAAGCGGACAGCGGCAGCGTTTCAGGCCACCAGCTGGTGACAGTAAAATGATAGGCGAGGACCAATGCGGCTGCGACGGGCAGGATGCGCGCATCGCGGTAAAGGGCGAGAAACGCCACGGCACCGAACACCTGAAAGTACGCTTCCGGTCGGCCGCCCGTCAGATGGATAACCAGTATGCAGAGGCCGGCTTGCGCGACCGCGATGGCAAAACGGGTCAGCGACTCACGTGGGCAAAATCGGATGAGAAGTAGACTCGGTACGCTCAGCAGTCCCGCCGCGGAACCACTCAACCACACCGCCCCCATGCGTCCCGGATATGAAACAGCCGCCGTCCCAACGACGAACGCCCACTGCAAGAGCAGCAACCAAGTGAAGACCGTGTGGTTCTGCGTGTGAACGCGACCTTGGTGACTTGACACCAGCGCGCTCACCTCCGGTCCGACAGGGCGAGCTTTCGTATCGGCGTCGCTGATCGCCGACAAAACAGTCTGCGCGAGCTCCGTCATCAAATCGTCCCCGAACGCTTGTGGCTCGGAGGACTCGTGTGTTCCGCCATAGCCGCGCTCCGCGCGCCTTGAACGTGGCTCGCGTATTCGCCGGGTGTTCCCCCGGCAACGCACGCGATCACGCGATCAAGCCACGCCATCGGGGCGATGGCGAAACGGATCACAGGTGGACGGGACATGTGTCCACTCTCATTCGACACATTCTTCGGAGCGTTTAGTGGAAGCCCGTCATCGCTCCACGCGAGGTAAAATGCTCAAACCACTGACAACCAAATCGTTTAAAGATCAGAGGGGCACCGGCTACTGAAACAAACGATCCACGTCCCGCCGATCACGTTTTGTGGGCCGGCCAGAACCCTTCTCGCGAGCGAGCACGTGCTGGAGCCGGTATTCACTCTGTTTCGCGAATTCCTCGGGCGGAGTGAGGTCCGTGCAGAAGTTCGGTACCAGCTTGGCTCCGACACGTGACCGAGGCACCCCCACGACTTTTAGCGTCCGGAGAACCAACCCCTGCTTCACGGTCACCGTTTCTCCCGCGTGAACTTCACGGGCGGGCTTGGCGGTCTGTGCGTTTACTTCGACCACGCCGGCCTTGCACGCGTCCGTCGCCAGCGCGCGGGTCTTGAAGAGCCGTATCGCCCAGAGCCATTTGTCGAGGCGTGCCCGTGCGGTCGGATTGTCGGGGTCGGGAAACAAAACGACCGCGAACCTGTGAGGTTCGCGGCCGTGAGCAAACGAGAATGCTGAACTTTCTGGTTACTTTTTCACCCGGGTGAATTCCGAGCGGAACCAGTCGTCCAGCAGCGCCTTTTCATAAACCCGCGAATCACTTCGGTTCGGGTTGATGTTCATCATGTAGTTGAGGTCACGCAGCTGTCGTTTTCCTTCCTTCACGACCGCGCCACTCGCGTCGACCAACTTGAAGCTAAGATCGATGCGTGGAGGGTAGATTTCTTTGACGATGCGGACGTCCTGCATTTGAGGCGAACGCCACGGCTCAATCTCTCCAGCCAGATCAACGTCCGTGATTGTCACCTCGAGACGCTGACCCTCCGGTACGTAGTAATTCGATTTCCGTTCGATGTGGGTTTTGAGCTCGTTGAGATTTCCGTCGCGGCCGAAATCGGAGCCGCGGGATCCGTCGGCTGCATCCGTGAATTTGTCTGGATCAACGAAGGTCACTGCCGCTCGTGGTGCGACCTTTGCATCGGCCGCCCGGACACCAACGACTGCCGCCATGCCCAGCAAAGCAGTAAGGGTAATACGTAGGGTTTTCATAGTGTGGGTTTGTTGACGCACTGTATCACGAAAAGTTTCATCGGCGAGTCTCGATCTGCGCCTTCGCGCTTATGGATGATTTGGACACTGATTGTCCGCTGCCCGTCTGGGGCTCCTTTTCTTTTGAGCGGAGCGTGGTATGCTTGGCCAACGAATCATGTTTGCGAACCTCCTCCAATTGATTACCCGGCGCCCGCCAGCGCCACACTCGCGAGGTTTTGTCGAAGAAGTCCGGCTCGTCGATCATTTGCCGGCCCGCAATCCGCGGGCCGAGAAGCTATTTCTCGTGTGCTGGTTGCTGATTGCGGCGAAGTGCTGGGTGGTCGTGTGGTTGATTGAGAGATACCACATGAAACTGAATCCCTTGTGGGTTAATGCGCCCACCGTCGCGTTCGCTCTGCTGTGTACGGCGGTTTACTTTTTCCGCGAATAGCATGGCGATGTAGGAAGCTTGTCGGCTGCCCGCCCGCGTCTAGGCTCGGCGGGAGCAATGAAATCGAGGCGAGCCATAATTCTGGTTGGATTGGTCCTCCTCGTTGCCGCGCTCATTGACTTGGCGACCAGCGCAATGCTGCAACTCGGCCAGTCGAGCGTGGGTGTAGGGAATGCCGCGTGGTGGGCTGTGAGCTTCCTGCTCTCCGGAATTGGTCTGCTGGCGCTGGTTGGGAATTCGGAGCGTGGTCGCATCGTTACCCGCGCAACGGCGATCGTGTTGGCACTCGTCGCAACGGGACCTTCTTTGTTGTTGGGCGGCATTCAACGGGATTTGATTTTGCCGGCCGCTTTCATTCCTGCTGGGGTGGCACTCGCAGGGCTCACGTCGGCAACGTACCAACGGATTGGCGCAACGCTCGCGGCGATGCTTTCGATCCCTGTCGGATTCGTTGGTTTGGCTGTTCTCGTGAGCTACATCACTGGTTTTGACCAGACCGTCGGTGACCCTTACTTTGCGTTAAGAGCGTCCACCTTGTTTCCGATGATCGGAACGGGGCTGTTCTTAATGGCCCAAGTGGAGCTCCAACGGGTCGCTGCCTCCCGCCAAACTCCTCTTCTTGACAAGAACCTTTCCGCCGTGACGGGCGCTTGTCTTGGCCTGCTCACGTTTTGCGCGCTGGTTTTGCTGAGCTTCGGTGGACGGAACGCCCAGGACGTTACGAGATTGAACGACCTCGGTGACATCCGTGCTGCGCTGCGCGCCATGGAAGTGAGACTTTACGTAGTGGAGAATACAGCACGTGAATCATTCAGCTCTGACCGTGAGTTCGACTTCGTCGCGTTTAGTCGGGCATTCAAACAAACGCAACAGGCCCTCCGACGCATCGTGCAACTGCCGCTTTCGCGGTTCGAACGTCCAGTCATCGACGGCCTTGTCGCTCGCGGCACATTGGAACTGGGACAATTGCAGGCCGCGGCTGATTTGCGACGCGCGGGGAGGCCGGGCGCGGCCGAACAAGCATTTGCCGCCCTGAAACTGTCGCTTTCGTCAACCGGGTTGGGCAGCGATATCACACGATTGGACGCCGCGCTTCAGGCCGAGAGCCTGGACCGGGCACAACGCCCGAGCGGAAGAAACCGGAAGCTTTTGGCTGCTTTGGTTCCGGCTGCAGCCGCTTTGGTGGTGCTACTGGGTACGGTCCATTGGTTGATCCATCGCGATCGTCGTGAGCGTCAACGGGCGGAAGCGGCCTTGCGGCGGCACAACGAAACATTGAAAGGGTTTGCGCATACCGTGGCTCACGACTTGCGCGCACCGCTGCGCGGCATCGCCGGATACGCATCCGAGCTGGATGCGCAAGCGCCTCAGCTCACCCCTCGTGGGCGGCATTGTGTCGCGCAGATCAACGTTGCGGCTCAAAACCTCGAACGCCTGATCGGCGACACGCTGGCTTACGCCCAACTCGATGGCGAGACCGTGCAACTGAGTACCGTGGTTTTGCCAACCTTGGTTGCCACGCTATTACAGCAGCGAGCTCCGGAAATTCGGCAACACGGGACGCAGATCGACACCCATTTTGGCGTCGTCACGGTAAAGAGCTGGGAGCGTGGTCTCGTTCAAATCGTGGGCAACCTGCTGGACAATGCGATCAAGTACAGCCGGCACGCCCGGCCTCCCCGATTGCGAATTGAAACGGCGCAAACACACCTTTCGTGGCGGATTGTAATCTATGATAATGGTGTTGGCTTCGACATGAAGTATCACGATCGGATTTTCGGTCTGTTCCAACGACTGGTCACTCCGGACGAATTTGAGGGTACCGGTGCGGGGTTGGCCATTGTCCGCAAGATCACAGATCGCCTGGGAGGAACTGTATCCGCGGAAGGCAGGCCAGGTGGAGGAGCGACCTTCCTGGTCGAACTACCGGCAGAAGCGGGCAGCGAACTCGTCTGAGCTGCAAGATTGCAGTCACGTGGCGAAACCCGAAACTACCGCAATGCCTCACGTCCTCCACGTGCTTTATGCCGAGGACAACCCTGTCGACGCTGACCTGACCCGATCCTATTTCGATCGGCACGCGCCGGACATTGGGATCCAGATCGTGCACCGAGGAAGTGAGTTCCTGTCGCTCGCACGCACGGGAAATTACACGGCCTTATTGCTCGACCAGAGACTTCCGGACATGGACGGACTCGAGGTCTTGAAGGTTTTGGCCCAAGAGGGAATTTTCACGCCCGTGGTGTTGGTCACTGGTATCGGAGATGGCGAACTCGCGTCTCAAGCGTTGCGACTGGGGGCCGACGACTACCTGCCGAAACGGACCGGGTATCTTGCGACATTACCGCAATACCTGCGCGATGTCGTCGACCGTCGCCGGCGTCTTGCTGGGCCGGTGAAAACCCGCGTTAAGCCACGCCATGTGCTGCTGGTCGAAGACCAGGTGCAGGAGGTTACGCTGATGGTCCAACACCTTTCCGACAGCGCGCCCCATCTCACGGTGGAAGTGGTCACGTCTCACGCCGCTGCTCTGGTTCAATTAACGTCCACCCGTGAGTTCGATTTGGTCATCACGGATCACCGGCCGCCGGCACTCAGTGGCTTCGACTTGATGGCAGAGGCGAGACGACGCGGGCTTCGTACGCCGTTCATTTTGATCTCAACCGCCGCTGAGGAAGAAACAGTGGTCGCGGCGTTCAAGATGGGTGCAAGCGACTACGTCTTGAAGAGCGATCGGCACTATGCGGAGCTCGCGTTGCGGGTCGATCTCGCCATCGACCGACATGAGCTCACCCTCGCCAACGAACGGGCAGCCGAGGAACTCCGAGTTCGGCAATACACGCTCGCCGCGCTTCGCCAAAGCGAGCGGCAGCTTAATCTCGCTCTGGAGGCAGGGCGGATCGGCCTCTGGTCATGGCAGGTGGGTACGCGTCAAACTCACTTCTCGAATCGTTGGAAAGCGCAGATCGGTTATGCCGATGACGAGATCCGGGATGACGCGGACGAATGGGAATCGCGCTGCCATCGTGACGATTTGGTGAGGCTTCGGGAGATGATGGAGAGTTATTTGGACGGTCCCTGGCCTGACTACACGTTGGAATATCGCATGCGGCACAAAGACGGCACGTTGCGCTGGTTCATGTTGCATGCGGATTTGGAAGTCGACGACGAGGGCCGTCCCGTGCGGATGATGGGTTCACAGGTCGACATCACGTCGCTCAAGGAACAACAAGCCGAGCTCGCCAGCGCCTCCTCCCGACTGCAAAAATTATCGCGACGGCTGCTCGAGGTGCAGGAACAAGAACGCAGGCATCTCGCTCGAGAGCTCCACGACGAGATCGGGCAGATCCTCACGGTCGCAAAAATCCATCTCCAGTCGCTCGCGCTCGTGCCGGGACCGGCCGGAATGGCCCAGAAAATGGTCAAGCCAATCCGTTTGTTGGACCAACTGCTCGCTTCAGTGAGATCGCTCTCCCTTGTTCTTCGACCTCCCCTGTTGGACGATCTAGGTCTGGTCGCGGCATTGAATTGGTTGCTGCAGCAACCAGCGGCACGTACGGCCGGTCCACGGATTCATCTGGCGGCCCCGGCGAGTTGGAACCGCTGTGATCCGACGATTGAGACCGCCTGCTTCCGGATCGCACAGGAAGCGCTCACGAACGCGCTGCGCCACGCTCAAGCGGGAACCGTGGACTTGGCGGTTTCGATTCAAGGCCAGGCGCTGCATCTCACGGTCACTGACGATGGCAAGGGCTTTGATGCCGCCGCTGCGCGCGTCCGCGCAGAAAGCGGTGGCAGCATCGGCCTGCTTGGAATGAACGAGCGGGCTTCGCTGGCCGGTGGAACGCTGACGTTGCTGTCCGCGCCCGGCCGAGGGACGCGCATCGAAGCGATTTTTCCGCTGTCCAATGTGGTCCTGAGCGAATAATTCCAACGCGTGCCCGCTCCGCTGACCCTCATCCTCGCTGACGATCACGCGCTGGTCCGCGCGGGGATTCGCACGTTATTGGAAAAGCTTGAAGGAATCGAAATCGTGGCGGAAGCAGGAGACGGCCTCGCCACGCTCGAACTGGTGCAAAAGCATTTACCGGATGTCGTGATCATGGACATCTCCATGCCCGCGCTCAATGGACTCGACACGACCGTTCGCATCGTACGGGAGCATCCAAAAATCAAGGTGCTGATTCTGTCCATGCACACGGGGGAAGATTACGTGCTGCAGGCACTGCGCGCCGGCGCGACGGGATATCTGTTGAAAGATGCTGCAACCATCGAGCTGGGCGTGGCACTGGTCGCGGTTCGGCGAGGAGAAACCTATCTCAGTCCGACAATTTCAAAGGAAGTCCTGGCGCGGCATCGGCAGATGTTGCGCGATCCCAAGGCGGACCCTGTAAAAGTGCTCACGCCTCGCATGCGCGAGATTGTTCAATTGATTGCCGAAGGACGAAGCACGAAGGAGATCGCCTTCCTGCTCAACCTAAGCGTCAAGACCATCGAGACGCACCGCATGCATCTGATGGCGCGGTTGAATTTGCACGACGTCGCGGGAGTTGTGCGCTATGCGTTGCGCACGGGACTGATCTCGGCGGATCGCTGACGGATCTGGCTCGCCTGCCACTGTCGGCGTGGTGTTGATCATCACCTCTCATGCCTGCTGTTCCCCACCTGCGTAGTTCGTATGCCCGCATCGGCCGACTGATTTATTTCGGTCGCATGCTCGATAAAATCCGGCTTCACGCCGCCGGGTCTTTGCCGGCGGATTATCAGGCGAATCTGGGAATAGGCTTCGATGGCCGCTGCTGCACCTTTCTGCGCATCAGCTACCCTGATCTTGTCGCACGCGTGAAGCAGGGCGGAAGTGACGAGGAAGTTCTCGCGTGGTGTGAGCTACGCGGCGGCGTAAGAACGGACGACGAGTGTAATGTCTGGAGCCGCTTCATGTCGAAAATTGGCTGGCGCGATGATCGTACGGTCGTGTTGAAGCAACGCATCGCCGAGTACGGTCTATCCGGACGACCCATCGAAACCTTCTTCGATCTGAACGAGTACGACGAAGGGCGGGACCCCGTGGCGACTCAGGCATGGCTCTCATAATCGGGTTATGGTG
This sequence comes from Opitutus sp., assembly GCA_039928945.1. Lineage (GTDB taxonomy): Bacteria > Verrucomicrobiota > Verrucomicrobiia > Opitutales > Opitutaceae > Opitutus. Next base: position 158,448 of record JBDSSD010000037.1, on the reverse strand, counting down.
ATTCTCGTGATGGGCGTGGCTGGCAGTGGCAAGACGACGGTCGGTCGTTTGCTTGCGACCGAACTTCATTGGACCTTCATCGATGCCGATGACGTGCATCCGCCCGCCAACATTGCAAAAATGGCGGCGGGACAGCCGCTGACCGACGAGGACCGCGCGCCGTGGCTAGCGGCTTTGCGATTACGAATCGACCAGTGTCTTGCGCGTGGCGATCCGGCGGTTGTGACCTGCTCGGCGCTGAAGCGGCGCTACCGAGACATTATCATCAGCAATCGCGAGCAGGTGAAAGTGGTCCATCTTCACGGAACCCCGGAATTATTGCGCCAACGCATCAGCGGACGAGTTGGGCACTTCATGGCTCCGACGATGTTGGACAGCCAGCTTGCCGCGCTCGAACCGCCGAGTGAGGCCTTGGAGCTCGATATCGCTCATACGCCCGCGGAACTGGTTGCCCGCATTCGCAGCGCGTTTGGCGTCTGATCAGGTGTGGTTGCGGCGAACGAATCGGGAAAGTCCGTAGCTCTCGCCTATTTTGCTTAGCATCGAAGCCCGCTCCGAAAAGAACCTGTCCCTGTTCGCATGACTGATCTGATCGCCAAACCGATTCGTCTGATTGCGGGCGTGATGAGCGTCATCGTGCTGGTGCTCGCCGCGGTCGGCATTTGGTTCTACCACGAATTGCGCGAAAGCATGCCGCTCCTCGATGGCACGCAGCGCGTGGTTGGCTTGTCCTTGCCGGCCACGGTCACTCGCGATGCACATGGTGTGCCGACGGTTCGTGCGGCCACTCGCGCTGACGTGGCGCGCTCGCTCGGCTTCATTCATGCGCAAGACCGGTTTTTCCAGATGGATCTACTTCGTCGCCGCGCGGCCGGTGAACTCGCGGAAGTATTTGGCGCCGCCGCTTTGTCTTTGGATCGCGCCACGCGACCGCATCATTTCCGGGCGCTTGCGCAGGAGGTCCTCGGCAGGCTTCCACCCGAGCAGCGGGAACTCCTCGATGCGTATACGGATGGAGTAAACTCAGGCCTGACGGCGTTGGCGGCGAAACCGTTTGAATATTTTCTCGTGCGCGAAACTCCTCGCGTATGGAAAGCAGAGGACAGCGTGCTCGTGATCTATGCGATGATTCTCGATCTCCAGGATCCGACGAATAACTACGAGCTTTCGCTGGCCACCTTGCGTGATCAGTTGGGAGTCGAAGCCGTCGCGTTTTTTGCGCCGGTTTCGACTCCATCTGACGCGGCGCTCGACGGAACGACCGCGCCTCTCCCGCTCATCCCGGGTCCGCGAGTGATCAACTTGCGGGCCCCGAAGTTGGCGCAAGTCGCGTCTGAGACCGACCCCGCCGCAGAGCATTTGGACAATCGCGAATTACAGCCGGGGAGCAGTAGCTTCGCGCTTTCGGGCGCTCACACCGCGTCCGGATCTGCACTGCTCGCCAACGACCCGCATCTCAATTTGGCCGTACCGAACATCTGGTACCGCGCGGTTCTCGAATGGCCTGTCGCAGAATCAGGAGCAACCCCTCGCAGCCGCATCGTTGGTGTGACTTTGCCCGGCCTGCCGTTCATTGTCTTGGGCAGCAACGGCCATGTGGCCTGGGGCTTGACCGACGCATATGCGGATACGAATGACCTGGTCGCAGTGGACGTCACCACCGCGTCGCACAACCTGTATCGGGTGCCCGGTCGGGACGATCTTCTGACCATCGAAACCCGACGCGACACGATCGATGTGAAGGGCGGGAAGTCGCAAGTCGTGGAAACGCCATGGACGTTCTGGGGACCGGTGATTGCTCATGATTTTCGCGATCGGCCACTCGCGCATCACTGGATCGCCTACGATCCGGCTGCGATAAACCTGAACTTCATTCGTCTGGAGAGCGCGATGAACGTGGCCGAGGCAATTGCTGTCGCACACGCGTCCGGAATTCCCGCACACAATTTTATGGTCGTCGATCGCGCGGGCGATATCGGCTGGACGATTGCCGGCAAATATCCCCGACGAGTGGGCTTCGACGGACGACTGCCGGTTTCCTGGACGTTCGGAGATCGAAAGTGGGATGGATTCGTCCCACCTGATCAAGTTCCTACCTTGACGATGAGCTCTGACGGTAAATCGAGCTCGGGGGGTGGGCCCGTATCCTCAGCCGTGATGCCGGGAAGACTCTGGACCGCGAATAATCGTCTGGTCGGAGGTGCGGCACTCGCGCAGATGGGAGACGGAGGTTATGCACCGCCGATGCGTGGGACCCAGATTCGCGATCAGCTGGCCAAACTGGAGCACGCCGTTCCCCGCGACTTCCTCACGATCCAGCTCGACGATCGCGGTCTTTTCCTCGAGCGATGGCGCACGTTGCTCTTAACCGTTTTGAGTCCGGAAAAGACGGCTCAAAAAAGTTCCCGCGCAGCGCTGCGTCGCGCGGTCGAATCGTGGTCGGGCCGCGCGAGCGTCGACTCGGCTGGTTATCGCCTCTTGCGGGGATTTCGATCGAACACGGCTGAAATTGCATTTCGACCATTGTTCGCTTCGTGCGTCGACGCGCAGCCGGCGTTTGACTGGCATAAATTCAACTTCGAGCCCGCGCTTTGGACGATGCTGGAGCAAAAGCCGCTGCATCTGCTTTCCTCCGTCTACGCCAGCTGGGACGAACTCTTGCTTGCGGCCGTAGACCGCACGATCGACGGAGTGGAGCGCGAAGGGTTCCCGGTTGAAAAGGCCACGTGGGGAGCGCACAACACGGCGCGGATCGCCCACCCGCTCAGCCGGTCAATTCCACTTGGTCTCGGCCGATGGCTGAACCTGCCGTCCGATCCGTTGCCAGGAGATGTACACATGCCACGAATCCAAACTCCGAGTTTTGGCGCAAGCATGCGGATAGTCGTGTCACCAGGACGCGAGTACGAAGGACTGTTCGAGATGCCAGGGGGACAGAGCGGACATCCTTTGTCCGATTTTTATCGGGCGGATCATCAGGCGTGGGTTAAGGGCGAGCCGACGCCGCTGGTTCCAGGAGAAACACAACACACTCTTCTGCTGGCGCCGTAGCGACGGCACGATGACTCCGACTGATACGCGTATTCACCTATTCGTCACGACCGTGTCTCGCTGATTCACCTCATCTCTTTTCTTCATGCTGCACATTCTTCAACATCCGCTCGCCTTGCATGTGATGACGCACCTGCGTGACAAGAGCACCAAGCCCGCGACCTTTCGCACGCTGTGCTATCAAATCAGCCTGTTACTTGCGATTGAAGCGACGCGCTCACTGCCAACGGAAGAGAAGCTAATCGAAACTCCGCTAGAGGCTCTTTCCGGTCGGGTGCTGTCTCATCAACCCTTGGTCGTTGTGCCGATCCTTCGCGCCGGGCTTGGGATGGTTCAGCCATTCCTTGACGTGTTCCCTGACGTCAGCGTCGGCTATATCGGATTGGAGCGGGACCATACGACGGCGGTGGCGCGGAACTATTACTGCAAGCTGCCGCCGCTGACCGAGCGCAGCCGCGTGCTGATTGTAGATCCGATGCTGGCAACCGGCGGCTCGGCCGTTCAAGCGATTCGGGAAGTTCGTCTTCAAGGCGCGACCGATATTTCGCTACTCAGCATTGTGAGCGCTCCGGAAGGGGTCGCTGCGGTCGAGAAGGATTATCCAGAGCTCGCAATCTATACCGGCGCTCTTGATCGCGAACTCAACCGCCAGAAATATATTTTGCCCGGTTTGGGCGACTTCGGCGATCGGCTATACGGTACGTGACGCCGCGCCGTGCAACCCGGACGAGTCGGCCGTCTTGCGCAGCTCATGGTACCCGCGACTCAAAGTAGCTTGTAGCGCGTCAGGACGGAGCGGCTTTGGAAGATAGTCGTTCATCCCTGCTTCGCGCGCGAGTTCGCGATCGGCGGAGCCGACTCCTGCGGTCAGCGCAATAATCCACGGGCGAGAGCAGCCGGCCGCGCGAATCTTCTTCGTCGCGCCGAACCCATCGAGTTCGGGCATCTGCACATCCATCAGAATCAGATCGAAGTCATCGTTCAACGCGGCTTCAACGGCTTGAACGCCATTGTTCACGATGACGGGAATATAACCAAGTCGGCCTAGTTGATGCCGCGCGACGGTTTGATTCACGACGTTGTCCTCTGCGATCAGAATACGCAGGGGCTGCTCGATTGCCGTGTGCTTTAGATCGCAGATTGGCTGGATGACCTTGGACGGAAGTTTGCCGGCCGCCCCGAGAACGTGGGCGAGGCGTTCGCCGAGCAAATCCCGCTTCACGGGCTTGTGCACGACTCCATCGATCGCGGGATCCATCATGTGCTCGCCGAGCGCGTTCAGGAGGAGAATCGGAAAGGATTTGCCGCGCTTCTCAACCGCACGCGCCCACTCTGCCCCGTTGCTTTCGCCCAAGTGCAGATCAACCAATGCGAGGCCAAAAATTTCTTTCGTCGCCAAGCGCAGATCGGCTTCAGCCGTACTGGCCACGACTACTGCTTCGATGCCGAAGAACGCGAGATGCTGGATCAAGACAGCGCGGCTCGCGGCATTGTCATCGACCACCAGCACGCGTCGTCCAATGAGACCGGAGTGAGGATTTTGGATCGATGCCGCTGTCGCTGGGAGCCCAGCCTCGATGGAAAACATGAACGCCGCCCCGCGACCTTCCTCGCTCTCAACCCACATGGTCCCGCCCATCAACTCGGCCAGTCGCTTGCTGATCGCGAGTCCGAGTCCCGTGCCGCCGTACTGACGGGTAGTGGACGAGTCGACCTGCGAGAAGCTCTTGAACAAGCGGTGCTGTTTATCTGCGGGAATTCCGATCCCTGTATCATGGACTCCGAGACGAAGTTTGCAGCGATCGCCGGTGTTCGACTCCAGGCGCACGCGGAGAATGACTTCTCCGCTCGCGGTGAACTTCACGGCGTTGCCCAAAAGATTGACGAAGATCTGCCGCAAGCGCGCCGGATCGCCGATGATCATGCGCGGAGTGTCGTCTGATATGTCGCACACCAATTCCAATTTTTTGGCGAACGCCTTCGGAGCGAGAAGTTCGGCCGCCTCTTCCGCGCAACCGCGGAGATCGAAGGGGACGTGTTCCATGTCCAGCCTGCCGGCTTCGATTTTGGAATAGTCCAGCGTATCGTTGATCACGGCCAACAGCGCTTCCCCCGACATCTTGATCGTGCGCAGACACTCGCGCTGCTCGTCGTCCAAGTTAGTCTGTTCCATGATGCCGGTCATTCCGATGATGCCGTTGAGCGGCGTGCGAATCTCGTGACTCATCATGGCCAGGAACGCGCTTTTCGCCTGGTTCGCGACGGCGGCTTCCATCGCGAGCTGCTGGGCACGATCGATGGCGTGCTCAAATTGTCCGTTCAGATCCTGCATCGCGGCATTCACCCGATGCATCGTGTTCACGTGTTCGCGGCGGTCAGTGACGTCTTCCTGAACGATCAGAAGACCGGTGCTTTCGCCGGATACGTTGCGGATGGAATCAATCCTCAGATCGACCCAGTACCCCGATCCGGTTTTCGACGTTCCTGAGATTGTGGCCGCGAACGACTGATACTCCTTCAGCGACTCGCAAATGGTGCTGACCAGTTCGGCATCGCCGCAAAGCTGCGTGAACAAGGTTTCCACATCTAGCTCGCGCAGCTGTTCGAACGTGTAGCCCGTCAATTCTTCAAACGCGGGATTGGCCCAGCGGACCACGTGATCCAGGCCGGTGATCGCCAACGCCGTTGACGTTCCGGCCGCGACAGCCCGTAGAACTTGATCAGCCGGCTGGCCTGCAAATGCCGACGCGCCGTCGGCGGTGGCCGGCGTCGCGCTGCGGCTGCGTCTCCTTTGCGTCGGAGGCAGGTCGAATGCTGTTGCTGGAGGAATCAACGGTCAGACTTTGGTAAAACTCTCTCCCTCATCGGCCTTCCTCTACTCCACTAAAGCAATTCTTGGGTGATGACGCGGCATCAAGTGACCGGGTTGATGGGTTGAAATGACCGATAGTCCTGCGCTTGCGTGCGTCACATCGCGCGATTTCGCTGTGTGGTTTACCGTGCGAAACGATGTTCGACCTAATGTTTACGATCTGACCAGGGAGGAACTGCGTCAGTGGCTGATCGCTCGCTCGATCAATCCCGTTCATGCAGCGAGCGTTTGGTCGGGGTTGTACCTCGATCTGGTCGAAGCTTTCGAAGACATATCTGACCTCCCTGTGCGGGTTTGCTCCGCCCTGTCAGCCGAACTCAAAATTGGTAGCTTAGCCACTGCTATAGAGACGGATTCGAAAGACGGCTCGACCCGGAAGTATCTGTTGTCGCTCGACGACCAGGAACGGATTGAAACGGTTTTGATGCGCTACACGGGACGCGTGACGGCGTGTGTTTCGAGCCAAGTGGGTTGTGCGATGGGCTGTGTCTTTTGTGCCACGGGACAGATGGGCTACACGCGCCATCTGACCGCCGGCGAGATTGTCGCTCAAGCCGTGCACGTCGCGCGCGCGCTCCGTCCCGATCCTCACCGAACTCCGCTGCCGGCATTTCATGGCAGCAGAGCGCTTGCTTCACCTGAAGCGCGTTTGCGGCTGAGAAACGTGGTGATGATGGGCATGGGCGAGCCGCTCCATAATTATGACGCCGTGATGCAGGCCGTGGATATTCTGCGCGACTCCAACGGCCTGGCTTTGGCGGCGGGACGGATCACGGTGAGCACGGTCGGAGTGGTGCCGGGGATACTTCGGCTGGCCGCGGAGAAACGGCCGCTTCATCTGGCCGTGTCGCTCCATGCCGCGAATCAGAGCGAACGCGCGGCGTTGGTTCCGGCGGCACGCAAATGGCCGTTGACCGAACTGATGGCCGCTTGTCGGAGCTACAGCGAACAGACGGGCCGCAGGATTTTTTACGAGTGGACGCTGATTGAAGGTCGGAACGACAGCGAGGGACATGCGCGTGCTGTGGGCGAGCTGTTGCGCGGTCTCCCAGCTCAAGTGAATCTCATCCCGCTCAATCCAACGGCCGGATACGACGGCCTTGCGACGCGCTCGGAGGCCGCGAAGCGATTTCAAAAAATCTTGGGCGAGGAGTTCGGACTGCCGAGTACCGTTCGGCAGCGTCGGGGCATCGATATCGCCGCTGGTTGTGGACAGCTTGCGGTGCTCGGGTGATTTGCGATACGCGACGGTCGGCCAGATACACCTCGACGAACCCGCTCACCCGCGTCGCCGCGCCCGGACCGACTCCGCCAGCTGGGACAACACGGGCAACGTGTGCTCCCACGAAAGGCAGGCGTCCGTGATGCTTCGTCCGTAAACCAAGGGCGAGATCGATTGATCCTGCGTGCCCCCGAGCAAATTGCTCTCGAGCATGACCGCGCCAATCGCGCTCTGACCAGCGGCAATCTGGGCTGCCAAATCAGCTGCAACCACGGGCTGGCGCATGGGGTCTTTCGCGCTGTTGGCGTGACTGCAGTCGACCATGAGCTGACGCGGCAGCTGAAATTTCTCGAGCAGCGTCGTCGCGCCGTCGATATATGAGGCCGAGTAATTGGGACCGTCCGTTCCCCCGCGGAGCACCAAGTGGCCGTGCTCATTGCCGCTCGTGCCCATGACCGCAGGGACGCCATCGCGAGTAAGCGATGGAAACCAATGCGGTTGCCTCGCCGAGCGAATCGCGTCGACCGCCACCTGCACGTTGCCATCGGTGCGGTTCTTGAAACCGACGGGCATGGACAAGCCAGAGGCGAGCTCCCGATGAACCTGGCTCTCCACGGTTCGCGCGCCGATCGCGCCCCACGCGACGAGGTCGGCATAATATTGTCCGAGCGTTGTATCCAGGAACTCCGTGCCGATCGGAAGCCCCAGACCCGTGACATCCAGCATCAACTTGCGCGCGAGCCGCAAGCCCTGGTGGATTTCATAACTCCCGTTTCGATGGGGATCGTTGATGAGTCCCTTCCACCCGACAACTGTGCGAGGTTTCTCGAAATACACCCGCATGGTGAGGAACAGCTCTTTGTCGTAGAGCGCTGTGAGCTCGCGCAACCGCGTCGCGTACTCCAGCGCGGCCTCCGGATCATGAATCGAACACGGTCCAACGACGACCAGCAAGCGGTCGTCTTTCCCGGTCATGATGTCAGCGATGGAGCGTCGCGCGCTCGCGATCAGATTGGCCGCGCTTTCAGTGAGTGGAAACTCTGCCTCCAAGGCTGAAGGCGCCGGGAGTGGCTTCGTTGCCCGGATACGAAGGTCAGATGTGGTCGGTTGCATCAGACAAAGCGCGTGGACGAACGCGCGCCGTCGAGGACGGCTGCGTGTGCGCGCGGCGACTATGTCGCGAGGTCCTTCGCTTGAGCAACCAAAGGCGAATTCGCGAGGACTGACTCCAACCGAGTGGCAAGACTGAGTCGCTCGGCCCGATTCCGTAGCGTTAAGAACGCCAGGGATGCGGCTTCACTGCTGGTAGCGGCAGCCGCCGCCCGGGTGAGCACCTCGTCCATCGCGGGAAGCTGCTCTTTTGCCAGCAAGTTCTTCTCCCCGAGAAACAGGGTCACGGATGCACCGAGCAGTTCCAGCCAGGATCGAGGCGACGCTGGTGCGACGTACGGCAAACCAGCTTTTTCTGGCGACCACTCCATGAACAACCGAACCTGTTCGTGAAGCTTGGTCAGTTCCGCGTCCGCGGTTGCGGGCGTCCACCGCGCGATGAACTGTTTCCGCTCGCGCAATTTCTTAACTTCCCACACCCGGATGAGGAGCTCGTACTCTTCCGCCACCTGACGAAGTGCCCCGGTGAAAACATAGTCCAACCCTCCCGTTGCGGTGTCGACCAGTTGGCGCAGGTTGTCGTTCGTCCACTCCGTGGGAAACAAAGCGTAATGGGTCCCCTGCAATCCCACCGCGGCAATGGGCGCGTAATGAGGCGAAAAGTAAAAAGTCTCGGCGAACCACAATGGTAGCGCGCGGCTTAATCGCCCGAGTTCGTCCTCCGGCTGCTTGATGACTTCGGCCACGTTTTTCAACCCGAGGATGGATAGCTGAGCGAAAGCGATCTTGCGCAGCCGTTGTCCTTTTGGTGGCAAAATCCGGTCGGCGAGTGGCTCCAGTCCATAAAACCAAATCGGCTTGCTGAGGCTGACGAGCGCTACCTTAACCTCGGCGATCGGCACTGGGTGCTCGGGATCTCCGGGCTGCCCGACGTGATTCGAATGAATCAGCTCTGCGATCGCGTTCGAAAATCCGTAGAGGCGTTCCTCCAACTCTGGCCGTCGCAACGAAAACAAGATGTCCAACACGTGTTGCGCGGCATCGGCGTTACGCTCTGCAAGATACGCCTGCAGGAGATTCAGCCCGGTGGCTGGACCATGGCGCTCAGCATCGTAACGGGGCGCAACGAGATCGATGATCTCCCGCACATGTCCGTTCATGCCCAAGTCGGCTGAAATGGTGACCAGGACGTCAGCGCGATCGCCCGCTGTTGCCAGGAGCTCCTCGTAAATCGCCAGTGCCGCCGGCAGATCTCTCGCTTCGATGCGTTCACGTGCGGCAATCAACCGCGCCATCACGCCGCTCGTCACTGCTTCCGCGCCGGACGACGCTGATGCCGACGCAGGTTTTTTTTCGGGTGAGCGGTCGAAATATCCCATATTTCCCAGCAAAACGGCGGAGGCCGTTCTGGCGAATAGAAATCCCGGTGAAATTGGCTCAAGATCGCGGGTGCGGCGTTCACACCGCGGAACGCACCAACAGTCGGCGAACACCCTCAATGGGTGGCTCGGTCAGCGCGACCAGCGCAAGCGGTGATCGAGGGACGAGTGCTTCCTGGACGACCGCATGGGTCAGAATTGGACCACTCAATCCGGCCCGCAGTTCGTCGGCTGCTGTGTCCGGAAAGAGCTTGGCTGCGACCCGGACGGCGAGGTCCAGCAACTCGCCCGCTGATTCCAAGATCAGCAGATGCGCAGTGTAGTCGCCTTCAGCGGCGAGGCGGAGCACGGCCGGGGCAAGGGCGGCAATCTTCTGATTGGGCGTCGGCTCGCCGTAAAAATATTTCGTGAGCGCCGCGGCGTCGGCGAGGTCGCCGAGCGGAGTTGAATCGCGAATGGTTGCCCCCAGCCGTGACGGCGGAGCCCAACCTTGAAGCTCCAGTAAGCCGCGGGCAATGGCGCGACGTCCGAGATCATAGCCACTGCCAGGATCGCCGAAGCGCCATCCCAGCCCGCCGGCATAATGGATCGCACCGTCAGGAGCCCGGGCCGCGACGAAAGAGCCGGTGCCTGAATGGAGTACAAGTCCGGCGCCGCCATCCGTCGCGAGCTCAAGAACCGGCAGAGAATCATCAGCCGAATTGGCCCGACCAAACCCTGTGAGCGAGCCGGCAAACTCCTGCCAGAACGGCCGGTTGCCGGCCATAAACAGGGATGTTTGAAGGATCTCACCCGGTTGATGCGCGATCAGCGCACACAGTGCATCCGTCACCACTAACCGCGCCTGCTCGGGTCCGACGACGTTCGGGTTGGACGCGGGCGCGACCTGACGGCGCACGATCGCGCCAGCCTCATCGATCAAGATGCATTCTGTCTTCGATCCGCCGCCATCAACCCCGATCTTGTACGCAGCCTTCATCACGCGGCTGGGCCGATCACGACACCTAGAGAGCTCACGGCGCGCGGCGAACGAGTGTCCTCACGTGCTAGGCGGAACGGATTCATCGATACCGCGTCAGGCGAGCTGACGACTCAAGCGGCCCTTGTAACGTTCGCCAACCTGACGGTTGTACTCGATCGCGTTGGGTAAATTCTGGCTCCGCAAAATGGGCAGCGGGTGACCGTTCACCTTAAGCCATTCGACGACTGAGAGCATTAGCCAGTTCAAGAGCGAACAGCCGATGAACGTCGACGTTGGCCCTGACATCACGCCCTCTCTAACCTCGATGATGGTGTCGCCGGGTACGCCACCGTTATCGAGGACGTGTTCGGCAATCTCGTGCAAGCGTTGGCCGGAAGGATGCACGGTCGCGATGGTCGTCGACATCGCGAGAGACGTCAGACCGACGACGTGGAGGCCCTTCTGTTTGGCATAGAGCGCGACTTCGATTGGGGATGAGTTCTTCCCGGAATTCGAAATGACGATGATCGTTTCGCCGGGGAGCAGTTGATGCTGACGATCATAGCGCTCGATGAGCTTCGTGCCGTAGCCAACCAGGTTTTCGATGAAGCCGGCGGTTGGATCGATCACCCCGCTGATGCAGGCAAGACCGCCAGCGCGTCCGATGATTTCGCGCGAGATCAGCTCGCTATGTCCGCTGCCAAAGGTGTGAAGCACGCCCCCACGAGCCAGTGATTCTCCAATGACAGGGGTAAGTTGCGCGATCGTGGCCGCGTTTGCGGTCCATGCGTGGGCCAGCATCTCGTTGGCGCGGGAATAGTACGACGATGCAAGGGACATGGTGAAGGTGGGACGCTAATTTTCCCAGCGACCGTAGATTCCGCAAGGGAGCACTTTGCCATCGCTTTGGATCGGCAGACCCACCTCGCCGGCCGTGATTGAGCCGCCGCGATCATGGAGGAGTTCGGATAGCAGATTTGCGACGACCGTCGGAGAGAGGCGTGCCGTGTAGGCGTTGATGAGAAAAAACAGGGGCTGCTCGGTCAGCAACGCCCGGCATTCCAACAGCAGCTCCCACAGGTGATCTTCGAGGCGCCACATTTCGCCGGCGCTACCGCGGCCGTAGGTGGGTGGATCCATGATGATCGCATCGTAGCGACGTCCCCGCTTGATTTCACGGCGCGCAAATTTGAGGCAGTCGTCCGCTATGTATCGGATCGGCGCGTCCGCGAGGCCGGACAGTGCGGCGTTTTCGCGACACCATTTAACCATCCCTTCAGCGGCGTCCACGTGGCAGACCGTGGCTCCGGCGGCAGCCGCCGCGACACTGGCGGCGCCAGTGTAGCCGAAAAGGTTGAGCACAGAAACTTCGCGACCAGAGCTGCGCGCGGCTTTGATTTTGGCGCTGAACCAGTCCCAATTCACGGCCTGTTCAGGAAAAAGGCCCGTGTGTTTGAACGAGGTGGGATGGATTTTGAAAGAAAGGCCGAGCGGCGCGTACGTGATCTTCCAATGATCCGGGATTTCTCGTCGATTCTCCCATTTTCCGCCGCCCGTTTCACTGCGGTGATAAAACGCGTCCCAGTTTTCCCATCGAGCCGTGGCTGATTTGCCGTGACGCGGCCAAATGATCTGCGGATCGGGACGCACTAATGTGTACGCACCCCAACGCTCATGCTTCATCCCGTCACCACAATCGATCAGTTGGTAGTCCTGCCAGCGGTCGGCGACAATCAGGGCAGGGCGTTGGACCGGGGAAGGCATCGGCTTTCGAGCGAATGCGCGTCCGTCAAGCTTGTCGAGCAGCGGATACGGCCGGGGATTATCAATTGACGAAGTTGGCGGCGGTCTCTGCTATAAACACCTATGCAAACACCCACACACGTTTTGCGGACGTCAGCTCTCCTCCTAGCGAGTTGGCTGGTCGCCGCTTCAGCCGTGGCCGACACGGTCGAGACCAAGAATGGATCCCGCCTCGTGGGAACGATCACGAAGCTCGATGGCGGCAACGTTTATCTCAAAACCGACTACGCAGGCGAGTTGGTCATCAAGCAGGAGAACGTTTCCAGCCTCACGACGGATCAGCCGATCAGCGTACGGCTCAAGAGCGGTACCGTGTTGCAAGGCACCGTCGCCAGCGACGCCGCGGGAGTTAAAATCTCCGGCGCCGATGGCCAGTTGAGCACAACCGTTGATAAGGTCGCAGCCACCTGGCCTGCCGGCGGCGAAGACCCACAAACCACGGCACTTCGCCGTCATTGGACCTACGAAGCCGCCTTGGATGTGACCGGGAAAACCGGCAATAAGGAGCAGTTGGGCACGGCGGTCAGCGCCCGTGCCACGCTCAAGACCCCGCAGGACACCCTGCAATTCTACACCGCTTACGATCGACAGGTCTCGGATGGAGCGAAGTCGGCCGATCAGTTCAAAGCGGGCGTGGACTATCAGAACAATTTCTCCGGCAAGAAGTCGTGGTATGTTCGTGATGAAGGCGGTTTCGACCGCGTGAAGGACATCGATCTCTATAACGTAGCGGCGTTCGGTCTCGGCTATGACGTGATCAAAGAAGAGAAACACATTCTGACACTCCGCTCCGGTATTTCCTACCGCTACGAGGGTTACGGCAACCCAACAACGGAAGACGTCAGCAGCGCTGGTCTGGATCTCGGGCTCAACCACGAATGGGAGTTCAAAGATTCCAAGATCGTGAACCGGATTGCCTTTGTACCCACGTTTGAGGACCTCGGTAACTTCCGCCTGACTCACGAATCCTTCTACGAGATGCCGCTGCTGAATCCTGCCTGGAAGCTTCGTTTGGGCATCAGCAACGATTACAACAGCCAGCCAGGCATTGGAATTAGCAAGCTGGATACCTCCTACTTCACGCGTTTCGTTCTCTCCTGGCAGTAATAGCCCGACGATTTTACGTTCCCAGATGATGGCCCCACCCATTGGTGGGGCCTTTTCGTTTCCGGTCCAAACGGCCTGACCAGCAGGGCGACGAAACCGACGCACTTAGGCAGTTTGGCGGTCGACGATCGCTACGAGGTGGCACTTGCCAAACCGCACCGAGGAAGGGCTTTGGCCTAAGTCGTTCTGAGCCGAAGTAAGAGAGCTGCGCCGTCCAATGCCTTCTCTCAAATCTGAAACTCCCGCGTTTTTGTCCCGTTGGACAAGTCTTTGTCGGCGACCGCGGTTGCATCATGGACGGGTGATCAAAGGTCCCGGAAGAGGATGAGTTTCGCTCCCCTGCTTCCTTGGTTCGTCGTGCTGATGGTTTTGCTGCTGAGCTGGTGGCAACAACGCCGCTACCGCAACGAGCTGAAAACGCGTCGAAGCACAGAAGCGACGCTTCAGGAAACCGAAACAACGCTCCAGCGGATGTACCAAGCGATTGAAAGCGCCTCGGATGCCATTGGTATTGGCGATTTCTCCGGTACGTCTCTCTATCACAACCGGGCTCATCGGGACCTCTTTGGCTATACCGTCGAGGAGCTGAACGCGATTCCGGAAGCCGGCGTTTTGTTTGCTGACGTGAAGATGGCAGACGAAATCCATGCGAGTCTGCAAAAGGGCCGGTCTTGGTCGGGCGAGATTGAAGTTAAATCAAAGTCTGGGCGCTGCATTCCGGCTTTTGTCCGGGCGGACATCATCCGCGACGAGAATAACGTGCCGGTCGGAATCTTTGGCGTGTTCACCGACATCACGGAGCGCCGTCAGACCGCCCAAACTCTGGCCGATGAGCGACAGCGGCTTGCGATCACACTTGAATCGATCGGCGAAGGTGTGATCACCACGGATCAAGCTGGTCGCGTGGATCGATTGAACCACGTTGCAGAACAGTTGACCGGTTGGACGCAGCACGATGCCCGCGGTCAGCTCATGGCTACAGTGATGCCGTTGTTTGACGAGCAATCGCGCCTGCCGCGACTGGCGGTAACAACCGGCGAACGCGCCGGCAGCCAACACCCGATTGGAAAGTTTTCCTGCATCCTCATCATGCGCGATGGACGCGAGCGGCTGATCGCGGCAATGGCGACACCGCTCAGGTCGGATGAACTCAGCGAACAAGGAGCAGTGGTGGTCTTTCGCGACATTTCGGACGACCGTCGTTTGGCGGAGGAAAAAGAGCGCACGACCCGGCTGGAGTCTCTCGGCTTGTTGGCGGGCGGGATCGCGCACGATTTCGCGAACTTGCTCACGGCGATCATGGGTCACCTTTCACTCGCCCAAACCACGGAGCACCTGCCGCAGGAAGCGGCGGTTTCGCTTTCCGAGGTGGAACGGGCCGCGTGGCGGGCGCGCGACCTGACGAAGCAGCTGCTCACTTTTGCAAAGGGCGGAACGCTGCAGAAATCTCTGGTCGCCCTGAGCGGGGTCATCCGCGAGTCGGTGGCGTTCGCGATGCACGATGCCGGCGGTGTTGTAACGGAATTCCAAGTACCCGATGACCTTTGGCCGGTGGACGCTGACGAAGGCCAGTTGGGACAAGTGATCAATAATCTCGCGCTGAACGCCGTGCAGGCCATGGGCCAGCGCGGAATGCTGCGCATTGTTGCCCGGAATGTTGAGCCGGGAGTCTTGAACGTCGGCGGACTCGCGGGCCGAGCCGCCGTGCACGTGCAGCTGGTCGATACCGGCCCGGGAATTGCGCCGGAGAGTCTGGGCAAGATTTTCGATCCTTTCTTCACGACGAAGGCGAAGGGCACCGGTCTTGGTCTCGCGACGGTGTACTCGATCGTGAAAAAGCACGGGGGGCACATTCACGTCGAATCAAAGCTCGGTATCGGCACCACCTTCGATGTGTACCTGCCGGCCGAGCGGGTGCCCACGTCGACCGTTCGCGAACGACACATCAACTGAGCGCCTGGTAGCTGCGCTGAGCGCAGCGCGACCGGGTCCGCAATGGCCTCGACGGAGTAGAACGCGCCTGCCAGATAGTGGTCGTGCCCGAGGTCGCAGAAAAGTTTCTCCAGGCGTTCATTCCGCTGTTCATTGCGATTGATCCGATTGGTCTCGCGGCGATTTTCCTGGCGCTGGGCAGCGGTGTTCCGATCGATACTCGACGCAAGATTGCGCGCCAAGCCGCGTGGACAGGCGGTGGCGTGGCGTTGTTGTTTCTGTTTCTTGGCCAGACGATTTTTGCCGCCTTGGGGATCACGGTGAATGATTTTCAAATCGCTGGCGGATTGATCCTCTTCATTCTCGCGGCACGCGATGTGACTCATTCGGCCGCCGAAGAACCCGCGAAACTGGCGGATGACTTTGGCGTGGTGCCGCTCGGCATGCCGCTGATTGCTGGCCCGGCCTCCATCACGACGCTCATTCTTCTTTCACAGACACTCGGAGTGGTTGTTACCCTCTGCGCACTTGCGGCTAATCTCGTGCTCGTGGTTCTGGCCTTCGCCTACAGCGACAGGATCGGTGCCGTCATCGGCTCGACCGGTATGCGGGCCATTTCGAAGATCGTCTCCCTGCTGCTCGCCGCGATCGCGGTAAATATGGTCCGACGCGGCTTTGAGTGAACGGGATCAGGAACGGAGCGCGGAAGGATCTAATCTGGAACTCAGGAACTCTGGAACGGACACGAGCCTCAGAACAACGACGCGAATCCACGG
This sequence comes from Opitutus sp., assembly GCA_039928945.1. Taxonomy (GTDB): domain Bacteria; phylum Verrucomicrobiota; class Verrucomicrobiia; order Opitutales; family Opitutaceae; genus Opitutus. The sequence goes on along the minus strand of JBDSSD010000037.1, from coordinate 142,235 downwards.
TTTCGAATGGAGTGGCACGCTGCGGGAGCAGCGTGATCAGAGGTCCGGGAACGCACCCGCTTCTTCCCTCCCTTCGCGTCCTTTGCGTGAGGCACACTCCGTTCCTTCGCATCGCGCACCGCGGGCTGATCAACCTTCAAACCGCGTGAGCAAGTCAGCGTAGATTTTTGCGGTATTCACCAGCGCACGTACACTCGCCCGCTCGTCAACCGCGTGGTAGTCCTCGCCTCCGGGTCCGTAACCCAGCGTCGGAATTTTCCGGTGATGAGCAAAGAAGTGCATGTCGTTGAACCCGGTTGAAACGTTGAAGGTAGTCTTGGTCCGCCGTGTCCGCGTCACGCATGCAGCCATGGCAGCGAAGAAGGGGTCCTGGGGTGGCGAGAAGCACGCGAAATTTTCCGAGACCTTTGTCACTGTGATCCGGCACTGCGGAATCTGACGAGCCGCCTTCGCGAGGAAAGTGCGCAGTTCACGTTCCGCGGCGCCGTGTTTCTCAATCGCGAGCACCCGCCGATCGATCGAAAACCGCGCTTCGTTCGGTACCGTGTTGATCTTTCCGCCTGGTCCCGACGAAAACACGCCACCGACATTGATGGTCGGATGCATCGTGCGACCCTCCGGTGTTTCGAAGTTCCGCCTCGCTAATTCCCGCTTGTAATCCTCCAGCGCCAAGACGAGCGCCGACATTTTTTCGAGAGCGTTGATCCCATGCTCCGGTTGCGAGCCGTGCGCGGCACGGCCATGCACCTGCACATCGAGCCACACTACGCCGTTGTGTCCGCAACACACGCTCGCGCCTTCTCCACCCTCCATCACCACGGCATAATCCGGCGAGATGGGCGCGTGCTGGACAATCCAATTGGTCCCAAGGAGCGAGTCCGTTTCCTCGTCGGCGGTAAACGACACTTCCACATTCATCTTCGATTCCGTCCCGGTCGCGCGAAGTGCCCGCAACGCAAGCAACAAGCTGGCGATGGAACCCTTCATGTCGGACGTACCGCGGCCGTAAATCCAGCCGTGTTCGACGGCTCCACTGAACGGATCGGCGTGCCGCCACTTTCCGGATACGGGAACGACGTCGTAGTGCGCGTTGAAGTGGATGGTCTTTTTGCCGCGTCCAGCGCTCAGCTTCCCGAGTACGTTGAAGCGCGGGTAGCCGTGCTGGGCCGGTGGTAAGGTGCGGCGGAGCAGCGCCGTCGGGATGGTGTAACGTTTCGTTGCGAGTCCCGCCGAAGTCAGTTCCTTGACCAGGTAGCGGGTGATTGCGTCGTAATTGTCACCGGGTGGATTCTCAGTGGAAATGCCTACCAGTTTTCGCAGATTTACGATCAGGTCAGGCGTGTGTTGATCAATGTACTGCGAGATCGTCATGTGCCCCGAGGGTGAGCGTCCTCGCGCAGCCAAAGAAGCTTAAAATTCCGACGGCCGTGGACCACACTCGCGGCTTTCCCTCACGTGGGAATTCACGATGCTGCGCAGCATGAATGAAGATGCCGCCCGGTTGATTGCACGGCTGGGACTCGAGCCGCTGCCGCGCGAAGGCGGCTTTTTTCGCCGCACCTGGACGAGTGAAACGCAGTTGTCGAATGGCCGCAGCGCCGGATCTGCCATCACGTTCCTTCTGACCGAAACGGATTTTTCCGCGTTGCATCGCATGCCCACGGATGAGCTCTGGTTTTTCCATGCAGGCGATCCGGTGGAACACGTGCGGTTGAATGCCGCTCGCTCAACACCGATTGTGACCGTGTTGGGGGCGAATCCCGCGATCGATCAAACCCCCCAGCTCATCGTGACCGGCGGGGTTTGGCAGGGCGCTCGCCTTGGTCAGGTGTCTACTCGAACAAACCGGGTTCCTCCGCAAGGCTGGGCTTTGATGAGTTGTACGATGGCTCCGGCGTGGGACGAAGCTGAGTTCGAACTCGGCGACCGGGCTGCCTTGCTCCGGGAATTTTCCGAAGCTGCGCAGTGGATTCATGGCCTGACGAGATGACTTTTGACAGGGGTGATGCCGGCACCCACTGTGCCGACTATGTCACTGGCCGATCTGCGCAAAGACTATAGTCTGGCCGGACTCGCGGAAAAAGATCTCGCACGCGATCCCTTCCGCCAGTTCGACAAATGGTTCCAGGAGGCCGAAGCGGCAAAGATTCCGGAGCCCAACGCCATGACGCTCGCAACCACGCGCGATGGTCGGCCGTCCGCTCGAACGGTTTTGCTGAAAGGCGTCGATGGCCGTGGCTTTGTCTTTTACACCAACTACGAGAGTCGCAAAGGCCGCGAACTGGACGCCACTCCTCGTGCAGCTCTGCTGTTTCCGTGGGTGGCGTTGGAGCGACAGGTCATCATAGAAGGTACGGTCACGAAGGTAACACGGGAGGAGGCCGAAGCGTATTTCCACTCACGTCCGCTGCTCAGTCAGCTCGGCGCGTGGGTGTCCCAACAGAGTTCGATCATCTCCGGCAGGAAAGTGCTCGAGGACACGATGAAAGAGCTGGAGAAGAAATATGCCGGGACGGTTGTCCCGCTTCCGCCGCATTGGGGCGGTTATCGGGTGGCGCCGGAAACGGTAGAATTCTGGCAGGGTCGTCGAAGCCGGCTGCACGATCGATTGCGGTTTCGTCGAGGCGACGATGGCGGCTGGATCGTTGAGCGACTTGCGCCGTGAAAAGTTCGGCTGCGGAGAACGTTGCGCCAGTGCCGCTGGAATGGTTGGCCGCGGCGCTTCGTGCTCAGGCGGACGGAGTCTTCATCGGCGAGGCGAAAGGCACGCCGCGAGGATTAAAGATCGTATTCGCGAACGATAGCTTCTGTGCGATGACCGGGCGATCAGCCTCCGAGCTGCTTGGGCTGTACCATGGAACGCTGCATGTCGAAAAGTCCGACGTGATCCGGACCAGCGCCTGGCAGCGTCATGCGGCGGCTGGCCGCACGCTGACCGGTGAAGGTTATATTCTGCGCAAAGGCGGGGACACCGTTTACGCCGCATGGAGTTTCAGTCCGATCGTGACGAACGGCGGGCGCGTCACCCACGTGGTCGCGACGTATCGCGACACGACGGAGAAGCGCCGCCTGCAGGAGGCGTTGGTCCATTCGCAACGGCTCGATGCGGTCGGGCGGCTCGCCGGCGGTGTCGCGCATGATTTCAACAACCTCCTGTCTGTCATCAACGGCTACTGCGAGATGTTGGCGGCCAAAGTATCAGATCGACCGCAGGCGTTGCGGGAGGTGAATGAAATTCATAAATCGGGCCGTCGTGCCGCGGCTCTGACGCGACAGCTCCTCGCTTTCGGCCGACGTCAGCCGATGGATGCCCGGGTCACGAATTTTAACCGTATCGTGCAGGACAACGCCGAAATCATGGGCCGTCTGGTGGGCTCCGCCGGCGAGCTGGAGATCGATCTTGAAAAGAACCTCGGCAACGTGCGCGCCGATCCCACGCAGTTTCAGCAAGTGTTGCTGAATCTGGTGATCAACGCGCGCGACGCATTGCGGGACCGAGGCCGAATCACCATTCGGACCAGCAACCGGAAAGTCAAAGCCGGCCGTAACCGAAAAACGGACACGCCTCCCGGAGATTACGTTTGCCTCAGCGTGCAAGACAACGGCACCGGCATGGACGCCGAAACGCAGCGGCATTTGTTTGAGCCGTTTTTCACGACGAAGACGGAAGGCAAAGGGACGGGGCTTGGGCTGGCGCTCGTTTATGGAATCGTTCAGGAGAGCAATGGGTTTGTGACCTGTCATAGTGCTCTGCTCGCCGGGTCTACCTTCGAGATCCTGTTGCCACGGGCTTACCAGCAGGAGGAGGCGGTTGCACCGAGCGCGCCGCTGCCGGCGCTTGCGACGGCCCGTGGACACGAGACCATTCTGTTGGTGGAAAAAGATGATGTCGTGCGGAAGATGGTTGCCGGGATGCTCACCGCAGACGGCTATCGCGTGTTGGCCACGGAAAGTCCTAAGCAGGCGCGCAAGATCGCACGAGAGGCAGAACGCGCCATGCAATTGCTCATCATCGAACTCAGTGGTGAGGCGGAGGTGTTCGCTCGAGAGCTGTATGCCGGCGTGCCTAATCTCCGCGTGTTGAATATCGGCAATCAGGAAGTGCCCGCTCCGGTTGATTGGATCGAACCCAGGCGGCAGTCGTCACTCGCGAAGCCGTTTGCATTGAGTGAGATTTCGCGAGATGTCCGGACCTTACTCGACGCCTGAGCCTGTAGCCTTGACCATAGGGGAGGCTCCGGCCGAGTTCCTCACTGCATGAAGGTGTTTCTCACGGGTTCATCTGGATTGGTCGGAGCGGCGCTCGCGCGTGCAGCCTCGCGACGCGGACACCACGTCGTGGGAGTCGTAGGCCGATATCGTGGCGACTTGGAAGGAGTGGCCGAGAAACTCACGATGGACCTGACTCAGCCCGAGCTCGTGAAGCGCAGTCTGCTGGACGTTTTCCCCGATGTGATTGTCAACTGCGCTGCAATCTCCGAGCCGGCTGCGTGCGATGCAGATCCCATTGGGTCGGAGGCCATGAACGTAGGGCTGCCGCGGATTCTTGCCGAGGTGGCGACGCACCTGGGCGCGCGCTTGATTCATATTTCGTCGGAGCAGGTATTCGATGGCGAGCGAGAGACACCGTATGCGGAGCCCGACGAAGTGCGTCCGATCAATCTCTACGGAAGGCAGAAGCTGGCGAGCGAGCGGGACGTTCTCAGGGCAGCGCCCACTACGGCGATTGTACGGGCACCGCTGCTGATGGGCGACAGCCCCGGCGGCCGTCGTGGTTTGCACGAGCGGATGTTGTTGGATTGGTCCGCAGGTCGAACGCCGCGGTTGTTCACCGACGAGTTTCGACAACCCTGCACCGCAGAGAACTTGGCTGAGGTTTTGCTCGAGCTGGCGGAACGTCCCGGTGAAGCAGGCGTTTTCCACTGGGCCGGCATGGAGTTGCTGTCGCGGTACGATTTGGGAATTCGGATTCGCGAGCACTTCAAGCTCTCGGAACACGATGCGCCGATCATCACTGTTTCGCGATCAGCGGTACCTGACATTGCGCGAGGTCGGCAGCCATGTCTCGCGATCGATCTCAACCGATTGGCGGCTCGGCTGAAAACACGTCCGCAAACAATCGCCGAGCAGCTCGGTGGACTCAAAGTTCCGCCCCCCTGCCGTGATTGGTTTCTTCGGCCGCATTGAACGACCTCGCGAGGAGGGCTCACCCGCAGTGAAGCGGCGGATGTCGGGTCAGCTGATTACGACCGTCGTCCGGCTACGTGAACGAACGCAAAGATCGGAGTCGTCATTGGAGAAAGCCGGCGCTCTTTTTCTTCCATGAGTTTGGAAGTCCTCCCTACGCGCTCAGCCGGCGCAGCTGAAAACATGGCGGTGGATTTTTTGCTCCTGCAGCATTATCCGCGTCCACAGCAGCCTCGCTTTCGGCACTACGGTTGGAGAAATGCGGCGTTCACCTTTGGCTACAGCCAGAAAATCGAGTTTGTCCGCGCAGCACTTCCGGCCGGCGAAGTCTTCGATGTGTGTCGGCGACCGACCGGAGGAGGAATCGTTGATCATCGAGACGATTGGACTTTTTCACTGGTGATCCCGCGCGGACACCCGTTGGAGGACGTACGCGCCACGCAAAGTTACCGTGAGATTCACGAGTGCCTTGCGTCGGCTTTGCGCCTTCAAGGCGTGCCGGCGGAGACGAAGAACACGGCGGTCGCAGCCGTTTCCCTTGATGAAGCAGCCCCGTCCACGCTCGCGGAGGTTCCACTTCGGGCGATGCTGCCCGGCGTCTGTTTCGAGCGAGCAGAGCTCTACGATGTCGTCCATGCCACATCGGGCGCCAAGATCGCCGGTGCTGCGCAGAAGCGGAACAAGCGTGGGCTGTTATTTCAGGGCTCACTCTGGCGCCCGGCGCTAGGACAAACCATCGATGAAGAACAATTGGGCGAAGACTTCATCAAACACCTTGCGCAGATGTTGCAAACCACGTCCGCGCAAATTCCCTGGCCCGAGCTTAACGAAGATGAGGTGAGCGGGCTGACCGAGACTTATGCGTCGACCGACTGGAATGAGGCACGGTGAGGGCTCACCGTTCCGTAGCGGTTTTAGCCCTACACGTTAAGCCCCGCATTGCGCGGAGATCACTCTGGAACTCGGCGCGATTTACTTTGGCGCTTCTGCCGGCGCGGCGGTTGTCGGAGCAGCGGGTGTGACCGGTACCGCGGCGACGGGCTTGGGCTCCCAAAAATAGTGGCCGTCTTGCAGGCGTTTCCACCGGATGAACGTCGCAGCAGCCGAAAGGACCAGTAGTATGGTCAGCACGAGCACTCGGACGCGGCGACGTTTTGCCTCCTTGTCCTCATAAGGATCATCCAGCGAGCGCTGCGATCCGGGCGGAAGCGTCGCTGTTTCCGTGAGCTTCGTACCGAATGGGATGTTGATCTTCACCCGACCATTCACCGCCCACCCATTGCCTTCGAGAATCGGTCCGAGCGTGCGCTGCCGCAGTTTCAGCCATGCGATGATCATCGACGGAGTGGAGATCAGAAGGATCAATCCGAGGAGCACGAGCGGGTATTGCCAGAGCGCAAGTTTGAAGACGTACCCTAGAATCAACGTCATTGCGCTGACGGCTCCCGTCACGGCCACGCCAATAGCGGCGACGGCACCGACATCCACTTTCTTGGCCGGCTCAATTTTCGCTTTGTCGGCGTTGGCCGCCTGCGCTGCGGCACCCGCTAGTCTGCCGGTCGCCTCGGCATCCGCCGCTGCGGCGCGTTTGGCAACCTGCTCCTCGATCATGCGAAGGAACTTCTTATACGGGGACCAGAACGCCTGACGGATGCTGATGGGATTATCGACGATGCTGGTGACGACTGCGTCCCAGTCGCGACCTTGCCGATCGTAGAAGACGCCGTGTCGGCCGACGAAGAGATAGTCGCTGTCGCCTTGCGTGAAACACGCGGCAATGTGCATGGGCGGACTACCGGCTCGGGTGCAGCTGCAATAGGCGATGTAAACTTTCGCCATGGCCGCGAGCGGGCTAGGCGCATCCACCCGCACACAGAGTTCGGTCGAGCGACTATCGATAAAGAGCGTGCCGGCTTGAAATGTGGCGAGGCGATCCGGTGAGTAGAAGTCCGCGAAGTTGACGAAATTGTGCAGCAGCGCGCGGAGATCGCGGTAATAACGGACCAAACGCTCCACATCGCTGATGGCTTTATATTCGGGCTCAAGTCTCTTGTCGGCGGCGATGAGGTCGGCGAGCGCGCTTTGCCCGGACCCGGCGAGTATTTCCTTCACGCGTGCGAGCCCGAGTTTCTCGACAGCTCCTCCCGTTTTGCTTCCAAGCCAGGTTTCATACGGAGCAAAGCGAGCGTTGAGTTCAGACCATTCTTTGAGGCTGAGCGTGGATTGACCCGGACCAAAGAGGGGCGCAACCGCGGTGCGATGCAAGAGGGCGACTGCGTCGCTCCACGCGGGGTTAACCCCGTGCAGCAACGGAAGTGGCTGGTCGGGCTCAATGCGAGCGAGCGGAAAATCAACCACGTCGGCGACCGCGCGATCAAACGCACGAGTGGAGATCGCGAGGTAATCGGCTTCGCTTCGATTCAGGGCGGAGATTGCCCGCGGTTCAAAATTGGCGAGCCTCTGGCGCACGAAATAGTCTTCGACCTTGGCGCGAACCGCCTTGATTGCGTTCACCGCCGGCTCGGTCTCGTCGCCCAAAATCGCGATCTCCTTCTGCGCGCTGAGCTGGATCCACGTGTGGTACGCGTTGAGCTCCGTGAAAAACGCGCTGATGGTCTCCGCGGTCACACCGACCGATCCGGTGCGATCGCCGGCTCCACCGCAGCAACTGATGATGTCCTTGATCAGGGCCTGTACTGCGGGATCCTCGGTTGCTTCAGGTGGGATCACGCCATCGCCATTGAGCGGTGTAGAGGAGAAAATCTTCGCCGTGTCGGCAGCGTCACCGACCGTGATCGAGGTCGCGTTCGCCTGTCCGAGATTAGAAAGAATCTGGCGCGCGGAAGAGACCAGGATTTTTCCCTCTGGACTGGAATCGTCGATTGAAGCGAGGGGAAGGCTGTCACGACCGAGCACGAGTTCACCGCCGTCCTTCAGCCGGGCAGCGGCCCATTCCACTGCCTCGATCAGCTCCGGAACGCGGATACGGCCATCGTTGTCCGAGTCGATTCGCGCGAGCGTTTTGTCATCCAGCTCCAGCCCTTTGACCGGACAACTGAGCGCCACCCAGAGTTTCTGGTCGAGCTCACGCAGTGCCAGGAGGTCGGCTTCTGATTCTAGTGAAACCTGATCGAGCCCCCCCGTCCGAAAGAATTTCCAATGATGGGATGAAGGTTGGGGAGTGTTGGTCATGTGGAGTGTGTCGTCGGTTTTATGGAACCCCTCGTTTGTCACAATCCTTATCGCCGGGCTGTCAGCCCATTGTGCATCCAATCCCAACTCGCGTCACGGTCTGGTGGCTGGTCAAACGACTTTGTCACCCCTTGCGATGCAGCGTTAACACACACTCCAAGTGCCGCGTTTGGGGAAACAAATCAAACGGCTGGGCGGCGGTCAGACTGTAGCCGGCCGTGAGGAACTCTCGTAAATCCCTCATTTGCGTCGCCGGATCGCAGGACACGTACACGACCGCTCGAGGCTGAAAGGTGAAAAGCTGCGCGAGGAAGGAGCGGTCGCACCCTTTTCGCGGCGGATCGATGATCACAACGGTCTCGGCTGGCGCGAACTCCAGGCCAGCAAAGATAGCGGCCGCATCTGCCGCCAAAAAAGTCGTATTCATGATTCCGTTCACCGCCGCGTTTTCGCGCGCGAACCGAACCGAACTTTCACTGAGTTCGACGCCCGCCACCCGCTCGAAGGCCGATGCGGCGGAGAGCGCGAACAATCCGCTCCCGCAATAGGCATCAACCAGAAAGCGCGCGCCACTTGCTGCTGCTTGAGCGCGAACGTAACTCGTGAACGCTGGCAGAATGAACGGATTGTTTTGGAAAAAGTCCCGCGCAAGGAAGTGAAGTTTCAACGCGCCCACCGATTCGGTGACGATTGCGTCGTAGTCGGTGGTCACTGTCCCAGACGCATCGCGGAGCAGCAGCGTCGCGCCGCGGCTGTAGGTCTCGCGCTTCAGGTGGACTTCGGCCCGGACTTCCTCGAGTCGCGCATTGATCGCATCCGTCGAAATGGGACAGCGCGGCACGTCGACGATGTCGAATCGGGTTCCCTGTCGAAGGAATCCGATGGGGAAGTCGGGCGCCAATGGAGTTGATGGCCCCGGAGAATCGACGCTCGCTGTTCCGTCCGAGACGGCCGCGGGCACCGTTTGCTCCTGGTCTTCAGCCGTGGTGAACGGGTGGACCGTCGTTCTTGCGAATCGAGGCGCCGCAAAATGCGGAGTGATCTTTGACCGATAGCCATACTCGCGCGGTGACGCGACGACGGGCGCAACGGGAAACTCGATCCCGGCCATGTGCAGGAGAAGTTCTGCGACCTGGCGTTGTTTCCAGGCGAGCTGTTCTCCGTACGCGAGATGCTGGTATTGACAGCCGCCACAGCGGCCGAAGAGCGGACACAAAGGAGCGACGCGGTGCGCCGAGGGCGTGAGCACCTCGACGAGATCGGCCTCGGAGAAATTCTTGTGATTTCGAAAGACCCGCGCGCGGACGCGTTCTCCGGGCAACGTGAAAGGCACCATCACCACCCATTTCGCATCGGAATCTCCGGGCAACGTGACGCGACCAAGGCCGGAACCGAGATTGGTCAGCGTGGTAATCTCAAATTCGATCTCCTGGTGATAGCGGAACGGCAGGTCGTTGAATGATTTCTTTTTCTTCACCACAATCAGAAGAAATACACGAAACCGAACGAAACGAGAGGGATTTTATTTCGTGTGTTCCGCCGGTTTCATGGTCTCCTGCCTGGGTGGCGATTGAACAAATTTCCAGTCTGCAGAATCCGCGCGTGAAGCAGCTCGTGCGACTGCGTGATCGGCGACCACGCGATGAAGCGGGCGTATTCCTCGTCGAAGGCTATCGCGAAATCCGGCGCGCTTTGGAAAAGGGGGTGCGTTTGCAGGAAGTCTACTTCGCACCCGACTGGTTCCTGGGGGAGAATGAGACCTCGCTGATCGCCCAAGCTCAGGCGATGGGTGCGCAGGCCTTCGAACTTACGAAGGAGGCGTTTGCCAAAATCGCATACCGCGAACGTCCCGATGGTCTACTTGCGGTTGCACCGCAGTGGAAGCGAACCTTGGACGAGTTGGTACTGCCCGAGACCCCCTTCCTGCTGGTGGTGGAGGCGATTGAGAAGCCAGGTAACCTCGGCACCATTTTGCGAAGTGCGGACGCCGCCGGCTGTGATGGCGTGATTGTTTGCGACCCGGTGACCGATATTTTCAATCCGAACGTGGTGCGCGCGTCCACGGGAGTTTTGTTTTCCGTACCGCTGGTCGTGGAGGAAAGCACAAGGGTGCACGCCTGGCTCAAAGACCGGAAGATCCGCACTATCGCCACGACCCCCGCAGCGGAGAAAATTTATTCCGAGACCGATCTGCGTGGGTCGCTCGCGGTGATCATGGGGAGCGAGCAGTATGGCTTGAGTGAATTTTGGCTGAAGCATTGTGATCAGCCCGTCCGTATTCCCATGGCGGGTCAGGCCGACTCCCTCAACGTGGCGATGGCGACCATCATCACCTTGTTCGAAGCGGTCCGACAGCGAAGCCGCTAGTAAGCAATCGCTCAAACTCAGCGCGTCGCGCTTTGCTTCAGCGCTGCGACTAGTTCGGCCGTTCCGGCCTTCATGCTGACCCGCGGGACGTAACCGAGATCGCGCCGCGCGGCGCTGAGATCGAACCAGTGGTCCTTCGCGAGTTCCGCCGCAACGAAACGTGTGATTGGCGGTTCGCCCTTCCGTTTAAACCATGTCCACGCCGCTTCGCACACGGCTCCTGCCGCCATCGCAGCGGGCAGAGAGAGCGACTTCGTCACGGGCGGCCGACCGAGCGCGAGCAGCAGTTCGTTGATCCACTGCCAGAGCACGACGGGTTCTCCGTTCGTGATGAAATACGCTCGGCCATGAACGTTTCGCGCGTCAGCGGGATGGACGCGAGCGGAGGCTCCTGGGCCTGTGGCTTTCGGATCCTGCAGCAACGCATTTTCCGCGAGGAGGTGGGCGTCGACCGCGTTTTCCACGTGCACCATATCGACGCGATTTTTCCCAGTCCCGATGATCCGAAGCCGGCCCGATGCAGCTCGTTCGAGAACGCGTGGAACGAGATGTGGATCACCGACACCCCAGATTAGATGAGGACGCAGTGCGACGGTGCGCAGCGTATCCGAGTTCGCCGACAACACCTCACTTTCGGCGATCGCTTTTGTGAGAGGATACGGGCTCGGGCATTTCGTGGTGAGCGGTAGCGTTTCGTCCGCTCCAGCTAAATCCCGGCCGTTGTAGACGACGCTTGGCGTGCTCGTGTGAACGAAAAACGTCACGCCATGCTCGCGGCACCCGGCGAGCAGCGCCCGCGTGCCGAGCACGTTCGCGCGAAAGTAGTCGTCGTAGTGGCCCCACACGCCAACCCGCGCCGCCACGTGAAACACCGTGTCGATACGCCGGCACGCGTCGCGCACTGCGCGCGTATCTTCAAGCGAAGCGCAGATGAAGCGCACTCCCCGCTGTTCCAATTTACGGCACGGATGGCGCGCGAGAACTGTGACCTCGCGGCCCGCGCTGAGCAGCCGCTCGACAAGTCGGCGCCCCAGAAAGCCAGTACCACCGGTCACGAGCGTGCTCATGCAGGAGCTTCGAAGGTGCGAGCCGTTTCGGCCCAACGCGCCAAGGTGAGCCGGTGAATCTTGGCGTTGTGGCGAACATCGACGGGAAACGCCGGATGGAAATAAAAGCGCCGGATGCTGACCGTCAGCGGGCTGGAGCGCGCGAGTTCGCGCAGGGCGGTGACGAGGTCACGATTGGAGTTCGCGTCAGCGTGCTTCTGTTCGATCACCATTGCGGGTTCTTGTTGTCCACGTGGACCGAGTCCGATGAGAGCGCAGCGCTTCACCTGCGGATGAGCGCGAAAGATTTTTTCGCAAGGCTCCGTAAAGAGAGTTCCTGCGGCGGTCTCGACACGCTCCACTTTCCGGCCGCAGAACCAGAGGACGCCCGCGCCATCGATGTACCCGCAGTCGCCCATGCGGTGCCATACTTCACGACTGCCTGAAACCGAACCAGGATCTTCGGGTAAGTTGGAAACTGGAATCTTCGCCGCGGCGGTCGCCGCGGGATTAGCGTCGTACGACTTGGTGACGGTTGGACCGCGCACAATGATTTCGCCGATCTCGTGTTCAGTTTTTTCCTGCGCCGGATCCAACTGCACGATGGGCGCATCCGAGCAGGCGATGATCTTGATCTCGGTCGCTTGAACGGGCCGGCCGACGCAAGCGCCGATGCCTTGGGCACGCGCGACTTCGTCGGCGGAAATCGAAGTTACGGGTAGTGCTTCGGTGGCACCGTACGGACTGTGGAGCAGACCAGCCGGCATCCACGTGCGCGACGATTGCCACAAGGACGCGGGCACCGGGGCTCCGGCACAGAGAACGCGGCGCAACGTTGGCAGGGCGACATTGTTTTTCACGCAATGGTCTCCAATTTTCTGCCAAAGCGTTGGCGAACCGAAGGAGTTCGTGACTTTCTCTTGCTGGATCGCCTGCACGATCGCAGCGGGATTTACGGAGGCGGGGCGGCGTGGGTCAATTTCGGGTACGATCGTGGTCATCCCGAGCGCTGGATTGAAGAGTGCAAAAATCGGCAGCATCGGCAGATCAATTTCGCCCGGCTGAATCGAGTACGTCGCTTGGATTGCGCGAATTTGCGCCTCGAACATCCCGTGTTCGTAGCAAACTCCTTTCGGTGCGCCCGTTGATCCGCTGGTGAAAAGGACTGCCGCGAGATCTGTGCTCGCCACCGTACAAGCCGGCACGGCGCTCGAGCTTTCAGACGGCCTCTGCGCGCGTTCCAATCGGGCCGTGAGCGAACTGCTGGCGCTGATCCTGATTTCAATTGAGCGGAAGGCGCGCCGTGCGATTCGACTCACGAGCTGGGCGAGCGTGATGCCTAACAGCACGCGTGGCTGTGACCGTTCCACACAGTTCAGAAATGTTTTCAAGCCCATGCCCGGATCGATCAGGATCGGGATCGCCCCAAGTTTGAAGATCGCAAAAGCCGCGGCAATCAAGGGCAGCCCTTGTCGGACCATGACCAGCACGCGATCTCCACGACGTACGCCGGCGATGCTCAATCGCCGACACCACGCGTCGACTTCCCGCTCGAGCTCACGAAACGACAACACGAGATAGTCGATGTCGCCGGTCGCCGTTCGACCTTGAGGCACCTTCAGCGCGGCTACATCCGGCTGGCGCGTCGCCATCTCGGTGAGATGACGAGCGATGTTGGCGTTGGGTGACGTCTCAGGCACTGGGACTTAAGCTCGGGCTAACCCAGCTCCGACGCCAAACGAAAATGCGCCCTGGAAGAAGCTGATTCCTCCGAGACATGAACGTTAATCTTGCCAAGCGGACAGTAGCCGCTCGCAGCTGCTGCGTCAGCTCTGTTTCAGCGACGGCTCGTCTTGAAGCAGACCGGCCTGCCACGGTAGCAATAATTCGGAGACTCGAGTCGGGGCGCGTGCAATCTGCGCAAGTTGAGCCCGGTTCGCGATGAGCGTGGGCTCAAGCTGGAGCTTGGCCGCGATGCGGTCGCGGTCGTCCTTGATTCTGTCCAATCGCTCCACTTCGGATTGAGTCAGCGCGACGTGATTCGGATCACGTCCTCGACGTCGGGGCAGCGTCTTCAAATCCCGCGCCATTCCTGCTCGGACGGCCGCGGCCAGCGAAGGAGCAAGCCGATCATGGCGGCGGCCAAGGTGCACTTGAGCCAGGATGGCATCTTCGGTTTGTCCCTCCTCTGCCGCGTGGGCAATTTTCAGGAGCAGATCACTGCTACACACCTTGAACGGAGGTACATCCAGGCGTTGCGCGGTTTGTTCGCGCCAGTGCCACACCGCATGCAAGACGCCGAGGCCCGGACCTCGCAGGCGCTCACTGCGACCGATCCGCCAGTCATTTTCGTCCGGCGGTGCAAAACCAATTGAGCCCGATTCGATCTGCGCCCGGCATTGTTGGTCGAGCCACTCCAGCCGATTGAGCTTCGCGAGTTCACGCGTGAGAATATCGCGCAAACCCGGGAGGTAGAACACGTCCAGCGCCGCGTAATCCAACATCTTTTGGGTCAACGGCCGTTTGGACCAGTTCGCTTTTTGGGACTCCTTCGAAAGCTTCACGCCAAAATGATCTTCGAGCAGTGACGCGAGCCCGATCCGAGGCCTGTTCAGCAGCTGAGCCGCGAGCATTGTGTCAAAAATGCTCTTCGGCCGAAACCGACAGAAGTCGTGGAGCAGCCGGAGATCGAAATCACTCCCGTGCATCACCAAATGCTTATCCTTCAGCCGCGACCAGAGCCCCTCGAGCGGTAGCGGCGCCAGAGCATCGACCAGGAAGATTTCCTCGCCGACCAGGAACTGCAGCAAGCAGACGCGGGTGCGGTAGTGAAACATGTTGTCCGCCTCCGTATCCAACGAAACCTCTTCTACGCGATCGAGCGCAGCGAGCAAAGGAGCGAGCTGTCCAGGCTGATCGATGAGGCTATAAACGGGCGGACGAGAAATCACTTTGATACCAAGCAAACGGCGAACTGGCAGAGGAAGAAAGCGGGAAATCATGCGAAAATCCGACTCATTCGTCCCACGCCGTGAGGAATGCGTCGATCAGCAAAGGCAGATCCGGACTATAACCGCCTTCCAGAATCGCGGCTGCGGGGATTTGAGCGTCGGTCAGCCAGCGGCCTAACGTAGCGAAATCGCTCAGCGTCAACGTCATGGATGTTATGGGATCGTCGACATACGCGTCGAACCCCGCTGACACAACGATCAGGTCCGGCCGAAAGGCGATGATCCGATCCAGCGACTCGCGGAGAGCCTTTTTGTGTCCTTCCGCCGGAAAACGCGGAGGGATCGGCCAGTTCAGGCAGTTGTCGAACGACGAGAGCCCCGTACCCGGGTAGCCCGGCGATTGGTGGACGGACGTGAACAAGACGTTCGGACGTCCGCGCAAAATAGCCTCGGTCCCGTTCCCATGATGAGCGTCAAAATCCCAGACGGCGACCCGGCTTGCCCCGAGATTTCGTTGGGCGTGGAGAACCGCAATGGCCACTGAGCTCAAATAGCAGAAACCCATCGCTTGGGAGGCGGTCGCGTGGTGCCCGGGCGGGCGCATCAGCGAGAACGCGCGGCGATCAGCGCTTAATGCGACCTGAGTCGCGTCGAGTGCCGCCCCGACCGCTCGGCGCGCATGGTCGTAGATGGACGGGAAGAAGGGAGTATCGCTGTCAAAGTCGCGGGGTTGCCCCAGCCGCTTGAGATGAGCGGGCGTATGAGCAAGCAGTAGCGACGACTCGGCGGCCATCGAGGGCAGACGCCAGTGCCACGAGGGGTGAGTTTTGAGCAGACGAGCCGCGCTATGGATAATTCGCGCAGGCTGCTCGGGTCGCATCGACGAGCCGTAGTCGGCGCACTGCGGATCGTGGAAAACAACCATGCCCGAATGTCGTTACTCCTTCGGCGCGCGCAACAATCCAGGACGGAAGGCGATTTTATCTTTTGCGCTCGGGAAAGCTTTTTGCGGCGATCGGGTCATGAATGTTGTCGTGTTGTGTTCCGGGGGCATGGATTCGGTCGTTGCGCTTTACTGGGCAAACCGGGAGCACACGATCAAAGCGGTCGCGAGTTTCGACTACGGTGCGAAACATAACCATTGTGAACTGCCGTTTGCGGCTGAACACGCGGCGCGATTGGGTGTTCGCCACGAGATCGTGACCCTCGATTTCATCAACCGGCTGTTTGCGTCGTCGTTGTTGAAGAGCGGAGGAGAAATTCCTGAAGGACACTACGAAGCGGAAAATATGAAGCAGACCGTCGTTCCGTTTCGAAACGGGATCATGCTTTCGATCGCGGGTGGTTTTGCGGAGAGCATCGACGCGGAAGGCTTGGTCATCGCCGCACACGGTGGAGATCACGCGATCTATCCGGACTGCCGGGAGGAATTTATGCGCGCGATGGGCGAAGCGATCACGTTGGGAACCTACGCCAGCGTGCGTGTGCTCAGACCGTTCATCACGCTGTCGAAAGCTCAGATTGTGACCGAGGGCGTGGGACTTGGCGTCGATTTCGCCCGGACGTGGTCGTGCTACAAGGGTGAAGCCGTGCACTGCGGACGATGTGGAACGTGCGTGGAACGACGCGAAGCCTTCGCGCTGGCCGGGGTGCCTGACCCGACGATCTACGCAGCGACCGATCCCCTGCCCGCCAAGCCGAAATCATAACGGAGTACGCGAGGAGGAATCGTTTGTTGTTCTCCGTCGTCTCGGGGTGTACTTGTCGAAGTGATGCTGGTTTCTGAGATATTCTATTCGATCCAAGGGGAAGGCGTGCTGACCGGCGTGCCGTCGGTGTTTGTGCGCACGAGCGGGTGTAATTTGCGGTGCAACTGGTGCGACACGCCTTACGCGTCATGGAACCCCGAGGGCGAGCAAAGGACAGTGGCGCAGATCATCGCGGAAATTTCCAACCACCCTGCCCGTCACGTCGTCCTCACCGGAGGTGAACCGATGATTGCGAAGGACCTGCCGCAGCTGGCCGCTGAGATCAAACAGCGCGGCCACCACATCACGATTGAAACGGCCGCGACCGTCGCGCCGGGCGGAATTGCGTGCGATCTCGCGTCGCTCTCGCCGAAGTTGTTGAACTCTGCTCCCGACGCTCGGCTAAGCGCGACGTGGCGGAAGAAGCATGAAGCCACCCGCTGGCAGCCCGACGTGGTACGCGCCTGGATCGACGACTATCCCTATCAGTTTAAGTTCGTTGTCGCTCAGCCGGGTGACATCGAGGAACTCGAAGGAATGTTGACCTCTTTGAAACGTGAGATCCCGCGGGACCGGGTTTTGCTGATGCCTGAAGGGACGAGCTTGGAGGCCATCCGCAGCCGTGCGGGTTGGCTGGGCGAAGTGTGCAAAGCTCGCGGCTATCGTTACGCGCATCGGTTACACATCGAACTATATGGCAATAAACGGGGCACCTGATTTGCCGCCGTCGGCCACTCCTCAGCTCAGCGGGCAAGCCATCACCCTCGCTCCCGTTTCGGCGAGGAAGCTTTCCGATGATCTCGCTTTGATCCTCCGTGAGTTCGAGGTGGAGAACGTCACGCTGCGCGAGGTGATGGCGGTGCTGCATGGGCGCGGTTACGTGCTGCTTGTAATGCTCTTGGCGTTACCGTTCTCCACGCCGATCCCGTTGCCCGGATTGTCGACACCGTTCGGACTCGTGATCGCGCTGATCGGAGCACGATTGTCGCTGGGCCAAAAACCTTGGTTGCCGCAACGACTGCTCGATACTCGTTTGTCGCCGAAGTTCTTCGTCAAGGTGTTCGCGGCCGCACGCAAAATTCTCCGGGGCTTCGAATACTTGCTGCGCCCTCGCCTGCTCTGGATGACGGGCTCGCCGCGATTACTTCAACTTCATGCGGTGCCCATCCTGCTTTGTGCCGTGCTGCTGCTATTGCCGCTCCCGATTCCGTTCAGCAATATACTGCCGGCGTTCAGCATTCTCCTCCTCGCCGCGGGTTTGTTGGAGCGCGACGGATGGTTCATCGTTGCCGGTCACATTGGGTTTGTTCTCGCCGTAGCCTACTTCGTGTTTGTCGGCTTGGCCGGCAAAGAGGGACTGCACGCTCTGTTCCGCTGGTTCACGGGCTGACGACTGGAGAACGCGCGTCGTTGCGGCGATCCAAACCGAGGTCGCGCTGAATCAGCGTGAGGCGAGCGACGCCGAGGCGCTAGCGTTTGAGCTGGGCTTTGAGTTCGCTGCTCGGACACCCACAGTCCCCGCCGCAACCCGGATTCCGCCGCTTCGCCACTGCGCGCGCGACGAGCCAGGTGATGGCGACGGCCACGACCAAAAGAGCAACGATCGTCTGAATTTGTGGAGTCATTTAATAGCCGAGCGCGCGTCCGGCTTGGAACACAACTAACGACAATATCCAAGCGGTGCCAGTCATGTACGCAGTTTGAAAAATCGGCCACCGCCAGCTGTTTGTTTCACGCTTCACGATCGCGATCGTGCTCATGCACTGCATCGCGAAGACATAGAAAATCATCAGGGTGAAGCAGACGAGCGGAGTGAAGAGCGGACGGCCATCCGGCCAGCGCGCTTTCAACATCGCGGAACGCAGAGGTGCGGTATCCTCGTTGTCGTCGGACTGAGCGTTGAACACGACGCCCATCGTTGAAACGAAAACCTCGCGCGCCGCGAATGAACTGATCAGCCCGATTCCGATCTGCCAGTCGAAGCCGAGGGGCTTGATCACCGGCTCCAGCAAATGACCGGCGCGACCAGCGAAGCTTCCGGCGAGCTGTTGGCTGGGGGTGGCGTCGGGCGGTGCCTTCGGGTACGCGGATAAAAACCAGAGTACGATACTGATCCCGAGAATGACGGTTCCGGCTCGCCGGAGAAAGATGCCTGCACGTTCGACCATCTGGAGAGCAACGTCCTTGAATCCAGGTTTCCGGTACGGCGGCAGTTCCATGATCATCAGCGGAGGTGCGCCCTTCAGCAGCGTGCGTTTGAACAGCCACGCAAACCCGAACGCACCGAAGGTACCCAGCCCGTACATCAGGAGCATGACCGCCACTTTCGTCAGCAATGGCACGCGGTCGCCCGGTACAAGTGCCGCAATCATCAGAAGGTAAACGGGGAGACGGGCCGAGCAGCTCATCAATGGCGCCACCAATATGGTGACGAGCCGATCCTTCGGATCCTCGATCGTACGCGTGGCCATGATACCTGGAATAGCGCACGCATAGGAACTCAGGAGTGGGATGAAACTTTTGCCGTTCAAACCAACTCGACTCATCAGGCGGTCCATGATGAAGGCAGCCCGAGCCATGTATCCAGTGCTCTCCAACAGCCCGATGAAGAAAAACAGAATCAAGATCTGCGGCAGGAAAATGACCACGCCTCCAACTCCGGCAATCGCTCCGTCCGTAATCAAGTCCCGCAGATCACCGGCGGGCATCACGTCTTTCACCCAATTCGCGAGGCTGGCGACGTGTTGGTCGATGAAGTTCATCGGGTACTCGGCCAGCGTGAAGATACTGAGGAAGATCAACGCCATCACTCCGGAGAGTACGACCCAACCCCATACAGGATGGGTCACGACCGCGTCGATTTTGTCGGAGGAGCTCGGGCCGGTTTCCGTGCCGTGGAGGACAACGTCAGCGGCAATTTTGCCGATCGCATCGTATCGCGAGCTGACCAACGTTCCCGCCCAATCCATGTTTTCCCGCTCCCATCGATCCTGCCAGGTCTTCAGAATCTCGCCCGTTCGTGGACTGAGTGGAGTTGATCCGGCGACCCGCACGGAATCTTGATCGGTTAAGAGTAGCAGCGCTTCTGCTCGGGCGATCAAAGGGGACTTGCCGTCGTTGGCGGTGAGCGATGCTTGCAGATCGGCCACGGCGGGCGCGATTGCGGCCGGCACATCCCACGCGTGACGCGCGAGAGCCAGTTCTGAGCGGCTCATGGCAAGTCTGAGTTCGACGAGGCCTTTGCCGTTGACCGCTTCGCATGCGATGACGGGAACGCCCAGCTCATGCTCCAGTCGCGCCACTCGGACGTTCAATCCGGCTCTGGCTGCCAGATCCATCATGTTGAGCACCACGATTACGGGACGTCCCAAGTCTAGAATCTGATGAAGCAGGTAGAGGTTCCGCTCGAGATTGGTCGCGTCGAGAATGCACAGGATGCGGTCCGGTTGCGTCGTATCGGATCTTCTTCCGAGCAGGACGTCGCGGGTGACGGCTTCATCGGGCGACCTCGCCGCAAGCGAGTAGGCGCCGGGCAAATCAATCACGGTCATGGGCTGACCGTGCTGCGAGTAAGTCGTGCCGACTTTCTTCTCGACGGTGACGCCAGGATAGTTGCCGACCTTTTGTTTAAGTCCGGTGAGCGCGTTGAAGAGCGTGCTTTTGCCGCAATTCGGGTTTCCCACCAACGCGTAGGTCGGCGCGCGGTTCGACGTCCCGTGAGGCGAGGCTGAGATGTGGGCGGGCAGTGCCATGATTGGCCGATGGGTGGACGCGCGTTCTGGGCGCGTGGTTAGCTCGCCTGCGGTTCTACGATCACGTGGTCAGCTTCGCTTCGACGGAGGGTCAGGTTGTAGCCGCGAACTTTGATTTCCAAGGGATCACCCATCGGTGCCGTTCGGATCAGGGTGATGCGAGTACCGGCGAGGACGCCCATCTCGCGCAGGCGGACGAAGGCGGATCCGGCTTTGGGAAACTCCCTCACCACGGCCGATGTGCCTACAGTGAGATCGGAAAGTTTGATGGACGTGAGCATGGCCGCAGTTAGCGCCGGCTTACCTGCTCGACCATGATGCTTTTTGCCGCCGCATGACTGAGCGCCAGGCGCGTGCCGTTCACCTGGCAGAGGATCGTCGCGTTGCCCGACACTTTGGTAACGAAAGCGAGTTCGCCAAACCCCATTTCACGGACGCGCTGACAGAATTCGGCCGTGCCCGTCAGCTCCCGGACTCGACCAACTGCGCCAGCGGGTAGCTGGCACAGCGGCAGAAGTTTTTCGGGTACTCGACTCATCGGAATGGCAATTGAGACTCGGTTTCAGTGGATGCGCAAGAAAAAGGCCCAGTCCCGGTGGGACTAAGCCTCGTTTATCTGCGGCGGCGTTTGACTGCGAGCTGGACGCCAGCGAACCGGACCAAGCTTTGAAGGTGCTCAAACTCTTGGGGATCTAGATGCTCTGCCTCTTTGAGTTTGGCTTGGGCGCTCTGCAGAGCGGCTTCGACCGCGTTTTCGTCGATTTTCTGCTCATCGATCGCGTGTTCGGCGAGAACGCTGACGCGGTCTCCTTCGACTTGCGCGAATCCACCACCCACAACGAGCCATTGGGTCTGCCCGTTCTTGGTCACTCGCAGTTCTCCATGCTCCACCTGCGTAAGCAGGGGGATGTGACCCGGCAGAATACCCACTTCACCTTCAACCGTAGGGATGACGACCGTGTCGATCGTGTCCGAATAGACGCGGGATTCGGGAGTGACGATTTCGAGGGTGAGTGGCATACAGGTTCGTTCAGATCGAGGCAGCGATCGTTAGGCTTTCTTTGACGCCGCCGTTACTTCATCGATGCCGCCACGCATGTAGAAGTCACCCTCGGCGACCTCGTCGAGCTGGCCGTCGAGGATCATCTTGAATCCACGCACAGTTTCTTTGACCGGAACGTACTTACCGGGCGTGCCGGTGAAGACTTCGGCAACCGCGAATGGCTGCGAGAGGAAGCGCTGAATCTTGCGCGCGCGATAAACGGTCTGCTTATCTTCGGGCGAGAGCTCATCGAGGCCAAGGATCGCAATGATGTCCTGCAGATCCTTGTAGCGCTGCAGCACGCGTTGGACTTCACGCGCAACGCGGTAGTGCTCTTCCCCGACGATGTCCGCTTGCAACGCCTTCGAGACGGAGGCCAGCGGGTCAACGGCTGGATAGATGCCGAGCTCAGCGATTGAGCGCTCCAACACGATCGTTGAATCCAAGTGGGCAAACGTATTCGCCGGCGCCGGGTCGGTAAGATCGTCCGCGGGGACGTACACGGCTTGAACAGAAGTGATCGATCCCTTCTTCGTCGAAGTGATGCGTTCTTGAAGCAAGCCCATCTCGTTCGACAAGGTCGGCTGATATCCGACCGCAGACGGCGAACGACCGAGCAGCGCCGACACTTCGGAGCCGGCTTGAGAGAAGCGGAAAATATTATCGATGAAGAGCAACACGTCCTGGTTCTTCTCGTCGCGGAAATACTCCGTCATCGCGAGCGCCGACAACGCCACACGCATACGTGCACCTGGTGGTTCATTCATCTGGCCGTACACCAGAGCAACCTTGGACTTGGAGAGATCCTTCTGATCGATGACCCCGGCCTCGGACATTTCGTGATAAAGGTCATTTCCTTCACGCGAACGCTCCCCTACTCCGGCGAAAACCGAGTAGCCACCGTGCGCCTTCGCGATGTTGTTGATGAGCTCGAGAATGACGACGGTCTTGCCGACGCCGGCTCCACCAAACGCACCGGCTTTGCCGCCCTTGATGAACGGACAGATCAAATCGATGACTTTGATGCCGGTCTCCAGGATTTCAGCTTTTGTGTTCTGCTCCGAAAGTGTGGGCGCAGGGCGATGGATCGGGTATTTCTTGTCGAACGCGACCGGTCCGCGACCGTCGACCGGTGTGCCGGTCACGTCGAAGATTCGGCCCAGCACGCCATTGCCAACCGGGACCGAAATGGGGGCGCCTGTATCGATGACAGTCATACCGCGGACCAATCCCTCCGATGAAGACATCGCGATTGCGCGAGCAACGCCGCCGCCGAGATGCTGCTGAATCTCGAGGGTCAGGAACTCCTTCCGGCCGGCGGCCGTGAACTCGATCGTGAGCGCCTGATAGATCGGCGGGATGGAGTTCTCCGCAAACTGCACGTCGACCACGGGGCCGATGACTTGGACGATTTTACCGGTGTTCATTTAGAAAGGATTTGGGGATGACTTAGGCCGCGAATTGGGCGGCGGCGATTTCGAGAATTTCCTGCGTGATGCCTGCCTGGCGGGCCTTGTTGTATTCCAAGGTGAGGTCGCCGAGGAGCTTGGCGGCATTGTCTTTGGCGGTCTTCATTGCGACCATGCGAGCGCTGTGTTCGGATGCTTTGGCGTCCAACGCATGCTGATACACCTCGCGGTTCACGTAGAGCGGCAGCAGAGCATCCAGGACGGTCGCTGCGTCTGGTTCAAAGACCATCTGACTATCCGTCGGCTTCGAGGCGGGAGCGGTGGTGTGTCCCGCATCGTTCCGCAAATCAGCGATCACATCGCTGACGCTCGTGAGCGGCAGCAAGGTCATGAGCGTGGGAACCTGGACGAGCGTGTTGCGGAAACGCGGCCAGAGCACTTCCACGGTATCGACCGATCCCTCGAGAAACTGCTTCACCATGAACTCCGCCACCACTCGGATATCGGCGAACCGAATACGATCGTTGGCCGGGAAATCGGCCAGCAGCTGGCGGTGAGTGCGTGCGATGAACTGTGCGCCCTTGCGTCCGATCACGGCGTACTTCGCCGGCGTTTTGATATCGGTGACGACCTTGAAGAGGTTCGCGTTCAGCGGACCGGCGAGTCCCTTGTCAGAGGTGATCAGGATGATGCCGCGCGTTTTGACTGTGCGCTTGGCCAGGAACGGATGTTGCGATTCCTCCACGCGCGACGCCAGGGCGGCGAGCATCTCGGCCATCAACTGCGCGTAGTGGCGTCCGGCGAGGGCGGCTTGCTGCGCCTTCTTCATCTTGGACGCCGCCACAAGCTCCATCGCCTTGGTGATCTGGCGAGTGTTTTTAACCGACTTGATGCGTCGGCGGATGTCGCGGGTAGATGCCATGGGTGTGAGCGGGAGTTAAGGTGGATGCCGTTCAGCGGTTAGGCCGTGAACGTGCTCTTCCACTCTTCACAGGCGGACTGCAGCTTCGCTTCAAGGTCTTTGTCCAAAGCGGCCTTGTTTCGAATCTCGGTCAGCAAAGCGTCTTTGCGAGAGATGAAGAAGTCTTTGATCGAGGCCGCAGCCGTGACGACTTTGCGCGTGTCGATCGGGTCGAAGAAATTCTTCTGCATCGCGAACAAGACCGCGACCTGAAGTTCGATCGGGACGGGACTGAACGCGGGTTGCTTGAACAGCTCGACGATGCGCGCGCCGCGCTCAAGTTGAGCTTTGGTCTTTGCATCAAGATCAGAACCGAACTGGGCAAAGGCGGCGAGTTCACGGAACTGCGCCAGCTCGCCCTTCAGTTTACCGCCGACCTGCTTGGTCGCCTTAATTTGGGCCGCAGAGCCTACGCGCGAAACGGAAAGACCGACTGAAACCGCCGGACGGATACCTTGGTTGAACAAATCGGTTTCCAAGAAAATCTGGCCGTCCGTAATCGAAATAACGTTCGTGGGAATGTACGCTGACACGTCGCCCGCTTGCGTTTCGATGATCGGTAGCGCGGTGAGCGAACCTTTGCCGTCGAGACGAGCTGCGCGTTCGAGCAAGCGGCTGTGCAGATAAAACACGTCGCCTGGATAGGCTTCGCGACCTGACGGACGTTTCAGGATCAGTGAAATCTGACGGTAGGCGACGGCGTGCTTGGAGAGATCGTCATAGACAATCAGCGCATCCATGCCGTTTTCCATGAACCACTCGCCCATCGCCGCGCCGGAGAAAGGCGCGAGATATTGATTGGCGGGATTATCAGCGGCGGGAGCGCCAACAATGATCGTGTACTCGAGCGCACCGGCTGCTTCGAGCGCGCCAATGGTGCGGACGATGTTGGAATTTTTCTGACCGACTGCGACGTAGATGGAGTATACGGGCCGGAACTTCGCATCGCCGCTCGCGAGACCCACTTTGTTGATCTTCGCCTGATTGATGATCGTATCGATCGCGATCGTGGTCTTGCCGGTACCGCGGTCTCCGATGATCAACTCACGCTGACCACGCCCAATGGGAATCATGGAATCGATCGCCATGATGCCGGTGAAGAGCGGCTGGGAAACCGATTTGCGAACGATGATACCGGGGGCGATTTTTTCGACTGGATACGATTCGGTCGCAGCGATTGGGCCCTTGCCGTCCACCGGATTACCCAAGGCATCGACGGCTCGGCCGAGCAAAGCGCGTCCAACGGGAACGGACAAAAGTTTGCCGGTTGTCTGTACTTCGTCGCCTTCCTTCAGCTGCGAAATGTCGCCGAGCACTACGCAGCCGACTTCGTCCTGCTCGAGGTTCAGCGCGATGCCGATGGTCCCACCGGGGAACTGCACCATCTCGTTGTACATGACATCCGACAGACCGTCGATTTTGGCGACGCCATCGGCAACCGAGCGAATGTGGCCGGTGTTCTTTTTGACAGCCTTGCTCGAGAGCTTGGCGATCTGCTGTTCAATTTGGTCAAGGACGGTACTCATCGCGTAAAGTTTGTTGGGGTACGTTGCGGTTTTTGAAAGGATCAGACGCTCTCTGCGAGTGCGCCGAGCTGGCCGGCGACCGATGACTCGTAGAGATCATCGCCAATGCGCACCCGCAATCCGGCGAGCAGCGCGTCATGGCGTTTCTCAATCGTAGTTACGGGTCGGCCGTATTTTCGGGCCATCGCCGTGCCAATCGCATTGAGAGCTGAAACATCAACCGGACCGGCGTGCTCGACGACCGCCTGACCGCGGGCAACTTCGGCGGCGATCAATCTTTGGTAAGCTCGGAGGACCGCCATGGAATTCGGCGGACGGTGTTTTTCGACGTACTCGAGAACTCCGGCCACCTGTTCCGCTGTGACCACGCCATTCACGAAGCTAAGTTGGTACAACTGCCGGGCGAGTTGTTGGATCTGTTTGTTACCAGTGGCCATCGCGTCGGTTTAAACGTTGGTCAGTTCGCGAGCAGCCGCGTCGTTGTAGGCGGCACGGTCCGCGTCGGTGAGTCTCTTAGCGAGGACGCGCTCCGTGGTCGTAACGACCAGGCGCGCGATTTCACTCCGGGCATCGGCGAGCATCTTCCTGTGCTCGAGTTCGATCGCCTGCTGACCCTTGGCGAGAACGTCCGTGACTTTCGCGGTGGCTTCCTGGGTTTGCTTTTCCAGGTGATCTTTGGCGCTTTTGCGCGCCTCGTCGATGATGCGACCCGCTTCGATCTGAGCCTTTTTCAGGATCGCGGAGCTCTCCTCGCTCGCGGCCTGCAGTTTGCGCTTCATCTCTTCAGCATACGAAAGCCCGGACGCGATCTTTTGCTGGCGCTCGTCAAGCGTCGCGAGGACCGGCTTGAACGCGAACTTCCAAAGCACGAAAGCGACGACAGAGAAGCTAAGGATCTGCGCCAGGATATCAGGCACGCTGATACCGAAGTCCTGCGTTATCTTGGTCAAACCACTGGCCGCTTCACCGTGAGCGGCGGCGGCATCGGCAGCGTGAGAGGCGGCTTGAGCGAGGACGTGCAGCGTAGAAAACATGGGAGGTGCGAGGAGAGAGTCGGGAAAAGTGGCTCCCGGATTTACGCCCGGGAGCGATCGTTACACAGACAGAACTTAGCGACCGAGGAACAGAGCGTAGAACGCAACCGCTTCGGCGAGCGCCATACCGATGATGGACTGCACGAGGATTTTGCCGGACGCTCCGGGATTACGGCCAACGCCTTCAACGGCTTTGGCGCCAACGAGACCGACGCCAATGGCGGCTGCGAGACAGCCGAATGCGCCTTGAATACTGCCGGTGATTTCAGCGAGGTGGATCATGATGTGGGATGTATGGTTTGGTGGATTTCCGCCGTGCGCACTCGTGGCACGCTCCCGGCGGGAAAGGGTTAATGAGCCGCTTCGCCGTGGGCGTGCTCGGCGTGATCGTCGCCGTGATTGCAGATGAGACCAATGTAAACGCTCACGAGCAGCGTGAAGACGAGCGCTTGGACGAAGCCGATCAGTAGCTCGAGAAAGTAAAACGGGATGGGTAATCCCCATCGCGACATCGACGACATCGCGTGGAGCAAGTTTTCGCCGCCGTATACGTTGCCGAAAAGTCGGAACGAAAGTGAGATCGGCCGGAAAATGATTGAAACGACTTCGATCAAGCCCACGGCTCCGAACACCAGAAAGAGCGGATAGTAAATCGCCGCAGGGATTTCGTTCTTGTCGGCCTTGTTGCCGAAGATGTCTTTGAAGACGAGAACGGGCCCGGCATACCGCATGATAAAGTAGAACCACGCGATGAACGAAACGATGGCCAACGCGATCGTGCCGTTCAGATCCGCGTTACCAGGGCGAACGAACTCCATCATCTCGCCTGTGGCGCGATCTCGCATAAAGATCGTGCCCACGCCGGGAATAAGGCCGCTCCAGTTCTGAATCAGAATGAAAGTGAAGAGTCCGACCAACAACGGAAACGCGGGTTTCGCGACCTTGGAGCCGACGATCGGAGTGATCAAATCCATGATTCCCTCCACCAAATGTTCGACCATCGCCTGTCCGCGCGACGGGATCAGGGTGGGACGCTTGATTGCGAGCCGGATCGCGATGATGAGAACAATCGCGACGACCCAGCTGGTCACCATGCTGTTCGTAATTGGAAGTGGTCCGACGTGAAAGAGAGCTTCTGCTGTGGCCGAAACCCCATGTGACTTCGCTTCAGCTTCTGCGGCTGAGGCAGGGACGCCTGAGGCGAGCAGCAGGAGGAAAAAGGCGAATTGTGTGACCCGGGACATGGATGCGGAAACAGTATCGATGAGGGGAAAAGGAAACAGGAATGGCATTCAGACAGTCCCCGTCAACCTCTGAGATGGGCGCCTCCGGCGACGCGCAACGTAATTAGTCCGAAAGGTTCGGGGAAGCTCGCCTAACTTATGGGCGGGGCCGGGCGGAGAGCGAGTGATAGCTGTCGGCTCGGTGCTGGAAAACGGTTTCGTGTTCGAACGGCCACGGATCGTCAGCGAGTTTCCATAAAGGATGATCAGCAAGGGTGGCGCGGGCGTGTTCGAAATACGGTTGATGGTCGGTGCGGAAAAAGAGCGGGGCATCCGACCGAACATGGGGTCGCAGAAGAGTTAAGAACTCCGATTGAAGGATGCGATGTTTGTTGTGCCTTTTTTTTGGCCAAGGGTCGGGAAACAGGATCAAGACGGAGGAGATCGTGGCATGCTCCGGAAGGGCCTCTAAAAACAGTCGGGCCTCGGTATGGAGAAAATGGAGATTCTTTAGTTGTGCACGATCCCGCTTTCTGGTCGCCCGAGCGACGCGATCCGCGATGATATCGATCCCTAAAAATGTCTGCAGGGGATGGTGCGTGGCGAACTCGGTCAGGAAATGGCCGTGACCCGAACCAATCTCCCAGACGAATTCGCTGGGACTCGGGAAGATCGCGAGGAGCTCGGTTTTCAGCTGAGTTCGTCGGTCGTTGATCAAACTGCGATACTCGTCCCGGTCGGTCGGAGTGATCACGGCGCTTCCTGATTCGAGCTCGGAGTTTGGGTCGGGCGTCCCCTCCCCGCTTCCACCCTGATCATTAGGATGCTCACGTCTGCGGGACTGACTCCGCTGATCCGGCTGGCCTGCCCAAGCGTGGCCGGCCTGATCTCGATCAGCTTCGAGATGCTTTCTCGTCGGAGCCCACGAACCTGAGTATAGTCGAGGTCGGCCGGGATGCGCAGCTGGTCAAGTTGCGAAACTTTCGCCACATGACGATGCTCGCGTTCCATATACCCATGATAAAGAACCCGATACAGTACTTCCTCCTTCACCGTCGCAGGCTGCTGGTGAAAGTCCGAAGGGAGGTCTGTGCCGTTTCTCTGACGCACGGCGGTGCCCCACGTCATGCCCTTTTGCCGTTCGGTCTCCAGTCGATTTACCCACCCCTCCACCACAGACTTCTTTGCCGTGATCCGCTTGAGGCGGTCCGGGGTGACGAGCCCGTATTTCTCTGCGTGGTGCACGAGGCGTAGCTCGGCGCTGGCGTGGTTGAAGAGCAAGCGATGCTCCGCCCGGCTCGTGAACATGCGATACGGTTCGCGCGTTCCCTTGGTCACCAGGTCGTCGACAAGAACGCCAATATAGCCTTCGTGTCGCCGGATGATCAGGGGTTCTTGACCTCGGACGCGATTGACTGCGTTAACCCCTGCGACGAGCCCTTGGCACGCGGCCTCTTCGTAACCTGACGTGCCGTTGATTTGGCCGGCGAAAAAGAGTCCCTCTACCCTCTTCGATTCCAGCGATGCGAAGAGTTGCGTCGGCGGAGCAAAGTCGTATTCCACCGCATATGCAGGCCGGAGGATTTCAGCTTTTTCCAAGCCTGGAATGCTGTGGAGCAAGTCGAGTTGTACGTCGAACGGCAGACTTGTTGACAAGCCATTCACATAAAATTCGTTGGTCGCCCTCCCCTCCGGTTCGAGGAATAACAGGTGCCTTGGCTTATCTGCGAAGCGCACGAATTTGTCCTCTATACTTGGGCAATACCTTGGTCCTACGCCTTCTATCTCGCCGCTGTACATCGCAGACTTGTGCAGGTTGGAGCGAACGATCTCCGCTGACTGTGGCGTGGTGTAGGTCATCCAGCATGAAACTTGTTCACAACCGGGAGCCCACCCTAACCTGCGCTCAGAACTATGTTCCACGTGGAACAGATCGGCGTCCTGCCGAGTGTCGTGGAACGCGAAGAGCGTCGGGTTCTTGTCGCCTTTCTGCTCCTGCAGATTGCTGAAATCAATGCTTCGGCCCAAAAGCCGCGGCGGGGTTCCAGTCTTCAGTCGCTGAAGCTCGATTCCGGCCTCGAGCAAGCTCGAGGAAAGGGTTCGGGCGCTGAAATCGCCGAGTCGGCCGCCTTCATTCTTGTTCTGACCGATGTGCATCAATCCACGCAGGAACGTTCCAGTCGTGACCACGACCGTCAGGCCATGGAAATCCAAATCCAGATTGGTGCGGCAGCCGACGACCTTCGATCCTTCATAGATCAAGCCGGTCACGGTTGCTTGGAACAGATGTAAATTGGGCTGCAGTTCCAAGGTATGCTTGAGCCGAAGCTGATAGGCCTTTTTATCGCATTGGGCACGCGGTGACTGCACGGCCGGCCCCTTGGACTCATTTAGCAGCCGGAACTGAATTCCGGTAACATCGGTGTTGATCGCCATCTCGCCGCCGAGCGCATCAATTTCCCGGACGATCTGTCCTTTGGCTTGCCCACCGATCGCCGGATTGCAGCTCATCTGGGCCACGCTATCGAGGTTACCCGTCAGGAGGAGGGTAGACGCACCCATTCGTGCGGCAGCCAATGCGGCTTCGACGCCGGCGTGGCCAGCGCCGCAAACGATTACATCATACTTTGGTTGCGAACGAGACATGGGAAGAGGGCAGGGTGCGACCGCCGCCCAACGGCGCAAGCGCGCTATTTGCCGATGCAGAAGGTCCCGAACAGCGCATCCAGCATCCGCTCGTTGTCGACTCGGCCAGCAATCTCTCCGAACGAAGTAAGCGCGCCTCTGAGATCACTCGCCAGGAGCTCGACCGGTCCGTGCGTCTCGACATTCGTAGCGGCTAATTCGAGCGCGGTGCGACTTGAGGTGAGGGCATGGGCGTGGCGAGCATTGATGGCCACCATTTCACTCCCTAAGCCTTCACCCAAAGCATCGATCATTGAGCTTAGGAGGGAGGTGAGTTGTTCGATCCCTTGTCCGGTCAGAGCTGAAACAGCGGCGGTCGGAAATGCTTCTAAGTCCTTGTTGATCAACGGAGGTCCGATGTCTATCTTGTTGATTATCAGCAACGTATTGGCGGAGGTCATCGATCCGACCAAGCTCGCAGGGCGACTCAGCACGTCGCTACCGGGCGCAATCACCACCAAGAAGAGGTCGGCTTCCGCCGCGCGCTCCAGCGTTTTTTCCATTCCAAGTTTTTCGAGCGGGGCAGGGGAGGGATTCAAGCCAGCGGTGTCGATCAAGCGCAGGCAGTGAGGCCCCACCACAATCCGCTCTTCAATGAAGTCGCGCGTCGTGCCGGGCTCCGCACTCACTAATGCGCGTTCCTTTCCAACGAGCCGGTTCAGTAAACTGCTCTTCCCCGCATTTGGCGGCCCGATGATCACGGTTTTGACTCCGTCCCGCAACAGCTCGCCGTACCGACTGTTTGCAAGGAGTCGCTCGGTTTCAGTTCTAAGACTCTTGATTTCTGCCGCGACCAGCGCGCGATCCTCTTCCGGCAGGTCCTCGTCCGGAAAATCGATATAGGCCTCGACCCTCGCCAAGACTTGCAAAAGTGAATCGATCAGCCCGTTGATGCGCCGGCCCAATGCTCCACGCAGCTGTTGATTCGCCGCCGCCAACGCTCGATCGCTTCGCGCCGCAATCACATCCATTACCCCCTCCGCTTGGGTTAAGTCTATCCGACCATTTAAAAACGCGCGTTGCGTAAACTCGCCGGGGTGGGCGGCACGACAACCGCGGGCGAGCAGATCCTCGAGAATTTTCTGCGCGATGAATGGATTTCCGTGACACGAGATCTCCAGCAGATCCTCGCCGGAATAAGAAGCAGGTCCCTGGAAAAATAAAAAAATGACGTCATCGATCAGTGCTCCCGTAATCGCCCGATAGTCCCCGTACCGGGCTCGCCGAGCCACCGGCGGCTCTCCCGCAAGTTCCGTGAAGATTCGTGACGTATCCGGTCCACCGACACGCAAGACGGCAAGCGCCGCCGTGCCGGCGGGCGTTCCGATCGCTGCGATGGTTTCCTGAAAATCAGGCATGCGGGCCCAACCAATGCTTCGCTTGCTGGAACGCAAAGCGAATTCAGCACACCGTGAAAAACAGCGACCGGACGCCGGGCGTAAACGGCGAAAGTCGTGCGCGCGCGAGCGACGATCACGCCGACGTTCATTTCGTCTGCTCGCCGCCAGCTGCGGTCCTCCGGCCACCGACTGTGTCGTCGGCAGTCAGATCGGCCCTGACGTTTACAGACAATTGGTCGCCGGCTTGCAGCGCCCGTGCAGCGATCGTGGGGCTACTTGATGGCGACGGAAATCTCCCGCACGCGCGACCCTTCCGCGACCTTGTCTCCTGGATACAACACGACGCGTTCGCCCTCCCGCAAGCCATCGAGGATTTCGGTTTCAAGCCCATTGCTCCGGCCCGCCTTCACGTCGCGCAGAGCCGTTTTTCCGTGGGCCACCACAAACGTCTGCCATTGCTGACCTCGTTGGAACAGCGCGCCCGCTGGCACGCGAAGGACGTTCTTCCCCTCCCAAACAACAATCCGCGCCTCAATTCGGTAGCTGTCACCCAAGGTCGGCCGCTGCTCGACGGGACTGACGAAATCAGCGACGACGTAGACCCGTTGTTCTTCCACGCCCAAGGCAGAAATCTTCGTAAAGGCGGAGGGTTCGACGAGACGAACCCGCGCTTCGAGTGACGTCGGGCCACCCCACTGATCAACGAGCACTCGCGCTCCGGGCCTAATCGCAACGCCGTCCCGCGACAGGACTTCGATCCGCAACTCCAGATCCGTCGGGTCGCCCACTTCAAGCAACGCCAGGCCGCCGGTGACGAGCCGCGAGCTCTCCTGAAAAACGCGCAACACCCGGCCCGAAACAGGGGAGGTGATCACAATCGGCGCCTGACTGGCGTTCCCTCCGGGTTGCCCGCGCAACAAAAGGGCGCGCGCCTGCTCCAGTTCAAAACGCGCAACCTGTTCTCCGAATTCCGCCGCCCGGACTTCCTGGGTCGCAGTCGCCTCGCGCATCGTCGCGCTTTCCAAATCCTGCTGTGAGATCGCGCCGCGACCAGCCAGTCCGCGGAAGCGGTTCAAGTCACTTGAGGCGAGCGTGGCGGTCGCTCGCGCACTCGCGAGCTGCGCTCCAGCACGCTCAACGCTCGATTCTGCTGCGCGAACGCGCGCTTCGGCTTGGGCTTGGCCTCGCACATCCAGTAGATCGGCTCCTCCGGTCTCGAGCGTGGCCAATACGGTCTCGCCCGCTTTCACCACCGCACCCGCTTTCCATTCGATCCGCTGCAATTGGCCGGCGACCGGGCTGGACACGACGTATCGATTTTTGACCCGGGTCATCCCTTCCTCGTTCACCGTCACGAGAACGTCGCCGCGACTTACGGCGGCAACTTCGACGGGCAATGGCTTAGGCCATAAGCCGGCGACGATGAGCAGGACGAGCAAGGCGGTCCCTGTCCACACGAGGTAGCGTCGACGCGGCTTGTCGCCTGGACGTTTTTTGTTCTGCGCCGAGACCGCAGGAGAGGAAAGATTCAGTGCCATGGTGATAATTAGTCCCGTGCCTTCAACACGCCGACCAAATCGAGGCGGTCAAGTCGGCGACTCGCAAATAGAGCTGAGACCAAAGAGGCGCACGCAACGACCAGGACGGCGAAGGCATAGTTCGACGTATTCAGGATCACCGGCAGTCGCACGAATTCAGTGTTGATCGTCTTCAAGATCGCGGTGGCGAAACCCGAACCAACCAACATGCCGAGCGGAAGAGCCACGATCGTAAGGATGACCAGTTCGCTGATCAGCACGCCGGCGACTTCACGACGGGTGAATCCGACGACGCGGAGAGTTGCCAGTTCACGCTGTCGTTCCGAGAGCGAGATTCGCGCGCTGTTATAAACGATCCCAAACGCCACCACGATCGCGAAGCCCATGTAGATTTTTTGCACCAAGCCCATGCTTTCTGCGGTGGTTTTGCGGAAGCTGTTTCGAATTCCTTCTTTCACCACGACACTACTCACGCGTGGAGTTCGCTTCAGTTCGGCCAAAAAATTGTGCCATTCACCTCCGGCGACCAATAGATAGGCACCGGTGATGCGATCCCCCTCACCGAGCAGCCGGTTGAACTCGCCAATCTCGATGAAGGCCGCCGTCCCGGCAAAATCTTGAGAAAGTGCGACCACCGGCACGCGCAGCTCCGGCCGGCGACCATCAAGTACCCGCAAATTAACTACGTCGCCCGGCTTCACGTTGAGGACCTCGCCCAGTTTCGCCGAAAGCACGAGACCCGATTCCGGCAGGACGATTCGTCTCTCTTCTCCATCGATGATGCGATTGAGTTCCGCGCGAGCTGGCAGACCCGTGACGGCGAGTCGCCGTTTCAGACTGCCAGCCCGAAGCTCCACGGGTGCGCTCCGGACGGGTTCGGCCAGGATTACTCCAGGCAGGTGCTGAAAGTCGTCCAACGCGCGCGCGGGCCCGGGTTCGATCAACGAAACGAACACCGTTTGCCGTTGGATGATGTCCCACTGGTAATCCAAGACGTAGTTGATCCCATCCCGCAGCGCGTTGGGAACGATCAAGATTCCCGTCGCCAGCGCCAGCGCAGCCGCGGTGAGAATCGCGCGCGCTGGCCGACGCTCGATATTTCTCAAAGCCATCCGCAATGAAACCGAGATTGAGCGACCAAGGCCGAGGCGCTCCACGAGCGAAATTCTGAAATTGGCCGGCGGCTCCGGCCGCATTGCTTCCGCCGGCGGCAGGTTTACGGCCGTGCGGACCGCACCCCAAACGCCAGTGAACGCGGCCAACGCACTCACCGCGGCTGCGCCGACCAGCACGCTCTTCGCCAACATGAAATCGAGCTGCGGAAATCGAAAGAAAAGATGGTACATCTCGACGAGACGGTAACCCAGTGCAGTGCCCCCCAAAGCGCCGAGTCCTGTACCAACAATCACAATCGCGAGAGAGAACTTGAAGTAGTGCGTCCCCACCTGCCGATTGCTGAAGCCGCATGCTTTCAGCATCGCGATCTGTTCACGCTGCAAGGTGATCTGCCGACTCATCACCGCGTTCGTCATGAAGGCGGCGACGCTGAGGAAAACGAGCGGGAAGCCGATCGAGAGTCCCTGCAGGACTCGGATTTCATCGCGAACGCGAACGTGCGACGGATGCGATTCCCGCCCATATGCACCGCGACCACCATACGGCGTGAGAATGCGATCCACGGCAGCAATGACGGATTCTTCCGCCATGCCCGGCGCCAGCGTGAACGAGACCGTGTTGAACGCGCCGTCGAGATTACTCGCCGAGGCGAGTTCCTTGTAAGGCATCCAAAAAACTCCGTACGTTCGATTGTCAGGCAGCGCGGCTCCCGGTGGAGCCTCGAACACGAATTCGGGTGAAAGGACCACGCCGGCGATTTTGAACTCCTGTTTCCGGCCGTATAGAATCGCCGACAGACTGTCGCCGGGCTTCAGCTGGTGCGCCTCAGCGAAGGCTTCGCCCGCGAGAATTTCGCCATGTGACGCGCGGCCCACCAGAATTCGGCCTTTCCGCAAATGCAGTCGATTGAGCACGAGCTCATCGCGTTCCGGCAGTGACTGAATCAACCCGACTGCTGGCTCCACCATACCCGGCAGATCGAGCGTGGCTTGCAGCGAGATACCCGTCTGAACCGCGGCTACACCGGGAATTGCTGCGAGTTGTTCGGCAACCGAGTTCGGTGCGCGCTTCAACCGGGCGAAAACCTGCGCGAAACGGTAGTCGCGATAGTAGTCATCGCGCGTCGTCTCCAACGAGAGGATCAACGACCGCGTCATGATCATCATCGCAAGGCCGCACGCCATCACGAGTGCGACCGCGAACGCCTGCGACTTCAGGGCACGGAGATCACGAATCAATTTGCGATCGAGCAGACTCATACGCAACGGCGGCCGAGTTGGACCGGTGAGCGTTCTCGGGTCGGCGTCCAAATCTCCAGCGGTGTGGCGCTCAAGCTGTGCCCGCGATTTACCATTTCAAATTCTTCACCGAATCGCGGGTGGCATTGGCACGTTCGCTCACGATGCGACCGTCGCGCATCGAGAACACCCGGTCGGCCATGTCGGCGAGAATGGCGTTGTGCGTGATGATGACGGCGAGAGTGCCAAGGTCGCGATTGATGCGTTCGATCGCTTCCAACACGGTGATCCCCGTATTCACATCGAGAGCACCGGTGGGTTCGTCGCAGAGCAGTACTTGCGGACGCTTCGCAATGGCTCGCGCGATGGCCACCCGCTGTTGTTCGCCGCCCGAGAGTTGCGCCGGGAAATGATCCATCCGCGGTGTAAGTCCAACCAATGCGAGCGCTTCTTCGGGCCTCATCGGGTCGCGCGAGATCTCGGTGATCAACGCGACGTTTTCGCGGGCCGTGAGGCTGGGAATCAAGTTATAGAATTGGAAAACAAAGCCCACGGCTTCCCGGCGGTAGCGAGTGAGTTCGGCCTCGTCGGCCGCGCCCAAATTTTCGCCCTGATATAGCAGCGTGCCTGAGGTTGGGTTGTCCAACCCGCCGAGATTATTGAGCAGGGTTGATTTTCCGCTGCCCGACGGACCGAGCAACACGACGAGTTCGCCCGGATACAGATCGAGATCCACACCGGCGAGCGCAT
Source organism: Opitutus sp. (assembly GCA_039928945.1). GTDB lineage: Bacteria > Verrucomicrobiota > Verrucomicrobiia > Opitutales > Opitutaceae > Opitutus. The sequence goes on along the minus strand of JBDSSD010000037.1, from coordinate 106,130 downwards.
GCACGGCGGCCTCTCCGTCGCCATAGGTTTTGGTCAGCTCACGCACTTTGAACACCGGCTCACGAGCGTGAAGTCGGGTGCGATTGAGTGGAGGGTCCATGAGCATGATCGGTCGTGAAGAAGCCATCAAGGGCCGCCTCTCGCAACGTACAAAGCGGATCATGGCCTACTCCTTCTGGCTACTTAACGGCGTGTCGCCGGCGACGGATTCCGGAGGACTGAACGCATCGGTCGAGTGGTCGCGCTCAGCCGTGCGGCGGGAAAATAGCCGACGAATCAGCGCCGTTTAGCGCAGACTGGATGCAATCGTCTCAACGTCGCGCCTGTTGCGTCAGAGCAACGCGAACGGGTTCTGCCGCGGACTCGTGCCTTCTTAGTGCGACCTCACGGCGTGCGCCAATCGGCGCACGCGTTTTCATCCGCGCTCGAAATCCCTCAGCGGCTTTATCAGCCTCACGTCGACTACTCGCTGCCGTTTGAGCCGGTGATCACGGCGCCACCGGTGACATTCACTTTCTCAAGCACGGCCTTGGAAATTCGTTCAGCGAGTTCCGGCTTCTCTTTGAGAGCAGCCTTGGCGGCGTCGCGACCTTGCCCCACGAGTGCGCCTTCATAGGCAATCCAGGCACCTTTCTTTTCCAAGATCTTGTGCTCCAAACCGAGGTCAAGCAACGAGCCGATCTTCGAGATCCCTTCGTCGTACATGATGTCGAACTCCACCTCGGTGAACGGAGGCGCCACCTTGTTCTTCACGACTTTGATCTTCGTTCGATTGCCGATGACTTTTCCCTCGGGCGTTTTGATCTGATCCTTGCGCCTAATATCGATGCGGACAGACGAGAAGAATTTGAGCGCTCGACCACCGGAGGTGGTTTCCGGACTGCCGAACATGACGCCAATCTTTTCGCGGATTTGATTCGTGAAGATACAAACGCAGTTCGTCTTGCTGACGACAGCCGTGAGCCGGCGCATGGCCTGCGACATCAGTCGCGCCTGGCTGCCCATCGTCATGTCGCCCATCTGTCCGTCGAGTTCGGCCTTGGTGATCAAAGCGGCGACGGAATCGAGCACGATCACGTCGATGCTGTTCGAACGAATCAGCGTCTCCATGATATTCAGCGCGTCTTCACCGCTGTCGGGCTGCGAAACGAGCAAGTCGTCCAGATTCACGCCGACCACCCGCGCGTATTTCGGATCGAGCGCGTGCTCGACGTCGATGAACGCCGCCAAGCCGCCCTTCTTCTGAGCCTCGGCGATGACGCTCAGACAGAACGTCGTTTTACCGGAAGATTCTGGCCCATAAATTTCGACGATGCGGCCTTTCGGCAGGCCGCCGACGCCAAGTGCGAGATCGATGGCGAGTGAACCGGTGGAGAGCGTTTCCACCTTCATCTTCGCATTACTGCCCAACCGCATAATCGAGCCTTCGCCGAATTGCTTGGTGATCGAGGAGAGCGCGAGATCGATGTTTTTATCGCGACCGGGAACGGCGACGGCAGCGGCGGTTTTGGCAGGGGCGGCTTTAGACATGAGCAGAGGGAGACGTTGAGTGCAGAAAGAAAATACCGGCAGGGGAGCGGCGGATGTTCTGCAACGCTGAAGGCGCTCGCGGTTGGGAAGCAAGCCCGCGGTGATCGTAATTCAACGTAATTGCCGACTCGGTTCTCGCGAACGCGGCGCGCGGCGTCGTGGCCGCCGGCTAAACAATGCGTTGAGTCGCGTCGTCCGCAGCGGCGACTGGGCCGACCTAGTGCGGCGGCGTGCCGCTGTTGGGCTTGAACGCCACCGCGAACCACACCGCCAACACGATCAGCGCAAAGCTGACGGCGTAGTTCCACGTGAGCTTTTCTTTTAGCACCAGCCACGCGAACACGACGAACACGAGCAGCGTCACGCACTCCTGGATGATCTTCAATTGGTAGCCGCTGAACTCTCCACTGAGATAACCACCGCGATTCGCAGGCACCATCAGGCAGTACTCGAAAAACGCGATCGCCCACGAAACGAGGATCACGGTCAGCATCGATTTCCCTTCGAGCCACTTGAATTTCAAATGGCCGTACCAGGCGACGGTCATGAACACGTTGGAGCAAACCAACAAAAGGAGCGTTCTCATAGACCGGCGACACCAGGCTGAGGCGCCTTGGCGGTGAATAAATGGTCGGCGTTCAAGTTCGGCATGCCGTCTTTTCAGTGCTGATAGTAACCACGAAACCAATCGACGAAATGGCTGAGCCCTTTCTCAAGCGTAACTTTTGGGGTAAACCCAATCGCTTGCTGCAGCCGCTCAATGCTCGCACAGGTCTCGATCATGTCGCCGGGCTGGGGTGGGGCGAGTTCCACGAGAGCTTTTTTGCCCAACAGTTCCTCCAGCATCCGAACGAAAAGTAACACTTCGACGGGCCGATGGTGCCCGATGTTGAAAATGCGGAACGGTGGTATGGGCGGCTGAGCCGGTGGATAAAGGAGTACTTTCACCACTCCATCGACGATGTCGTCGACATACGTGAAGTCGCGCCGGTTTTTCCCATCGTTGAAGAGCTTGATCGGAGTTCCTTCGCATATCGCTTTCGCGAACAAGATCGGCGCCATGTCCGGCCGGCACCACGGGCCGTATACTGTGAAGAATCTCAGCCCCGTGATCATCAATCCATGCAAGTGGGCGTAGCTGTGCGCCATCAACTCGTTGCTCTTCTTCGTGGCTCCATAAAACGAGATCGGCTGGTCGGTGTTGTCGTCTTCACGAAACGGCACCTTTGCACCCGCTCCGTACACGCTGCTCGATGAGGCGAATACGAGATGCTTCGGTGGAAGCCGTCGACAGGCTTCGAGTACGTTAAGGAAACCGTCCAAGTTGCTGCGGGCGTACGCGGCCGGATTTTCCGCGCTGTAGCGGACGCCGGCCTGTGCTCCGAGATGGATCACGTAATCTGGTTTGAAGTGAGCGTGGATTCCGCTGAACGCATCGGCGTCCGCGAAGTCACTCTTCATGAACCGAAAATCTTCCAGCTGTTCCAGTTCGGCGAGGCGCGCCCGCTTCAAGTCGACCGAGTAATACTCGTTCAGATTATCGATGCCGAGAACTTCGCAGCGTTTGCTCTCCGCCAGACGTCGGGCCACATGATAACCGATGAAACCGGCAGCGCCGGTCACGAGAACTTTCATCGTTCGCAGATAGCGCAACACATGTGAGTCGGCTAGGTAAATTCCTTCGCGCGTGCGGCATCGAGCGAAAGTCGCATCGAAATCGTGAACGCGTCGCGGTCCTTGCAAGTGCGCTGATCGCCGGAGCCCGTGACTGTGCTCCGCATCTGCGCCGAAGGGTGTGCGTATGACAAATTTTTCTGCGCAAACCAAAGACGGGGCTTGATTGCGAAAAAACCGGTCCTATACCTTGCAGCGTTTTTGCGCCCGCACACGTTCCATCCATGAAGATCAAAGCCTATCTCAAGCCCTCCTGTGGCTGGTCCAATGGAGTCCGCGCGATCATGCGGAAGTACAACCTGCCGTTCGAGGATATCGACATCATCAATAACCGGGCGAACTACGCTGAGATGGTCACAAAGTCGGGTCAGCCTCTTTCGCCCTGCGTTGAGATCGATGGCGTCATGCTTGCCGACATTTCGGGTGAAGAAGTCGAGAGCTACTTGCTCAGCAACGATCTTATAAAACCGGTGGATGCCGCCGTTAACGTGCCAACCAACGCTGGCTGCTCCGACGAGGAGCACGCTAAGATGGCCACGAAAACGGTCCGCTTCTTCTGATGCTGCGGAGAGCCTACCGAAACTGAACTGAACACCGGGCCGCTCTCGCAACGTCGAGACCGGCCCTTTTTATGCTCTCTTGACCCGCCTCCGCCATACTCGCGCCTGAATCTTCCGCTCCTCTTCCTCACTTTTCCTGTGAACACCACGCCTCCCTCCGTCCCAGAAGACTCGAATGTTTCCAGCGGCGCCCCAGAGCGCGACGAGAAGAGTCTGCGTCCAGCGAAACAGGGTCTGTATGATCCGTGGTTCGAGCACGACGCGTGTGGCGTAGGCTTCGTCGTCGATATCAAGGGCCGCAAGACCAACGAGATTCTGAAGCAGGGCTTGCAGGTGCTGACGAACCTGGATCATCGGGGCGCGAGCGGCGCCGAGGTCAACACCGGTGACGGCGCAGGCATTTTGCTGCAAATGCCGCATAAGTTTCTCCTCGAAGCCGCGAAGAAGGCGAGAATCAGCCTTCCGGCCGAGGGTCTGTACGGCAGCGGATTGGTGTTTCTGCCTCGAAACCCGACCACCCGGCGCAAGTTGGAGGAAATATTTGGCCAGATCGTGCAGTCTGAAGGCCAGACTCTCCTTGGTTGGCGCACGGTACCGACCAATAACACGATGCTCGGCGATACGGCCAAAGCTGCCGAGCCGTTCATGCGGCAGATTTTCATCGGTCGGAACCCATCGCTGACCGACGACATGGCGTTCGAGCGGAAGCTCTACATCATCCGCAAGCGTGCGTACTCCGAGATCCGGACCGCCACCATTGCCGGCGGCGAAACGTGGTACATGCCGAGTCTTTCGTACAAGACGCTCGTTTATAAGGGCATGCTCACCACGGCGCAGCTCGAGCAGTACTTCCTCGATTTGCAGCAGCCTTCGATGGAGACCGCGATCGCGTTGGTGCACTCACGGTTCAGTACGAATACGTTCCCCAGCTGGGACCGGGCACACCCGTACCGTTACGTCGCCCATAACGGCGAAATCAATACGCTGCGTGGTAACATCAATTGGATGCATGCGCGGCAGGCACTCTTCGCCTCCGAGCTCTTTGGTGAGGACATGCCGAAGATCCTCCCGATCATTAATCCGCATGGCAGTGACTCGGCGATGTTCGACAACACGCTCGAGCTGCTGGTGCTCGCCGGCCGTCCGCTCGCGCATGCGATGATGATGATGATCCCGGAGCCGTGGTCGAACCACGAGACGATGGACGATGATCGTCGCGCGTTTTATCAATATCACTCCTGCCTGATGGAGCCGTGGGACGGTCCTGCCGCCATTGCATTCACGGATGGAAAGCAGATGGGAGCCGTGCTCGATCGTAACGGGCTTCGTCCCTCACGGTATTATGTGACTACCGACGACTTGGTCGTCATGGCGTCAGAAGCGGGTGTGCTCGATATCCCGCCGGAGAAGATTCGGGAAAAGGGCCGGCTGCAGCCTGGACACATGTTCCTCGTCGATACCGAGCAGGGCCGCATCATCCAGGACGAGGAGATTAAGCGGGAGCTCGCCCACGAACGTCCGTATCGCGCGTGGCTCAACGAACATTTGGTCAAGCTGGAGGCATTGCCTGCGGCCCAAGCCGTCCCTGCGCCCGACCACGATACGCTCGTGCACCGGCAGATCGCCTTCGGCTACACGTTCGAAGACCAGCGTATCATTCTGGCGCCGATGGCGCGTGATGGCGTTGAGGCCATTGGCTCGATGGGCAACGACACGCCGCTCGCGGTGCTCTCGAATAAGCCCAGCCTCCTCTATAACTACTTCAAGCAACTCTTCGCCCAGGTCACGAATCCGCCGATCGACAGCATTCGCGAGGAGATCATCACGTCGTCGGAGACTCGTTTGGGCTCAGAAGGGAATTTGCTGAATCCCGACCCGCTGGCGTGTCGCCGGGTGGAGTTGAAGTGGCCGGTGCTCACGAACGAAGAGTTCGCAAAAATTCGTCGGCTCGATCAGCCCGGCTTCAAAGTCGGCGTTCTGCCGATTTTGTTCCGCGCAACGCGCGGTGAAAAGGGCTTGGCCAAGGCGATGGAGGAAATCTGCCTGATCGCCCGCCGAATGATTGAGGACGAAGAGGTGACGGTTCTGATCCTCTCGGACCGCGGCGTAACAAAGGAGTTTGCACCGATCCCAGCATTGCTGGCCGTTTCGGGTCTGCACCATTTTCTCATCCGCGAAGGTCTCCGCACACGGATTTCCATGGTGCTCGAGACCGGCGAAGCGCGTGAGGTTCACCACTTCTCGCTGCTCATCGGCTACGGCTGCAGCGCGATCAACCCGTACCTGGCCTTCGAAACCATCGACGGCATGATCCAGGACGGCCTGTTGGTGAACATCGACCACAAGACTGCCTGCAAAAACATGGTCAAGGCCGCGTCGAAAGGCGTGGTGAAGGTCATGTCAAAGATGGGAATTTCCGCGATCCAAAGCTATCGCGGCGCCCAAGTCTTCGAAGCCGTCGGCCTTCGGCAGGACGTCATTGATCACTACTTCACGTGGACCCCGTCGCGTGTTGGCGGGATCGGACTCGACGTGATTGCGCAGGAAGTTCTCGCGCGGCATCGCGCGGCATTCCCCGATCGCGAAGTGAACAACCATGTGCTGCCAGTGGGCGGTCAGTACCAGTGGCGCAATGAAGGTGAGTACCATCTCTTCAATCCCGAGTCGATTCACCGGCTGCAAAAAGCGGTGCGCACGTCGAATTACGCGGCGTTCAAGGATTACTCGAAGATCATCAACGAAAATTCGAAAAACATCGCCACGCTCCGCGGGCTTTTGGACTTCAAGGCCGGAGACGCCGTCCCGATCGAAGAGGTTGAATCGGTCGAGAAGATCATGAAGCGCTTCAAGACGGGCGCCATGTCGTACGGCTCGATTTCAAAGGAAGCGCACGAAACCCTCGCGATCGCGATGAACCGCATCGGCGGCATGAGCAACACAGGCGAAGGCGGCGAAGATGCCGACCGTTATGTGCCGCTCCCGAACGGCGATTCGAAAAACTCCGCGATCAAGCAAGTCGCCGCCGGCCGCTTCGGCGTCACGAGCGAGTACTTGGTCAGCGCCAAGGAAATTCAGATCAAGATGGCGCAGGGCGCAAAGCCCGGCGAAGGCGGTCAGCTGCCCGGCACCAAGGTTTATCCGTGGGTTGCCAAGACCCGTGGTACGACTCCGGGCGTCGGCCTCATCTCGCCGCCACCGCATCACGACATCTATTCCATCGAGGATCTGGCAGAACTGATCCACGATCTGAAAAACAGTAACCGCCACGCTCGCATCAGCGTAAAGCTCGTCGCGGAAGTGGGCGTGGGGACGATCGCGGCGGGCGTCGCCAAGGCGCATGCCGACGTTGTCCTGATTTCTGGATACGACGGTGGCACGGGCTCGTCGCCGCTCACCTCGGTGCAACATGCCGGCTTGCCATGGGAGCTGGGTCTGGCGGAAACGCATCAGACCCTGGTCTTGAACAATCTTCGCTCGCGCATCGCGGTCGAAACCGACGGCCAGCTCAAGACCGGCCGCGACGTCATTGTCGCCGCTCTTTTGGGCGCAGAGGAATTTGGCTTCGCCACGGCGCCGCTCGTAGCCACCGGCTGCATCATGATGCGCGTCTGCCATCTCAACACCTGTCCCGCGGGCGTTGCGACGCAGGATCCGCGGTTGCGGGAAAAGTACACGGGCAAGCCTGAGCACGTCGTGAACTTCATGCGCTTCATCGCGCAGGAGGTCCGGGAGCTGATGGCGCAGCTTGGATTCCGCACCATCGAAGAGATGATCGGCCACAGCGAGCGTCTGGAGCCACGGCAAGCGGTCGAACACTGGAAAGCGCGCGGCCTCGACTTCAGCAACATCCTCTATCAGCCGGATGTCGGTCCCGAGATTGGTCGCTTCTGCACGAGCAAGCAGGACCACGGACTCGATAAGTCACTCGACCTCACCACGCTCCTCGACATCTGCAAACCCGCGATCGAACGCGGGGAGAAGGTCATTGCCGAGCTGCCGATTCGCAATGTGAACCGGGTCGTCGGCACGATCACCGGCAGCGAAGTGACGAAAGCCCATGGTGCGAAGGGTCTCCCTGAAGATACCATCCGTATCCATTTCAAGGGTTCGGCGGGACAAAGCTTCGGCGCCTTCATGCCGCACGGCATGACGTTCTCCATCGAAGGCGATGCGAATGACTATGTCGGCAAAGGTCTGTCGGGCGGAAAGATCATCATCTATCCACCCGCGAAGGCCACGTTCAAGCCTCAGGACAATATCATCGTTGGCAACGTGGCGTTCTATGGCGCGACGGCCGGCGAGATCTACCTGAACGGCCGCGCCGGCGAACGTTTCGCGGTGCGCAATTCCGGGGTGAACGCCGTCGTCGAGGGAGTGGGCGACCACGCTTGCGAGTACATGACCGGCGGTCGTGTTGCGATTCTGGGTACAACCGGTCGCAATTTCGCCGCGGGCATGTCGGGTGGCGTGGCTTACGTCCTCGATGAAACGGGTGATTTCAGCAAAGACGTCAACCTGGCGATGGTCGGGCTCGAGAAAGTCGAAACGGCGAAGGAAGCCGGCGAGCTGCGAGTCCTGATCGAGAACCATCTCACCTACACGCGGAGCGCACGCGCCCGCGAAGTCCTGGATAACTGGGATGCAATGTTGCCCAAGTTCGTCAAGGTGCTGCCGAAGGACTACAAGCGCATGCTCGCCTGTATCGAGCGCGCCCAGTCGCAAGGCTTGACCGGTGACGAAGCCATCATGGCCGCGTTCGAAGAAAATGCCCGCGACACGTCACGTGTGGGTGGCAACTGATCGACGACCAATCAAACCACCAATGGACGCCAACCGACCCGAAACATCGCGATGCCTGCTGCGGCGCGTGTATGCCTTCGGGTTGCAGTCTGGCTAATTCTCCCTTCCTCCGCTTCCGACTCTCCGCACCATGGGCAAACCAACCGGCTTCATCGAATACCTCCGCGAACTTCCCGTCGACCGCGCACCGCTTGAACGCGTGCGTGACTGGAAGGAGTTTCACCACCACATGGAGGAGAAGAAGCTCCGCCAGCAGGGAGCGCGGTGCATGGACTGCGGCGTGCCGTTTTGCCACACCGGTAAACTCATCGGTGGCATGGCATCGGGCTGCCCCATCAACAACCTGATCCCGGAGTGGAATGACCTCGTCTATCGCGGTCTTTGGAAGGAAGCGCTCGATCGTCTGCACAAGACGAATAATTTCCCGGAGTTCACCGGGCGGGTGTGTCCAGCGCCCTGCGAAGGTTCCTGTGTACTCGGCATCAACGCGCCGCCCGTCACGATCAAGAACATCGAGGCATCGATCATTGATCGGGGTTGGGACGAAGGTTGGGTTTACCCGGAGCCGCCGAAGGTTCGCACGGGAAAGAAAGTTGCCGTGATTGGTTCCGGTCCCGCCGGACTCGCGGCAGCCGCGCAGCTCAACAAGGCGGGGCACACCGTCACCGTGTTCGAGCGCGCAGATCGTCCGGGCGGACTGCTGATGTATGGCATTCCGAACATGAAGCTCGATAAGAAGGAAGTCGTCCTTCGCCGTATTCAGTTAATGGAGCAGGAGGGCATCAAGTTCATCTGCAACGCGAATGTCGGCGATAACGTGGAGCCGCAGATTTTTCTGAAGGAGTACGACGCGACCGTCATCGCGACGGGTGCGACGCAGCCGCGCGACCTGCCGATCGAGGGACGCAAGCTGAGCGGAGTGCATTTCGCCATGGAGTTCCTGACCGCCAACACCAAGGCCGTGCTCAATGGCGGAGCCGAGCACGCGTTGATCAGCGCGAAGGGCAAAGATGTGGTGGTCATTGGTGGAGGAGACACGGGCACCGACTGTGTTGGGACCTCGATGAGGCATGGCGCCAAGAGCATCACGCAGATTGAAATTTTGCCGAAACCACCGTTGGACCGTGCAGCCGACAACCCATGGCCAGAGTGGCCCAAGGTGTATAAGATGGATTATGGCCAGGAGGAGGCGGCCGCCAAGTTCGGCGCGGACCCTCGCGTGTATCTTACCACGGTGAAGAAATTCGTCGGTGATGAAAACGGCGCGGTCAAGGAGCTGACGACGGTTCAAATCACCTGGGGCAAGAATGAGAAGGGCCAGTTTGTGCCGACCGAAGTTCCAGGCACTGAGCAGACGCGCCCTGCCCAACTCGTGTTGCTCGCCATGGGCTTCCTTGGGCCGGAGCAGGCGCTGCTGAAAGAGATCAATGTCGAGACGGATCCACGCTCGAACATCAAGGCGGAGCACGAAAAGTTCACGACGAACATCAAAGGCGTTTTTGCCGCGGGCGACTGCCGGCGTGGTCAAAGTTTGATCGTCTGGGCGATCAACGAAGGCCGCGGCGCGGCTCGCGAGTGTGATCGCTATTTGATGGGCACGACGGACCTCCCGTAAGGTCGATATCTTCCCCGTAGGTCAGCGCGCTCGCGCGCGCTCCGTCGCCGGACATCCTGCGATACTTCCTGCGCGCACAAGCGCGCTGGCCGCGGTTTCTGAGCGGACGAGTTCCCGTGACACGTAGAGTCAATGCGGTCATGATCACGCTGCTCGGCAAATCGCCGTGCACCCCAACGAGGATCATTCATGACCAACAAAATCATCGTGATGGAGCCGAACAAGAAAATCGCGCTCGTGGCCCACGATAACAAGAAGCGAGATCTGGTGGAGTGGGCCAAGTTCAACCGCGACCTGCTCGCGCATCATAAGATCTTCGCGACGGGAACCACCGGCGCGTTGCTGGAGAGCGAGCTGGATTTTCCGATCGTGAAACTCCAGAGCGGCCCGCTGGGCGGAGACCAGCAGATCGGCGCGCGCATCGTTGATGGAGACATCGACTTCCTGATTTTCTTTTGGGATCCGCTCGAACAACAGGCGCACGATCCCGATGTGAAAGCGCTCCTGCGCATGGCCGTCGTCTGGAATATACCGACCGCATGCGACCGCGCCTCGGCCGACTTCATGATTTCATCTCCGCTCATGGACCAGCCTTATGAACGGCTCGTCCCGAATTACGACGTGTACCGAAATCGCAAAGTACCAGGGGTGGAAACACCGCCTTTGCCGGTAGCCGGCCTTGAGCCCAAAGCCCGCAGCAGCCGTTCTGTTCCAGAGGTCTCGCCGAAACCGCTTACGAAAACGCAGAGCTGACCTAGTTATTCCGTTGCGGATACGAATCGGTTTGGCCGGCTCGGCCGGTTCGCAGCCCAGAGCGTTTTCGTGGCCCTGCGTCATTGCGGCGTGGGCTATCGGCACGTGCAGCGTGTCGCTGAACCCCAACTACATAACTTTTCGGTTTATCCATTTCGTGCGCTCTCGCGCACAGGAGTTGCTGATGCTTAGGCATCCATGTCTTCAGCTCAGCTCAGACGTCCGCTCCTGCCTCGTGTCGCGCCTGACCCGCCTGTCTCGGATGACGAGCAGAAGGAAGGATCAAGGCCGGTTGCGGGCGAGTTGACGAAGATCGCTCAAGCATCGGTGGCGCTCGCATCACTGGGACCGCAACTCGCAACTCTCGCCGGCGAACTCGAGACCCAGGCCGAGGCTCAGGCGAAGCGCGCCGAAACCGTCGCCGCGGCGATGGATGCATTGGCGCAGGATTTACAGACGTCTGTCACCGAACTGCGGACGTCGTCAGTTCAGATGCACGACGCACTCCGCACCGTGGAGAGAATCGCTGACTACACGCGTCTTCTTTCCATCAATGCGAGCATCGAAGCGGCCCGCGCCGGCGAGCAGGGGAGGGCTTTCGCGGTCGTGGTTGATGAAGTGAAACGCTTGGCCGACAACTCAGGGCAAAACACCAAGCTCATCGAACAACGTGTGCAGGAAATCGAGTCGAGTGTCAGCCGCGTTGCGGCGGTCGCGTTGTCCGACGGCACTTTTGACGCACTCGCTCCGGCCTCGGATCGGCGAACAGTAGCGGCGGTCAATTACGAGGTTCGCGGCATGGCCGATTCCGCGGGCAAGCAACTCGGCAGTGCAGAGTCGGTCCACGCGTTGGGCGACCAAATCAATGCCTTGACCGAATCCCTGTTGCTCGGAGTTGGACGATTTCGGTTCGGCGCGCACACGCGAGCGCAGCAGGCGGTGGAACAGCTGGTGCCTGTCCTCCTCGCACATATGCCGCAACGCGCCCAGGTGGAACATGCGATCGAGCCTTTTCTACGGGCGCACCCGTATTTCGAACTTGGCTACGTGACCGATGCACGAGGTCGCCAGATCACGGACAATCTCATCTCGGCCCAAGGCAAGGTGACGCACAACCCCGCAGGGTTGGGTCGGGATTGGTCTGATCGGCCGTGGTTTAGCGCGGCCCTGGATGATGAGCGAGCGTGCTCGACGGACGTCTACCGCTCGACCGCGACGGGCGACTTTTGCTTCACCATCGCGATGGCCCTTCGCACTGAGGCCGGCGAACTCATTGGCGTTTTCGGCTGCGACGTGAACTTCCAGCGACTGGTGAGTGGCTGAGGCAATTGAACCAAAGCCTCCGCTCTCCGCCGATTACTTGTCCGGCACGAGGCGCACGAGGCGCCCGGGTTTTCCGATCAGCTCCAGGGCCAGATAAAGAAACCCGTCGGGTCCCGTCTTGATGTCGCGAATGCGGCCAAGTCCGTTGAAGACTTCTTCTCGTAGGACCTCGCGGCCATTTTCCACGACGACACGAATCAACTTCTGTTGGGCGAGAGAGCCAATGAACAAGTTGTTTTTCCACTTGGGGAATTGGTCGCCATGATAAAATTCGACCTGGCTGACCGCAATCGATGGCGTCCAGTTGATGACGGGTTGCTCCATCCCGGGCGCCTCCGTTTTCGCCGCGATGGGCGTGCCGTCATAATTCAGCCCGGACGTGATGACGGGCCATCCGTAATTTTTTCCGCGTTCGATGTGGTTCAATTCATCACCGCCGCGAGGACCGTGCTCGGATTCCCACAGCTCCCCCGTCTTCCTGTCGACTGCAAGACCCTGAGGATTTCGCACGCCATAGGCCCAAATCGATTTGCACGCTCCGGGCGAGTCGACGAACGGGTTGTCGGGCGGAATGGTGCCGTCGAGAAATACGCGGTGAATTTTGCCGACCGATTTCGTGAGATCCTGGGCCTGACCAGTGGAGCCTTCCTCCATGCCGCGTTCCCCTACACTGAAAAATAGATACGGACCTAGGATCACGAGGCGTCCGCCAAAGAGTACGGCTGATTTCTGATACTCCGACCGCGGCAGCGCGAAGATTGGCGTCACGTCTTCCAGTCGGTTGCCCTCGAGCCGGGCGCGTACGACTTTCGTCATCGCTGCGTCGTCGTCGTTGCCGCGGTCACTGAACGAGAGATAAATCAGCCCGTTGCTTTTGAAGTCCGGGTCCGCAACTACGCACATCAAACCAGCTTCATCTTTGACGAAAACGGCTGGCACGCCGCAGATCGGTGCGTCCTGCAATACACCGTGGTCAATCAGCCGGAGTCGACCCGCCCGCTCCGTGACCAGCATGCGGTCGTTCGGGAGGAAGGCGAATGACCATGGCACTTCCAATCCATCCTGTACCACTTCGATTTTGTAGTCGTGTTCGTTGCTGTGCTGCACGGTTCCCAGCGGCAGCGGCTGCTCTTCGCCTTTTGGCGGATCTACGCGGTGGGTCGCCGTTTCGCGAATCAGCGTGATCAGCGCCCGCGTTTCGCTCTCGTCGATGGCGGAACCGAACGCAGGCATTCCTTCGTTGATGTAGCCCTGCTGGATGCTGCGCATCAAATTTGCGTCGTCGCCGCCGTGGCGCCACTCGCGATCGACCAAGCTTCCGCCTTTGCCACCTTCCATGCCGGCGCCGTGGCAGCCGCTGCAAAAATCAAGGTAGAGTTTTCCGGCATCTCGCTTCGCGGCTGGAGCGCTTCGTCCTGTGGTCGAAAAAACAATGCAGACCAAAACGGTGATGATTCGGAAGGGATGCGCCATGCCGGGAATTTTGGGAGCAAAGGAGAGTGGGACGGACCGCGGGTGGGTGTCCTCGTTCCAGACACGATCCTTCGCGCAACTTCTTTCCGCTTGCCGGTGTGGCACGCGCGCCGAAGCGTCTGTTACCCGAGCCGTACCGGGGAATTAACACTCATGCCATCCAAGCCTATTCCCGGATCCAGCGGTGATGTCCTGACGTGTTTGCCGTCCCCGTATGTAGCGCATCCGGCCACCGGGCTCCTGTACCTTCCTCGGTTTCTCGCGAAATGCCGCTACGTGAAAGAGCACGGCGCCTTGCCACCGAGCTATGCCAAAAATTACAAGCGCGGCATTGATCGATTCCTTTGCTTGCACCTCGGCATTGATCCTGGCGCCGTCGAACAAATTGTTTTTTCCGCGTCCAATGACGCGATGGTCGAGGAAGGGTTGAGAACGCTCCTGCCCAATGACGTTCAAGCGGCCAAATGGAACCGGGAACTCACGCAAAAGGGAACGACGGCTGCGGGCCGCGAATTTTTGAAGACGGCCCTCACGGCGATGGGCTGTGCGGACCGAGTGGACGACATCAAGAGCGTCCCTGATCTCATCGACTTCGATGAGGGCCGAATAGAATAGCTCCCTAAGCGCGACACTGCCGACATACCTCTGAACAAACCAACACGAGGTTTGCTTCCTGATTACGACGTCACAGAATGTTCAGTCTCCCATGGTCAAAGGCCAGAAAGTCGTTTGCATCAACGATACGTTCCCACCCATCATCTTAGCGCTCTACAAGCAGCTGCCGGTGAAGGGCGACGTGTACACCATCCGCGAGGTGTTTCTTGGCCGGGAAAAAATTGTCCGCGGCGGTGACAGTGCGACAGTCGGTCTGCTGCTCGAGGAGTTAAAGAATCCGCCTGATCCTTTTCATCAGGGTAAACAGGAGCTGGGATTTTCTTCCGAGCGATTCGCGCCGATCGAGGAACTGCCGGCCGAAGAGGCCGAGGAAGAAGAGGCGATCAGCATCGGTGTGGCTCAGCCGGCTTTGGCCTAGGCCAGGTATCACGTGCAGTGGCCGACCTGACTCTCTCGCGTTACCGCGAGCTCTACGGACGCAGCTCGGGCCGGGCCGGCCGGCCAATCTGACGGCGAATCGATTCGAGATTTTCCCTCACCAGTGCGCCCATCGACTCACAGCGCATGTATTCACTCCGTTGATAATGGTCGGCCAATCCGATCCTGAGCTCGTGCACCTTTTCAATCGGCGCAATGGGATCCGCTGACATTTGGTCCAACAGGTAACCGAGTCGCTGCGCGGCCAGCTCAGCCCGTTGAAACACCAGCGTCTGTTCTTCCCGCTGATACTGCAGGGCCGTTTTCACATGCAGGTGCTTCGTGCAATATCGTACCACCGCTGCGTTCTCCTTGAAAAACTGTGGAAGGTAAAAATTCTTCGCTCCGTTGTACGACTGCTGGTCAAAGTCCATCGCACGAATTCGCAGTTGTGAGCCTTCGAAATCCGGCGTGACCACCACGACATAATTGTACGACCGCATATCGCCCAGCAGGCGCATGAAGCAGCGCTCGTTGAACTTCACCATCTCCTTGGCGACGCGGACCGGTCGGAGATTTTTATCGTTCATCCAATCCGAGATGAAAATATCGCCGGGAATTCCGACGATATGTTCCTCTACGAGGGTGCTTCCGCTCGTGAGGAAATTCAGGCGGTTGGGGGAGAGCAAATGCTCGAGTTCCAGCCCATACACGCGCGACGCGTCCGCCTTTTTGACGTAGAAATAATCCTGATTGTCGTTGTACGCATTGACGATGCGGATGCGGAACGGGGTGGAGTTGCCGAAGCTGCAAAAGTCGACGCGATCGATATAGAGATGCTCCACCACCGAAAAATCTCCGTCCACTTTCAGTAACGCGTAGATGCGTTTGAGCCCGTCGTAAAGTCCAGGCATGTCACTCGAACGATAGATCACGCTGTCCCACAAAGTCGGCCGCCCCTCTGCATCCGGCAGCGGCATGGCCTCCTGAAAATCCAGCAACTGCTCGTAAGTGACAGGGAGCTGCCGCTCGCGACGATAATGATCCAGGTATCGGCGCAGCCCCGCGTTCACCGGAAACGGTGGCTTCTTCTGCGTGGGCGCCACTTGGTGCGGGTGCTCGGCTGCGTCCATGGCGAAAACTTACCTCAGCTCGCACTGAAAGCGAGTCTCACGGCAAAACGGCTCGCGCGTTCGCCTCACGGAAGCCGCTCTAGCTCGCGATCGGCAACGCGAACCAGAAAACACTGCCGCCCTCTGCGGGGAAATCCGCGCCCACCTCACCGCCTTGCGATTCCACCAGCTGCTTCACGATCGTCAGTCCATCGCCCGTACTCTCTTCCCCGCCCGTCGGTCGCGGCGAGAGGCGTCCCGATTTTCGGAAAAGCCGATCGCGTTCGTTCGCCGGAATACCCGGACCCGAATCCTGCACTTCGACTCGAACCCTGTTTTCCATCAAGAGCGTGCGGATCGTGACTTGTCCGCCAACGGGCGTGAACTTCAGGGCATTGCTGATGAGGTTGGAAAACATCTGGAACGCCTCAGCGGACTCGGCGCGCACCAATTGCAATCCTTCGGTACTCTCGAGTGTCAGCCGGATGTTTTTCGTCTCGGCGGCATGCTCGTGCTGTCGGACCACCGCGGCGCCCATGAGCCCCAGATCAACCCGACCCGACGAGCTCGGTGCTCCGGGGGCGCGAATCTCCAGGAAGGTGTCAATGATGCGACGGATGTGTGCCGCGGACTCTTCAATGCTTTCAAGAAAGCGCACCACCTTCGGGGGAATTCCAGTTTGCCGGCGCGCGAGTTCGGTCCCGAGTAAAATCAAGAAGAGCGGATTCCGCAGATCGTGCCCCGCGATCTTCATGAACTTCTGTTTCAGGGCGATCTGCTCCTGGAGTTCGCGTTGCAATCGTCGCATCGACAGATGCGTGCGCACCCGGGCCAGCGCTTCCTCGTGCTCCACCGGTTTCGCGATGTAATCGACCGCGCCGACGGAAAACGCCTTCACCTTGTCCGCCGATTCATTGAGGGCGGTCATGAACAAGACCGGGATGTCCCGCGTTTCTGGTCGCGCCTTCAATCGGCGGCACGTCTCAAACCCGTCCAACCCCGGCATCATCACGTCGAGCAGAATCAGGTCGGGCTGGATCTGCAGCGTTTGCGCGAGTGCTTCCTCTCCGTCTTCCGCCACCATGAGCCGATAGCCGGCGACGCCTAAAGTTTCGACGAGCACGCCCAAATTAGCAGGCGTGTCGTCGACGATTAAGATGGTTTCCGGCATCGTGAGTGGTCAGCAGATCGCTTTATTCAGGCTTCACGAGATCGAACTCGGTTGCTCGGAAATGTACCGGCCGACGAATTGCCGAATGGCCTTCATCTTAAACCGGCCCGCGAGATCGAGCACGCTTTGGGCGAACGCCTCATACTTCGGGTCGCGCTCAACCAACGCCTGGGCACGCGCGCGAATTGCGACCACGTCACCTTTCGCTGCGAGCTCGTAGATCGCCATCGCCTCGTCGGCGGGCGGTGCATGCACGGTGAGGTTGAAGGGAGTACGTGTTTCCTCTGAATCCACGTAGCGCCACGTCAGTCCGAGAACTCGCTCGATCGCGCCCCAAAGTTCTTCCTCGCGAAACGGCTTGGCCAGGAACGCATCGCATCCGGCGGCCAGACACTCGCTGCGATCGACGTCGTAAGCGCTCGCCGACACGGCGATAATCTTCATCGCAGCGCTCCGCGGCCCGGCGCGCAGTCGCCGCGTTGCCGTCAGTCCGTCGATCCCGGGCAACCGCAGATCCATCAGCACCAGGTCGGGGAGAAAATGCTCCGCCTCCGACAGCGCGCTCGCGCCGTCCACCGCTTCAGCGAGGACGAAATCCAGCGGCGTCAACATATCGACCAGGACGGCCCGGTTCGTTGCATTGTCATCGACCAGCAAAACACGTCGGCGTGGTCCCTCGTAACCCGTGACACGCCTTCCGCTGCTTTGCGGTGCGGCCGGGAATGCGCCGCTCGCGACCGGCAACGTCACGTCAAACCAGAAGCGACTGCCCCAGCCAGGATTGCTTTCGACGTGCAGCTTCCCCTTCATCCGCTCCACCAGACTCCGACTGATCGCAAGGCCCAACCCGGTTCCCGTGCCCGTGTGTTCGCCGACTTGCGAGAACGGCTCGAAGAGCTTGGCGATATCGGCCGCCGAAATTCCGGGGCCGCTGTCACTCACCGAAAAGCGAATGACATTTTCCGGTTCAGCGTGAACCGAGAAAACGACGCCGCCGCGATTCGTGAACTTCACCGCATTCGCGACGAGATTGTAGACGATCTGCTTCAACCGCTGTTCATCCCCTTGCACCCAGCGGGGAAGCTCGGGCGCCAGGTCGGTCTTCAAAAGAATCCCTTTGTCCCGCGCGCGCGGCGCGAAGACCCGCTCCACTCCCTCGGCGAAGCCGATCAGATCCAGATCGGCCGGGTGCAGATCGATGCGGCCTGCCTCAATCTTCGAGAGATCCAGCACGTCGTTGATCAGCGCCAGGAGGTGATCAGCGGATTCGTGAATCACGCGAACGCCTTCGCGCTGTTTCTCACTCAGGGCCGGATCCCGGCGAAGAATCTGCGTGTATCCGAGAATTCCATTCAGTGGAGTGCGCAACTCGTGGCTGACACTCGCGAGGAAGTAGCTCTTCGCCCGACTTGCCGCGTCGGCTGCTTCCTTGGCGCGCTGCATGGCGGCCGCCGTTTCACGACGAAGCGTCACGTCAATCGCCACGCCTTCGAAATGATCGACCTCGCCGGCTGCGTTTCTCACCACGCGAACGGATTCCGAGATCCACAGGGTTTTGCCGTCCCGTCGCACGACTTCCGATTCGAAGTCGGTGACCTCATCGGCTTGCTTGATGAGCTCAAAGAATTCGGCGCGGCGACCTTGCCGGACATAAATCTGTCGGCCGATGTCATTGATGTCGACGAGCAGCGCCGCCGGTGACGCGTACCCAAGCATATTCGCGAGCGTGGTGTTTACGCTGATGAACTCCCCCGATGGGGAGGAGAGGTACAGGCCTTCGAGGGCGTTCTCAAAGATTCCGCGGTAACGCTCTTCCGCGGATTTCAATGCATCTTCTGCCTGGCGGCGTTGCACCGCCACAGCGGTCTGTTCCGCAACGAAGTTCAGCAGCCGCAGATCGTCGTCATCGAAAGCGTCCGCGTTATGATAATCCTGGAGCGCAATGACGCCGATCGCCTTTCCGGCGAGCATCAGAGGCGCGCCCAGCCGTTGCGCTGCCGGACGGTCAAGGACGTGGTAGGCGCCGCGGGTGCTCAACACGCCGGGCAGCTCGTTCGCTTTCGCGAGCAACGGGCGCCCTGACTGGAGCACGTACTCCGTGAAGCCGTTGGCGAGTGCCCGCGGTCCGGGCGGCGGCACAATTTCATCGACGAAATAGGGAAACGAAATCTCCGTCCCGTCCGGACTGACGAGCGCGATATAAAAATTTCGCGCCGGCATGAGTGCGCCAATGATGCGGTGGACCTCCGTGAACAGCGCCTTCAAATCGCCGCCCGCCAGGACAGCGCGAGAAATCTGATACGTGGCGTCCTGCACCTGTTCGCGCCGCCGGCGTTCGGAAATATCCACGCCCACGGTCATCATGCAGGCCGGGCCACCCATCTCCAACAAGTCCGCATGGAGCAGAAAGGACCGAACCTCCCCCGACTTGGAGCGGAAGTTCGCCTCGAAGTCGCGCACGCAGCCCTGCTGATGCATTCGCCGCAGGAATTCGTCGCGCTCGGCAACGTTCGCCCACACGCCGAGCTCCAAAGTCGATCGACCAATCACTTCATCCCGGGTAAAACCGGATTCGCGCAGGAACGCGGGATTCACCTCGATCAGGCGTCCATCCGCGACATTCGCGATGGTCATCAGCGCAGGGCTGGCGTGAAAACTTTTTTCAAAAAACGTGCGTGACTCGAGGCGGCTGACTTCGCTGACGCGCAGTGCTTCACGGACGCGAGCGAGTTCAACCTGGGTTGCCGGGGTCGTGCCTGAAGGAAGGGGTGAATTCGTTTCGGCCATGAACAGGAAACAGCGTCCAATCGCATAAACAGGAACCGCGGGCAGGCAACGGCGAAGCGCCATTGCTTACCCGCGGGTTAATCCGACTCCACGGCCGGCAAAGAGGAGACGGTCAGCGCTCGAGCTGAGCCCGTCGTGAATGACTAGCGCACGTGCGCGAGCGAAACGACCACGGCCGTCGTAAGCGCGACGGAAAAGCCGACCTGAGCGACGCGATCTTTCAACGCGTGGCTTCGACGGCTAATCGTCGTGCAGATGAGCCCGAGCATGGTGGCGCTGAAGGACGCAACGCACAAAGCGACGGCAACTTGGTAAAGGGTAGTGGAGGTATTCATGGTTGGATCAGGCCGCGGCAACGGAGGCCCGTGCGCCGGCTTTCATGGTGTTGGCGATTAACGTGTAAGTAGCAGTCCAGGCTGATTTCACCTCGGTGGTGAACTCCGCGCCCAAGCCCTTTTCCAAGGTCCAGAGCAGCGCACAACCCACGGTGGCGTAGTGGTCGTCACGCACGCCGTAGGTCGAATGGCGGGCGCCGGCGTCGCGGATCATCGGAAGGGCTTCGTCGATTCGGTCGAGCGAACCGACGGCCATTCCGATCATCTGCATGAGCTTGCGTCCTTGGGTTTCCATATCTCCGTGGAAGAGTTGGCGAAGGGACGGATCGAGTTCGAACAATCGGGCGTAAAACAAGGCCGCTGCCTGGTCCGCGATCGGCGCCAGGTTTTTGAACGACGTTTGAACGAGTTTGATCTCGTGAGCGGTCATGTCGGAAGAGAAGTAAGGCTGTTGGGGCGATTAGGCCGCCAAACGGTACGATTCAGACGAGCTCCGGGCGACGGGCTGAGCGAGCAGCGCTGGCGTCCGGCGACCGTAGTCGGCGGCAATGATGCTCGCCAAACCGGCGACGAAGGCGACCGAGCCGGTGATTTCGGCGCTGAATGGGAGGGCCAGAAACGCGATGAACGCGGTTGCGGCGATGAGGGGGAAGAGAGTTTTCATGTGATGTGTGATCTGAGGTGCTCATGATGCCAAAAATGACCTCGGCGCGCTATGGGCCGGCCGGCGATGGGCCGTTCGACCCAGCAAGGACCCACTTCCCGCGGCCTGCGGGAATCCGGCAACCTTCCGGCACTTGATCGGGAGCTAAATTCCTTGGATCCCGAGCTGGTTTCTTTACTTCAACACAGCGGCTGTTCAGCTTCGCGATCCGTGAAACGCATTCTCGTCATTGATGATGAAGCAAAACTGCGTAAGCAGTTCGCCGCGTTACTGAGTCTTGAAGGTTTCACCGTCATTGAAGCACGCAACGGGCGCGAGGGCGTCGAACTCGCGCGGAAAGAGAATCCGGATCTGATTGTGTGCGACATCACGATGCCGGAGATGAATGGGCACCGAGTGCTGGAGACGCTGCGAAGCGAGCCACGCACGGCCCATTTGCCGTTCATCTTCCTCACCGGCTGGAACGAGCGCAGCGACTTGCGCACCGGAATGGATCTGGGCGCGGACGATTACCTCGTGAAGCCGGTTGATCCGGCTGAGCTCATCTCCTCCGTGCAGGCCCGCCTGAGGCGGCACGAAGCATCAGCTCCCCGGCGCAACTCCGCGGCTGAAGCGACATCGAGCCAGTTGGAGCCGCTCGGCCTCACCCCGCGGGAAGCGGAAATCCTGCTGTGGGTGTCCCAAGGTAAAACGAACCCGGAAATCGCGATGATTTTAGGGATTGGTCTGACCACGGTGAAGAAACACTTGGAGGCGACGTTCTCCAAGCTGGGCGTGGAGAATCGCACGAGCGCGGCGGCGCTGGCGTTGGAGCGGCTCGGTTCCGTCTGAACCCGCCGCAGACGTCACGAGGCGAGCAGCCGCGCGCAAAGCGCGATCAGTCGCTCGCGCAACGGTTCGCCACGAGCTGAAAAGGTACGTTGGCGCTGCTCGTAGTCGGTTCGTCCCGCTGGCGTCTCGATGGCAATCGGTGTGAAACCGAGCGCCCGCAGATCATATGGGCTCGCCCGCATATCGACCTCCCGGATATCCCGCGCCAGTTCGAAGCAGTCGGCAATCAGTTCTGAGGGCGTGAAGGGCGACAGTTTGAAGGCCCACTTGTAGAGGTCCATGTTGGCGTGCAGGCAGCCACGCTGTTCGTTGCGCGGAACGTCTTCGCGGCGCGGCTGCAGTTTATTGAAGGCTCGAGCCGGCGGCGTGAAGAAACGAAACGCGTCAAAATGTGAACAGCAGATCGCGCTTTGTTCGACCACTGCCGCCAGCCGGTCTGGCTCGAAGCGGAGCGGATAAGCGTTGTGCCGCACCTCGTCCGGAGTCTGTCGATACACCATGGCCCACTCATGAAGTCCGAAACAGCCGAAGAACGCCGGCCGTTCTCTCATCGTGAGGAGGAGCGACTGTAACCAGCGGACAAAGTTAAGCCGGTGCTCGGTGATCGCACCCAAATCGAGGGCGATCCCGCCATCGACCTGATGATACTCGGGCCAGCGAAGGTAGCGTTGAGCCGAGGACGGGTCTTCGGCTTTTGCCGCCGGCGATTCCAGCACGACATCCGGTCCCGGATGCCAGCGCCGTAACCAGGCGGGCCGAAAACCGTAGTAGCTGAACAGGAAATCATAGACCGGATGTTTCTCCCCCCGCGAGCTTCGCGCCCGGTGCGGCTGAATCCAGCCGTCAACTCGCCGTTCATGCGCGACACGGCGCTCATGCCAATCTGCGGCGGGCCGAACTACGGTGGAAATTTCAGTGTCCGTTGACATCACTCAGTCCTGCGAAATGAACGGCTTGGTTCGAAGCCGCAAGCCTGTCAGGCAACGCGCTCTGCTGGGGAGTCAATCGGACTGACGTCGATGGCCAACTCTGGACGACCAAACCGGTCCCTTCCTCAGCCGGGGGTCAACCCGCGCGCGGCGACGGTATCTTCTCAGGCGTCATCCCAGCGCGAACGGCAATGGTGGCGCAGACTTTCGGCACATACATCCGGGTCTCCGATGGAAGTGACGAAGCAATCTGCGCGAACGAGTCGGCGTTTTTCTGCTTCAACAACCGGCGGACGCGCCCTTCTCCTGCGTTGTACGCAGCGAGCGCGAGCGGCCAGTCGCCGAATTTGCCGTGCAGCATCCGTAGGTACCGTGCAGCGGCTTGGGCCGATTTTTGCACATTTGTCCGTTCGTCCGGAAGCAGGGTGCTCAGACCGAGATTCTTGGCCGTGTCCGGCATAAGCTGGAAAAGTCCTTTCGCGCCCGCCGGGCTCCGCGCCGAGGGATTGAGGGTGGACTCCGCTTCGGCAATCCACGCGAGCTCCGCGGGAACGCCTTCCGCCACAAATGCTGCCCGCAGCGTCGGCATCAACGAATTGGCCTGCGCCGGCAACGGTCGCGTTTGCATCCGTTTCATCCACACATCGTAGTTTGGCACCAACGCGTCCAATGAGGCGACGGGCTTCCCGGATTTGGGCGGGGTGGGGGCGACGGTCGCCGGGATCTGTTTGGAGGCCTCGATGTAGTCGATTCTTTCCTGGAGCCAGTCGGCATAGTTCTCGTACCCCGGAAACGTGCGCACCGCGACCAGCGCTCCGCGGGCTTCATTCTCGTACACCGCCAGCTCCGAAACATCATTACTCTCCAAAGCCCGTTGCAGCCTTACGGCGAACTCATCCCACTCCGCTTTGGAGGGAAATTCGTACTGCTCCTTGATTTCGTCGGGCGCGTATTGATCAAAGAGAGCCTTGCCAGTCTCGAACAGTTTATCGATCGACGGTTCCTCGGCAGCGTTCGCGGCCGTGCACGAAGCAGCGCCGAGCAAAACGGCGAGCACGACGGAGCGATGGGCGCGCGAGTTCAACATGCGAAGGGAGGACTCAGGAAAACCATCTCCACCAACAAAGCGAGTGAAGGCAGAGCAGTCAGCATCGCCATGAGGAACACGCGAATCCCGGCTGAGTTCCCGTCACTTTGGATTCTAATTCAGGTGCTGCCGTTTGTCTTTACCGTTTGCCTCGCGCGAAGCGTCACCGCCACTCTCGGAGTGTATGAACTCCACGAATCGCCTGCTCGTCACGGGCGCCACGGGCAAGGTCGGGCAGGCGTTCATTCAACAAGCGCTCGCTGCTCCCGCCCTCGCGCATTTCACGCTGCGAGCGCTTTGTCACCATCGCCAGATCGCTCCCGCGGAGCGGTTGGAGGTGATTCGCGGATCCATTGCCGATCGTGAGGTCGTCGCTCGGGCGATGGAGGGCGTCACCCACGTGTTGCACCTCGCGACCTGCAAGGAGACTCCAGACGCGATCATGGACGTCGCGGTCAAAGGCATGTTCTGGCTGCTCGAAGCTGCGCGCGAGAGTCGCACGTTGGCTCAGTTCATTCTGATCGGCGGTGACGCGGCGCTTGGCCATTTCGTCTATCCTCATGTGCTGCCCATCACCGAACGCCAACGGCACTCCGCGTATCTAGGATGTTATGCGCTGTCGAAGGTGATCGAGGAAGTGATGCTCGAGCAATACGGGGTTCAGTACGCGCTCAACACCTGCTGTCTGCGCGCGCCGTGGATCATGGAGAAGGACGATTTCAAATTTCAGCTCTCGTTTGGTCCCGACGTGTTTGGCGGGCCGCGGTGGGCCGATCTGGTGGGGGCCGAGGCGGCGGCCGGGTACGTTCAGCAAAAAGCCGTTCCGATTATGGTCGATGCGAACGGTGCACCGGTGAAACGAAATTTCGTGCACGTCGACGATCTGGCCCGCGCCATCATCGTCGCGATCAATCATCCGAAGGCCACGCGGCAAACGTTCAATATCTGCATGGACGAACCGGTGGATTACCTCGTACTCGCCCAGTACCTCGCGCGCACGCGCGGTCTGCCCAGCGTCAGAGTGTCCACCCCGTATCACTCAACGTGGCTCGATAACACCAAAGCGAAATTCCTCCTCGATTGGCGTCCGGAGTACAATTTGGAGAAGCTGACTGACGCCGCGTTCGACTATCGTCGATCGGCCGATGACCCGCGTACCGTGTGGTATCCGGGTTGAGTCTGTCTCGGTCGGTCAGTGCCGGGCACAGCGATGGGAATGAACCGCCGTCACTTCTTTGGCTCGCTCGGAGGCGTGGCCAGCGCGGCGGCCGTGAGCGCTTTGAGTCGGAGGCCAGCTCGTTCTTCGAATTGGATTTCAGGTGGACCGAAATAACGTTCGCGGTTTTTTACGCCCCAATCGTTCGTGGCGATCCGGTAGGTTCGTTGGTCAACGATGTCGGTTGGTCCACTGGCGTAGTGAAACTCTCCCTGGCGCTCGGGAAACGGTGTATCCGGACCTTGATTCGCTTCCGCGATCAGGCGTCGCAGTCGCTCGCCCGAAATTTCTGCCACCCAGATCGTGCCGTCGAATCGGACGCAGTTGTCGAGCGCGACCCGAGTCACCTCGCCGGCCGGTAAACCATCGCCAAACGTGGTGTTCCCGATGAACGCGGCGTCGGCATCTGCGGCCATGCGGACCGCGTTGACGACAAACTCGGCTGCTTCCGTGCGGGATTTCTCCGTCGCGCTGGCCCCCACGGCCTTCAAATCATCTCCATTCAAGTGGTGCCTGGTCGTCTCGGCAATCAACGCGGCCAGCGCTGGGTCAGCCGGATCCGAGTCGCGAATCGGGACCTGTTCGACGCTCCACGTGGGAAGGCCGTTCGTGACGCTCAGTCGAACGACGGAGAAGTGGCTGTTCCACGAGCCGGAGTGAACGTACAACGTGGAGCCAATCCGTTCGGCAAAGCGGGCGTGATCGTGCGCGCCAACGAACAACGTTCCGTCCGGCACGAAGGGGAACATGCCGCGATCCAGTCGAAGCCCGGCGTGGCTCATCACGATCTTGATCGGGGCGGCGGACAGCAGGCCGGGAAATTCTTCCCGCGCCCAATCGGCCGGCGCAGCAAGATCGAGGGTGGGGCGAACGGCAGCCCGGTACTGCGCGAGAATATCCGTGGTCACGCCCGCAACCACGACGTCGGTTGTGCCAAGGCGGAGATGAATTGAGGCGGGCGCGAACAGCTCACCGCTGGTGCGATCGCGCACATTTCCGATCACCGTTACGCTGGTCGCGCTGACGCGAGTGACGGTCGTTGCCACGTCGGAAAATTCCGGTTCGTGATTACCGAGATTGAGAATCGTGGGAGCGCGGTGCGCGAGGGCGGCGAACATCGCGACGTCGATCGCGCCTTCGCTGCGCCGCGCGACGACGTTGCCGAGTTCGAAGCTGTCTCCATCGATGAGGACGGCAAGTGGCGTTTCCGGATTAGCCGCCTTCAACCGGTCAACGTGAGCGACGAACTGCGCTGTACGCGCATACGCCGAATGCTGATCGCCGATGAGCACAAAGATCGCCGCGGTTTCCGCCGCCGTAAGCACGTGCGCACCCACGCACGCGAACAACAGCCAGATCATCATTCGAAGGGCCATCGTCGCAGCGTGCGTGAGAGCGGCGAGGCGGCAAGCAACGAGCGTTTCGAGTGGTTGACGTAGCCCGCTCCGGAAGGAGCGGGACGGGACCTACTCTCGCAGTCGGGACGCGAATCACCCGCGCGAGGCACGCCGAGCGAAACGTCCCGCGGCTTCGCAAAGCGGTGATAGCACAAATCTTCGCATACTAGCCGTACGGCCCATTACGAAGCGACGTGAGGTCAGGTACAGTGACGGCGTTCCTTAACCCCTCGCTCTCATGCAATCCAACGCCGGCTACTCCACTCCTCCTCTCGTCGAAGCTCCGGCTTCCGATTCCTCCCGCACCTACACGACATTGGGTTATCTGACCGCCTACGACGCCGTATTGAACAGCGACTACGCGTTCGTCGCTTTTAAAGAGACGGATCGCTCCTCCGGTTCGTCGATGGTGAAGATCAGTTCCAAAGGAACCTCTGGCGCCTCCTTCGACCCGGCGGCCATTCGGGCTCGTTGCCGTGAAGCCGGCGCGAAGAACGAGCCGTACTTCACGTGGGGCTATTCATTCACGCCATCGCCTTCGGATCCACGGCAGATCGAGTTTCGTGTTCATCAAAACGCGGGCGCACCCGCGGCACTGGAGATGATCCTCGTCACGCGAAAAGCCGACGGCACAGCGCAGGAGCCGAAGTCACTGCGGATGGACAACTTCATGTCGGAGCCGGCTCCCGTCCGTGCGCCCCTCGCCGAAGCGCCCGCTTCAGACACCAGCCGCGTGTATGAGTCGCTTGGTTACGTGGAGGCCTACGATGCCGTGCTCAACTGCGACTATGCTTTTGTCGCCTACAAGGAGACGGAGAGAGGCTCGGACAATTGGCGGGTTTGCGTGAAGTCGACCCAGACCGCTGGTGGCAGCTTTGATCCCGCCGCGATTCGCAACAAAGCGCGCGAGACCGGTGCCCAGAGTAAACCGTACTTCACCTGGGGCTACAATTTCGAACCGAGCGCAGGCGATCCACGCCAGATCGAATTCCGCGTGCATGTCGCTGACGGCCTGCCGAAGGAGATGGAAGTTTTCGTGCGGTTGCGGAAAGCGGATCACTCCGCCGACGAACCACGCTCCGTTAAGTTTGCCTGGCCGGCGAAGAGCTAACGACCGTTTCAGCCGGTACCATACTCTCGGTGTCTGATCCGGCTCAACGGGTTCGCCCTTCCATGAACTGGGTCCTCCTCGCCAGCGGCGTCTTGTATGTGGTCGGCTGCTGCCTGCCGGCGCTGGAGTTCAGGGACGGCAAGAACGTTCCGGACATTATGTTCGGTCTTCGCGCCCTTGCCGTCGGTTGGTCGGGGCTCTTTGCGGGCGTCATGGCGTGGTATGCGAATCCCATTTGGCTGTTCGGCGTGATTGCGATGGCGTTCCGCCGGCCTTTTCCTGCAGTGCTGGCTGGCGTGGCTGCGATTGCCATCGCGCTGCTGACGTATTCAGCGGTTGGACGCGAGCTCCCCGGCGACGAGGGAAACGTGACGAAGACGACCATTGTTTCAGTCCTGCCTGGTTTCTATTTCTGGTTGGGCAGCTTGGTGCTCCTTCCGCTCGCTGCGGTCTTTCACCGGTTCGCTCGATAACTTCATCGGCGACGCAGCAGACTTCGCGCACGGCACCTTCTGTCATCACTGGCCCCGTTCGCCCCGCATCATTCGAAGTTTTTCAATCTGACCACGTATGCGACATCACGATGCTATTTTTTATCGCGAAGAGGTTTCCACCGACGGAGCGCTGCACGTTGGGTACAACACCATGGATGGCGAAAAATCGCCCATGGTGGTGGAGCCCTGCATCTCCATCGTCGCCACGGGTGAAGTCGTTTTCGACTTGTGGCGCAGCGGATTGAATGGGCGCGTTGAGTCCGCGAGCGCAGATGGCTTCAGGCTGACGGTGACTGACAATTACGGCCGGATGAAGGTTGTGGTCGACATCGCGCTGAGATCCCGGACGTTTCGTGGGATGGGCAACCAGGGAACGGTGCGGCCGCTGGCGGCATTGGAAGGCGATCTACTAAAGATCGCCGACCGCGCGCGAAAGGAACGGCTGGCCGCTTTGTCTCTGATCGAGCCGGCGTCCTTCTCGATGATGGCGCAAGTGAAACTCTGGCTCACGGGGTATTCCGAGCCGACGCTTTCGCGTCGCGAATAAAACCATGACCCGTTCCTACGCGGCGGACCTGAAGGCAATGCCCGCGAACTTGCGGGCTTTGTTGGAGGCTGAGCTCGCGGCGGGGAACGACATTGCCGAGGTCGGACATTCTTTTCCCGCGCCACCCGTGGGCGCTTATTTCAAGCTGACGAAACCGCTGCAGACCCGCGCGAAGGGCCTGCCCGACGGACTTCACTACCGTGATCGGAAGAGTTCGAGTTACTCAGGGGCCGTCACCGATGAGATTGGTTACTTCCTGCTGCTTGAACCCCCGCATCCTCCAGAGCCGGAACCGGACATGGATGCGATTCGTGCAGCTCATCAGCCCGAGGAAACGCACGACGAACGGGGACGGCCGCTGAAGGCGGCGCCATCTGCGGCACCGAAAGGTCCGAACGAGGAAACGTTGCTCGAGCTTTTCGAGCGCAGCATGGTCATCGATTACGACAAGTGGCATGACGGCATCGGCTACGACCTGTCGGTGCTGCGCGCGATGAATGCCATCGAACAAAGTGCGGTGGAATCGCTGCTCGTTCGACGCGGCATGCAGGACTGGCGCGATGTGGAAGCGTTGGCCGAAATCGACACGCCGACCGCTCGCGCGGTCATCAAGGCGTCGATGAATGATTCGAACGCGGAGATTCGCAATGCGGTGACCCAATATGCGCCCCAACTGATTCCGCAGGCCACGCGCATCAAATCCCTCATCCGCGGTCTCGAGTCCGCGGTGATCTTCGGAGGATTGGGCCAGACCCTGGATCAAGTCGCTGAACTTCATCCGCCGGAAGTCGTGGACGTGCTTTTCCGCTGCGCGCTTAATCGCACCGGTGACGTGGCCGTCCATTTTGCGGCGATGCTGTGCTATATCTTCGGCAAGGCGAACGTGCCGTTTGATATGGCGCAGCGGCCGTTTTTTCTGCGGTTTAACACGGAAGTGCGAGCGGAACGGGAGGCCGTTTTCCGCGAACTCTGCACCAAGCTGGGCGTCAAACCCGATCCGTATCTGCGTCCGAAGGCGGCTCCTTCGCGTCGAGTTGAGGAAAAAAACGTTTTGCCGGACTATCGCGTCGAGGTGGATCGGCGCGGCGAAACGCTAACTTATCTCGAGGCCACGCGTTCAGCCAAAATCATCTGCACGTTCGGAGCCGAACCGTGCATTTTGGGCCGCACGTTGAGCGACTGGTGGTACCCTGGAACGAACAAGACGGAAACGATGACGGTGGAGGAGAAGCAACTCGTCCTCGCACGCATTGCCGACGAGTGCCGCGTCCGCCATGGCATGACGGATTTGGTTTACGAATGGCGCTGAGGTGTGCTCAGCCCGGATCTGTTTTCGCGTAGAGTAGCCTTCAGAAATGCCCTCCACGACAAAATCTCGCGTCGTCGTTGCTCCACCCGCGTCGGCTGAGTTTATCGTGATCAACGCCGCGTTGGAGCAGTCGCTCGACCTCGCGTGGACCGCGAAAAATCAGCGGCGGTTGCGCCGACGCGTGGGCGCAACGAACTTTCGAACGCTCGAGGAAATTAGCACCTTCATCTCGAACCACGAGGCTTGGCAGGTTGCGGCTACTTTGTCGCAGGCCGCAGATCAAGTGGGCGCGCAATTGAGCGCCCACTACCCGGCCCTCTCTCCCCGAGCGATCTTCAACCTGATGAACCAGGCATCGTACGGCTGGAGATGAGTACGTGAGCCCGCGATTGTCGGTCGATCAGCGCGATGCCGTTTTGATGGCCCTTTGACCCTTGCACCTTCACTGAGGCACGGGTCGATCGACGAGGTAGGCGCCGAGATTCATGACGCCAAAGGCGACCCCGAACACGAGGCCTCCACAAACCAGAATCGCCGCTCCCATCTGCAGGTTGCTGCGGAAATTTATCTTGTGGTCCAGGTACTCGAGTGGGAACGCCACCGGCAATGTCGCGAGGGCTGAAATCATGCCTTGCAGGTTGATGAACCCGCCGGTGTGCGATTTGCGGTCCTCACGTACGAACGCGGCCGCGAGGCACATGTAAACGACGGCCAAACCGAGAGCGATGTACTGTTTCATGTAAGGTGTGCTCATCGGACGGGAGTGACGGCTTGATAATAGTAGCCGAGCCACAGACCGCAGTAACCAACGCCCGTAAGTCCCACAAACGCTGACTGACGGAAGAGCCAAAAACTGCCGGCGAGAAGCCCGATCAATACGACCGCCACGGCGTGCAGGACCATTCGCTGCTTCGGCATGGCCAGCGAAGCCAGGAGCGCAGCCTGAACAAGAAGGATGACCGCCACCTTCCAGCCGCTGTTCTCCGAGGCACCGAAGGAGCGTCGGAAGCCATCCCCGAAAACGATGAGGGCGCAAAACCCCGCGGTCGCAAGGAGAGTGACATAGGTGAGGATGATCCGAAGCGTGGACATGAAGGGCGAAGTGCTCCCGAAGGCCGAGCTGTCGGACCGACTCTTGGCCGGAGAGCGAGCGGAAGACTCGCCTGCGGCGTCGGAGCTTGAGGGCGACGCCATGATAGCAACATCCACGGGGAGCGGTATTAGCCGTTTGTCACGGGCCGAACGGCTAGCACGGTCGCGTTCATTCGAGCACCGTTCGGCACACCAAACCTATGACCAGCCGCAGGGCTGGACCTGAACTGGACGGTTTCCCGCGTTGACCCAGCCGTGGCGACGGCTACTTAGAACCGCTCCGCACGTGAACTGGGCTTATTCCAAAACTTTCGGGTGTCCTCCGTCACCGGACCTTCCTAGGAGTGACTGCTTGTCCTCCAGCGTTTTGCCATGAACCGGGTCTACATCAAAACGTATGGTTGTCAGATGAACGAGCGGGACAGCGAGGCCGTTGCGGCGATGCTCCGTGGTCGCGGTTATAGGATTGTCAGCCGCGAGGACGATTGTGACGTGATGTTGCTGAATACGTGTTCGGTGCGCGACGCTGCTGAACAGAAGGCGATCGGCCGCGCGGCCAACGTGCAGGCGCGCAAGAAGAAGAACCCAGACTTCGTCCTCGGGATTCTCGGCTGCATGGCGCAGAATCGCGGAGCCTCACTGCTCGATCAACTGCCTGACGTCGACCTGATCATCGGCACGCAGAAGTTTCATCAGGTACCCGACTATCTGGACAATCTACGTGCGGCGCGCGAGGCGGGTGCACCGATCGGCCAGACGATTGTTGATATCGCCGAAGAATCCGGATCACAGAACACGATTCGCGATCACGAGCTCGTCGAGGATCAGGTGAGCGCGTTTGTTTCGATTCAGCAGGGCTGCAACATGGATTGCGCGTTCTGCATCGTGCCGAAGACGCGCGGTGATGAACGTTCGCGGCCGATGGACGAGATTGTGCGCGAGTGCGAGCAACTCGCCGCACGTGGCGTCAAGGAAGTCACGCTACTCGGCCAGATCGTGACCAGCTATGGTCGCCGGGATTACGTTCACACGGGCGGCATTTCACCGTTCGTGCAGTTGCTCGAGCGCGTCCACGCGATCGAAGGCATCGAGCGGATCCGGTTCACGTCACCCCATCCGCGGGGATTCAAGGACGACCTTGTGGCGGCTTACGGCCGACTCTCGAAGCTCTGCGGTTACGTTCACCTCCCGATGCAGAGCGGCAGCGATCGCATCCTCCGGGCGATGAATCGCCCCTATACTCGGGAGCGCTACAAGGAGATCGTCGACGCCCTGCGCGCGGTGCGCAGTGACATGTATTTCTCGACGGATGTCATTGTCGGCTTCCCCGGTGAGACGGACGAGGATTTCGCGCAAACGCGGGAGCTGTTTGAAGCCTGCAACTACGACATGGCGTATGTGTTCAAATATTCGATTCGGACCGGCACGCCAGCGGCGACCATGACTGATCAAGTGCCCGAGGACGTGAAAGAAGCCCGCAACACGGCACTGCTCGATGTTCTCCGCGCCAACTCAGAACGCCGTAACGCGCAGCTCGTCGGCACGATCGAGGAAGTTCTGGTCGAAGGACCAGACAAGAGCGGTCTGCACTTCACCGGTCGCACGCGCGGCAATCGGGTGTGCATCTTCGACTCAGATACGCGGCTGGTCGGGTCGCTCGTCCCACTAAAAATCACGCGGGCGAGCGTCAGTACGCTTTATGGCGAGTTGGTGTTAGCGGGGGTGACTTGATTCTGTCCAAGGTCTCGCTCCTAATCGCTCCCCTTCGCCGCAACCGTATGTTCAAAACCCTGCCCCAGCCCGCCAACATCACCGCTGTACAAGGCGGGTTGCGCTTGGCCGGATGTTTCACGGCGGCTGCTTGGCGTGCGACCGTTGACGCAGCGCTGTGGTCGTTTGGTCGCACGCTTAAGACCTGCAAATTCTTATGACGCTCTTTCTCGCCACCCTGCTGCCCGGGCTTGTCCTCCTCGTGCTAGGCGCGCCACTCCTGCTCAATCATCGCGGCTATGTGACCGCGCTCGAACGGATGCCGCGGTCCACGACGGCGGCGGCCATCTTCTTTGGCATCGGAGCCCTCTGGTTTCTTTATGCGGTGTGGCATTTGTCGGTGGCGGATTTTGGTGATTACCGAACTCCGCTGACCATCGGTTTCGCCGTGGTGGCGGCACTTTCCTTCAAGTGTGTCCCCGACTTCCTCGCGGTGAGAGGTCTCTGCGTATTGGTGCTGATGGCCGCGACTCCGCTGCTGGGCGCAGCGTACATGGAATATCAATACCCGCAGCGCCGTTTCATGGTGTCGCTGGTTTACCTTCTCATTGCGCTCGCCATCTGGTTGGGCGCTTCGCCGTTTCGCCTGCGCGATTTCTTCGAGCGATTGTTCGCCCGGCCGGGTCGGATTCGGGCGTTCGGCGGCTTGCTCGTCGGCTACGGCGCGTTGCTCACCTTCGTCGCGTTTAGCTATTGAGCGGCGCCTGCGACGAACCTTCCGCGTCCCGCGTCCTGGCATGACCGTCGCTAAAGTCTCCTCACCGCCCGTCCTTCTGGTGCTCGCTGGACCTGCGGGCTCCGGCAAAAGCACGCTGTGTGACCGGCTGGTCGATGAAGATCCGAGTTTTTGCCGTGTCATCACAACGACCACCCGAGCACCCCGGCCGGGCGAGGTGAATGGAGTTCACTACCACTTCTTCAAGCCGGAGCAGTTCGACCAAAAAATCGCGGCCGGCGAATTTCTCGAATGGGCGTGGGTGCATGGCAACCGACGCTACGGCACGCTGAAAACCAGCGTGCTGGAGCCGCTCGCGAACGGCCAGAATCTCGTCATGAGCGTGGACGTACAAGGCGTGGAAAGTTTCCGTCGCGCCGCGCGCGAGAATCCGCTGCTGGCCCGTCATCTCGCCACCATTTTCATCATCGTAGACCACGACCGACTGGAAGCGCGAATGCGGGCGCGAGCCCAGGATGACGACGATGAGATTGCGCGCCGCATGGCTACCGCCGAGGCGGAGCTGCGGGAAGCGCACAAGTTCGATTACCGGATTGAGAGCCACACCCGTGACGAAGACTTCGCCGCGTTGCGCGAAATCGTGGAGAAGGCGCGCGCACGCACCGCGGCGGCTGCGCGGTGATCAAGGATCCCGGTCGAACTGAAGCGTTTCTACGGGGTCTGCGCATTGATGCAGGCCCCAGCGATTCTAGCTGATATTGAATTTACCCCGCGCAAGATCGTTGTGGGCGTCATCATCATTCTCGCCCTCGTCGGCTTGAGCCTGCTCTACGGGCAAATCGATGTGAAGGCGGTGCATCAACGCACCGAGGACCTGAACGGTTTTGCCGTGTTTGCGCTGATCACGATTCTCCCCCTCCTGGGGTTTCCGGTTACGGTCGCGCACGCGGTCGCGGGCATGCGATTCGGCATTGGCCCGGGCCTAGCCATCGTCGCCGCTTCAATTCTTCTGCAGATGCTGGCCAGCTTCGCGCTCGTCAAAGCAGTGCCCAGCCTGTTTGAGAAACGGTTGGATCCCCTGCGTAAACGGCTGCCCAAAGGAGCGCATGGACATGTCACCGTGTTCACCATCCTGCTGCCCGGTGCCCCGTATTTCGCGAAGAACTACGTCCTGCCACTGATCGGCGTGCCGTTGAAAACGTATCTCATGTGGGGCTGGCCGATCCACATCGTCAAATCAGCCGTGGGAATCGTGTTTGGGGACATGAGTGACGATCTCTCTCCGCTGCGGATCACGGGTTTCGCCGTCTACATGCTGCTCTCTATGGGTGCGTGCGCATGGGCGTTTCAACGGATGCAGTCACAAATGAAAGATCAGCGATCAGCGGCAGGTGGTCGGAAGCGACGCGCGTGAGTTCGGTCCGCGGCACCAGGATGTGCTGCACTTCAAACCGCGGCGAAAGAAAGATGTGATCCAGTCGGACAAACGGCTGCAGTGAGCTGAACGTGTTGAGCGGGCGATGTCCGGTTCGCGCCGCTTGAGCATCGCGAAAGCGGGCTGCAGCCAGTCCGTACGGTGCGCTGCCCGGAGTCAGATTGAAATCGCCGCACAACAGGATCGGCTCCTCGTCAGGCACGCGGCCCAGCCACTCGTGGCTCAGCAACATTCTCATTTGCAGCAGCCGTTCGTAGCGTCCGAGGCCGAGATGGGTGGTCACGACGTTGACGACGTGTTCTCCGACCGTGACGCGCACCCACATGGCGGCCCGCGGTTCCTTCCACCAGCCTTTCGGGTCGTGGGGGAGGAGGGCGCGTTTCACGATCTCGATTGGCCAGCGACTGAGCAGGGCATGGCCGTAATGCTCCTGACCACGCGTCACGGTAGGGCAGAAAGCCACATGCATGCCGAGCTGTTGGGCCATCATCGTGGCCTGGTCCTCTGACCGCGAGCGCCGGCGGCCCAGATCAATCTCCTGCAAGGCCACGATATCGGGGGCCAACGACGCAATCACCCGCGCGACTCGCCGCGGAGACACGCGACCATCCATCCCGCCGCATCCATGGACATTATACGTCATGAGCCGCAGTCCGCTGATCTCCGCCGTCGCAGGCTTTGCTGATTCGAGAGGAGCCCGACCGAGGTGGTGCAGTGCCGCGGCACGAAGAGCGGATGGCCGCACAAACGAATCCGTGCCTGCGGGCAACGGGGTTCGTGCCGGCATCAGCAGGAAGCCTTGGGATTCGTCGAGTCCGAATCCGCCATGCGCCCCTCGCTCCGGCGCAAACGTCCAGGTTCCATCGAATGGGCTCCAACCGAGCAGGATCAGATCGCCCGCATCCGCATTCCCACAAAAGCCGACGAGGTCGGTTGCGATTTGCTGACGGAGAGGCTCGGGATGGGGCAACAGCGCGGGGACTTCCTGCGGAACGCGGGTCTCTCCTTTCGAGTGGATCCACGTGATTTCACCGCTCTCGATCCGGATCAAAACGCCAGGCACCTGGCCCTGACTCACGAGTCGACGTCCGATCGCGAGCCGTTGATCGTCTGTTTTGGGATCAGCAAAATAGACGTGTCCAACGGGTCCCATCGCCGCGACGACAAACGTGCGGCCTTCTTCAAACGTCAGCTGTTCCTCAATCCGGAGCCGCTCAATCCGCCCTTGATGATGTTTACCGCGGGTGAGCCAGGGTGCCGTCGCGACCGGTCGCTGCTGGGAGCGTGGCCGCCACGCCGGATCGCGTTTTCGTGATAGCTCCAAACAGTCGCTAATCACCGTCTCGATTCCGCCCGGCGAGTGAGGGGGAAAGGCACGCGCCGACTCCTGCCCGTGATCGGAAAAAACCCAGACCGCATAGTCGCGTCGGGCCGAACGTCGCGCCGCACGCGCGATTTTGCGGATTGCCCGGTCAATTCCGCGAAGGCCGAAATGGGCGAACCGTGAACCGGGTCCGCGAACGTGGGCGTGTTCATCATAGCCCACGAAATTCAGATGCACGATCGGCAGCCCGCGGGTGACTTCGATCTCACCACTGATCGTCAGCAGTTCACGGAGTCCCACACCAACGAATACGCGCGAAAGCAGGAGCAGAAATTCGGGCGAAGGTTTTCGGCCTTTCGCGATCGCCCGGATTGCGTCGGTCGCGGCGACCGCAAATTCGGCGACCAACAACCAGGCGATGCGCAAAGCCGACGGCAGCTCAAGTACGATGAACCCGACAAGATTCCGGATCATCCCGCTTCGCCACATATCGCCCACACCGATACTCGCGGCGCAGAAGTGACTCTCCTCCTGCCCGGCTCCCCCGGTATAGATGTTCGACCAGGAACTGCCTCCCTTCAGCAAACCTTCCGCCTTTTCGCTCAGCTGAGCCTCGCGAGCCTTGGCCCACTCCGGATCCCACATCCGTCCCATTTTTTTCAGCGTTCGGTCGAAGAAGCTGAACGCCGGCACCGCGCTCCTCACACCATAGTGGAGTTCCGCCTGGACGGCGGGGGTGGTCGCCGGAATCCCGGGATAAAAGGTACGAAGATCATAACCGTCGCGTTGCATGAGCCGCTGCAAGAACGGCATCTTCCCCGACGCGATGGCCGATTCGAGATGCCGGCGCGCCAGCCCGTCGATCTGGATCAGCACCAAGCCCGGCTCTTCGCTCGTGCCCTGCGACGGTGTAAGTCCAAAATGGCGGATGGCCCACTCATTGCGGCTCAGACGACGCCGCGCGCGGTGAACCCAGGCTTCAATTCCAGCGAACATGATTCAGCGGTGGGGATGCGCGCTGCTGGTCGCAACGCCATGACTCGTGAATGACACAGGGCCAGACCTTGGGCACGCCCGGCGCTGCCAGCAGCAGGCGTGGGGCGCTGGCGCGGAACCAAACGGTGTCATGAGTTCAACGTCCTCCTACGGCTTGCACGACCGCCTGCGCTTTCTCGGCGAGAAGATTCCACTCCACTCCGATGCGTTCGATCATTTTCCCCCACGGACTCCGCTCGATCATGAGGCGTTCGCGTCGGGTGAGCCGGCGGATGTCCTCATAATAGTCGAGCGCCAGGTCGGCACATCGTTCGCGTGAAAATAGCTCCGCTGTTTCGCGCGCGGCTTTGGCGAACGCTTCGAGCCGCTTTCGATCCCGGTGCAGCTTGCCCAGCTGTTCGGCGAATCGGCGCGGAGCGGCCGACTTCTCCAGCATGAAACCGTTGACGCGATCCTTCATGACTTCTCGTACCCCGGAAGCGTTCAACGCGACAACAGGAAGACCAGCGGCCATGGCCTCGGCGAGCACCATGCCCTGAGTTTCCGAGAACGAGGCAAACGCAAATACGTCCATCGCATTGTACGCATCCGCGAGCGCCCGGCCGGTTTGTTTGCCGGCCATGATCAGGCGATCCTGGATCCGGAGTCGCTCAAACACGGTCTTCAACGCCTCCTCTGATGGCCCGCCACCCACGACCAGGAATCGGGCATCTGGCGCACGCTTCACAAACTGGGCCACCGCTTCGGCCAGGTACGAAAGATTTTTCTCCGGAGCGAGTCGCCCCACATGCCCGACGACAAATGCCTCGCGGGGGATTTTGAATTTCTGACGAAACCGCGCACCGTCGCCGGCGGCGAACGCGCCGACGTCAATGCCCGTTGGTACCACTCGTATTGGAACTTCAACTCCACGTCGACGGATGAGCCGCGCAATGCTCTCACTCGGGGCGATGACGCCGTCACACAAGTTCGCGAACTGGGTGGACAGATTGATCGCGACGTCCTTCAGGATTGGAGAATCGAAGGGCACGTAATGCGTGTAGTCCTCGTACCGCGTATGATGGGTGAAAATCACGGGCGCGTTTTTCGTCGCGGAGATCCGCAGCGCCGTATCTCCGAGCAGAAAGGGATGATGGGCGTGAATGATATCAGCCGCGAACGCATCGAGGCGGGGCGTGAGTCCGGTTAGCAAGGGTAGTTTGACCGAGAAGTCGCTGCCGTTGAATTTTTGAATGGCCGGGACGCGTTCTACGATGGC
The DNA here is from genome assembly GCA_039928945.1 of Opitutus sp. GTDB lineage: Bacteria > Verrucomicrobiota > Verrucomicrobiia > Opitutales > Opitutaceae > Opitutus. The sequence continues at coordinate 67,829 of JBDSSD010000037.1, read as the reverse complement.
TGCCGCGCGAGCGGGCAGCGGTTTGCCTTCGAACTCGGGAGCAATGACGAGCACCTGGTGCTTCCGCTTGCGATATTCATCCGCGAAGGTGCTAACCGATCGCGCTACGCCGCCGACATGCGGCAGGTAGGTGTTTGTCATCATGCAAATATTCATAGCTGAACGGGAAAAAGAAAGGAGGTGGTGGGATCACCGGCCGGCACCGTGGTTGGCGCGCAGCCGGGAACACGAAATTCTCGACGTGGGGGCGATCCGCGCCAGTTGGCCACCATCACGACGCGAACCCCTTCGCCTTCAGCCGTAACGCGAACGCTCAACGTTCCGTACGGCGTGAGGGTGGGGCCAAATTCAGCGGGGCCGGCCCGCAGCCACTCAGGCCGGACACCGGAGCCGATCACCAGCGTATCCGTTTCCTCGCGCACAAAGAGATTGCGCACGAACATCAGCCATTCGGCGGCAGCCCAGATGTGCTGGCCGTCGCCCATGCAGCCGCCGAACGTCAGCGGATGAATCGCCTCGGGCCACTGGCCCGTGGGCGAGGCGAGTGCCACGACTCCGTCCATCAACGCCCAAGCTCCCGCGGCATCGCCGGCCCGGAGCCGCACTTGCGCCAGGTGCAGCGTCAGGTACGCATTGATGCCGGAGTGGATCATGTTCTGGAAGAAACCGCCGGACTGCAGGTGCGTGCCGCAAAGGTAGTCCGCCGTCTTGGTGATCCAGGAATCGCCGGCAGCGAAGAGCTGTAATGGGTAATCCGCTACGAGGGAGCCGACGGCGCCTGAGTCCATCCGCCGGTGAGGTGACGCTGGGATCGCGCCGGGATACCGCCGGTGTGGTCCGCGAGGGAAGGAACGTTGGATGGTGGCGAAGAATTCCTCGGCTTCACGGGAGCACGCGTCCGCCAGCTTCGGATTCGTAGTGCGCAACAGCTCGGCCGCGGAGCGCAAACCCGCGACCGCCCAGAAATCGTCCCAATAATAAAAGTCGTTTGGCCCCAGGTGCTCTGCACTGAAGCCCGCGGGCAGCAGGCCTGCTTCCGGACGGGCGGGCTGATGCGGAAGACGTTTGCGAGTGATCCAGCGCGCGCCTTTGGCGACCGCTTGAAGCCATTCCTTCGGCAGTGTTTCGCCGGTGAGGGCCGCGAAGCGATGATAGAACCACAGCGCTTCCCCGTTGCTGTCCCATTCCCCTTCTTGCGAAAGGAAGTAGCCATCGAGCCGTTGACGCGGTTCAAACCGCTCGAGTGAACGGCGCGTACGCTCCACTCCGCCGAGTGAAAGGAGCGCGTTCAGCACAAAGACGGCGTCGCGAAACCAAAACCGTTTGTACGTGTAGGGCCCCGGATAAACATCGGCGGGCGCGTGCAGCACGAGATTGGCTATCGCGAGATCGTACAGCCGCTGAACATCGGGATCGGCCACGCTGAGTCGGGCCAACGGTGCAACCGCGTCCGACCACGTCGGCAGGGTCTTGTAACTCGGCCGCCGTTTCCATTCGAGTTCGTCGTAGATGGGAACCGAAATTTCGCAGGCCTCGCCGTTCAGCGACGACACGGGGAACAACGCGACGGCCGTCGCCATGCTCACCGGGCAAGTCACGCTCGTCATCGTCAGCTCTTCGCGCAGCCGCAACAACACGTCGCCGGCGTTGTAGGTGGAAAGCAAATGCCTGGCGGGGTGCTGCTCAAACAGCACCTGATGGTGGCCATTTACGACCCAGCCGCGGCCGTTTGACATGACTTCAACCGTCTTAATGAAGCTGACGCCTTCCGCGTTGTACGGTCGGAGCGCCACCGCAATGGACCCGGCCGCATTGGCGCGCACCTTGATTTTGCAGTGCGGCTCGTGATTCACGAGTTCGAGGGAAACCACGCTTTCGAGCGCCAGCGCGTCGCGCTGGGCGACGGAGCGCACCTGAAGATTGTCCGTGAAGGACAATTCCTGTTCGAGCGCGCCGAGCTTCGACGGAAGCAGAACCGCTCCGTCTCCCTCCGGTACAAACCAGAAATCCAACGACCAGCCGTCGTACAGCGGCGTTACGAGACCGCGGGGATCAATGATCGGATAAAATGCAACATCGGGCAGGCCAACGGCTGTCCAATTCCGATGGGTAAGATTGATGTGACTGAAGGAAAACGCCCGCGGGATGAACGAAGGATCATTGGGATTGAACTGCCGTTCGACCCAGTACGGCCACACCCAGTCGAGGTTGTTCTGAATCGCCTTGGTGTTCACCAGCCCACGGGCGTGGAACAGCATTCCCGCCCGGAGCAACTCGATGGGCTCCGCCACCTCGGACGGTTGCGCAAATCCGCGAAGACTCGCGAGCAACGCAACGGGATCGAGAAATCCATAAGCGCGCGCAACGCGGGTGATCAAAAAACGAACGGGCCTGGAGCGCAAAATCATTAGGCTGGGAAGAGTCTATTGTCATTGTACTCCAATCCCCGGGAAAGTGCCGGTCACTTGGTTAACTGCTTATCTAACCGAAGCGTGTAGTCGTCAGCCCTCTGAAACCAAAGCTCCTGCTGACGTGAAACGGCCGCGAGCTGATCAGGGCTCGTCCACGACGTAGTGACAGCCCTTGCTTTGCGGATTGAGCGAGGCCGCGTGGACCACCAGCAGCGCCGTTTGAATCGCGTTGCGCAATTCGATCAATTCGCGCGTCAACCGACATCCGCGATAGAAACTCTGAATCTCCTCCCGCAGTTCGAGCAGGATGCGACGAGCCCGTGTAAGTCGGCGCGGCGATCGCACCACTCCGGCGTAATTCCACATCGTGTGCTGAATTTGTAGCATGTCCTGGCGGATAAGCACGGGGTCCGCTTCCCGCGTCGGACTTTCCCAGGGACGCGGATCCGGCAGTCGAAACGAGCTCTGGGCGATTTCCTTGGCATCCGCGGCCGCGGTGAACTTTGCGCTGGTCAGGCACTCGAGCAGTGACGTGCTCGCCAGTCGATTTGCGCCGTGTAATCCCGTGCAGGCGGTTTCGCCGATCGCGTTGAGGTGCCGAATGCTCGTCCTTCCCGCCAAATCAGCGTGCACGCCACCACACGCAAAGTGCGCCGCGGGGACCACCGGAATCTGGTCGCGCGTGAGATCGACCCCGTACGCGAGGCAGCGTTCGTAAATATTCGGAAACCGCTCGCGCAGGAACTCCGGCTTGAGCGATGACAGGTCAAGAAACACACAGGGTTCACCGCTCGTCGCGAGTTCCTGCTTGATCGCCCGGGCAACGATGTCACGTGGGGCCAGCGATCCACGTGGATCCGCGGCATCCATGAAACGTTCGCCTTTGGAGTTCACCAGGACACCCCCTTCTCCACGCAAGGCCTCCGTGATCAGGAAACGGGGCGCATTCTTCTTCGCGAAAACGGTCGGATGAAATTGGACGTATTCGAGATCGATCAGACGTGCGCCCACCCGGTAACCCATCGCCACCCCGTGACCGACGGTGCCCGGCTGGTTGGTCGAGTGCAGGAAGATCTGGCCGAGTCCTCCCGTGGCGAGAATCGTTTTCTTGGCGACGAACGCGTTGGTTTCGCCCGTCTGTGTGTCGAGCACGTAGGCTCCGAAGCACGTCAACGGTTCGTACTTGTCGGCCAAATCCTGTGAGTTGTGGGAAAGCGTCAACAGATCAATGGCAACGCATCCCGTCCGTCGCGTGATGAGCGGCGTGGCGTTCACCCGTGCCGCGATAGTATCCAGAATGGCGTGTCCGGTCGCATCCTTGGCGTGGATGATTCGGCGTTCGCTGTGGCCACCTTCCCGCGTGAAATCGAGTTCGCCCTTCTCGTCGCGGTCGAACGCGACGTGAAGATCATCGAGGAGCAATTCCTTCACCGCCGTCGGTCCTTCCGAGACGAGCTGTTCGATCGCAGCGGGATTCGAGGTATTGTCACTCGCTTCCATGATATCGCGAGCGAGGGGAGCGTGCGCTGCCGCCGTGTCGTAGATGATGCCGCCTTGGGCCCAGTCGCTGTTGGCCGCGAGCGGATCGCCAAGACAAAGGATCTCCACCTTGAAACCTCGTTTCGCCATGGCCAGGGCGTAGGCGCTGCCGGCCAGACCGGCACCAATGACGAGACAATCCGTGCGGATGATTTGCATACAAAGGATCACTCCGCCCGAGGGGGAGTGAAAGGACGCTAGCGTGCCGCCTTGCGCGATCCGGTCGGGACCAGGGTTAAACTCAGGTCTGCCGCGGGCGCTGAATGAGTCAGGGCGCCCACGCTGATCACGTCGACGCCGGGTTGGGCGTAGTCGCGCAGCGTTTCGAAGCGCACGCCCCCGGAAACTTCAACGCGGGCAGCTCCACCAATCAGTTTCACCGCAGCGGCAACTTCGGCCGGACTCATGTTGTCGAGCAGGATGACATCCGCTTTCGCGCGGAGGGCGTCGCGAACTTCTGTCGAGGTTTTCGCCTCCACTTCGATCCGGCAGAGATGGGGCGCAGCGGTGCGGGCCCGCGCGACGGCTTCGCCCAGAGAGCCCGCCGCCGCGATGTGATTGTCTTTGATCAGCACGTGCTCACCGAGCGACGAACGATGGTTGACGCATCCGCCGCAGCGCACGGCATACTTTTCCAATGCACGATAACCCGGGGTCGTTTTCCGCGTGTCCACGACGCGAACGGAGGTGCCGGCTACCGCGTCAGCAAATTTCCGTGACAGCGTCGCGATGCCCGAAAGGCGTTGAATGAAATTAAGCGCCGTGCGCTCGGCGGTCAGCAGCGCAGCGGTCGGTCCGGTCACCGTGAGAACTTTGCCGCCTGTTTTGACGCGATCGCCGTCGGTTGCCGTCAACTTGACCTGGAGTCCAGGATCGACGCGGACGAACACGCGCACGGCCACGTCGAGTCCGCAGATGATGAGATCATGTCCAGCGGAGATGAACGCGCGCGACTGATGGTCGGCCGGGAAAATGGCCCGGCTCGTCAAGTCGCCCAAGCCGGCGTCTTCCTCCAGGGCGAGATCGATCAACAGCTCGGTACGGGGCGTCATCATAAATGGGGGGTCGCAGAGCTTCGCGTTGCATGCGACGGGCGGCCTCAGCCGGCCCGCGGAGACAGCGCGTCAGGGTTTCGGCGCGAGTTCGAACATGCGTTCGATGCAACGGGCGGCCCGCTGCCGGAGATTTTCGTCGAGTGTGATGATCTGATCGGGCCGCGGAGCGAGGAGTGCATCGCGCACTTTTTCGAGCGTGTTCATCTTCATGTACGGGCAGAGGCGACAACCACCGATGAAATGTTTTTCCGGCGTTTCCACCTGGAGCCGGCTGACCAGCCCGCACTCCGTCAGCATCAGGAAATACGGCGCTGGCGTGGTCTTCACGTATTTCATCATGGCGCCAGTGCTGCCCACGAAGTCCGCCAACGCGGCCACTTCGGCGGTGCACTCCGGATGCGCCACCACCTTGAGGCCGGGAAACTGGGCGCGGGCCTGCGCGATGTTTTCGGGAGTGAACTGGTCGTGCACGAGGCACGTTCCGTCGGAGGAGATGATTTCCTTTTTCACTCCTCGCCGCGCGAGTTCGCTGCGCACGTTTTCCGCCATGAGGCGGTCGGGAACGAACACGACGCGCGACGCCGGCAGGTTCGCCACGATGTCGTACACATTGCCGGAGGTCACACACACGTCGGACTCGGCTTTCACGTCCGCAGTGCTGTTGATGTAGCAAACCACGGTGGCGTCCGGATAAAGCGCTTTCAACTTCCGCACGCCTTCTCCATCGATCGAGTCGGCCAGGGAACAACCGGAATGCCGATCTGGCACGACCACCGTCGCCTGGGGCGACAGGATTTTAGCGGTCTCCGCCATGAACACCACGCCAGCGAAGACAATGATCTTGGCCTGCGCTTTCTTGGCCATCTCGCTGAGATAATACGAGTCGCCCATGAAATCGCCGACGCCATAAATAATTTCCGGCTCCACGTACGAGTGAGTCAGGATGACGGCGTCCTTCTCTTTTTTCAGCCGGTTGATCTCGAGCGTAAGCGGCGCGATCTCGCGGCAGGTCTCGAGATTCCACTTTCGGCCATGAGGATCACAGTCGACGTGCATGAGCGACTTCAGCAGGCGCTCGGCTTCGTCTTCGATGGCAGGGTCGATCGCAATCATGGCAGGACTCTAAGAACGGATTTCGCGATCGGCAAACTCATGCAGGCCTCGCAAAATAAGTTCCGGCTCGATTGTGGTAAAGAGGTTTTCCCCAGCAAACCGGGGTGCGTGGCCGCCCGTCCCAACGACGATGGACTTGCCACGAAACGCGTCTGTGCGGACCCGCGAAATCACTTCGCGTAACGCGCCGATGTGGCCAAAGAAAACACCGCTCGCAATGGCGTCGGCTGTCGACCGTCCAAGCGCGCTGCGCGGGCGCTTCACCGGGACTTGGGGAAGCTGCGCGGTGCGGAGCGCCAGGATCTCGGGTCCCATGGCGAGCCCCGGAAGGATCGCCCCGCCCAGTAGCACCGCGTCGCGAGTAAGCGCGGTGATCGTCGACGCCGTTCCGCAATCCACAATGAGCACGTTCTGCTGCGGAAATACCACGCGTGCCCCCAACGCCGCGGCGATGCGATCGACCCCGAGTTCGCGCGGCTCGCGGTACCCGAGCTGCAAACCATGCGGGGCGTCGAACGTGAGCAACTGCGGTTCAACCTGCCACGTGCGTCGCACAAACCGCAGCACGTCTGGCGTCAGCGGCGGAACGACGGAACAAACGACAACTCGATCGACGCGGGACGTGGAGTAGCCGGCAATGCGAAACAGGGCGCTGGTGGGAATGCGAAACGATTTCGTGAGTCTTCCGTTCACGAACGAGCCGCCGAACAGCGATGAGTTTCCGACGGACAGCACGAGCGTGCGATCACGCGCCGGGGACAATTTTTTCGTAGTGGGGCGGGCCGCAATCGAAGAAGCACGCGAAGTGGATCGAGCTCTCATCGTGAATACAATTCGTTGAGCGCGTTTGAGAGCGCTTCGACTCCGCTCAAATGGACGGGCGGCTGATGGGCCGTCGCATACAACGCAAAAGGATGGTCCGCGGCCGAACGAATCGCAGCGAGATCGTTGTGCACCACCGCGTCGACGCCACCCGCGGAAAACTGGGCGTCGACGGCGAGCGCGATCTCGTTTTCATCGGCTCCGGCGGTGAGCTTGAACCCGGTGACGTGAAGCGGTCGGGGAGAAAAAGTTTTGAGGAGCGGGAGAATCTTGGCGTTTCGGACCAGTCGGAGCTCCAGGTGTTCACTCGCGGATGCGAGTTTTCCCGACTGGACCGCGGCGGGACGATAATCGGACACCGCTGCGGCCATGATGACGCCGTCAAAATTTCCTGTCTCCAAGGTGCGCTGCAGGAGCGTACGCAAGTCATCGGTCGACGAGAACGAGAGTCGCTTGATCGCCCCCGTGGGGAGTGCGGCGCCTTCGCCGTGGAGTAATGTCACCCCATGACCGTGGCGGCGGAGGTGTTCGGTCAACGCGGCTCCGGTGCGACCCGAGCTGATGTTGGAGATGAACCGAACCGCATCAATCGGCTCCCGGGTGGCGCCGGAAGTGACGAGGAGGTTCATGGTTGAACGATTCTTTCGTCGAGCGCCTTGAGCACGGCGGCGGCGATCGACTCGGGTTCAGGCAGCCGGCCGGGACCACTTTCTCCGCATGCGTGGGCGCCTTCGACGGGATCCAGCACCCGCACACCCCAGCGGCGCAGCTGGTCGAGCGACGCCGTGGTCGCAGGGTGGTCCCACATCGAACCGTTCATCGCGGGTGCGATCCACCAGGGCTTCGTTTTCATTTCCCACGCCAGGAAGAGCGCTCCGATGGGATCGTCGGCCAGTCCGGCAGCAAGCCGGTTGACCGTATTCGCCGTGGCGGGACAAACGAGGGCGAGATCGGCCGCGCGGGCGAGCTGAATGTGGTCGAGTGCGCGGCCAGGTTCGAACACGTCCGTGAACACCGGTCGGCCGCTGAGACCCTCGAGCGTCGCGGCCCCGATGAAGCGCAGCGCTGCCGGCGTGGCCACCGTCTGCACCACGACGCCTGCCTGGGACAGTCGCGAGACGATGGTGCATGCCTTGTAGCACGCGATTGATCCGCTGAGGAGAAAGAGAACGTTACCGCGCGACATTATCAATGAGTCGGGTGTGTCCCAGCCGCACGGCGCCGAACCGCCGGCCATCGCGTTCCTCGACGTAATCAACTGCAAAGCCGGCCGCCGAGAGCTGCGCCCGCGCATCCTCCGGCGTCGGGGCTTCAGTCAACGCTTGGTGGAAACGCGGCGCCAGCGCCCGCTCGGCGGGCGAAAGGCGTTGGTTGCGCGAACTCATCGCGAGGCCATCGGGTTCGCGCACGGTCGGGCAGCCGACGATCGATGTTTCCACAAAGAATGCCGCACCAAGCCCGCGGACGAGCAGGAGTTGCTGGTAATCCTTTTCGCCAAAGTAGGCCGCGTCCGCCTGGGCGACCTGCAGCAATTTCAGCACAATCGTCAGCATGCCGGAAAAATGCCCGGGCCGGTGCGCGCCGCACAATTCACGGCTCAGCTCATGCTCGACGACGGCGAAGTGCTTTCCGTTCGGATACATCTCGGCGACCGTTGGAGCAAACATGACATCGACGCCGGCTGAGTCCAGCAGACGAACGTCCGCCTCGAGGTTGCGCGGATATTTTTCGAAATCGTGACCCTTGTCGAATTGCGTCGGATTGACGAAGATCGAGGCGAGCACGACGTCATGCTCCTGCCGCGCGCGGCGACACAGCGAAAGGTGGCCTTCGTGGAGCGCGCCCATCGTCGGTACAAATCCGATCGATTTTCCCGCGGCGCGATGCGCCACCTGCAAGGCCTGCCATTCGGCGACGGTGTGGACCACGTGCGCCATCACTCGAAGCTTTCTTGCAGGGAGGGAAAACTCCCGTCGCGCACCGCGGCGACATAGTCCGCAATGCCATTGCTCACGACCTCGGCTCCGTCGCGAAACGGCCGTACGAAGCGCGCCTTGAATTCTGGATTCAGACCGAGCAGATCCTGCAATACGAGCACCTGCCCGTCGCAGTCCGGACCCGCGCCAATCCCGATGGTCGGAATGGAAAGTGCCGCGGTGATCTCCCGGGCCAATTTGCTCGGAATGCATTCGAGAACGACCGCGAACGCGCCGGCTTCAGCCAGTTCGTTCGCGTCTTCGCGGAGTCGCGCGGCTTCGGTGTCCGTCCGGCCTTGCACGAGATAGCCGCCAAAGGCGTGCACGGATTGCGGTTGTAACCCCAGGTGGCCCATCACGGGAATGCCCGATTCCACCAGATGCCGTATGACGGCTTCGTGGCCGCGGACGCCTTCGATTTTCACGGCATGCGCGCCCGCCCGCATCAGCTGGGCCGCGCACTGCAGCGCGTGGGCAGTTCCTTGCCGCGCGGCGAGAAACGGAAAGTCCGCGACAACCAGCTTCTCGGGTGCGCCACGAGCCACCGCTCGCGTGTGCAAGGCCATCAGCTCCACCGTCGCGCCCAAGGTGTCCCGTTCCCCGTGAATCACCATCATTGCGCTATCACCGACCAGCAGGCAATCCACGGCCGTCGCTGCAAGCAGCCGCGCGGACCAGGCGTCATAGCTGGTGACGATAACGAGTTTGCGACGATTGGCCTTCGCGCTGGCGAAGTCTCGGATGGTGGGCATGCGTGAGAGGACACACGCAACACAGGAAAGTCGTCCCGACAAGGGTCCCGCGTGTCAGCACGGATCAAACCTGACCCACCGAGACCGGTATCGTGTCGGCACTCGACTCGGACGTTCGGCGCGTAGTCGACCGATCAGCGCCGGGGCAGGAGGCTCATGACTTTCGCAAGCGCTTCGTCCAGCAACTGAACGCGCAGAGGCTTCGTCAAATGAATCACAAAGCCAGCGGCGTGGCTGCGGGCGATGTCGCTTTCCATTCCGTAGCCGGTCAGCGCAATGCCGGTCAGTCCGAGCCGATTGCGGAAATCAGCCATCAAATCGTAGGCGTTACCATCCGGCAGTCCGATATCGGAAATCACGAAGTCCACCAGCTCTCGGGTCATTTGTTCCCGCGCTTCGGCGACCGAGCCCGCGGCCACCACCTCGTAGTTCCGCCGCAACAACAGCTGCTGGAGCGTCAGTCGCGTCGGGGCATGATCTTCGATCAGCAATACCCGCGCGCGAAGGGTCGATGCAGGATCAGGCGAGCGATCGGCGGTCGGAAACGCCGGGACCCCATTTGCCGCGACCGGGATGGGAGATCGCGAATCGACGTGGAGCAATGGCAGATCGATGGAGAACGTGGACCCACAGCCGCGCCCGGCACTGCTGGCGCGGATCGAACCGTGGTGCAGTTCCGCGAGCATGCGGGAGATCGCGAGGCCCAATCCGACGCCGCCAAACCGATGCGAGCCGCCAGCGCCCGCGTGATCGCCTTGGGAAAATGCGTCGAAAATTCGTTCGAGTTCGCTGGGCAGCATGCCGATGCCCGTATCCGTAATTTCAATCGTGAGTTCGCCGGTCGCTGTGCCCACCCGGGTTGCGACGGTGATGGTCCCGCGCTCTGGCGTGAATTTCACGGCGTTCTTCAGCACGTTCCAAAAGATCTGCTGCAGCCGCACCGCGTCACCGAGCACCATCGAGTTCGGCGCGTTCAACTCCAGTTGCGGCACGATCGATTTGCGCTCGAGCTCGGCCTCGACGGTGGCGAGCGCGTCCTGCAAAATCGTATGCACATCGTGAGGCTGGCGATCGAGCGGAAGTTTACCGCGAGTGATGCGCGTGAGATCGAGCAGGTCGTCGATCAGACGCGCCTCGAGCTCCACGTTCTTGCGGATCGTGGCGAAGTCGGCGCGCACCGCTTGCGGGAGTGTCGTGTCTTCGGCGGCCTCGCTCGCCAGGAGGAGCACCGGATTCAGCGGAGTTCGCAGTTCATGCGACAGGGCCGCAAGAAAATCATCCTTCGCGCGCGAAGCCGCGAGCGCCTCATCACGCGCGCGCTCGAGTTCCTGCTCGGTGCGCTTTGAGCCGGTGATATCTTCCGTGACGGCCAGGGCGGACTCGACGACGCGCTGCGCGTTGCAGATGAACGCGACGCTGTTGCGCACCCAGACAAAGCCACCGCTCGGCCGGTCATACCGCGTTTCGATGACGAAAGAGGAGGCGTCGCGCGCGGAGTTTTCGGTCAGGAACAGATGGTGACCAATATCTGCGGGATGAATGATGTCCTGCATGCGCAGCTGCAGGAGGGTTTCACGCGAGCGGCCGACGATTTCGCAATAGCGGTCGTTCACCATGATGAACCGTCCGGCGAGATCCGTCTGCGCGATGCCCGTGCCGGCTTGTTGAAACACGGCAGAGAGTCGTTCCTCGCTGGCGCGCAGCGCCGAGTGGCTCTGCTGAATCTGATTCAGCATGGAGTTGAACGCCTCGGTGAATCCACCGAGTTCGTCGTTACTCAGCTTTACCGCGCGCACGGAATAGTCGCGATTTTCAGAGATGAGACGCGCGGTGTTGGCGAGCTCGAGCACCGGTTGCGAAATCAACCGCTGCGCGAGTTTCGACAGCAGCAGCGCGACCACGCCCGACGCCGCGAGCACCGCGAGCAAAACGAGACCATATACCCCCAGACGGCGATACATGCCGGAGAGGTCGCCCCGCAGGTACAGCGTTCCAACCCGATTGTCTCCCTCCATGACCGGCTTGAACAAGGTCACGTGATGGGGGGCGAACTTGATCCCGTCGGGTCCCGGGCGATCGGGAAAATCGGCGATAGGCCGGTCGGTTGGATAGCCCACGTAAAGCTTGCCCGACTTGTCGTAGAGAGCAGCGAGCGCAATTTCCGGCTCAGCGCGGAACCCGGACAGGATTTCCGCAGCGAGTTTGTGATCGTCGTAGATCAGAACCGCGGTGCTGCTGTCGGCAATGATCTGGCCGATCGTGGAAAAACTCCGCCGGGTGGTCTGCTTGTAACTATAAAGCTCATACGCCAGCAAAACGGACGCGGTCAGGCCCAGGACCGCCGCGCTCGTCAGCAAAATCACGCTGGCCAGTTTGCGTTTGATCGGAAGGTCGCGGAACGCCATCGGACAAATCCTAAAAGACAGAAGGCTGATCGACCAAGCAAAAGGAACGGGGCGCAAAGGCCGTTGGGCGGGACGGCGACCGCGACGCGGTGAAGATACTCTCGCGAGCGATTGCGCTCGTCCGACCACGCGTGGTCGTCGCGGAAATGGCAACAAAGGAACGCAACGGTGGCGCGAATACGGTCATGTTGACTTCCCCTCATGACCTGGCCGGAGGATTTGAGGGAAACTCGTCATCGCAGGGCTCCATTGCCGCCAATTCACCCGCGTCCGTCGAGCTCCCTCTCCCCAGACGTGTGGTAAAAACATGTTTTATTCCGCTGTGACGTGGGGGAGGAGTCGCGCCAACGCCGCGTCCAAAGCCTGCATTCGGACGGGCTTCGTCAGGTGCTCAGCGAAGCCTGCGACGCGGCTGCGCGCGACGTCGTCCTCCATACCGTAGCCAGTCAGGGAAATCCCGATCATGGCGTACTGGTGACGAAATTCTTCCATCAACTCGCAACCGCTTCCGTCGGGCAGGCCGACATCGGAAACGAGGGCGGTGAATCGTTCCTGCTTGGCCAGCGCGCGAGCCTCTGCGGCGCATGCGCAAGACGTCACGTCGAACCCGCGCCGCTGCAGAAGATGTTCGAGCGCCAGGCGCGTGGGACTGTGATCTTCAACGAGGAGAATTCGACCGCGGTTTTTCTTCGGAGTTGGTTCGGGTAAGTCCGAACCCGGTTCCTGCGGCGCGGCGTGCACGCTTGAATTTTTTGGAGCTAGTGCAGCGTCGCGCACGACGTTCGTAGCCTTGGCCGCGTGTGCGAGGGGGAGGACAATCGTGAACGTCGCGCCCCGGTCGCGGCCCTCACTGGTCGCGGTGATTTCGCCATGGTGGAGTTCGACGACGCGCCGGGAGATTGCGAGCCCCAGGCCAAGGCCGCCGAATTTGTGCGAACCGCCGCCGCGCGCGTGATCGCCTTGGGAAAACGCGTGAAACACCCGCTTGAGTTCTTCCTCGGTGATGCCGATCCCCGTGTCGGAGACGGTCATGATCGCGGTCGTTCCAGCCGGGCCGATCGCGCTCGTTACGTTAACGCGTCCGCCGTCGGCGGTGAACTTCACGGCATTCTTGAGCACGTTCCAAAAAACCTGTTGGAGTCTGACGGGATCGCCGCGCGAGACCATCGCGAGGGGTGCGAGATCGAGGGTGAGTGCGATGCGCTTCGTTCGAAGATCGTCCTCGACGGTGGCGAGTGCGTCGCGCAACACGGTCGCGAGGTCCACGTCTTGCAGGTCGAGGGTGAATTTGTTGCGCGTGATGCGCGTCACGTCGAGCAGATCGTCGATCAGCCGTGCCTCCAATTCCACGCTCTTGCGGATCAGATCGAAATCCGCGCGGACGTGTTCCGGAAGGTCCGCATCGGTCGCGGCCTCACTCGCGATCAGGAGCACGGGGCTGAGCGGCGTGCGCAATTCGTGGGACAGCGCCGCGAGGAAATCGTCCTTGGCGCGCGACGCCGCGATCGCCTGGTCCCGCGCTCGCGTCATCTCTGTCTCCGCCGCTTTCCGATCGGTGACATCGACCACGACGGCGACCAGACCGACGATCTTCCCATCAGGTCCGCGCTCCGGCTCATACACGATGTGGCCCCATCGGTCCGCTTCCGGATAAAAAACTTCGAACTGCACAGGCTCGCCGGCGAGCGCGCGATCGAGATACGGCTTGGCGAGCGCATACATTTCCGGGCTGACGACGTCGCGCACAGGCAGCCCAACAAAATCCTCGGGTGGACGGCCGTGACGTTTGGAGTACGTACGATTGACGAACCGGTAACGGTACTCGCGATCAATCCGCGCGAACATGACGGACGTGTGATCGGTCACGATACGGAGTTGCTCTTCGCTCGCTCGCAGCGCGGCCTCCACGAGCTTCCGTTGCGTCACATCCAGCATCACGCAGATTACGCCGCGCACCTTGCCATCTTCCCCGATGAGTGGCGTCGCGCTCCCATACGCCCAAGTCGAGGTGCCGTCAGGAAAGCGAAACTCGAGTTCTTGATTCGTCACGGGCTGACCCGTCCGGGCCGCCACCCGCATCGCGAGATCCTGGACCGGGAGTGGTACTCCATTCTGCAGGATGGCGACCGTGGGCTCTGCATCGGTGCGGGACAGATTCTGGCCCGGTGGGATCCGCAACATGGCGTAGGCGGCGGCGTTCCCGGTGATTTCGCGGCACTCCGCGTCATGCGCCATCCAGATACCGGCCGGTGCGACCTGGGTCAGCACCTCCATTTCCTGACGGCGAGAGCGTTCGGCATTGCGGCTCGCGTTCATCGCTTCCTCGGCTGCACGCCGCTCCGTGATATCGATGCACGACCCGATGTAGCCGATGAACTCCGTGCCTTGGTAACGCGGCACCGCGTTGTCCAGCAACCAGCGATACTCGCCGTCCTGCCGGCGAACCCGGTACTCGATGCTGAACGGTTCGCGTCGATCAAACGCGGCCGAAAAATGGGCAAGACAGCGTTCGGCGTCCGCCGGATGCACATTTTGCGCCCAGCCAAAGCCCGATTCCTGCTCGAGCGAACGGCCGACGAACTCAAGCCAGGGTCGGTTGAACCACGTGCAGCGTTTGGCCGTATCCGCGATCCAGATCAGCACCGGCGCACTGTCGGCCGCGACGCGGAAGCGGTCTTCGGTCTCACGCAATTCAGCTTCGGCGCGTTTGCGTTCGCTGATATCGATGATCACGGCCAGTCCGTACGCCGGCAGGCCGGCCGGGTCGCGAATCACCGTCGCGAATACGTCGACCCAGCCGTACGTGCCGCCTTGATGGAGGTAGCGGCGCTCAACCCTGATCGACTCAACTTCACTCCGCAGCAGCTGGCCGACCAGCGCCTCATCGCTGGCGAGTTCATCGGGATGCGTGAGGTCCCGCCAATTCTTGGTGGTCAGCGCTTCCTGGGTGAACCCCATGATCTCGCTCAAAGCCGGATTCGTCCGCAGAATTTGACCGCGTAGGTCGCATTCGAAAATTCCGACACTCGCCTGCTCGAACACCGCGCGGTAACGCTCGCGGGTTTGCTGCAACGCCAGCTCAGCGGCGCGTTCCGCGGACACATCCTGAAACACGACGATCGCCCCATCGACGGTGCCGTCAGCCAGTCGGATCGGCTGAAGGTCGTATCGTCCCACGAATCGTGAACCGTCCGGCCGTTCCATGAGCGACTCACCGCGCTCGAACGATTCACCGGTGCGCAGCGCGCGTGCGATCTGGCGCTCTTGTGCGGGGAGGGCGGAGCCGTCGCGCGAAAGGATCCGGAACCGCGCGGCAAAGGTTGCGTAATCTTCCATCGGCTCCGGGGTGGCGCGCCAAATTTCTGTCGCCCGACGGTTGAAGAACGTGATCCGGCCTTGCGCGTCGCAGGCCAGCACGCCGGCCGGCATGATCGCCATCAATTGCTCGAACCGCGCCGCGCTGGCCGCCTGTTCGACCTCCTTCGCGTATGCGCGAGCGTTCGAAACCGCCATCGCGAGATGGCTGCCGATGGTTTCGAAGAACGTCCGGTAATCGTCGTCAAATGCCCGACGCGGCGAGCCGCCGAGAACGGCGAAACCGGACGGCTGCGTTTCACCCGGCCGAAGCAGCGGGAGAACCATCACGGCTTCGATCGGGTCGGAACCAGAAGAAGCGGTGATTTGCAGCGGATTTGTTTCCGGTGATCGAACTAACGTCCCGCCTTTGCGGAGGAGGCCTCGGAAATCCCACGGGTCGCCGCTGCCGTTTTCGTGCAACTCAATCCCCCCGGGCGCGAATACATGAACGTTGGCCAAGCCAGTCGATGCGACGCGATCCGCCGTCCGGTTGTCCCCAGAGATCAGGTACACCAACGCGAAGGGGACATCCGTCGGATTCATGGCCAAAACATCGATGGCGATGCGACAGGCTTGATCCGGGGTGGTGGCGAGCACCGCCCGCGCGCCAAGATCTCGGAGCGTGTGCAGTCGGCGCTCGGTGATCACGTGCGCAGTCGTTTCCGTCACGGCGGTGAAGACGCCGCCGATGCTTCCGTCGCCGCTGCGAATCGGTGCGAACGAAAATGAGAAGTAGCATTCCTCGTCGTAACCGTGACGCCGGAGCACGAGGCGCAGGTTCTCGTGCCAAGAGGCTTGTCCGGTGATTTCGACCGCTTCCAGAATCGGGCGAACGGCGCTTTCCCAAATCTCCGGCCAGACTGTCGGATAACTTTTGCTCAGGGCCGAGGGATGCTTCGTGCCGACGATCGGCGCATATGCGTCGTTATAGAAATAGATCCGTTCCGGGCCCCAAATGACACAGATCGGGTGGCGAGACGAAAGGCAGAGCTGCAGGCTCGTCTTGAGCGTTTCGGGCCAGGTCGAGACCGCGCCCATCGCGGTCTTTGACCAATCGATGGTGCGCAAAATCGCGGCGGCCTCACCACCGCCGATAAAGGGATCGTTGGCCGACGACGATGCAGCAATCCCCGCCAGTGGTGCGGCGTTGTCCGGCATTCTAAGCCGCTCCGGGTGTCAGCGATGTCACCTTTTCACTCGCGCTTGGCAGACAAAAAAAGAATTCAACCGTCCCTGGGTTTGGAATCGTGAACCCACAATGCCCACCTTCCATCTCGACGAGACGCTGAACCGTGGGAAGGCCGAGGCCGCGTGGCGCTCCGCTTTCGTGTAATCGATGAAAAGGGAAAAACAGCCGCGGCTCCTTTTCGACCTGTACCGTTCCTTCGTTGCGCACCCAGAAGCGATGCTCGTTCGACTCCGTTGACCATCCGGCTTCGATCTTTGAACCCGGCACTCCGTGCTGGATCGCATTCGTCAGCAGCGCGCGCCACACGCCTTCCAGCCAGCTCTCGTGCCCTTCGACACTCGGCCACGCTGACGGATAAGTAAAAGAGGATTGGGCCTTCATCATGGTCCCTTCGAGATGTTGGAAAGCGTTCCAGAACGGTCCGCTCATATCCAACGTGCGACGGGGTTCCCGGGATGCGCTGGTCCGGGCAAAAAAACTCGCCCGTTCGATCAACTTCACAAGACCCTCCGTTGAATCCAGGATGGGTTGGGTCAACGCGACATCATTGGGCGCATCTTCCGCCAACACTTCCCGGAGCATTTCCGTGGTGGTTAGCACGCCGCCCAAGGGCGTCCTGAGGTCATGAGTGATGCGCGTTCCGAACGTCAGCAGATCGCCCCGGAGTCGTGCGTTTTCGCGCTGCAGGCGATGACGCTCACGTGCCCAACGCAACGCCCGGGCCACCGTCGGCGGATTCCAATCAACCGAATGAATGGCGTCGGGATCGGAGGTCTCGGAAGGCGGAGTCGAGATGAAGGGAACGACGCCCCATGCGGGTAGACCGGCAATATCCGTCGCCGCCCGCGCTTCGGCGAGAACGGCTGCGTCGGGCTCGAACAGCACGAGAAGCGCTCCACTTCGCGGCGTAAGTCGGTTGTTCCGCGCGTCCGCGAGGTCAGAAATCACGGTGGTGCCGATGCCCGGGAAGGCGAGACGACCTGCCTCGAGAATCAGGTCATTGAACGGGGCAGAGCCACCCAGGCGAAGGAGAGCTGGCAACTCGGAGGCGAACGTCGGCACGCTCTTGCTGCTAGATAGCGCGTCTGGTTGAAGCAAATCCTTTTGCCCGCCAGCTGTTTCCTTTGCCAGCGACCATACGATTCCCTTGTTTTCGCCCGAATCCCAGTAGTTGACGTCGATGCTTCGCATCGGCGGTTCAGGCGGTCCCAAATTGCTCCCGGACGATGGTCAGAGCGGCGTCTTGCAGCCCGGTTGAGCTCCAACAGAGCTCTGGATCGACTTCGCAGTCGATCCCCGCGTCGAACGGCGTGAAAACCACGCCGACTACGCACCCGTAGGTGTCGACGCCGCAAACCAGTGCTTTTCGAATGCCGGCCTGGCGCAGTGTCTCGATTTGCTGAGCCGTGAAGCCATAGCCCGTCTTATCCAGAACAATGTCGCTGTCGGTCGTTTCCAGCAGAAGGTCCCGGTCAGGTGAATCAGGCCGACACGATGATCGCTTGAGTTTCCGGTGAAAGAGAGAATTCGGGTCGTTCAGGAACTGCGTGAAGACCCGCAACGGAAAGTCCTGCGACCGGCTTTCGATTCTCTCGACCACTTCTGGGGGGACCGGGAAGGCCTTCTGCATGTCGACAATGATGATGGCGTCCATGGGAGATTGGGTGGGATAAGGCGCCCGGTCCACCAGCTGCCTGAACCGAGCTGATGGTTTATAGAGTGGACGACATCGGGTATGTTCCGGCCAAGACGGCCTTCGCTGAACTTCACGAACGACGACTTGTCCCTCCCGCTATGGCCCACTGCCAACCCCTCCCTCTCACTCGATTTTGGTTTCGCCGTGCATGATGTCTGCATTGTGGGGGTGGGACCTGCCGGCTTGAACGCGGCCTTGATTTTAGGTCGGTGTGGTAGGGATGTCCTGGTTGTGGATTCCGGGCGTCCGCGCAACGGCGTATCGCCTGCGTTGCATGGATTCCTCAGCCGCGACGGGACTCCACCGCTGGAACTACGAGAACTGGGCCGGGCCGAACTTGGTAACTATCCCACCATCACGTTGCGCCAGAACGTGGAGGTTCACGATGTGCGGCGGCACGATAGGCATTTTGAAATCTTTGCGGCCGATGGCACCCGCTGGGAGGCGCGTAAGCTCCTGCTCGCGACCGGGCGAATCGATCTGATCCCGCGCAAGCCGGGTTTTCGTGAGCACTATGGATTGGGCGTTTACCATTGCCCGTACTGCGATTGTTGGGAGCACCGCGACCAGACGTTGGCGGCGTACGCTTCGGGTACGGCGGGATTTGATCTGGCGATCGATCTGCTGATTTGGACCCGAAAAGTGACGCTCTGCACCGACGGACCGCGCGGACTCAGCGAAGAACAACGAACGAAACTGGAGGCCAACGGGGTGACGATTTTGGAATCACCGGTGGACGGATTGCGAGGTGGGCGCCGTACAATTGCCGCGGTCGTGTTTGAGGATCAATCGGAGCTGCCATGCGACGCCGTTTTTTTCTGCTCCGACTGCGTGCAGAAATCTCCGTTCGCGCAGCATCTGGGCTGCCAGCTGGATGAAACCGGATCCGTGATGTGCGACGAACATGCCGCCACGGCGGTGCCGGGCTTGTATGTCGCCGGTAATGTCCGACGTGGCGTCCGCCTCGCGATCGTGGCTGCGGCCGAAGGCGCCGAGGCCGGCATGGCCATCAACAACGCGTTGCATGATGAAAGCCTGCGCTAAGTTTATGTCGGAAGATCTTCGCCCTGCGTCGGAGATGACGGTTCCGGATCACTTTCGAATTTTATTCTATCGCAGGGAGAGCGGCGGAACTGTTTCGCTCGTCGCGGTATGAGCCTAAAAACGTCCTCTCGATGGCTGGTTGGCAGCCTGAGTTGGTTGCTTGTGGGCGTGTTCAATGCCGACACCTCAGCGCAAGTGCCGGCTGTGCCGCTCTCGCCGGTCTTCGTCACGGCAACTCGTGCGACCGAGGCGGTGGAGTCCGTGCCTTTCTCGCACGAGAGCGTCACGGGTGACGCGCTACGTGGCGGCCCGAATGTAACGATCGACGGTGCACTGCGACGCATCCCCGGTTTCAGTCTTTTTCGGCGGACCGACAGTTTAGTCGCGAATCCAACGGCGCAGGGCGTTTCGCTGCGCGGTCTTGGGCCCAGTGGGGCAAGTCGCTCGCTCGTTTTGCTGGACGGCGTGCCGCTGAATGACCCGTTTGGCGGTTGGGTGCTGTGGACGAAAGTACCGCGTGAGTCGCTCAGCTCGATTGAAGTGGTGCCCGGCGCGGGAGGAACGGCGTGGGGCAATGCGGCGCTGGGGGGCGTTATCCAGCTTTTTACCGAGCCGGTGTTTGGTTCACATGAACGACTCGCCGCGCGGTATGGAAGTTTCGATACGACCGACCTTGAAGCACAGGTAACTGAACCGGCAGGGCCCGGCGTCCTGCAATTGTTGGGGCGGCACCTTTCGACGGCCGGATACTACACCGTGGCTCCGGAACGACGCGGTCCGATCGACACACCGGCGAGCAGTCGATCGCGGTGGATGACGGGGCGGTGGCATCAGGCGCTCCGTTCTGACCTCGACGCGACCCTCACGGTGCGTCGCTTCGGCGAGCGCAGGGGCAACGGCACGCCGTACCAGGAGAATGCGTCTGACGAGACCTTCGCTTCGGTTTCGGTCAGTGGCGGGGTGAGTCCGACATTCCACTGGAACGCGACCGGCTACGCGCAACGGCAGGATTTCTCGAGCACGTTCAGTTCGGTCAATGCGACCCGCACCGCTGAAACGCCCGCCAGCAATCAGTACGCGGTTCCATCCAATGCCCTGGGCCTCGCTTGGGTCGGCGAATGGTTGGGTTCGGCGGGTTCGCGAACCAGCGTCGGGGTCGATATCCGGGATGTGCGGGGTGAAACCCGGGAAGACTCGGCGTTCGTGAACGGGGCGTTTACCCGCCGGCGATTTGCGGGCGGCCGACAGACGACGGGAGGGATTTTCGCGTTGCAGAGTCGCTCGCTCACCGAACACGTGCGGGCGGCGTATGGCCTCCGGGTCGATGGCTGGCAGGACTCCAACGGACATCGTCGCGACTGGCTCAACGCGGCGCCGGTCGCCGACCAGCGGTTTGCGCGACAAGACGGCGTTGCTCTGAGTCCAAGTGCGGGCGTGGTGTGGTCCGTAACGGATGCGCTGCGATTTCATGCGAGCGCTCAGCACGCGTTTCGAAGGCCAACGCTGAACGAACTCTACCGGCCCTTTCGCGTCGGAAATGTCGTCACGGAGTCGAACCCAGCACTTCGGACCGAAACTGTGACGAGTGGCGAAGTGGGCGCGACTTTGACGCGTGGTCCTTTCGAACTCGGGGCGACCGCGTTTCGTAACGAGCTCCACGATGCTGTCGCCAACGTGACGATTGCCCGCGGGCCAGGGACGTTCCCGATCGTTGGGACACTCCCCGCCGGCGGTGAAGGCCGGCAACGCCTGAACCTGGACCGCTCCCGGGTTCAGGGAATCGCTTTTTCAGGCGCTTGGAAATTCACGAACACCCTGACGGCAAACGTCCAGTACCTGATCAATGACGCGACGGTGGAGGGCGCCGAAGTCGCGCCGGCACTCAATGGACTCCGGCTCGCGCAGGTTCCGAGGTCGAGCGCGTCCGCGGGAGTGACGTGGAAGTCCGGCAACTGGTCGATCGGTCCGCAGGTGCGTTTTCTGGGGGAACAGTTCGAAGATGATCTCAATACGCTGCGGCTGGCGGCGGCGACGGTCGTTGATTTTTCAGTGAACGTATCGATTGGCTCGCACGCCGAGCTTTTCCTCAACGGCGAGAACATCGCGAATCATCGCATCGAAACGGGTCGATCGAGCGATGGCTTGGTGAATATTGGTACGCCGCGACTTTTGTTGTTCGGCTTTCGGCTGTGGCGGTGAAGCCGGTGCCCTGCAGTCCGCGGGCCGGCGCGGCGCGAGGTGCGTCATCGTAGAGCAGCCCGGGCTTCGGTGGGCGACCAATTCGGTTGCGTGACGGCCAGGAGTGGACGAAGGAGCTTCGTGATCTCCTCGAACATTTCGAGGAGCGTGGACTGCCGCATCACGGACGGTACGGCCGCAGCACGTGGCTGAGCTCGGCCGAACGAGCGGCCTCGTGAAAGGGCCGGAGCGGACGGCTCGTTCCGGCGCCGTCGCGGCGGATTCAATGGAGAGGCCGATGGCGGAACGGCGCCAGCAAGGGCGGGTTGGCCGTCATCGCAGAGCTCCAGGGGCTCTTCTATTTCGTGACCGGTGTGTGGCCAATCCTGCACCTGCGGAGCTTTGTCGCGCTGACCGGACCAAAGACCGATTACTGGTTGGTTCAGACGTTCGGGGCCGTTCTGGCGATCATTGGAATCGCCCTTTTCCTCGCCGGCAGGCGCCGATCCGTCGCGGTCGAGCTCTGGATTGTCGGGGCCGGGACCGCGGCCATCTTGGGCGTTTGTGACCTCGTGTTTGTGACCCAGCGGGCGATCGGACCGGTCTATCTTCTCGATCCGGCGGCTGAAGGCGTGCTCGTCGCCGGCTGGTTGAGCGGGCTCTGGCGGAGTCGGCGGACAAAGCCCGTTCTCGAACTTGAGCGGTGAGCACCGAACGAGAGCGGGCGTGAGTGTGTCATCAGGGTGTTCGAGCTGATCCGCGCTTGCACGGGCGCCTGAGTGCTGCGCAAATACGGGTTCGGTCGTGCGTTCTCAAACCCCTGCGCACGGGCCTGTCCGCCTATGACGTTCGAACATTTCGCCCTCAATGTTTCCGATGCACGTGCGACCAGCCGGTGGTACGTCGAGCATCTGGGGTTCAAGATCGCGCGACAGCGAAACGAGGCACCCTACACGCATTTTCTCTCGGACGACGCAGGACGAATCGTTGTCGAGCTCTACACCAATCCGGCTGCAGCGGTAACCGATTTTCCGGCCACTCACCCGTTATGCTTCCATTTCGCCGTCGTGTCGTCAGAAGCACGAGCGGACCGGTCGCGGTTGGAAAAAGCTGGCGCGACTTTCTTTGTTGAGGACGTGCTGCCCGATGGAACCGTGCTGATCATGATGCGCGACCCCTGGGGAGTGCCCGTGCAACTCTGTCAGCGGGCGAACCGCTTCCCCGGATACTAAGATGCGCCGGGCTGCGACCATATCCGGAGCGCCGCGGCATCAGGGTCACCCTCATGCGGCGGGCGAGCACGCCGACGGGGGCGCCATTGGAAAGCGCCCTAAGCCGCGAATCTGGCCATTTTCGCGCAGCGGAGTTGCGTTGATTGCGGAACTCCGACGCGGATCGAGTTACGAGTCTTACCAACATTCATGAAGACGAACGTCACCACCCCAACTCCAACTCCGGTCGCTCCCTCAGATCCGTTTCCCAAGAGTCGCGTTTTCCTGGTCGATGACCATCCGATCACGCGCCAGGGCCTCGTCGCGTTGATTAATCGCGAGCACAACCTTGTGGTCTGCGGCGAGGCGGATAGCGCCCCGGTCGCGATCGAGCAGATACAAAAGTTGATGCCCGACATCGCCCTCGTCGACGTGACGTTGAAGACGACGAGCGGCATCGAATTGATGAAGCATCTGAAAGCCTTGCGGCCGGAGATGCCTGTATTGATGATGTCGATGCACGACGAGAGCCTGTTTGCCGAGCGGGCGCTGCGGGCCGGCGCCAAAGGCTACATCATGAAGCTGGAATCAAGCGCGACCATCCTCGCGGCGATTCGGCGCACGCTTTCGGGCGAACTTTATCTGAGCGAGAAGATGAAGGAGAAAATGTTACACCGGCTCGTGAAGACCGGCGCCACGGAAGTCGTCTACTCGATCGACTCCCTCAGCGATCGCGAGATGGAGGTCTTTCAGCTGATCGGAAATGGCTATGGCACGCGACAGATCGCCACTCGTCTGAACCTCAGCGTTAAGACGATCGATTCTTACCGGGAACACTTAAAGCTCAAGCTACGGCTGGATTGCGGGACGGAACTGGTGCGCCACGCGATCCAGTGGGTGAAGAGCGAAGGGATCGCCTAGTTCTGGCGCAGCGCGGCGCGGCTCAATCAGGATAGCTGCCGGCTTGTTCAACTGAGGCGCCGAATGTGTTCAAGCGACTTGGTACCGATCGCTATGTCCTGATGTACGATGAGTGGCCCAGGTTCTCGATGTCGTCTTGCTGCGGCAACCCGTGGTAGGGCGAGGCCTCCGGCCGAGCCGTTGGTTGAGTATCCAAAATCAGAAGCCGAACCGGCTCGGCGGGGACGCCTCGCCCTACCAGTCGAGAGACTGCCGTCGTCATTGGCTCGAAGTCGGTCCGCTAAGCTTTGGCAGGCGCGGCCGGCTCGGTGCGAGGCAGGTCTTTCGGCACGTCGACAGGACCGAGGATACACTCGGGCAACGACGCTCGGAGTGACTGGAGCCCGCGCGGCGTGACTTCGCTGCCGAAAAGGTACAGCTGACGAAGCGCGGGCAGATTGCTGAACGCGCTGAGCTGTTCGTCCGAAACCCGCGTGGCGCAGAGGTTCAGATAGCTCAACTGAGTCAGGGCGCGCAGTTCGCCGAGGGTGGTGCCGTTGATTTTCGTGCGCTCCAAATGCAGTCGTTCCAGCTGAGTAAAGGGTTTCAAGGAGACCAGCCCGGCATCCGTGATCTGAGTACCACCGAGCTCTGCTTCCACGATGAACGGCGCGACGGCGGTGAGCTGCGCGAGTTCCTTATCGCCAAAGGTCGCTTCGGCGCCCCGAGCGCGGAGGATCAAACCGTCACCGGGGTGGCGCGAGACGGGGAGCAACTTGATCCCGAGTTCGCGTTCAAGCCGCGCCATCTCGGGACGCAGGCCCGTGTAGTCGCCGACTCGAGCCACATAGACAGGCTCACCCGACTCACCGTGTCCGTTGGCACTGGCGGAAAGTTGTGCGGCGATTTCGGGGGGCGCATCTTTCACGGCCGCCACCATGAGATCACGAGAGGCGCCCTGCTTGATCCACCAGCGCAACAAGGCAACTTCCCCAGCGGTCGGCCTCGGCTTCTTGCGCGGCGGCATGACTTTCTCATCCGCCGGCTCAAGCAACATGCGCCGGATGAGTTCGCTCTTTGAAAGCTGACCCGGCGTGACGGCGGGCTTGCCCGATTTGCCGCCGGCGAGAAGGGTCGCGAATGCGTCCATGCGGTATTCACCCTTTTGCTTCTCCGCGCCGTGACAGGCGATGCAGTGTTTCTCCAGGATCGGCTGTACCGCGACGGCGAGGACGGATCCAGCTGCATACGTTTCTGGTGCGGGCACGTCACGGATCCGGAACGTCCGCTTGATCAGTGCAGGCAGCGACTCGGTGAGATATTCCGCCCCGTGCGTCAGCGACCCGCCTTGATGGGCGGCCCAGCCGAGGGTTCCCAGCGTGAAGAGGAGCGTCACGAAATAGAAAATACGAAAGTGGTCGCGCGCCGCCCACGCGACGGCGGTGCCGATGGCGACCGCGATGCCGCCCCAGAGATGATTTGAAACCAGTTCGCCCTCGTGCCCGTCGGCGCGCGCCAGTGCGAGGCCGGCGAGGACCGATGCCACTGCTCCGATCAAAGCGAGTCCGAGCACAAAGCCCGCGGCCTCCGCCAATCCCGGACGACGGCGCCCTGCCCATTCGAGCACGGGGACCAGGAGCAGCAGGCCGAGCGGGAAATGGACGAGCAGCGGATGAAACCGTCCCAGCAGCCGCAGCGCCCCGCCGTGCGCGACACCGTCGAGCGGGAACGCGGCCATCGCGCCCACGGAAATAGCAATGGCGGCGATGGCGAGTGCGAGGCGGCGAACGGTCGAAGCAGACATCACGAACAAACGACGCTCAGCTGATCAACGCTGTCGGCACGCACGGAATCGTGCCGACAGAGGATCGACCGAGCCTTTCCCACATTGAGCAAGGACGCGGCGAGGTCAGGCGAGCTTGCGCAACAAGGTCAGGCGGCCGATCGGCAGCCACTCGGCCACCAGAATGTCTCCGTTCTGGAGGAAGATCGCGTCGTGGGGACAGATGAACTGGCCGGGAGTGAATTCTG
Source organism: Opitutus sp. (assembly GCA_039928945.1). Lineage (GTDB taxonomy): Bacteria > Verrucomicrobiota > Verrucomicrobiia > Opitutales > Opitutaceae > Opitutus. The sequence continues at coordinate 42,150 of JBDSSD010000037.1, read as the reverse complement.
GTCTCGACTGTTTTCGGCGAGAGCCGACGGCACCATTTGCGGCGATACCATCGCCGAGTTGGGCGACGACTTTGTAGTCGCGATCGAGCAAGCACACCTGGCTATCGAGATCGGCGCACACCATGAGATCGCCGCGCACGTCAAAGTGACACGGCATCCGGAGATGCGTGTCGTCCTTCACCGTCTTCAAATGTTTGCCGTCGAGCGTGAATGTCTGAATCCGTCGGTTACCGCGATCCGCGACGACGAGCACGGGTTCAGGCCCGCGAAGATCCACCCATTGGCCATGCGGATTGCTGAGCTGACCGTCTTCCTTGCCGGGCTGTGCGATTTCGGTGAGGAATTTTCCGGCCGCGGAGAATTTCAACATGTGGTACGAGCCGTAACCATCGCCCACGAAGAAGTCTCCATTTGGAGCGAACGCGACGTTCGTGGGGACGAAGTTGATCGGCGTGCCCGCGTAGGCCGGCACCTCGTTGGGATAATCGTGGGTCCAGAGTACTTCGCCCTTCAGCGTCGTTTTCACGACCCGGCTGCGGACCGTATCGCAATGATAGAGCAGCTCGGTACCGCTTTCCGTGCGAACGTCCAAACCGTGGGCGCCCCCGCGGAACTCCGCGCCGAATGCGCGCACGAATTTCCCGTTGGGATCATAGACGACCACGGCTTCAGGACGTTTGCTCGAGGCGTGGACGGTGTGCGCCACGTAGATGTAGCCCTGGCGATCCTGACACAGACCGTGCGTATCACCCCAGACCATACCCTCGGGCGCCGGGAGCCAGTCGTGCACGCATTCATAGCGGTGAGCTCCGGTGCCGACGATGGGCAGGCCGGCGGCGGAACCGACGATCGCTGGAGCGGACGATTGACCGCGGAGGAATGGGGCAGCGACCGCACCGGCGGCAGCCACGGTGGCGAGTTGAGCAATGAAGTGACGACGAGTTTGCATGGAGTATTGGGGGAGAAGAAAACCGAAAGGTCAGGCCATCAGGCCGGGAATGATCTGCGCGGGCACGACGCCCGTGAGCTTCTGATCGAGGCCCTGGAATTTGAACGTGAGCGCTTCGTGGTTGATGCCGAGCAAATGGAGAATGGTGGCATTGTAGTCGCGCACGTGAACTGGATCGCGCACGACGTTATAACTGTAGTCGTCCGTTTCACCATAGGTAATTCCGGGCTTCGCTCCACCACCGGCCATCCAGGTGGTGAAGCAGCGCGGATGGTGGTCGCGGCCATAATTCTTCTTGGTCAGGCCGCCCTGGCTGTAAACGGTCCGGCCAAATTCGCCGCCCCAAATCACGAGGGTGTCATCCAACAGCCCGCGTTGCTTGAGATCCGTGATGAGGGCGTAGCAGGCGCGATCCGTGTCGGCGCACAGTTTTGGGAGAATGCCCACGGTGTCCCCGTGCAGGTCCCAGCCGCGCTTGTACACTTGCGTGAAGCGCACCCCGCGTTCCGCGAGTCGGCGGGCCATCAGACAATTATAGGCGAACGTGCCGGGCTCCCGGGCGTCGGGCCCGTACAGATCCCATGTGGCGGCGGGCTCATCGCTCATGTCGGCGAGATTCGGAACCGAAGTCTGCATCCGGAACGCCATCTCGTATTGTTCGATCCGTGAGTTGGTCTCTGGATCACCAAGTTCCTGATACGTCAGCTGATTGATCGCATTGACGCCGTCGATCAGGTTGCGGCGGGTCTCGCGGGTGAGCCCGTGGGGATCGCTGAGATAAAGGACGGGATCACCTTGCGAGCGGAATGCGACGCCCGCGTGCGTCGAAGGAAGGAAGCCGCTGCCCCACAGCCGCGGCGAGATGGGCTGGTTGTTCGCGCCCGGCGTAAACTTCGAGTTCAGCACGACAAACGTGGGCAGGTTTTCGTTCATGCTGCCCAAACCGTAGGAGAGCCACGCGCCCATCGAGGCTTTGCCCGGGACCATATTGCCGGTGTTCATGAGCAGGATGGCCGGCTCATGATTGATCGCGTCGGTATGGACCGACTTGACCACCGCGAGATCGTCGACGATCCGACTCGTGTATGGCAGCAACTCGCTGACCCAACGCCCCGCGTTGCCCTGCTTCTTGAATTTCCAGTAGGACGGCGCGATGGGAAAACGTGATTGTCCCGCCGTCATGCCAGTGAGGGCCTGGCCTCCGCGGACGGAATCAGGGAGGTCATTGTCGAACAAGTCAGCGAGACCCGGCTTATAGTCCCACAAATCCATCTGCGGCGGAGCTCCTGACATGAAAAGGTTGATACAGCGCTTCGCCTTGGGCGCGAAGTGGGGCAACCGCAGCGATTCCGGAGAAGGCAAACCGTCGCTGGCCCGGGCGGCGGCCGCGAACAGCCGTGGGCCCATCAGGGCGGCGAGACCAGCCCAGCCGAGGGTTTTGCCCATGCGTCCGAGGAAGTGGCGGCGGGTTTCGAGTTGCCGCCACTGCTCACGCAAACCGAGCGGCACGCCGGGCAAATCATAAATGGTCGGACCTTCGCCGTGATGGTCAGAACACGCATGAGGGTCGTGAGGAGGAGGAATCATGACCGCAGGAAGGAGCTCATTTGTTCAGGGTCGCGTCGAGATTGAATGCGGTGCTGGCGATCAGCATCCAGGCGGCGACCTCCGTGGGGGGCTGGAGGGAGTTGACGCACGAATCGCCGACGTTGATCAGCGCCTTCGCTGCGGCCGGGTCGGCGGCATAAGTCGCACGGAATTCTTCCAGCTGCCGGGTGAGAATTGTTTTTTCCGCCGGAGCCCAGTCGCGCGCCAGAATGAGCCGCGACAGCTGGTTCAGGCGTGTTTCATCGTCGGCGGTCGGCTGATCAAGTAATTTCTCCGCGAGGCGCCGGGCGGCCTCGAGTGACTGCACGTCGTTCATCGTGACCAGCGCCTGCACGGGAGTGTTCGTGCGGTTGCGACGCGTGCACGCTGTGTCGCGGGTGGGTGCGTCGAAAGCGTCCATGTTGGGCAACGTCGCCATGCGCTTCCAGAAGCTGTACAAGCTTCGCCGGTACAGCCCCGCGTCCGTGTCTTGAACGTAGCGCGTGGTGTTGGAAGAAGGATAGCCGCCTGCTTCCCAAACTCCCGCGGGTTGATACGGCTTCACGCTCGGCCCGCCTTCTTTCTCCACGAGCAGCCCGCTGGCGGCCAACGCGGAGTCGCGGATCATTTCCGCATCCATCCGGAATCGCGGACCGCGCGCGAGCAGGCGGTTGCGCGGATCTTTTTCCAGCAAGGCGGGCGTGACCTTCGCGGACTGACGATAGGTCGATGAAGTGACGAGCAAACGATACATGTGCTTCACGTCCCAGCCGCTTTCACGAAATTCCACCGCCAGCCAATCGAGCAGGTGAGGATGAGAGGGACGCGCGCCAACGATCCCAAAATCATCCGTCGTTTCCACCAGGCCCGTGCCAAACAGCTCCGTCCACATGCGGTTGACGGTGACGCGGGCGGTGAGCGGATTCGCCGGACTCATCGTCCACTCCGCCAGTCCGCGCCGATCTTGAGGTGCGCCGGCCGGGATCTGCGGCAGGAAGTGGGGCACTGCCGGCCGGACGCGCGCTTTGCGGGCGGTATAGGCGCCTCGATCGAGCACGTTCGCGTAGGCGAGCCGCGGCGCCTCCTCGGCGACCAGGGCCACTGCGCCGTCCTTGGTGAGCGCGGCAATTGCGGTTTGCAGCGCAGGCAGTTTGGACGACAGGTCGCGCGAAACCGAATCGTGTTGGGAGAAATAGTAATCGGCGACCGCTTGCGCGTCATCTTCGCTCCACGTGTCCGGTCCGCGAGCGACTAAAACCGAGACGTAATCTTCGCGAGCGACTCGCGTTGCCTCGCTATCGTCGAGGGCGCGCGCGTAGTACCTCAGATCCTGAAAACGGGATTGGCGAAGTGGCGTGGCTTCCGGGTAAACGACGCCGAGCAGCATCGGAGCCGTCGTGCGCACGCTGCCGTCGAGCGCGTCGCGAACGACGCACGCATCCTGGCGCACGCCGTCAATGTAAAGCCGCACGCCTTGGGCTTTGCCGGATCCGTCGTACGTCGCCAGAAAGTGATTCCAGCGGCCTCGCTGTAGCACGCGGTGATTGGTTTCGACGTGGATGCCGCTGCTGGCCTCGGCATGCAGCATCCGAAAGTAGAGCCGGCCATCGCTGAATCCCACATCCCAACCGCGTTTTTGCTGCGTGGAGTCCATCTTCCCGAGAATCGTGCCGGTTGAAGGGCTGCCGGATGCGGCCGTTTCAAGGCGAGGCATGAACCACGTTCCCACCGAAAACGCATCCGTCGACTCAACATCGCCCGTGGCTGGGAGCTCGATGTGCGTGTTGGTGTCCATGCGGTACGACGGCCAGAACCAGCTGTCCTCGCCCCAGAAGGGGACGCCCCCGGTGGCCGTCACCGACGCGAACGACGGATGCGGCGCACGGTTGTGAAAGGTTAGTCCAGCCTGCTCATCGAAGGGCAAATGGACCTGCAACCCGTCGGACGATACGGGCTTGGGCGCGGGGCCGGACTTCAGCCAGTCGCGAACCAGTTCGTTGGCTTGGGCGCGCCGGGCGCTGAGTTGAGCTTGAATTTCCGACCGTTGCGCGAGCAATTCGTCGTAGCGGCTGCGGTCCTCTGGCTTCGGCAGACGGATGAACGGCGGCCAATCGGCGCGGTCGTCGTTGGACGGGTTCTCCGTGAGATTGTTGAAGAACGCGGTGAGTTGATAGTGATCTTTCTGCGAGGTGGGATCGAATTTGTGGTCGTGACACGCGGCGCAGCCGGTGGTGAGGCCGAGGTAAATGGCGCCGAACGCCTCGACGCGCTCGCGTTGATTGTTCACCTGCAGTTCTTCAACGATCGTTCCGCCCTCACCACTGCTGATGCCCGCGCGGATGAACGCTGACGCGAGTTGTTGATCCAGATTTTTGGCTGGGAGAAGATCGCCGGCCAGCTGTTCACGCGTGAACTGGTCGAACGACTTGTTCGAGTTGAAAGCGCGAATGACGTAGTCGCGGTACGGCCAGATGCTGCGGAAGCTATCGAGGTGGATGCCCTGCGTGTCGGCGTATCGCGCGTAATCCAGCCAGTAACGAGCGCGGTGTTCGCCATAGCGCGGACTCGCCAAAAGTCGGTCCACGGCCCGGTCGTACGCGTCAGGTGCCGTGTCGGCGAGATACGATTCGACCTCCGCCGGGGTGGGTAGGAGGCCGGTAAGATCGTAGGTCACGCGGCGCAACAGAGCCGAGCGATCGGCTTCTGGTGATGGTGCGAGTGATTCTTTCTCGAGGCGCGCAAGGATGAACCGGTCGATGGAGTTCCGCGGCCAATCATTGCGTGTCGTGGTCGGATCCGCGGGACGACGGGGAGGAACGAACGCCCAGTGGTCTTCGTAGACGGCGCCCTCGCGCACCCATTGCTGGAGGGTCGCGATTTCGGCGGGTTTTAACGTTTTGTGCGATTCACGGGGAGGCATGACCTCCTCCGGATCTTTGGACAGCAGGCGTTGAATGATCGGACTGTGGTCGGGGTCCCCCTTGACGATCGCCGGCCCGTGCTTCCGTGGGGCGAACGCGTCCGCTGGCCGATCGAGACGCAATTCACCTTTCCGCGCGCGGGCGTCAGAGCCGTGACACGCGTAACAGTTTTCCGACAAAATCGGCTGAACATGTTCGTTGAACGACAGTTTCGGTCCGACGGCGGCGGCGGTCGATGGCGCCAAGCTGGTGCGCGGCTTCGGTTTGCAGCCCGACTCGAGCTGGAGCATCAACGCCAGCACCGAAAGAGTAGTGAAACCGAGAAGCAGCTTCCGGGCGCGGCGCGCGCGCTCGAAGTGGAAAAGCATGGCCGAGGCTAGCACTGTCAGAACGCGGGTTCAAGTGCTGCGCCTCCACTTCAGAATCTTTCATCGGCTTTCATTCGAACGCGCCGCACCCGACTCGAGTGCATGAACCTTCGCTGGGCGAGGCGAGTCATGCGTCCAAGCTGTTACAGAGAAGTCGTTGCGGAATTTAACCGGCGCTCTTTGCCTCTCACTCCAAACCTCACCATCCTCCGTCCATGAAGCTGTCTCGTCCTGTCTGTTTTCCGTTGATCAAGTGGTGGCTGCTGTTCGCGGGCGGGATACTGCTGAGCGCAACCGGCCTCCATGCCCAGGTGAAGGCCTCGTTGGTGTCTCCGGTCCGTTCGGTGCAAGCCGGACAACCATTCGTGGTCGCTCTGCGGCTGGAGCATGAACCGCACTGGCACACCTACTGGTTAAATCCGGGCACGGGTCTCGCGACGTCGCTCGCGTGGAAATTGCCCGAAGGGTTTAAGGCCGGCGAAATTCAGTGGCCCGCTCCCATCATCATCAAGGACCACACCGGCACGGTCGTGGGCAACGGGTATGAAGGAGAATCGTTTCTCCTGGTGACGATCACACCGCCGGCGACGTTGCCGGCAGGCCAGGATGTTAAAATTGCGGCCGCGGCGCGTTGGTTGATGTGCGCGGATGTGTGTGTGCCGGGTAAATCCGATGTCTCGCTGACGCTGCCGGTCACGGCCGAAGCACCACAGCCTGATCCAACGTGGGCGGACAAAGTGAAAGCCACCGAGGCGGCGATTCCGCGAGGTCCAACCGATTGGAAATTATCGGCTGTGTGCGACGCGAAAACGGTGACGGTCACCGTTTCGCCTACTGCTGCGGCCGGTCATGTCCCGAGCGATCTTCATTTTTTCTCGGACGATAACCTCGTCGCCTACGAGCTGCCGCAGATGGTAAAACCAGATGGCCGCGGCGGGTTCGTGCTCACTGCGCCAGTGTCTCCGGATGGGCCGGCGGACACGAAGGAGCTGCACGGCGTGCTCACGTCGGAAAACGGTTGGCGGGCAAATCAACCCGCGCGTGGTCTCCGCGTCGACGTTCCTTTCTCGGCTCAAACAGCCGCCGGCCAAACCGCATCAGCGTCTTCGCCCACCGCGAGCACAGGCAATGGTGCGGCGGCGGCGCCGACCGCGAGCTTGGGAGCGACGCTGTTCCTGGCGTTTGTGGGCGGATTGATCCTGAACCTGATGCCCTGCGTGTTTCCGGTGCTCGGAATCAAGATTCTTGGTTTCGTCAATCAAGCGGGTCACGAACGCAGCAAGGTCATCGCGCATGGTTTGGTTTTTGCGTTGGGCGTGCTCCTTTCCTTTTGGACCCTCGCAACCGTGCTCGCGGTGCTCCGCGCGGGCGGCGACAAACTCGGTTGGGGCTTTCAGCTGCAGTCACCGGCCTTCGTGTTTACCCTCGCGGCTCTGATGCTCGTGTTTGCGATGAATATGAGCGGTGTCTTCGAATTTGGTCTGCGAGCGACGAGCGTGGGCGGAAATCTGCAAACGAAGTCCGGCTTCGCGGGCTCTTTCTTCACGGGTGTTCTGGCAACCGTAGTGGCCACGCCGTGTTCCGCGCCGTTTCTCGCACCCGCGCTGGGCGCTGCGCTGGCCCTTTCGACGGCCGCGTCCTTCGCGATTTTCACGGCGATCGCCGTCGGCTTGGCCGCGCCTTATCTGCTGCTTTCAATTTTCCCTGGCGCAGTAAAAGTGCTGCCTCGGCCCGGCGCTTGGATGGAAACCTTCAAGCAGTTTATGGCGTTTCCGCTCTATGCCACGGTGGGCTATCTGATTTGGGTTCTGGCCGGACAGGTCAGTGAAGAGGGTCTCCAAAATCTGCTCTTCGGACTCGTGCTGATTGCGCTCGCCGTTTGGTTTTATGGACGATGGAACGCGCCCGGCGCGTCGCCCGGCCGCGTTCGCTTTGGGGTGGCTGCGCTCATCCTCGCGGGTGGCGCCGGCGTCTGGCTCGGCTGGCCGCAGACCGCAGCAGCCCAGACGTCCGGTTCAACCACGGCGAACGGGCTGACGTGGGAGGCTTGGAGTCCCGAAGCCGTGGAGAAACTGCGAGCGGAAGGACGTATCGTGTACGTCGACTTTACCGCGCGGTGGTGCGCGACGTGTCAGGCCAACAAGAAACTGGTGTTTCATTCGGACGAGGTGCTGAAGGAATTCGCCGCCAGAAAAATCGTCACTCTGCGCGGCGACTGGACCAACCAGGATCCCCGGATCACCGCGGAACTCGCGCGCTACAATCGGTCGGCGGTCCCGTTCAACGTCATCTGGTTTCCCGGCAAAGCTGAGCCCACTATTCTGCCGGAGTTGCTCACGGCTGGAACGGTGCTGGACGCGCTGAAGCGCAGCTGACGTCCGTCCCTGTTAGTTTCCGCGCTTGGCGGATGCCGAGTCCGACGCGAGGCCATGCGTCAATCGGTTGGCGCAAGTGATTGGACCTGCCCAAGGGGATTCGAGAATAGACAGAACCTTTTTGCGAGTTGAGTGTCACCTCGCGCGCTGGCGATCCCTCTTGATTGCGCTTCAAGCGTTTGAGAGGACCTCGTCCGCTTTCATCCAGCCACTTCCTCCGCGTCCGTAGCGTTTCAGCCCGCTGCTTGGACGATTCCTCAACTCACTTCGTTGCCGGCGTTGATCGCCGGCGCTTCCCTATGTCCAGACAGCTTCGTGGTGTTCCCGATGAGTCGATGCGTCTGTGCCTGATCGTGGAAACCGCGCGGAGGTTGCGACCGTTCGTCGTGCTCACCCGAGGTTCGTGCTGACCATGACGACACTGCGCCCGCATCGCTTCGCGTCCCGCGCCCGCTTCGCGCTTGCTGGAATCCTCGTCGGGCTGCGCGTCGGTGCGGCGGAGGTGACCGTCAATTGGAACGACAACTCGACCGATGAAGCGGGATTCGAAATCGAATGCTCGCGCGACGGAAACAGCTTCACGCGCATCGCGACCGTCGGCGCAAATGTCACGAGTTTTGTGGATACGGCGGCCCCGGATAACGCGGCGTGGTATCGAGTCCGCGCCTTCAATGCTCGTTTCCAAAGCGACTACTCGAACGTGACGGGCTTTTCGTCGGGCGCGAGTTCGCTGACCAGCGCGTCGTCGAGTCGACTCACGAATCTGTCGGCGCGGGCGACGCCGGGTGAAGGCGACCAATCGCTCATCGTGGGCTTTGTCGTCGAGAACGGACCGATGTCCGTGCTGGTTCGCGGCATCGGACCCGGGTTGTCGTCGTACACCTCTGTGCCCACGTTTCGGGATCCGCAGTTGAGCGTTCGGCAGGGGAGTGTGTTGGTGGCGGAAAATGACAACTGGGCGGGAGCGGATCCGCTGAAAGCGGCGTTCGCGCGCGTGGGAGCGTTCGCATTATCGGATGCGAGCAAGGATGCGGCTGTGCTCACGACCTTCGCTCCGCAGGGTTATAATGCGTCGATTGCCGGCAGCGGAATCGGCCTCGCGATGGCTGAGATCTACGACGTTGATCCGGCCACGCAAGCGCACGGTCGTCTGGTCAATTTGTCCGTCCGTGCGCAAACGGCACCAGGCGACGGACTCTTGATCGTCGGATTTGTGATCGCGGGCGGTTCACCGTTGCGGGTGTTGATTCGGGCCGCGGGTCCGGGGCTGCGCGCGCTCGGCGTCACCACCGCGTTGGCTGATCCGCGCCTTGAACTGTTTCGCGGCGCGGTGAAATGGAACGCCAATGACAACTGGGGTGGCACAGGTGAGCTGATCGCCGCGTTCCAAACGGCGGGCGCGGCGCTCTGGGCTGGTCCGAGCAAGGACGCTGCGATTGTAAGCGTACTTCCACCCGGTGCGTACACGGCATTGGTTTCGGGCGTGGACGGGAGCAGCGGCGCAGCGCTCGCCGAGGTCTACGAGCTGCCCTAGCCGGCGTGGAGTTTCGGCTTGGCCGAGGAAAGGTTCGTCGCGAGGGTGGCGGTCTATGTCGATTGCCGCCGTACCCGATGAAGCTCCGTGGCGGGCTGGATTTCGTAGTGCTCGCGCGAATCTGATTCCGGGTCTGGTGCTGCAGCTGGTCGCGTTGGCGCTCGTGACGGCGTATTATCAAAACGACGCGACGCGCGAGGCATTGAATCGGCTCGCGGCGTGGCGGACTGAGGTCGGAGTTCTGTTCGCCATCGTGTCCACCGGCATCTTCGGAGGGCTCCTGCCGGTCCTTTACCTTTCGTTGCTGCCAAATACGCGTGAGCATTTCACGTGGCAGCAAGGCGCGACGATCACCGCGTTCTGGTGCTACAAGGGCTTTGAAGTCGATCTGCTCTATCGGCTGCTGGCGCGGTTCGTCGGGTCCGGACACGACTTCTCCACGATCGCGGTGAAGACATTCATCGACCAGTTTGTGTATTCTCCCCTCATCGCGGTGCCGCTGACGGTCGTCGTTTACGAATGGGTGGAGGCGCATTTCGATTTCGACGTGTTGAAGGCCGACATCCGCGCGGGCGGTTGGTTTTATCGCAAAGTACTTCCTCTGCTCATTTCCAGTTTGTGGGTTTGGCTGCCCACCGTGTGTATAATTTATACGCTGCCAACGGCGTTGCAGCTGCCGCTCCAGAATCTCGTGCTCTGTTTCTATACGCTTCTGCTGGCACACCTGAGTCGTCGAACGAAGACGCGGTCTGCGTAAGCGCGATCTCGGCCATGCATGGGTTCATCTGCGGATCCGTTTTCGGCGTGCGCGCCGGACCAGGGTTCGCCATGTCAGAGCCGACGTGCCTCACGCTGCTCACACTCGCGCTCTCGGACTTCTGGTGGTGGCCGCGCTGTGCTGGAGCTTGGGCGGGCTGCTGATCAAAGCCGTGAGTTGGCCGCCACTCGCGGTCGCGGGAGGACGAGGCATTATCGCCGCGGTGTTTCTCTATGTGACGCACCGCGGACTCAGATTTCACTGGTCGCGAGCGCAGGTCCTCGGAGCGATCGGTTACGCGGGGTGTACGGTGACGTTTTGCATCGCGACGAAACTGACGACGGCGGCCAACGCGATTCTACTGCAGTACACCGCGCCCGTCTGGATCGCATTGTTCGGCGCGTGGTTTTTAGGCGAGCGCGCGAAGTCCGCGGATTGGTGGGCCATCGTGTTCGTTCTGGGCGGAATGGCGCTGTTCTTTGCTGACAGCCTCGATGTCACGGCCGTGTTGGGCAACAGCATCGGCGCGCTGAGTGGTGTCTGTTTCGCCGGTATGACGATCGCGCTGCGCAAGCAAAAGGACGGCTCCGCGGTTGAGTCAATTATCCTAGGCAACCTGCTCGCCTTTGTGATCGGCCTGCCTTGGATTCTGCGCGCGCCGAATCTGAGCATAAACGGGTGGGGCGCATTGATCCTTCTCGGCGTTGTTCAGCTTGGGGTTTCGTACTGGCTCTATGCTCGCGCGATCAAACATGTGACGGCGCTCGAGGCGGTGCTGATTCCCGTGATCGAGCCAATCCTGAATCCCGTGTGGGTGCTGCTGATAATCGGTGAGCGGCCAAGTCAGCTTGCGCTCATCGGCGGCGTCATCGTGTTGAGCGCGGTGACGGTGCGGGCTGCTTTCTCGATCCGGCAGTCACGCGAAGCGACGGCGATGCCGAGCTAGTGGCGAGGCGGCGGCTTCAATTGAATGAGAATGTTGGCCGCGGTGATGAGGCCACCGCCGATGAGGAGATTGAGCGTGGCGTGTTCGTTTGGATAATGGATGCCGGCCCACACCGAGAACACGCCTGGCAGAAACAGCGCCATCATGGAGCCGAAGATCGGTTCAACACAGTAGATCAGGCCGGCCTCCGTTGCGGTGATCTTCGGCTGCCATGTATTCATCAGAATGAATGACCCGAGGGTGCAAAATACCGTGAGGATGGTGGTGAGCTCGAGCCACGGGGCCGAGGTCCAGGGAACGAGCAGGGCCGTCGCGGATGGGGCCGTGATGATGGCGAGGATCCAAAACACCACCGCTTCGGTCGCAAACATCACCAGCGTCAGTTTCACGGGGTTGTTCGCGGAGAATTCTTCTTTCTCGAGCCAGAGGATCTGGCCCATGAAGAACACGGATGAGAGCAGCGTCTCCCACTCACCTCGACCGAGCGAGAGCGTCTGCCAGTTGAACCGACCCAGAATCGCCACGCCCGCAAGGACCAGGGCGCAGCTGATCCACACCACAAAATTCGGACTCCGCCGCGAGTGGAACGCGAGGTAGATCGGAATCATGATCGCGTAGAACTGCGTCAGGAAGGCGGAGGTTGAGGCCGCGGTGAACTGCAGGCCGTCGTTCTGAAAGAGCATTCCTGCGGCCGCGAAGAGTCCGATGATCACACCCTGTTTCAGCTCACCGCGCGTGACGCGCCAGAAGTCGTGCCGCTGCCACACGACGAGCGCAGCCGTCGCGAGGAGGAATCGCGGTGCGACGGTGTAGATCCCGGAAAACCACGTGCCGACTCCGGGCAACAATCGTTCGTGCAGCAGCGCGATCGATTTGATGAGCGGAAAACTTACGCCCCAAAAAAAATTCGCGACGAGCAGCATGAGCAGCGCTCGCGTATGATGGGGAGACTTGGCCTTCGGCTTCATGAATGAAGCCCGGCAGAGTGGGCGCCGCGTTCGGCAGCGCCAAGCGAATTGCCTTGGTCGCGCGCGCACACCGAGACGTGATCGCAGCGCGCGGCGGTGACGCCCCAAGCGGTGTTAATTTCGGCTGGTCGTTCCGGACCGGGCAAATCGTTGGAACGCGGCGGTCAGCTCCGACAGGCGAACAGGCTTCGTCAGGTAATCGTTTGCTCCCGCCGCCAGCGTGCGAGAACGCTGTTCTTCCCGAGCATCGGCGGTCAGAGCGATGATCCAAACGGCGCGAGCGGGCTCGCCCGCTTCGCCAGCGCGAATTTTTTTCGTGGCAGTCACTCCATCCATCTCGGGCATGTGGAGATCCATCAGCACGATTTGGGGCGTCCCCAGCGCGAGTTGTTCCAAGGCCACGCGACCGTTCGGCGCGGCTTTCCAGCGACAGCCGAGGTTCGTGACCACGCGCTGGATCAGCTGCTGATTCACCGCGTTGTCCTCGACGATGATGACGTCCAGATCGAATTTCACCGGCTCCGGTTCTGCCACGGGACCGTGAAACGGCACGGCTGACGCTCGGGCGCTCAACAGATTGCGCAGGCTGTGATGGTGGGGAGGCTTGTTCAGCAGCACGCGAAAATGCGCGCGCAGCGCCGCGCGCAGTTCTGGCGGCCACGCAATCGAGACGAGACCGACCAGCTTGTCCGCCGGCAAACCAGGCCGGTGAATGGGCTCGGTCGCCAATTCGACGGCGATGGTCTCACTGATGTCGACGATCGCCACGTTCCAATCCGAACGCGTCGCGAGATCCTTGATGTCCGATTCGAACACTTCGGCCTTCAGGCCCTGGCCAAGCCGGACCATTTCGCTCCGGAGCCCGGGATGAGCCACGACGACGGCGAGCCGTTGATGCTCCAACTTGCGGGCCGGCGCGGTCGGTTCTTCAGCCGCGAGCACAGGGACGCGGATCGTAAACAAGAAGGTCGATCCGACGCCGAGCTCACTCGTGAAGGAGATCGTGCCGTCCATCAGCTCCACAATGTTCTTACAGATCGCGAGACCAAGGCCGGTGCCGCCGAATCGCCGCGTCGTCGATTCGTCGACCTGCGTGAAGGGTCGGAAGATTTTGGCGTGGTGTTGCGCTGCGATGCCAATGCCGGTGTCTCGTACCGAGAACTCGAGTACGCAAACCGGCGTGGTGCTGCCCGGCACTTTTTCGGTGCTCCGCGTCCGGACCTGCACTTCGACTTCGCCCTTGCTCGTGAATTTGACGGCATTGCTGACCAGATTAACGAGCACCTGCCGGAGCCGGCCGACATCCACGAAAACGGCGGGCGAAACGGAGTCGCCGACCGAGTGCAGCAGCTCGATGTCTTTTTCCGCCGCGGCGCCCGCCATCAGATCGAGGGCGTTCTCGACGCACTCACGTGGATCGCACGGCTGCGGTTCCAGTTTCAACCGTCCGGACTCGATCCGCGCGTAGTCGAGAATGTCGCCCGTGAGCTGAATGAGCGTTTCGCTGCTGGTGCGAATCGTGGTGACGAACTCCTGCTGTTCGGGCGTGAGTTCCGTGTCGAGGAGCAGACTCGAAAATCCGACGATGCCATTGAGCGGAGTACGCACCTCATGACTCATGGTCGCGAGGAACTGTCCTTTCGCGCGGTCGCCTGCTTCCGCCCGTTCCTTGGCTTCACGCAGCATACTTTCAGTTTCGCGGATCTCGGTGACATCGTCGAAAACGGCGACAAAGCTGCGGATCACGCCATTGCGGTCCTTCACGGGCGTGACGCCCCCACGGACCGGAAAAAGTCCGCCGTCTTTCCGCCGCATCGTCCATTCTCCGGACCACGGCTGACCCGCTCCGACCGTGGAAACCAAGTCCTTGATCACTTCGGTAGGGGCTTCAAACGCCTGAAATTCACGCCATTCGCGGCCGATTAACTCTTCCCGGGAATAGCCCAACTGTCGGCAGAAGCCGGCATTCGTGTACTCAATGCGTTGTTTTGGCGTCACGATCATCACCGCCGACTGCGCCTGTTCCATCGCCTCATTGAGGTTGCGCAATGTGTCGCGTTGTCGGTTCTGCCGTCGAGTACTCACCAGCGTAGCGAGTGGCAGGATGAGGAACATCCAGACGTAGGCAGCGGTGCCCATCGCTGCGCTCCAGAGCGTTCGCTTCCAGTGGTCGGCCGTCACCTCGATCCCCAGAACCTCAACCTTATCGCCGGCAGTGGGACCGACATGGGCGTACGCGGTCACCCTGGTACCAGACGGATCCTTCAAAGGCCCTTCAGCCGTGGGCAGGCCGGTGGAAACAACTCGTTGCAGGGCGGGCTCATTTGCAGCGTCGTGAATGATAGCGGCAGCCGGCATGCGCGTGGCTGTCGCAGGCTCCGAACCGGCCAGTGTAATCGTGGCGCTGGTGGCGCGGAAACAGCGGACGAGATAAATGGTGCGAATGTCCGGCGCGACCTGACGCAGTCGAATCAGCCGCTGATTGACAGCGGCAAACATTGGATTGGCCGCGTCATTCCGGTCGCCGGACAGCGCTTGGAGTTCGCTTGGATCGAAGGCCATCGCGCAGCGGCGGGCTGTGACTACCAGCTCCGCCAATAGCGCGTTACGCGCCTGATGATAGCGCCAGTAGCCCGCCACGACCCCGGTGAAGAAAATCACCGCGATGGCCAATGGGAGCGGAGTCTTGCGGGGAGAGGGGAAGGCCATGACGCGCGACGGCAGGGGGAGCGTGGCGGCGAATCAATGGCCCACTTCCGAATCGCGCAATCATGAAGCCCGGAAAGTCGCGATCAAAGGGGAACGGCCGTTCGCCCGGGGCACAAAAAAACCGCCGCGGGAATCCGCGACGGTTGAAAGAGAGCTTTTGGCGAAATCAGGAAACGTGGCCGGAGACCAACTTGGTCATCTCGAACATCGAAACGGACTTCTTGCCGCCGAATACGGCCTTCAGCTTGTCGTCCGCGTTGATCTGCGTGCGGACCTTCTTGTCCTGCAGGCCATTCTTCTTGATGTAGGCCCAGAGCTTCTTGGTCAGCTCGGTGCGCGGGAGTGGGTTTGCACCAACGACAGCGGCGAGAGTCGCGTCGGGTGAAACCGGTTTCATGAATGCAGCGTTCGGTTTGCGGGCGGTTTTTTTAGCCATAGTGATTTTTGGGTTTTGGATGCTTTCCCTCGAAAGCAACGCACTTCTAGAGGGAAAAAGCGCCGTTTGCATAGGAGAATCTTAACTTTTATCGAGGGGGCGCACCCTCAAGTTGCGTCGTCCAACTGGATGAATTGACGGTAAAGCGCCGCGTAGTGGCCACCGCGCGTCAACAATTCGGCGTGTGTGCCACGTTCAATGATACGCCCTTGTTCGAGGACGAGAACGAGATCGGCATGCCGGATCGTGCTGAGCCGGTGAGCCACAATGAAGTTGGTGCGACCCCGCAAGAGCGCCACCAGCGCCTTCTGCAATCGCGCTTCCGTCAACGCGTCGATGGAACTTGTCGCTTCATCGAGAATCACCATGCGGGGGTTGGCGAGAAGGGCTCGTGCGAAACAGATCAGTTGGCGCTGGCCCACCGACAAGCCCGCGCCTCGTTCTCCGACTTCCGTGCGAAATCCGTTCGGCAACGCCTCGATTAAATCCAAACAGTCGAGTTGGCGCGCGGCCTCCCGGATGTCGTCGTCAGTGGCAGAAGGACGGGCGAGCCGGATATTTTCCAGCACCGTGCCGCTGAATAAATAATTCTGCTGCTGCACCATTCCGGTCTGACGATGCAGTGAATGGCTGGTGAGAAAACGAATGTCGTGATCGTCGATCGACAGTTGTCCGCTTGTCGGTAGGTAAAATTTTGAGACGAGATTGATGATCGAGCTCTTCCCGCTGCCGGTGTGGCCCACCAGCGCCACGGTTTGTCCTGGCTCGACCTTGAAGCTGACGTCGTGCAGCACCGGACGCGCTGGATCGTATCCAAAAGTGACTGCATGGAATTCGACCCGGATCCCGGCGCCCGCCTGGAATTGTGACGCGATGGAGGTCCTGTCGCCCACCACGCCGGCGCGCGGATCCGGTAGATCGATCGCCTGCGGATCATCGGACCAGTCCGGCTTCACGTCGATGAGACGAAACACGCGCTCGGCTCCCGCCATCGCGATCAGGGCCTGGTTGTATTGGGTGCCGATGGTCGCGATCGGAGAAAAGAACTGGTTGGCCAAAAGAAAAAACGTGATCAGGCCACCCAGCGACATATCGCCGTCGAACACGCGCCAACCTCCGAGCATGAGTAGAATCGCGATGAAGAACTGGCTGTTCAGCTCGAGCAGCGGGGTCAAGATCGCGGACGTGCGAGCCAGGGCGATATTGTACTGCGCATGATCGGCGAGCAGACTGCGAAAAAGTCCCAGATTGGTTTCCTGCCGCACGAAGCCCTGCGTCACGCGCATGCCACCGACGGATTCAGCCAGCGTCGCGGTCACCCGGCTGAAGCTGTCGCTCGCCGAGCGCGAGAGCCGGCTGAGCTGCATCCGGAAGTGATTGTTCAGGAACCAAAGGATCGGTGCCATTGCGGCGACGACGAGAAACATTGTCCAATCGGTCCACGCCATGACGACCGCCGCGAAAACCATGCTCCCGAACTGGATCAGGCTGACGAACAGCACGTCCTGGATGCCGACGCGCAGGGATTCGACGTCGCTTGTCGCACGGCTGATGATACGGCCCAGCTTCATGCGATGGAAGAAACTCATGGGTTGCTGCTGCACCCGTGCGAAAATTTCCGAGCGGAGCTGGTTGACCACCGATTCTCCAATCTCGAGCGCGAAGCGCTGACGGAAGTGAAAGAGGCCGTCCGTCGCGACCGACAGCACCGCGTAGATCGCCACCCCGATACCGAGCTGCTGCAGGTTTCCCTGTGCGATGGGTCCTTTGATGATCAGGGTTGAAATCCAAACGAGCGCCGGAAGTTGGGCGGCCCGGATGATGGTTAGAAAGATCAGCCAGTTGCGCTTCCTGGCGACCGCGTTCGTGTAGCCAAACAGTCGTCGCATCAGGCCCCATTCGAGCGGCTTGAACTGCTCCTCGTCATCATCGTCACGCGAACGATGGACGAGCACGGCGGGCTTGGCCGGCTGCTGGGGCGGGAGCGGGGAAGGGGTCATGCGGCACCCTCGCTTGGGCTGTATTGTTCGAGCGCGCGGCTGTCGACGAGCTGCAGGCGGGCCACACGGAGATACGGTCCGGGCTCGCGCATCAGCTGGGCGTGTGTACCACGCTGAACGATACGCCCATCGTCCATCACAACGATAAGGTCCGCTCGTCGCAGCGTGCTTAACCGATGCGCGACGATGAACGTCGTCCGGCCGGCGATCGCGCGATCCAAGGCTTCGAAGATCTCGTGCTCGGTTTCGCTGTCGATCGCTGCGGTTGGATCGTCCAGCAGCAGGATAGCCGGCTCGAGCAGCACGGCGCGCGCGATGGCAAGCCGCTGGCGCTGACCACCGGAAAGACTGCTGCCGCTTTCCCCGAGAATCGTTTCATAGCCTTTGGGCAGCGCGCAGATAAATTCATGAGCGGCGGCGATGCGCGCGGCCTTTTCGATCTGCTCCTGCGTGGCCTCGGGGTGACCAAACGCGATATTCGCCGCGATCGTGTTCGAGAACAGAAAGCTTTCCTGAAAAACGAGGCCGATGTTCCGTCGCAGGTCATCCACCGCGAGGCGTCGAAGATCGATCCCATCGATCTGCACGGACCCCGAAGTGGGATCATAGAACCGCGGAATCAAACTCATGAGGACGCTCTTCCCTGCACCGGTGGCTCCGAGAATCGCCACGCATTCGCCCGCTTTTACGTCGAGGGAAATGTCGCGCAGAATCGGCTCCTGGCGGGACGCGCCGGGAATCAGCGCGCCCACGGGTTGATAGGCGAACGATACCCCGTCAAAGCGCACGTTCCCTTTCAATCGGCCACAATGGATTGCATCGGGCGGGCTTTGAACTTCGATGGGTGCATCCAGAATTTCGAAGACCCGCCGTGCCCCGATCAGCGACTGCTGCACGCTGTTCACGATCGTGGCGATGTTGTTAACCTGTCCGGAAAACTGCTCGAGCAGCCCCACGAAAACGACCAGGCCTGCGCCGAGAGGAAGTTCGCCGCGAATGACGAGCCACCCACCGTAGCTGAGCAATACCATCATGTTGACGCGCGTCAGGAATCCAACCGCGGGCGAGAAGAGGCTGACTCGCCAAAAAATCCCGCGCTGCTGGTCGTAACACGCCTGATTGGCGGATTCAAACCGTGCGCGATCCTCCGCCTCGCGACCGAATCCTTTCGTCACCGCGATGCCTTGGATGCTTTCCGCGAGCGTCTGAACCATGCGGTCGACGAGCGTACGGTTGTGATTGTACTGAGGCTGAATTTTTTTGGAAAACCACGCCGAGATGATCCACAGCAAGGGAGTGGTCGCGAGACACGCAGCGGTCAGGGCCGGATTGAGCGCGGCCATGTAGATCACGTAGACGGTCAGCGAAATGACCATGATGACGCTCTGGATCAGCACCTGATCCACGAACATGCGGACGGCCTGCACGTCACTGGTGACGCGGGTGATGATTGAGCCCGTGGTGTTGGCGTCGAAAAATCGGAAGCTTAGTCGTTGCAGTCGATCGTAGACCTGGCCGCGCAGATCCACGACCAGTCGCTGCTGCACCAGCTTGTTGACGGAAACAAAGTACGTGTAGTTGAGGAAGGCTCGAGCTGTCGCGAGGACCAGAATAAGACCGGCGAGCAAACCAAGCACCTGCTGCCAAGGCCAGTTGTCGGGTAAAACGAGGTGCAGCGGGTTCGGGGAGAGTGGAACGTGTTCCACTTTGTGCCGGATGTAGTCGATACCGAGGCCGGTAAAGCTCAGACCCACGATGCCCATGCTCAGGAGCACGAGTTGAATCGTCAGGACCTTCATGCAGCCGGCGCGATAACGCCAGGTGAAGCCAAACAGCCGCCGGATCAATTCCCCATTGGTGGGGCCGGCAGACGTGGCGGAGGCAGGTTCGGACATGGAAGGGCAGACCCTAGACCGTCCGTCCGGTGCACTCAAAATTATTTCTCGTCCCGGCGGCCCTTGAATGCCGCGCCGCGCTCACGCTTAACGCTGCTGATTCGGGCTGCCCTGAGGTAACCGCGATGGGTTGTTCGGATTTCCCTGCTGATTCGGCTGACCCGCGGCCTGACGACTGGCTTGTAACGCCTGCTGTCGGATCATCCGCCGACGATTCACTTCGGCGGCAATCGCCTCGAGTCGTCGTTGCTCATCCGCGGGAGAAGGGTTCAGCACCACCGGACCACCGATGGGTTGGGGCGCGTTGTTGGCCGCGACGGGTTGCGGGGCCTGCGGTATGTTAACCGGCGCCGAAGCGACTTTCGCCGTACGCAACGCGAGCGTCAGCGTGCGACCCTGGTAGTCGACCGTCACGGTATCGCGCGCAACGTCATGGCTGCGGACCATAAATCCGTGTCCGTTTTCATTCAGGCGGGACCACGCGCTCACTTTGTGCGCCGAGTCGTAAATGCTGTACCTGTACCCATCGCCAGTTGCCATGATGCCTCTCAACTCGAGCGTGGCATCGGGAGTCGGCGCGGAATCCGTGGGCGCAGACGGGGGAAGGAAGGGCGATTTGCCGACGCTGGGCTCAGCCGCTTTCGCTACTAAACCCAATGACGCCAGCAGCAGAACACAACGGAGGACCTGAAATGAGCGGTACGACGCGAGCACGCCTTCACTAAATCACCAGGAGCGACGGCGTCAAGGGAGGCGCGTCCTACAAAAGCGTTCCGCGCAGGATCAAAAGCGCCACGCTGAAGTAAATAACCAATCCCGTTACGTCGACGAGGGTCGCAATAAACGGAGCACTGGACGCTGCCGGATCGAACCCGAGGCGTTTGATCAACATGGGCAGCATGGAACCCATCAAGGATCCCCACAGGACAATCCCGACCAGCGTCACTCCAATTGTCGTCGCAACGAGGGCCCAATGCTCCCCGTAGATATTCGAGAATCGAGACCAGACGGTGATCCGTAGAAATCCGATCGACCCGAGGATCAGGCCGAGGGCGAGACCCGCGCCCAATTCCCGGCGCATCACACGCCACCAGTCGCGGAGCTTGAATTCGCCCAACGCCATCGCGCGAATCACGAGCGTCGAAGCTTGGGAACCGGCGTTTCCGCCCGAGCTGGTGATCAGCGGAATAAACAGGGCGAGGACGGCGGCGCGTTTCAGCTCGTCCTCGAAATAGGCCATCGCCGTCGCGGTGAACATTTCACCGAGGAACAATACGACGAGCCAGCTTGCGCGTTTTTTCACCATCCGATGAAGCGCGATCGAAATATACGGCTCATCGAGCGCTTCCGTGCCGCCGAGCTTTTGGATGTCCTCCGTTGCTTCCTCGGACGCGACATCGAGCATGTCGTCGACGGTAACGATACCGATCAGCTTCCGATTCTCGTCTGTGACGGGCAGCGCGACGCGATCGACCTTCTGGAACAGCTCGAGTGCTTTCTCACGATCGTCGGTCGGCAGCAGCGTCGCGTAGTTGCCATCGAGCAGTTCCTGCAGCGGCCGATGCAAAGGCGACAGCAAAAGTCGACGAACGCGGATGTCGTCGATGAGGTGCCCACTGGAATCGGTGACGAAAACGATATTGAGCGTTTCCCGGTCGTAGCCGTGCTCACGAATATAATCGAGCGCTTCGCGAACGGACCACTCGGGTCGCACCGCGACGTAGTCCAGCGTCATCATGCGGCCGACACTGTGATCGGGGTAGGCGAGCAACGACTGCGCGACCTTGCGCTCGTCCGGCGTGAGCATGGCCAGCATTTGCATCGCCACGTCGAGCGGAAGCTCGTTGAGAAAAGCGGTCCGGTCATCCGGCGGGAGGGCGTTGAGCAGAGCCGCTGCTTGTTCCTGCGTCAGGACTTTCAGCAGCTTCTTTTGAGCATCGATGGGAATGTACGTGAACGTCGTGGCAGCGAGGTCGCGTGAGCTCGCTCGAAACAAGACGGCGAGTTCCTCCACCGTCAGATCGGCAATCAGCGGCGCGAGATCGGCGGGCAACCACGGGTCAAGGATGCGCTTCAGCCCCGCGTAGTCGCGGCGCCGGAGGTAGCTCGAAATTTCTGCCTTGATCGTGGGTGACGCTGACATCGACCGAGCGAGACACGCTGGGACGCCGGTTTCAACCCGTCCCGGTGAGGTTTTCTGCGCGGCCAACAATTCGCTTGCATTGGAAACTAAGAAACCGCTATCAGTTTCCATAGTTTCATACGCACCATGCCCTCTACGAAAACACGACGCAAGCCACCGAACGCGGCGGAGCCCGAACTGCGGGCGCGGATCCTGGCGCAGGCGCGGACCCATTTTTTTCACTACGGCTACAGCTCGTTCACGATGGACGACCTCGCGACCGAACTCGGGATGAGCAAGAAAACGCTCTACGTCCATTTTCAGAGCAAGGAGATGATCATCCGCGCCGTGCTGGACACGTTTGCGGCTGAAGTCCGCTCGGACGCCGAGCAGTTGCTGGCGCACCCATCGCTTGCGTTCGCGGAAAAGCTGCGGGGCTTTGCGCTCTCGCTAATGGAGCGGCTCGCCCAGGTGAGTCCGGCGGTGCTGCGTGATCTGCAGCGTTTTGCGCCAGCGCTCCACCGCCACGTCGAACAGCTCCGCGGGAAAAACATCCCCTACATTTTCGGCCGCTTCATCGAAGCCGGTCAGATTGCCGGAGTCGTGCGTGACGATATCAGCCCGGTTTTTGCCGGTGAATATTACCTGCACGCCATGCAGGGGATGATGCAGCCGGCGACTTTGCAGCGGCTCAACTTACCTCCGCAGACGGTTCTCGACCGTGCACTGCGGCTGTTTTTTTGCGGGCTCCTCACTCCGGTTGGACACAAAGAATATGAAAAATCTTTCCCTTCGTAGCCACCGATCGGTGATGGCCGGCGCTCCGGTTCGGAGCGATGGACGATCCTCGCGCGTATGGCGCATGAGCCTCGTGCTCGGCGCGATTGCGGCGGGCGTTTTGATGGAAGGATGTACGCGTTCGCATTCACCGCGGTGGCAGGGGTATCTCGAAGGCGAATTCATTTATGTCAGTTCCCCTCTCGCTGGTCAGCTCGAGACCCTGGCGGTGGCCAAAGGCGCGCGCGTCGAAGCCAAGTCACCACTTTTCACCTTGGAGCGAAGCGCTGAATTGTCGGTGCAACAGCAAGCGGCGGAGCAATTGCATGCCGCTGAGGCGCGACTTGAGGACATCAAGAAAGGCGCGCGGCCGACGGAACTGGCCGCGCTGCAAGCGCAGGTCGACCAAGCCCGTGGGTCGGCCGAACTCGCGCGCATCGATTACCAACGCGTGCAGAATCTTTTTAAAACGGACGTCGTCGCTGAGAGTGAATTTGATCGGGCTCGGCTGACGCACGAGCGCGCAATCGCGGCCCTGGCTCAGTTAACGGCGCAGTTGGAAACGGCGCGGCTCGGCGGACGGTCGGACGTGATCGCGGCTGCAGAGGCGGAAGTGCGATCAGCCGCGGCGGCGAAACAGAAAGCCGACTGGAGCGTTGAACAAAAATCGCAGGCGACGCCTCGTGCGGCGCTGGTCTACGATACCTTGTACCGCGCCGGAGAATTCATTCCTGCCGGCGCACCTGTGGTTGCGCTGTTGGCGCCGGAGTTGCTCAAGGTGCGGTTCTTCGTTCCGGAAGCCAGTTTCGCCACGTTGAAGGCGGGGGAGGAAGTGCAGGTGGCCATTTCGGGCCGCGCTCCGCTGGTGGGCCGCGTGAGCTACTTGTCACCGCAACCGGAATACACGCCGCCGATTCTCTACAATCGGGAGAATCGATCAAAACTCGTCTTCATGGTCGAGGCGACTCTGCCTCCCGCAGAGGCTCGCGACCTGCATCCGGGCCAGCCCGTTGATGTGGGTCGGTAACGACGACGGCCCGTCGTCTTCTCGCATGGCCTCAACGGAACTCGCCATCGACGTGGCTGGAATCACGAAGCGATTCGGCACCAAGACCGTGGTCGATGGCATCTCGCTGACCGTTCGCCGGGGCGAAATCTATGGCTTTTTAGGACCAAACGGCTCGGGCAAGACCACGTTCATCCGGATGCTCTGCGGCTTGCTGACTCCTGATGCCGGCGATGGCACGTGCCTGGGCTACAACGTTCGTACCCAGCAAGCGGATATCAAGCGGCACGTCGGCTACATGACGCAACGTTTCAGCTATTACGAGGATCTCAGCATTCGGGAGAACCTCGATTTTGTGGCGCGGCTATATGACGTGCCCGATCGCCGGGCGGCGGTCGATCAAAGCCTGGAGCGGCTCGGGTTGCAGAACCGTAGCACGCAACTCGCGGGCCAGCTCTCGGGTGGTTGGAAACAACGCCTCGCACTGGCGGCGTGTCTGATTCATTCGCCGCAGCTTCTGCTGCTGGATGAGCCGACTGCCGGGGTGGATCCGAAAGCGCGCCGGGATTTCTGGGACGAGATTCATCAGTTGGCCGTGAAAGGTCTGACCGTGCTGATCACGACGCACTACATGGACGAAGCGGAGCGCTGCCACCGTCTCGCGTATCTCGCGTACGGGAAACTTTTGACCCATGGCACGCTGGACGAAGTGCTCACCGCCGCGAAAGTAGTGACGTGGTCCGTGACGGGACCTGATCTTCACTCTCTCGCCGCAAGGGTGCGCGGAAAGGACGGGATCGAGCAGGTCGTTGCTTTTGGTAATACACTTCACGTCAGTGGCCGCGACGCGGCGCGGATGGAAAATTCGCTCAAGCCGCTACGCGATGCGCAACACCAGTGGACGCTCATCCGCTCCGGGCTTGAGGATGTGTTCATCAGCCTGATGGATCAGTCGAAGGACAATTTCGGATGAAACGGTTCACGTTCCACCGCCTCTGGGCCATTGTGCTCAAGGAGTTCATCCAGATGAAACGCGATCGCGTGACGTTTGGAATGATGGTCGGCATCCCGTTGATGCAGCTCCTGCTGTTCGGTTTCGCCATCAACTCTGATCCGCGCCATCTGCCGACCGCGATCCGCATGGCTGATCAGGGGCCGTTCGCGCGGACGCTGGTGGCGGCTTTGCGCAACAGCGACTATTTCGCGCTCGTCCGTGAAGCGGAATCGGAGGCGGACGCGCAGCGTTGGCTGGAACTCGGCGACGTGCAGTTCGTCATCAACATTCCCGAAGACTTTTCGCGCCGACTGCTTCGCGGTGAGCAACCGGCCGTCCTGGTCGAAGCCGATGCTACAGATCCGGCAGCGACAGGCCCGGCACTATCGGCGTTGCGAGCGATTGCCGCGACCGTGCTCAATCGGGATTTGACGGGTCCCTTGACTCGACTTCGCGCGAAGGCGGCGCCGATCGATTTCCGCGTTCACGCGCATTACAATCCCGAGAACATCACGCAGTACAATGTGGTGCCGGGATTGATGGGTGTGGTGTTGACGATGACGATGGTGGTGATCACCGCCTTGGCGATCACGCGGGAGCGGGAGCGGGGCACGATGGAAAATTTGCTCGCGACACCGGTGCGTCCGCTCGAGGTGATGCTCGGAAAAATTCTCCCTTACATCGCGGTCGGGTACATCCAGGTTTCGCTGATCCTGATCGCGGCGCGATATCTGTTCGGCGTTCCGCTCGTCGGCAGCCTGCCGCTGCTCTACGCCGTGTCTCTGCTTTTCATCGCGGCGAATCTCGCGGTGGGCATCACGTTTTCCACGCTGGCCAGCAATCAACTGCAAGCGGTGCAGATGGCATTTTTCTTTTTCCTGCCGTCGATTTTGCTGTCGGGCTTCATGTTCCCGTTTCGCGGCATGCCCCCGTGGGCTCAATGGATCGGCTCATGCCTTCCCAACACCCACTTCCTCCGCATCGTGCGAGGGATCCTTCTGAAAGGAAATGGCTTGGCCGAGATTACTCCTCACCTCTGGCCGCTCCTGCTTTTTGTGATGGTTGCGATGACCATCGGCGTGAAGCGGTACCGTCAGACTCTGGACTGAGGAGCGGGTGGCACGTTGCCGTCGAGCTGCGACGTATCGTTTCGACTCGCGATTTTCTGCACAGCGTCCCCTTCGAGATAGAGGGTTTGGCTCGGGAAGGCGAAGGAGAGGCCGCGAGCCTCGATCGCACGCATGATTAAGAGATTGATACGTTGTTTGACCTGCATCGCCTTTCCGAAGTCCGGATTGGGACATTCGTAGACCATCCAAATATCCAGT
Organism: Opitutus sp.; assembly: GCA_039928945.1. Lineage (GTDB taxonomy): Bacteria > Verrucomicrobiota > Verrucomicrobiia > Opitutales > Opitutaceae > Opitutus. Next base: position 16,478 of record JBDSSD010000037.1, on the reverse strand, counting down.
GAAGACGCGCTGAAATCGCGAAAGAAAACCAACACCCCAGGCGCATCAACCTCAGGCTGTGTGGTCACAATCTGCCGAATCTCTTCGACGATCGAGGTGAGTTGCTCGGGCGTCGTATCGTACGTCAGCCCGATCACCTGCTCAAAGCGGCGTCGGACAAAGCGGGAAAGATTGGTGATCGTCTCGGCGGCGACGATTTTGTTCGGGATCACCATCAGTGATTTATCCACCAAACGGACGCGGGTGGAGCGAAGGCCGATATCTTCAACGGCGCCTACATTGTTTTGGATGCGGACCGTTTCTCCCAAGCGGAAGGGCTGATCCACCGCGACGACGATGGCGCCGAAAACATTCGCCAGGGTGTCTTGAGCGGCGAGGGCAAACGCCAAGCCGCCGATACCCAGGCCGGCGAGAATCGCTTTCACGTCGTAGCCCAAACTCTGAATCGTGAGCAGTACGCCCAGGACGATGAACACCGTCATCAGGGACTTTTTGATCCACGGCATGAAGGCCGCGATTCCGAGCTTGCGGTGCTGAGCGACTTCGGTCGCTTGCGCGAGCAACGCGGAGAGTGCCCGCCACATGCCCCAAAACACCACGAGCGTGAAAGCCACTCGTGAACCGGACCGGATTGCGTCATCGCTGGCCGGAGGCAGCTTCAGCACCGCGAGTGCAGAAAATATTCCGACCAGCATGACAAACGCCGCGACGGGCGATTCAAGCGCCGGAAACATTTTGTCGTCCAGCGTGCTTCGCGTCTTCGAGGCCAACTTTTGGAGGAACGGGAAAAGCACCATAGTGACGATTCGGCGCGCCAGCAACGCCACCACGAGCAGCATCGCGGCGATCGCGTAGTGAGTCACTGTGTTCCCGGTGCTGCGCACATTGAAGATGTCCAGGACTGCATCGACCAGCTGTTCGAGAAAATCAGGTGACTGAACCGGGTGGGCCTTCCCGGCTGCAACCGCGGCCGCCGCCTGCGTGTTGATTTCCGCTTCCGTGTGCGGGGCTGTTGAGGCAGCCGATTCTGACCCCGCCTGCGCGAGGATTGCAGGCGCGGTCGTCACGAAAGCCAAGGCGCAGCAAACGAGGGTCAGGTACCTTTTCATAATCGGCGCGAACTAAAGTCCCGCCCGGCGGCAAGTCAAAGTGTTACCCGGAGGGCTCGGGCGGCATGCGAGTGGAAGGCGATGACCTCATTTCCATCGCGAAACTCACCGCTTGCGAAAACAACGCCGCATTGAACACGCTCTGCTCGATGTCGACCGGCACTCTCTTGGCCCTTGCGGATGGTCTCCCAGCGTGGGCTTGGGTCGCATTTTTCGTTTTCATTGCGTGCATGCTCGCGCTGGACTTGGGAGTTTTCCAGCGGGAGTCGCACGAGGTAAAAATGAAGGAGGCGCTTGCGTGGTGCGGCGTTTGGTTTGCGCTCGCGATGGCCTTCAACGGCGTCGTCTGGTACACGCGCGGCGCCGAGTTGGGGCAGCAGTTTCTTGCGGCCTATCTGATCGAGCTCTGCCTGAGCATCGATAATGTTTTTGTTTTCATCCTCATCTTTGCGTACTTCAAAGTACCGGCGCGCTGGCAACACCGGGTACTGTTCTGGGGGATTATCGGAGCGGTTTTGATGCGGGCGGTTTTTATTCTCGTCGGCGTCAGTGTGATCGAACGATTCCACTGGGTGCTTTATCTTTTCGGCGCGTTCCTCGTGTACACGGGCGTGAAGATGGCGCTGCCCGGATCCGGAGACGTTGACGTTAACCCGGATCACAACCCGCTCGTGCGCGCTTTCCGGAAATTTTACCCGGTCGCTCCGCGCAACGAACACGGCCACTTTTTTACCCGTCACCAGGGGCGCATGGCGGCCACTCCGCTGTTCATTGTGTTGTTGGTGGTCGAAACAACCGACGTCGTGTTCGCCCTGGATTCGCTGCCCGCGGTGCTCGCGATCACAAAAGATGGATTCGTGGCGCTGACCTCGAACATCTTCGCGATCCTTGGGCTTCGATCACTGTACTTTGCGCTCAACGGAATCATGCAGCTATTCCGGTTTTTGAAACTGGGTCTCGCGGTTATTCTCTGCTTCATCGGCGTCAAAATGCTGACCGATGTCTGGATCGATATCTCGACGCGTGTTTCGCTCGGGGTGATTGCCGTCGTCCTTACGCTTTCGATCGTTCTCTCATTGCTGATCAAAAAGAAACCGGACGCGCAGTAAGGCACTTCGCAGAAGCGCCCGGGGGTGGAATGGAGAATGGGGACACGAAAAACGCCGGAACCGACTTGCGGCTCCGGCGTTTCGTTGAACTGCGTGGCGCTCGGCCACGCAGCAGGTTTTGGTTAGCTGACGGCGATCTTCCGAGGCTTGAGGGCCTCTGCTTTCGGCAAGGACACGCGGAGAACTCCGTCACGCAGCTCGGCGGCGATCGCGTCGACGTCGAGCGAGTTGTCATGACTGAGCGACAGAGCGTAGGACGCATTGGCGGATTCGCGGTAGAGCGCGGTCCAGCCTTCTGGCTGCTGCCACGCGCGTCGACCGACGATCCGAAGCTCGCCCGCTTCTGCGGTGATTTCCAAGTTCTCTTTGCTGACGCCGGGCAGGTAAACGGTGAGGCCGTAGGCATCATCCGTCTCCTTCACTTCGTACAGCGGCTTGACCGTGGGACCGAGATTGGCCGCGTTTGAGCTCTCTGAGCGCGAGGAGCGATTGATCGTTGAACTTTGTGGATTGAGAAGTGACATGGGAAAATTCTTCAGGGTTGGTTTGGAATTGGATGAGAGTTAGCGAACGGAGACCGAAACCTTCTTCGGCTTCGCTTCTTCGCGCTTGGGCAGAGTCACCGTGAGCACGCCGTTTTCGTAGGCGGCGGAAACTTTCTCTGACTGGACCTGCTCAGGGATGGTCACGGAGCGGCTGAACGAGAGACTCTGTTCCGGCTGCCCGTCTTCTTTTGCAGCGGCGGTCTTTCGTGACGCCGAAATCGTCAGGTAGTCCTCGACCATTTCGACATTGATGTCGTCGCGACTCACGCCGGGGAGTTCTGCGCGGACATAGGTGTTCTCCTTGTCTTCGTAGATATCGACGGGAAACCGGGTCGTGGAAGAACCCTCGGTCAAGCCGCCAAGCGCGGTTTCGAACAAGCGATCGATTTCGCTTTCAAGTCCCGACCAAGGAGACCGGGAGAAGCTGCCCAAAGCTGATACAGGGCTGCGGAGGGTTGGATAGGTGTAACGTACGAGTCTCATGATTTGGTCTTTTGTTCTGGAATGATGTTTAGGTGAAGTGGGCTCCTGACGAGCCCGAGTGATCTTCCCCGGTTATGCAGCCCGGATGCCGACTCGTTCCCCGTGCGTAACCGAAATGAATTCAATAAGTTGATGTCGAGCCGGCGAGGACACTGAGCAACAACGTCGCGGATTGCTTTGTCCCACGTGAGAAAAATCTGCGCAGTAAACACTCGCGGACGATGACCGAACGATGGGGCACGGAACGAACGAAGGATTGCCGCGGGGTTGGGTCGGTGGCCTCAAAAACCCGAGCCCGAGAGGAGAGTCCGATTAGCCGCCGATCGCTTTTGCACTCCTCCAGCGGACGTTCATGATGCTCGAACTGCGGTCGTCAGGCACTGATGATCCGCACTTAGCTTCCACTACCATGGCCGTTCAGTTCAAAGACTATTACTCTGTTCTCGGAATCTCGCGCGAGGCCTCTGATGACGAGATCAAGAAGGCGTTCCGTAAACTTGCGCGTCAGTACCATCCCGACGTGGCGAAGGACAAAAAGACGGCGGAGGCGAAGTTTAAGGAAATCAACGAAGCCAACGAAGTCCTGAGCGACCCGGTAAAACGGAAGAAATACGATGAGCTCGGTCCGAATTGGCAGGCGGGCGAGCCTGGCCACGCACCACCGCCCGGCACCGGCCGATCGTGGAGCGGCGCTCAACGCGCACCGCAGGAGGAGTATCACTTTGGGGGCACTGGATTCAGCGACTTCTTCGAGCAGTTCTTTGGAACGAACAGTCGTAGCGCGGACGTTGACGATTTGTTTCGCCAGGCGCGGCAGCGTGGGGGTGCAAACGACGACCGCGCGTATGCGGTCCGAGGTCAGGACATCGAGGGCGATATTCTCGTCACACTCGGCGAGGCATTGCACGGATCCATGCGGACCATTTCGTTGCAGCGCGCGGATCCAAACAGTGGCGAGCACGACACGGAAACCTTCCAGGTCCGCATTCCTCCAGGAGCTCAAGCCGGCCGACGCATCCGCGTGCGCGGAAAAGGCGGTTCAGGTATCGGTGGAGCGGAAGCCGGCGATCTCTATTTGCGAGTGCGTTTGGAAGCTCACCCGGACTTCGATGTGCGGGGGGTCGATCTGTATCACGAATTAGACGTCAGCCCGTGGGAGGCCGTCCTGGGCGCTCAAATCATGGTCCCCACGCTTTCAGGCCAGGTGAAGCTGCGGATTCCCGCGAACACCCATGCCGGCCAGCAGTTCCGGGTAAAAGGACAAGGACTTCCGGTCAAAGCGGACGGCGAACGAGGCGATCTCTACGTCACGGTTCGCGTGGTGGTTCCTGATGAGGTTTCTCCGGAGCAGCGCGAGCTCTGGCAAAAGCTCGCCAGCATCTCGCGGTTCGACCCGCGAAAAAATCAGGGATGATTTCGGAAATCTTGGACGGGCTGCCGCCACGATAGAGTCGGCGGAGCTTCGATCCGTCGATATTGTGAAGCACTGTGCTTGCGCACTGCGCGAGTTTGGATTGCGGACGAGGCGCGCGTCTATTCCAGTGCGCGACGTCCATGACGTTTGATTTTGATCATCCACCGACGCGAGTCGGCACCGACTCGCAAAAATGGCAGAAGTACGCGGGCCGCGACGTGCTGCCCATGTGGGTGGCCGATATGGATTTCACCGTGCCTTCGGTGATTCTCGATGCGCTGCGGAGTCGCGTGGACCACGGAATTTTCGGCTACGCCCGGCCGGTGAAATCAACCACCGACGCGGTGGTAGAGGTCATTTTTCGGCGTTATGGCTGGCGGATCGATCCGGCTTGGATCGTGTGGCTTCCGGGATTGGTCGTCGGCTTGAATGTCACTGCTCAGGCGTTTGCTGAACCGGGGGATGAGGTTCTCACGCTCACCCCGGTGTATCCGCCTTTCATGACGGGTCCGCGCAACAGCGGCCGCGTCGCGGTACACGTCCCGTGGGTTCTGCAAGCATCGGATGACCCCGCCGCGAACGGTGGGGCCGGTCGTTGGGTGATCGACTGGGACGCGCTGGAGCGTGCGGTCACGCCACGCACGAAACTCTTCTTTCTCTGCAATCCGCACAATCCGCTGGGGCGGGTGTGGCGGCGCGAGGAACTCGTGCAACTCGGCGAGTTCTGTCTACGGCACAACCTGATCCTGTGTTCCGACGAGATCCATGGTGACCTCATCCTTGATCGCGCGCTGGATCATATCGCGACCGCATCGCTGGACGAAGCACTGTCCCGGCGAACGATCACGCTTTTGGCGCCGAGCAAAACCTATAACATTCCCGGACTGGGGACGTCGCTCGCAATAATTCCTGATCCGACGCTGCGGAGCACGTTCGTACGAGCGACGGCAGGGATTGTAGCGGAGGTGAATTCTCTCGGCTACGCGGCTTGCGAAGCGGCTTATCGTGACGGAGAGCCGTGGCGGCAGGCGTTGCTCGAATACCTGCGCGGAAATCGCGATCTGGTTTCAGAGTTCGTGGCGCGGGAGCTTCCGGGTGTGCAGATCGAAGCTCCGATTGAAGCCACTTACCTCGCTTGGATGAACGTCGCGAAACTCGGTTTAGCCGACCCGGCCGCGCACTTTGAAAAGCATGGGGTCGGATTGAGCGACGGTGCATACTTCGCCTCGCCAAAAGGACGGCACGTTCGACTGAACTTTGGCTGCCCGCGTGCAACGCTGCAGGAAGGCCTGCAGCGAATGAAGCGAGCGGTGGAAGTCGTTTAGCCGGTCAAACAGGCGTGCGAAAGCGCGAGCGGTCTCATGCAGCGCGTGAGGCGAGTGCGCTCGTTACCGCGGTGAGAAGTGCGTCGCGAGTGATAGGCTTTGAGAGAAGGGTGACGCCGAAGCGTTTGGCTTTTTCCTCGAACTGTCCCCCGCCGGCGAGACCGCTCATCATCAACAATGGAATTTGCACCTTCTGGTTTCTCAGCTCCGAAACCAGGCTGAATCCATCCCCGTCCGCCATCATGACGTCCGTCAGCACCAGAGCGAACTCGTCCCCTTGTCGGGCAAAGACCGCGAGCGCTTCTGAGCCCGAGCAGGCTTTGACGACCCGATAGCCGCTCGTGGTGAGGAGTGCGGTGAGAATATTGCGAACGGCGGGTTCGTCATCGACCAGCAAGATGCATTCACCGGTTCCGGCCGCTTTCGCCTTTGCCGGCGTGTTCGGCGATGCGAGGGCAGCGACGGGAATCGAAGCGGGCAGGTAAATGCGAAAGGTGGTGCCTTTGCCGGGGGTGCTTTCAACCGCGATGGTGCCGTTGTGGCCTTTGACGATGCCACGGACAGCCGCGAGGCCCAAGCCCGTGCCTTTACCCAGTTCCTTCGTGGTAAAGAACGGATCGAAAATCTTGTCGAGGACCGCTGCTGGCATTCCGGACCCGTTGTCGGAAACGAGGAGAACGACGTGCGCTCCCGGCTTCACTTCGCGGAGAGATTTGGCGGCAACCTCGTCGAGCTGCTGGTTCTCGAGACGAATGGCGATGCGCCCGCCATTCGGCATGGCATCACGGGCGTTGAGACACAGGTTGATCAACACCTGTTTCAGTTGCGTCGCGTCGCCGCGTACCGCCCAAGGTTGTTGGGGTGACTCGAGCGTGAGTTCGACGCCGCGCGGAAACGTTTGAGCAACGAAGCCGACGAAATCCTGCAGCAACGGCTGAAGTTTCAACTCGGTGTGCTGTCCCACAGCTCCGCGCGCGAAGGCCAGAAGCTGGCGGACGAGAGCTGCACCATGCTGCGCGCTGCTGCGAATCGCGCCTACGTATTGTTTACCGTCCGCATCAGACACCACCGATTCCAACATGTCGGTCGCGGCCATGATGGGAACCAAGGTGTTGTTGATATCGTGAGCGATGCCACCGGCTAGCAGTCCGATGCTCTCGGTTCGCTGGACGCGAAGGAACTGGGCTTCGAGACGTTTCTTCTCGGCGATGTCCGTGTTGATCACGAGGAATCCGGCAGCGGATCCATCCTTGCCCTGAACCAGGCTCCAGCGGCTTTGCATGATCAGATCCGTGCCATTGCGTGATTGCTGGCGCATCTCCCCCGTCCATTCGCCGTAGAAAAGCGTGGCGTGTCGGGCGATTTCAACTTGGGCCGGGTCTTCGTTCCAGAGCCCGGTCGCTTCTCGCCCCTGCGCCTGCTCGGCCGTCCAACCGTAAATGCGCACGGCGCTGTGATTCCAGTAGGTGATCCGGTCCTCCATGTCGCGCATGAGGATCGCATCCTGGGCGCGGTTCAGCAGGTCGGCCTGTTGTCGGATTCGCTCGTCGGCGGCGCGCCGATCGGTGACGTCGCGAGCGACCACCAGAACTTGAGTGGTCAGGCCCGCAGAATCGCGGACCACGCTGTTTTGCGCCTCAACGTGCCGGACGGTCTTGTCCGAACGGACAAGACGGTATTCGGCTCGACCGGCCACTCCTGTGTGGATCGTTGCGTCAAACAGCTGCCGCACCGCTTCCCGGTCCTCAGCGTGCACGTCGAGAAACATTTCGCGGCCCACCGGATCTGATTGGGGATCGATGGTCGCCGCGTACGCGGGATTGCAATACACGGTAACCCCGGAGAGGTCGACCATCAGGATTAAATCCGCGACGTTTTCGGAGATCTGGCGAAACCGCTCCCGATTTTGTTGGAGCGCTTCTTCTGCCTGGCGGAACCGTTGGTCTTCCTCGGCGCGAGCCACCGCCTGGCGCATGGCTGGAACCAGCCGGGATTGGCGATCCTTGATCACGTAGTCGGTGGCGCCACTTTTTAGCGCTTCGATCGCGCGCTCTTCGCCGATCGTTCCGGACAGAAAGATAAATGGCTTCGCCGGGCATTGAGTCCGCGCCAGTTGGAGGGCGGATAAGCCGTCATAACCGTGTAATGTGTAGTCCGACAGGATCAGGTCGAAGTCGCCTCCAGCCAGGGCATTTTCATACTGCTGACGCGACGCCGCATGCTGAATTCGGCATTCCGGATACTCGTGAGCGAGCTTCATTGCGACGAGTTCGGCGTCGGGTTCGGAATCTTCCAAATGGAGAACGCGCACGGGAGGTGAAGGGGGAACGGGAGTAGAGCCGGCAGAGAAATTCATGGGGTCGGGATTTGAGATGGAGGCGGCTCGTTGTGAATGGCCCAGAAGGCCCCCAGCTGTTTCACCGCCTCGATGAATGACGTAAAATCGACCGGCTTAACCACGTAGGCGTTGATGCCGAGTTGGTAACTGCGGACGATGTCCTGTTCTTCGCGCGACGAGGTGAGCATCACAACGGGAGTAGTGCGCAAATGGTCGGCTGATTTAATCGTTTTGAGGACTTCCAGGCCGTCGACCTTGGGCATTTTCAAGTCGAGCAGGACCAAAACGGGGTTGCCGGGAGCCCGGCCAGAAAACCGTCCTCGGGAAAAAAGATAATCGAGGGCCTGCTCACCATCATTCACGACGACAATCTCGTTGATGAGGTTGTGCTGGGAGAGCGCTTCCAACGTCATTTCAACATCCTGTGGACTGTCCTCGGCGAGGAGAATGCGTTTGGCGTCGCTCATGCGCTGATCGGGCCTTTGGAATCTCGTCTCGTGGTGTGCGGGTACATGGGTTGGAGGCGCCGCAAAACCTGCGGAGAGGAGGTCTCGTTGTTCGGCTTTCCATGGTCAACGCATGGGAACAAAAGGAACGCCGACATGGTGGTTTTCGCCAATGTTTTACACGGTTTCGCCACTATGCCGGAAGTGCCGCGACTTGTGGTTGGTCCAATCGCGGGCAATGTCGCTTCCCAGTGCGCCTCGGACCTTACCAACTTTCATCTAATCTGTGCCTTTCGCCGCTGGCGGGGTACACGAACCTCCCGTTTCGGCTCACGTTGCGGGAATTGGGCGGACTGGGTTGGGTAACGACGGATTTGGTCAACGCCCGTTCACTTTTGGAGCGCAATCCCACGGCGCTCAAACTGGCGGCCAGTTCGCCGGGCGATCAGCCGATGGCGATTCAACTGTTTGGCAGCGTGCCGAGCGAAATGCGTGACGCGGCCAAGATGTGCGAAGACTTGGGCGCTCAGTCCGTGGATATCAACATGGGGTGCCCGGTTCGCAAAGTCGTGGAGATCGGTGGCGGTTCCGCCATGATGACGCAGTTGGTGCAAACGGCGGCGTTGGTGCGCGGAATGGTCGCAGCCGTAAAGATTCCGGTGACGGCAAAGATGCGATTAGGCTGGGACGAAGATAACCTGACGGCGCCCGATCTGGCCCAGGTGCTCGAAGAAGCCGGAGTCGCCGCGATTTTTGTTCACGGCCGGACGCGAGCTCAGGGCTTTTCAGGAATGGTGAACCTGGACGGGATCCGGCGCGTGGCGGATGCGGTGAGGTCGATTCCGGTGATTGGGAATGGCGATGTGACCACGCCGGAAGGCGCGAAGCACATGCTGACCGAGACAGGTTGCACCGGAGTGAGCATCGGTCGTGGTGCGTTCTACGACCCTTGGATCTTCCGCCGGACCGATCATTTTTTGCGGACCGGGCAGTTGCTGCCGGAGCCGGACTTCAACGAACGGGTACGCGTCATGCGTCGACATTTCGAGCGGTACTGCGAGTTCTATGGAGAACTGAACGGGGCCAAACTTTTCCGGAAAGTTGCTCCTTGGTATGCCAAGCGATTTGGCCCGGCGAAACCCTTCAAGCAACGTATCATCACGATCAATTCGCGCGCGGACTTTGAGGCTGCGTTAAATGAGTTCCTGTCGTGGCGGACGATGTTCTGCGACGAACAGGGCGAACTGTTGGCCAAATACGCGCCGGCGCCGCTGGTCTCGTCCTTCATGCGAACAGGGGATGCGAATGCTTTGGACCGGACTTCAATCCCCGTCCCCAAAGGGCCCGTGGAAGTTTGGTGAGCGTAGTTTCGCTCCGACCACTTTCGAAAAATATCAGCCGATGATCTCGAACGCGGGCCACTTCTGGGAACTGATTTTGGGCACGGTCATCGCGTTGCTTCCGCTCATCAATCCATTGGCGATCGCGCCCACATTTCTCGCCATCACGGAAGGAGACTCGCGGGAGCGCCGCATGCAACAGCTGCGGATGGCCTGTATTTACATGGTCATTATTCTGGTGAGCTTTCTCGTCGGTGGGACATTCATCATGGGTTTCTTTGGCATTTCCATCCCGGGATTGCGCATCGCTGGCGGGCTGCTCGTGGCTGGGATTGGATCGAGTATGTTGATGGGCCCACCGCGGCTCGCGGCAGAAGAAGAGCGGGCCAATGAAGCCGCGCGGGCGAAGCGGGACGTCGCATTTTCACCCCTGGCGATGCCGATGATGAGCGGACCGGGCGCGATCGCGGTGACCGTTGGATTCACCTCGTTGGCCACGGGTGTGATCGACTACATCGCCATCATCCTGGGCATCCTGCTGGTGGCAATTATCAGCTACGTGACCCTGCGCCTATCGGACCGGGTGGTGCACGTCATCGGCATCAATGGAATGAACGCCCTCACGAAAGTGATGGGTTTTCTCATCCTCTGCATCGGCATTCAATTCGTGGTCAACGGGGTCCTCGGTATCCTGACCGAGCCCGTGTTGATCCACCGAATCCGAGATGCCGTGCTGAAAACTTAAATACGAGGCGACTCAGAATTTTCGCAGAACGGTGGCGCCGCTGCGGTCGCGAAATATGAGTGATTTTCCAAGCGGGTCGATTCCGTCGAAGGTGATTTCGAGGAGTTCGTCGACCATCTGGCCTGCGCTGGTGGTGCGTCCATTGATTAACACGCGTGGTGGGGTGCCCTTGAACACGCCGCTGATTCTCGCCTGAGCCACCCAATTGCGGAATGCAGGCGTGGCATCGCCAGCGACCTCTGCCGTGGTGGTCGCAGTCAAACCCGGCGCGAGTTGAGTCGTAGAGGTGGCGGGCGGAGTGGGCTTCGGAGCTGCCGGTGGGCGAGGCCTTCGGACCGTGGTCATCTCACCGTTCGTGGCTTCTTCAACGCGGCCCTGTTCGTTTTCCTCCGCCGCGGCGATGGTTGCTTTGGCCTTCGCAATCGCCCGTGCCGGGATAGCGGAAATCTCGTTGAGCGTCGCTGATGGGGTAGAGGGTCTTGGGGCCGGGGCTGTTTCGGGTGCCGGCGCCGTGGCAACAGGTTTGGCGACGGTCGCCGGTTTTGCGTCCGGAGCCGGAGCGGTAGCTGTAGCCGCTGCAGGTCGGTATTTCCGATAGCCGATGTACGATCCTGCGAGGAGAAGGACCGCCAGCGTATACAGTAGTCCCGCCGGAAAACGACGCCCGGATCTTCCTCCGCTGATTTCGTCCGCTGGGAGCTTTACGTTGAGCTTCGGGACGGGTGGAGGCAATGCCACCTTGAGCTTGGGAGGGGTGGGCGCTGCAACGGCCGGATAAGGAGGGATGGTGGCCGGACGAGTCGACGATTCGCTGGTTGGCGGAACGGCAGCGGAAATTAACGGCGGCTCTGCTACGACCGATGCAACCGGACTGGGCGTTTTTTCCTTCAGCTTGAATTTCGCAGGCTCAGGAGCCACCGGAGTTTCCGGTTCGGCATCTCTAAAAAGGACGGGGCGTGCCGCCGCGGCGGGCGGAGCTTCGATAGTTTTCGGCGCCGGCGCCAATGCCGGAGAGTCTGGGGCCGGACGAGGCTGCAACGTAAACGGGGAGGCTGGTTTCAGCGATTGCTCAGCGGATGCAGCGACGACGTTTGTCTCGGCGGTCGCGTCCGAAAGGTCCAACTTGGGCCGGAGTCTAAGTCGTGGCGCTTCGGCTTCGACGACGGCTGCATCAGCAATGGGCGCCGCTGGCGGCACTTGAGTCGACGCTCCGGATACAGCGGGATCTGCCTCGGGCCGGGCACGCGGCTTGAGGCGAAGCGAAGGAGGCGGGAGTTCGTCGCTCATGGATAAAAGATGGCAGGTTCGCATAATGCCGGAAACCAAAAAGATTCACTCGCGGTCACCAGCACGACGCTCCACTTTCATCGGTTCACTTATATGAAGCTGAAGTCTTTGCTCCTTTTTTGCCTTGCCGCGGCCATAGCCGTCGCGGGAGGCGGTTGTAATCTGTTGCGGAAGTCCAAGAAGCCGAAGGAGAACCCTGCAATCGCCTCGGAGGTGGAGGGCGAGTTTCGGCAACGCTGGGTTGACCATCGCGTGGCAGAACTGGTCGCGAAAGGGACGGATGCGCTTACGGCCCGAAGTCAGGCCGACACCGAGTTCCGCGAACGGTATCCCTACGTAAAGCCGCCGAAAAAGTGATTGATTCGACGCACCGACAGCGGGGCGTAAATACGACGAGCGCAGGGGTTGAGCGGTTGACCCTCGTTAAAGTCGCTTGATGTTCGGCCGAGCATGTCGGCTGCCCTCTCAAGTTCTGATGCTCGACGCGGCGCCTTTGCGGCCGCGACCTGCTATTTGGCGTGGGGATTGTTTCCGCTGTTTTGGAAGCGGCTATCCAACATCGATGCGGTTGAATTGATCGCCCATCGCCACCTCTCGTCCTTGCTCTTCGTACTGGGCGTCATGGTTCTTGGCCAGACCTGGCCTGACTTCACGAAGGCATTGAGATCGCGTGCTGCGCTGGCGTGGCACGCAGGGAGTGGGGTCCTGCTCACGTTGAACTGGCTGGTGTTCATCTGGGCCGTCAACCACGGGCACGTGCTCGAGGCGAGCCTCGGCTACTTTCTTGTCCCGTTGGTGAATGTCGCATTGGGCCGTTTTGTACTCAAGGAAGACCTACGGCTGGCGCAGTGGATCGCGATTGGGTGCGCTGCGATTGGTGTCGCGCTGATCATCGTTCGCGTCGGCCGGCCTCCGTGGATTGCGATCGCCTTGGCCGCGACGTTTGGCGCTTACGGTCTGCTCCGGAAACAATCGACTTTGGGTCCGTTGGTGGGCCTTGGACTGGAAACGTTACTACTCTCTCCGTTCGCTTTGGGGTACGTGATCTGGCGGCAAATGGAAGGAACGGGGGCGCTCGGCCATGTCAGCGCGTCTTCGCACGTCCTCTTGCTTTGCGCCGGCATCGTAACGGCCGTGCCGCTGCTGCTCTTTGCCTATGGCGCTCGGCGGATCCGGTTCACGACCTTGGGCCTGCTGCAATATATCGCTCCGACGGTCCAGTTCGCGCTAGGCGTTTGGTTGTACGCGGAAGAATTTTCTCCGGCGCAAGCGTCCGCATTTCTGTTTATCTGGGCCGGACTCGCCCTCTACACCTTCGATAATCTGTGGAACCAGCCTGCGCCTGTTACGGGTTGATATTCACCAGCTCCATCTCGAAAACAAGGGTGGCGTCGCGTCCGATCAGAGGTGGTCGGCCATGGCTCCCGTAAGCGAGGCTGCCCGGAACGATCACGAGCCGCTTCTCATTGAGCTTCATCATTGGGAGAATCTGCTCCCAACCCGGAATCACCTCTTCGCGTCCAACGCGAAAAACGAGCGGATCAGCAGGGTCTTGTTTCGCATCGAATTTCTTCCCGTTGAGCAGTGTCCCGATATAGAGTACGCCGACTCGATCACCGGCTTTGGGCGACGGACCGTTGCCTTCGCGCTGCATGATGTAGCGTATTCCGGTCCCGGTCTTCTTGGTGCCAGGCCAGTTCTTTTCGACGATTTCGATTTCTTCGGGGGAAAGGCGCTCGCGCTGGGCCTGAAGCAAGGGTGCGCTGAAAACGAGAAGCGACACGAAGAGCAGACGGAGGAGGGGGCGACTCATGCAAAACGGATTTACCGCGATTTTGGCGGATTACACGGACTTTTTTTCTGTCGGAGTCGATTCAGGTGATCAGCGGTGTCGAATCGCGTCGTGCTTCGCCACGAGCGTGAGGGCCTTGCGCAGTAGCGTCTTGCCCGGTTCCATGCGATGCCAGGGTGATGCACCCGACGGGTGCGGCAGAGGGATGCAGTCAACCGAATGCCCCCGATACTGCACCGAAAAGCTCCGGCCGATGACGTCATTCAGCGGTGCCATGGGAAGAAACTGGGAGATCGCCAATTTGCCGACGGGAAGAACGAGCGATGGCTGCAGCAAATTGAATTCCCGCTCCAACCATGCGCCGCAGTTTGTGATCTCAAGCGGCGCCGGAACGCGGTCACCGCCCTCGGGCCGTTTTCCGGGAAAGCAACGGCAGACCGCCGCGAAATAAATGCGGTCACGCACCTCGTCCTCCGTCCATCCCAGACCTTCGAAGAACCACTTGAAGAGTGTTTTCCCCGCCGTCCATGCGAATGGCCGCCCAAACTTTGGCTCTTTGTCCCCTGGTGCCTGCCCCACGAGGATCACACGACTGACAGAGGGTCTTCCCACGACCACCGGCCGGTGCACGCCGGGGCACCGCGCGCACGCACGTAAGGCCGTGAGATGCTGTTCCACGGCTTCAAGGGTTGGGACGGAAGCTTTCATCGGAACCTCGAGACTCTTGGCAATCGAGTCGATCGAGCGAGCACGAAGCGGTGCCGTCGACCGAAGTCTCGGTCTCCGTTGACGTAACCGCACGAGGCCCCATGACGAGGGCCCCGTTGAAATCAAAGCCGGAGCAAGTCCGGCGTTCGGTGGCTTAGCGTCGGCCCCGAAAGCGATTGAAGCTACCGCTGTGACGGATCTGGCCAGGTAAGCTTCCACGTGGGCGCTGACTTTGCTCCTCGACCGCGCGGGCGACAATCGGCCGGTAGTTGAAGCCTTCGAGCCGCAACTCGGGAATCTTTGCCCCGATAAACCGCTGGATATCGCGGATGTCGTTCGCATTTTCCGGTGTAACGAGCGTGAACGCGTCACCGACCGCCTGCGCCCGACCGGTGCGCCCGATGCGATGGACGTAGTCTTCAGGTTTTTCCGGAACGTCGTAGTTGATAACGTGAGACACGCCGGCGACATCAATACCGCGGGCGGCGATATCGGTTGCCACCATGACCTCGTACTTGCCGGATTTGAACCCAGCAAGGGCCTCGATGCGCTGGTTTTGTGACCGATTCGCGTGCAGCACGGCGACGGAGTGATTGGCCGCCTTCAAACGACGAGCGATCTTATCGGCGCCGTGTTTCGTTCGGGAAAATACGAGGACGCTATCGAAGTCGGTTTTAGCGAGAAGGGCCTCTAGAAGTTCGAACTTCTGTTCCGCTGCGACAGGGTACAGGGCGTGATTGACGGAGGCGGTGACGGAGCGAGCCACCCCGACTTCAACCCGGGCTGGATTGCGGAGAGCGAAGGAGGCAACCGCCGCAATTTCCGGAGGTACGGTGGCGGAGAAGAACAACGTCTGTCGCTCGCGAGGACAGCGGGCGATGATGTCTTTCACGACCGGCAGAAAGCCCATGTCGAGCATGCGATCGACTTCGTCGAGCACGAGAATGCTGATGTCCTGCAAGCTCAGCGTGCGCTCTTTCAGATAGTCCATCAAGCGACCGGGAGTCGCGACGATGATATCAACGCCGCGCTTGAGCTCGGTACGTTGGTGACCATAACCCACGCCGCCAAAGATGGCGACCGTACGGAGATCCGTGAACCGCGCGAAATCGCGGAAAGCGGTTTCGACTTGAGCGGCGAGTTCGCGAGTGGGCTCGAGTACAAGGACGCGAGTGCGGCCATGGGCCCCAAGTCGTGAAAGGATCGGGAGGGCGAACGCGGCGGTCTTGCCGGTGCCCGTTTGCGCGGAGGCGATGAGGTCACCGCCGCCCAGAACGACAGGAATCGCGCGAAGCTGAATCGGAGTTGGGTCCGTGTAACCGGCCGCTTGGACGCCACGGAAAACCGAGTCGGAAAGTTTGAGTGCTTTGAAAGGCATGAAATAAGGTGCGAGAGCTTGTAAGTGGCGCGCTCGTCGCGCCACGCCCGCATGGCGGGCAAGTCGCGCAAATACGTGCGACCTACCGCGCTGACTCCCGCACGGTTGGGAAAGGGAAAACAAAAAGGACGGAGCCCCAAAGGAGCTCCGTCCCTCGAAAATCAGTTCGTTACAACGAATCGATTAGTAACGGCGCTCGCCGCGATCGCGGCCGCCGCCACCACCGAAGCCGCCACGACGTTCGCCGCCGCCGCCGCCGCCGAAGCCACGACCGCCGCCGCCGCCGCCGAAACCGCCACCTGGACGCTCTTCTTTTGGACGAGCTTCGTTAACGGTGAGCTGGCGACCACCGAGATCGGTGCCGTTCAGTTTTTCTGCTGCGGACTTCGCCTCATCGGCGGTGCCCATGGTGACGAACGCGAAACCGCGTGGGCGGCCGGTCATCTTGTCCATGGCTAC
>JBDSSD010000036.1:0-3214 GCA_039928945.1 Opitutus sp. | reverse complement strand
TCCCAATACAGTTCCACGCCGTTGTCGTCCGGGTCGCGCAGATACAGCGCCTCGCTCACGCCGTGATCCGCCGCGCCATCGAGCGGGATGCCCGCCGCCACCAGCCGCCGCAACGCATCGCCCAGCTCCGCCCGCGTCGGATACAGGATCGCCACGTGATACAGCCCCGTCGTCCCCGGTGCCGGTGCCCGCCCACCCGCGCTCTCCCACGTATTGAGCCCGATGTGATGATGATACCCGCCCGCCGAAAGAAACGCCGCCTGCGCCCCCATCCGCTGCGTCAGTTCAAACCCCAGCACATCCCGGTAAAACCCAATCGCCCGCTCCAAGTCCGCCACCTTCAGATGCACATGGCCGATGCGGACGCCGGGGTGGATGGGTGAATCGATCATTTCTAATCGGCCAACGACGTCGCTGATGGAGTAACCTGTGGTTTACCGGTAGATATTGCACTTAGCAGGCTGTCTACGGCGTTGCAAAATCTTCGGAAAGATCGCGATTTCTTAGCGGTTAAATCGAAGTCTATGCGTTCCGACATGGGGGCTTGGTCTTCGGTTTCCTTGTATATGCGGCTTCCAGGAAACTGTCGGCTGAGCCATCCTTTGACGCCGCGGATCTCTTCGACATCACCGTCAAAGACAAGACCAGCCGGAAGGCCAGGTCGTCCGCCAATTTCTTGACCCGCGATTGTTTCCAAGCTTGCGAGAAACCATGCTTCGTATTCGCGTCGAGCGAAAACTATCGCCACTGGATGTCGTGCCCCGTGCTTTTTAATTCGATTGGCAAAATTCTGTGCCATGTGCATCGGACAATCCGCATCCTCGTCGGCGTCCATTAATATAAGCACGCCCGAGCATCCACGCTCTCGAAAGGCCAGTTCGGTGAATTTTTCCAATCCACCCATCTTGGTTAAGTTTCCACAGCCGTGCGCGTTTTTCGGTCGCGCAATATCTAAATCCCATCGCTGTCTTATTGCTAGAAATCGACGCAGAAGAATCGGAACAGCAGAAATTTCACCGTCTCCTTCGACGATTGGAACCAGGCACCCCATCCCTCAGAGAGCTAGAACGGGCTGACGTCGAAGACCCTCGATTCGCAGCAGGTCGCCCGCGCTGAAAAGTTGATCTTCAACTGCTTTGCGTTGTGTTTCGTCCACAGCACCGATTGAGGTGATCCCCTCCTCTCGCTCAACGACTCGGAGGTCATCGGCCGAAAAGCGTGAAATTAAATCTGGACTCTGCGTAGTAATTAGAAGCTGACCTCTAGTAGCCGCCTCTAAAAGCACGTCGCTCAACACGCCAAGCGCGCCTGGGTGTAAGGTAAGTTCAGGTTCCTCAATCGCCAAGAATGCTCCGCTCCGTGGGTTCTGGTAAAGAGCGACAAGCAAGCCAAGAATACGCAGTGTGCCGTCAGATTCCTGAGAGAGGTCGAACCACGCAGAATTTCCACCTCCCATTTGATGTTGAAGTTCAGTCACCAGAAATCCGCCAATCTGACGAATACGCAAATCTTGGATTCCTCCAATCACATTGTTGAATGCGCTCTTCAAGTCTCCGAACCACTTGCTCTCACGAAGGTGCCGCAATATTGAAGCTAGGTTGTCACCATGCTCCGTGAGTTGCTTGATCGGTGACGGCTTTTGTGGTTCCCGCAGCGTATTGGGGAAGATCGCGCAAAAATTCATTCCGCGCAGATAGCTCCGCGCACGGGAGAAGAAGGGGGAAAAGATTGCCAATGATGGAAGCGCTAATGAAACTGACTCGAGCGCGCCGAACCTTTCTGCACCCCCAGGAATTTTTAAACCCGACCACTCAATTCGATTCCCCTCTCGTACAAATCGATGCACAGGCCGATGCCCGAGACGATCAGTGGCGTTGGCCTCACAATATTCCCGCTTCACGCGATATTCCCCCTCCTTACCGCTTCCCACGCAAAAGCCATAAGTCGCCTGCCATGTTTTTGTCTCGATGGTAAGATCAATTTCTACATCGTATGGCTTCGTTGGTGCGTAGCGGCGCAGGGCGATGATCCCATGTCGATGCACAATCCCGTCATCAAGCCCTACGCTGACTGCATCGCGGACGAATCGGAGGACATCCACAAACGAGCTTTTTCCAGCGCCATTACGGCCGACAAGGACCGTCAACTTCTTTAGATCTACAGTCTCGTCTGCGATCCCGCGGAAGTTCTTCACATGAACTCGTGTAATCATGTTTGGATTCTAACCGATGAAATGCACTTTGGGTAGCATGTAAACCGTTGCAGCCATCGCCTCCTCTTCAGCCAAGCCCTGTTCGCCGGCGTATTTGCGGATGTCTTCGGTGGTCTTCATGAGGTGGAAGGAACGGGTATGCTCGGCAGTGGCTCTTGGTAAAAGCGCTCGAACAGCAGTCGCTTTCGCTCCGGCTCCGGCAAACCGGCGGGCAGAGACGCGAGAACCATCCGACGGGCGGCGTCGCACATGCGGACGCCCATGAGGAAACGCTCCGGGCCGGACAGCGCCATCAGGCGGGCGCGGACCATTTCGGCGATTTCGGGCGGGGTGTCGGTCACGCTTTGCATTCGTCCCAGAGGGTAGCGAGTCCGAGCGTCTGCGTCCAGTGCGCGACGTAGGCCTCGTCGCAGCCGGTGGAGGCGAGGTTCCTCACGTCGCGGAGCTGCATCTCGGAATACGAGTCTTTCGCACAAAGGAGGTTCGGGATGATGAGGTCTTCCTTGCTCGCGATCCAGGTGGAGAAATCCTCGATGGGGATGCGCTGGCGGCGCTCGAATTCCGCCAGCCGATACGGGCTGGCCTTGCGCACGATGCAGTCCACTTTGATGACGCTTTCCTGATGGATGAGGTTGAAGAGCGATTCCCTGGCAATGGAATCGCTGACGGCTTCGCGGGAGACGTAGTAGTCCGGGTGAAAGAGGCGGACGATGGTATCCACGTCGCGCGCGGCGAGGGCGACGACGAGGTCTATGTCGCGGGTCATGAGCGGCTGGGCATAGTAGTTCATCGCCATGGAGCCGGTGAGCATGTAGGCGAGCCCGGCACCGTCGAGACGCCGGGAAACGTCGCGGCCGATATCAAGTTCGTTTTGCATCGCAGCGAGGAGAAGTGCGGGTGCGACTAATGCACAAATCGAGTTGCCGCGCTGGTGCCGGGCTACTCGGCTGCCTTGGCCTGCTCGAATATGCTGTCCACCGTTTCCCCGGCGAAAAGCTGGTC
>JBDSSD010000035.1:0-7615 GCA_039928945.1 Opitutus sp. | reverse complement strand
CCAAGTCCGTCCGGATACACCGGCGCAGTCTCGTCACATGCTCCCCTTCGTCCAAACACGCGTCCGCACATGAGGTGCAGATTTGCACGCAGAGGGAGAGGGCACTGAGGACATCAGTGTAGTGATTGGAACGTTGCAGATCCGCATGCGGATGGCTGCGGAGCATGGTGTCGACGAGGTTCATACGAAAAAATACCCGCGTTTTTCACCTGTGCCATCGGTAGATAGGCGATGGGTGTCGTAGGTAGAAAACGGAGCTCGCCAAAAATTGCACCGAACCCAGCCGGACGACGCGAAGCGAGTTAGCTGCTAGAGTCTCGGCCTATCGCAACGCACCTTTGACGCCCGTTCACCCATGATTGCCTCTCCTATCCGCTCGTCTGACTCTGACGTCGTCATGTCCCCCGCCCGTCCGCCGCGCCTCTCCACCGCCCGCATGTACGAACGCGTGCTGGCGGGTGACGCCACGTGCAATGGACGGTTTTTCACCGGCGTGCTCACCACCGGCATCTATTGTCTGCCCTCCTGCAAGGCGCGGAAACCCAAGCGAGAAAACGTCCGTTTCTTCCCCACCTGCGACGCGGCTCGTGCCGCCGGTCTTCGAGCGTGCAAAAAATGTCACCCAGATGATTTCGCCCAAGGAGCCGACCCCGTGCTCGAGATCATCGAACGACTGGTCACCGAAATCCGTAAACAGCCTTCCGCCTTTCGCGATGCCCGGGCGATCATCAAGCGATCGGGTTTCGGCGCCACGCGAGCCTTTGAATTATTCCGCCAGCATTTTCATACCACGCCGGCTGATCTGCTACTCCGCGCCCGGCTTGACCTCACGAAGCAACGACTGCTCACCACCAACCAGACGCTGGCAGCAATCGCGTTCGACGTTGGCTTTGAGTCGCTGTCCGTCCTGCATGAAAATTTCCGGGCACTTAACGGACTGACTCCCGCCGCGTATCGTATTTTCCGTGACCCCACGGTGCGGCGATTTACGCTTCAACTTCCCGCCGGTTTCCATCTCGGCTATTTGCGCCGCGCGCTCAGTCGCGACGCCAGCAGCGTCACCGAACGCTTAAGCGGGGACATTTACCAGACCGGCGTCCAACTCCGAGACGGCCCGGCGCTCCTCTGCCTCAAGCTTTCGGCGACGGAGATCGGCGTAGAGTTCACGCCGCCAGAACCGAGTCGTTCAACCACGAATGAAGCCGACGCGTCGCTGCCCATGGCTGCCGACGTCCACGCAAAAGTGGTTGGACTGCTCGGGCTGGATCAGGACGCCGCGGCCTTCGCGCGACTCGCCCGAAAGCTTGGCTTGGGCCGGCTGGTGGCGGGCCGAGAGGAACTGCGGATCAGTCGCACCCTCTCCGTCTTTGACGGCCTGCTGTGGTCGATCATCGGGCAGCAAATCAACTTTGCCTTCGCGTGTGTCCTGAAGCGTCGACTGACAGAGAGCGCCGGCACGCTCCTGGACTGCGGTCTTTACGCGGGACCCACGCCGGCTGCCGTCGCCGCGATGTCCGCGGAGGAACTGCTCGAGCTGAAGTTCTCGCGGCAAAAAGCGAGCTATGTGATCTCGGCTGCAAAGCGGGTTGCGTCCGGAGAACTCGACCTTGAGGCGCTGGGCGAAATGTCAGCGACGCGGGCCGAACGTACCCTGCTCGCGCTGCACGGTCTTGGTCCGTGGTCGGTGAACTACTTGATGATGCGTTCACTCGGCCGGCCTGACTGCGTGCCGCTCGGTGACACCGGCGTAACGAGCGGTCTGCAATCCTTGCTGGATTTGGATCAGCGACCCGACGTTGACGCGACGCGGCGACTGATGGCGGTGTTCGCGCCTTATCGCAGTCTCGCCACGGCGCATCTGTGGCAGTTCAATCAGCCCATGCCATCCTGACGGTTGGCCAACTCTCAATTTTCACTGAAACCTTTCATTCTCCGCGTCTCGTTCGCGGACCCTCGTTATGAGACAATTCTACGACACCTTTTCCACGCCGCTCGGCGACTTCTCCGTCGCGCTTGCGCCCGACGGCTCCGTGATCGCCACGGCTTTCGGTGGCATCACTGAACTCAGCGAGCGATTCACCCCCGACGAAGTCGTGAGGGATGCGGCTCGTGCGGCCGACGTTCGTCGCGAGGTCGGCGAATACTTTTCCGGACAGCGCAAAAAGTTCAGCGTTCGGCTTTCGGCCAGCGGGACCACCTTTCAACATCAGGTTTGGAGTGCGCTGCAACGGATCCCCTACGGCGAAACGCGCACCTATGGCGGCGTTGCGACGGAACTCGGCAAACCCGAGGCGTCACGCGCGGTCGGCCGGGCCAACGCGACGAATCCTATTTGTCTGATCGTCCCGTGTCATCGTGTGATCGGGGCTGATGGAACGCTGACCGGCTTCGCCTTTGGCGAAGACCTCAAGCGCCGATTGCTCGAACACGAAGGCGCACTCGCCGCCGCTTGAAACAAAAACGCCGCCAAAATTGGCGGCGTGCAAAGGTCTCGTTTTCTGAAGGAGATTATTTCTTCTCTGGCCGACGGAATTCCTTGTGATCGGCTTTCTGCTCCTTGCCGATCGATTCGAGGAGCTTTACAGCTTCGTCGTTTTTCCCGGCCGTCAGCGCTGCTGCCAGCGAATCGAGGCCGGTGATGAATTCCTTCATCTTCGCCTGGTAGTCGGCGACGAACTTGGCCTGTTCAGCGGCGGGCAGATCCGCCTTCTTTGCGGGCTCCTCTTTCAATGACTCGGTTGCGGCGGCTTGGACAATCGCGAGCTGCTTCAACGTATCTGCGTTCTTGGTCGCGTCAGGAACCTGACGGCGAACCTTCCGCCAGGCGGAATTCATCTTTGCCATCTTCTTTCCGAGTTCTGTTTCCGGCTCCTTGTCGTCTGCGGCACTGACCGCTTTCGGGGCATCTTTGGGCGCGTCTTGCGCAACGAGGGCCGGCCCAAGAGCAAGGCCACAGAAAAACGGGAACAGGAAGAAGCGAACTTTCATGATTTCGAGGGTTGGTTAAGGAGCGAGTTTCAGTCCGAAGAATGGGACCGCGCGCAGGTTGACGCGCAGGGGAGCAAAAGGGAGACACAAAAACCGCCGGTCCGCGATCGGATTACTTGACCCCACTGTTTTCGTGGAGCCGGACCACGAAGCGCTTCAATTTCTCCCGGTCCTTCACCCCGGGAGCGGCTTCGACTCCGCTGTTCACGTCGACAAACTTCGCGCCCGTGGTGCGCAGAGCCTCGCCAATGTTCTCGCTATTAAGACCTCCCGCCAGAATCCAGAAGTTGTGCGTATGGGCAGCTTGGTGACGCACAAACTTGGCCCAGTCACCGGTCTTGCCCGAGCCGCCGAAGCCGTCCGGCCGGAAGGTGTCGAGTAAGATGAACCGGGCGACCGCCAGCGCTGCCGGTGAAACATCGGCCGACGGCGGAAGCTTCGGCGCGAGCCAGAGATGCTTCTCCCCGACCAAACGCGACCACGCGCTCAACTGCTGATCGGTGACATCCTGGCCAAAGTGGATCTGGAAGTAGTGAAATCCTTCGTCCTGCATCGCCTTGAGCGCGTCGATCGTCGGCTCGACCGAAACGGCCACTCGACGGCGTTCG
Organism: Opitutus sp.; assembly: GCA_039928945.1. GTDB lineage: Bacteria > Verrucomicrobiota > Verrucomicrobiia > Opitutales > Opitutaceae > Opitutus. Next base: position 4,019 of record JBDSSD010000035.1, on the reverse strand, counting down.
GGTAATCGCGGCGCCATGGCGTGATACTGCGCGATCGAGATGTTGCGCGGCGACGCCGGATGAAAAATAAACCCCAGATAGTCCGCGCCCACGCGATCCGCAAACTCGGCGTCCACCAGCGAGGTCAAACCACACACTTTCAATCTGATCCCATCGATCATAGATTTTCCCTCGCGTGCCCCAACGCGCCGCCGTGCACGTCCGCAAGTGTCACCATCAGTAACGCGACTGCGCCGCGACGATCGAGGTTACCGCGCGCCCTTGAGAAATGTGCCAACTCCGGCGAGTTCATTGCGAAATGAATACGCCGTCTGCGAGAAGGCGCAAGAGAGCGGGTCGTCACCACACCTAGCCCTTGAACGAGTTCACGGCGGCGATGACCTGTCCAACCTGAGCGTCCGTGAGCTCCGGGAAAATTGGCAGGCTGACGCAAGTCTCCGCGGCGCGTTCAGCCACCGGAAAGGAACCCTGGCCGAATCCGAGACCCGCGTAGCATTTTTGCAGATGCAACGGCACGGGGTAAATCAAATCGGTGCCCACGTCATTTCGCGTCAGATGTTCGCGCACTGCATCGCGCCGGGGATGACGAACCGTGAATTGATGAAAGACCGATTTCCCGTAGGCCGGCTGATCCGGCAACCGTAGATCAGTCAGTTTAAGTTCCGCTAAATAGCGCGCCGCGATCGCCTGCCGACGCGCCGTCCATTTAGCCAGATGCGGGAGCTTGACGTTGAGGAGCGCGCCTTGAAATCCGTCCATCCGGAAATTGCCGCCCACGATGTCGTGATAGTATCGCCGATCGGATCCATGGACCCGAATGTGTCGGGCCTGCGTGTGGATTTCTTCGCGCTGCGAAACGAAAGCGCCACCTTCGCCGCAGCCTCCCAGATTCTTGGTCGGATAGAAACTGAATGTGCCCACATCGCCGAGCGTACCGACCGGTTTGCCCGCGTAGTGAGCGCCGACCGCTTGCGCACAATCTTCGATGACGAACAAATTGTGCCGCTTCGCGATCGCCATGATTTCGTCCATTCGCGCCGGCTGACCGAACAGATGAACGACGATTATCCCTTTCGTCTTCGGCGTGATCGCCGCCGCCACCTGCGCCGGATCAAGATTGAAGGTGCCTTCCTCCACATCGACGAACCGCGGTGTGGCGCCGACGTAACTCACGCCCCAAACCGTGGAGATGAACGTGAATGGTGGCGCGATGACCTCATCCCCAGGTCCAAAGCCCGCAATCATGCAGGCGACATGGAGCGGTGCGGTCCCACTGTTCATGCCAAGGGCCTTCGGGTAGCCCAGCGTGGCCGAGAACGCTTTCTCAAAGTCCTCTACGTCTTTCCCAAGACAGAACCGCGTGCCATCGTAGGTCGACGCGAGTGCGGCCAGCGCGGGCTCGCGCAGTGCCTGATGCTGAAGACTCAGATCAAGGAAAGGAACTTTCATGTCGTCTCGGGCGAATACACCTGAACGCCCACGAAGCACAACCCGAACTTCGCGGTCACTCGACTACGCCGCACCCAATTTTCTCACCAAAGCGGCCACGAGTCCGTCCAGACTTGGCTCACGAGCACTGAAATCAACGGGAAGGCCTCTGGCTTTCATCGTGTCGCTGGTCTGCGGACCGATGCTGCCCGCCAATGGCCGTTTGGCTCCGGGAGCGAGTTTGAGCGCGTCCGCTTGATCAACGAACGAGTCAGCGGCGGAGGAACTGGCGAATAGAATGGCATCAGCCCCTTTCTCGCGAAAATCCGCGGCCGCCGGTTCGTTCGTCAAATCCGTCTTCTCCGTCTGATAAACCTGCAGCTGATCCACGATCGCTCCCGCTGCTTCGAGTTTCGAAATCAAGGTGTCGCGATTCAGGTTGCCGGTGATCACCACGACCTTCGCGCTGTCCAGGCTGCCGGTTGTAACCAGGTCATCGGCCAGCGCCTCTGCGGTCGCGGTCTTGGGCTGACACTCCACCTTCAGGTGAAATTGCCGGATCGCCGCCGCAGTGGTATCGCCAATACATGCGAAGCGTAGCAGACCCAACGAGCGGATATCGTCGAACACGCGCACGAATTCCTCGAAGAAATAGCGAACACCATTGGCACTGGTGAACACGATCCAATCGTAGCTGCCCAATTCAAGCAGCACATCGGCGAGTGACTGCAAGGCCACGGATTTTGTAACGCGAATCAGCGGGAGCTCGATCACCTCAGCGCCGAGCGCGCTCAGTTTTACCGCGAGTTCAGAGGCCTGTTCCCGCGCGCGTGTCACCGCGATGCGTCGACCAGAAAGAGGTGAAGTGTTCGATTCGGCCATGGTTCAAAATAGTTCGAAGGCGTCGAGACCGCCACGCCCGGGTGGGAAAATCCGGACAACCCGCTTCTTATCGCAACCCGAGCTCGTGGAGCACGCGGTCGGCGGTCTTCGCTGGCTCCGCGAAATCAGCCGGTGTCAACCGGACGCGACGGTGGCCAATGGCTTCGTGATAAAAATAAAGTTCATCACCGGTGACGTGTGCGCCGAAAGCGGTGTGGCAGCCCACGCCCAGCGCAGCTTGAAACGCGCGTTCAAGGCCCACGGACCGCGCGGTGGCTTGATCGAAGGAGGCAGCGTACCCGGCCGCATCCGCCATTCGGCATTGCACCGCGACCGCGCCTTGTCCGACCGCAGGGACCATTTGTTCGAAGGTGAGCGGACGAAACTCAACGCCGGGCCAACTGCCAATCCCGAGCCGGCTCAAACCGGCGGCCGCCAGGATCGTGGCGTCGGCGACGTGTTGCTCGCCAATCTTTCGGAGCCGCGTGTCAACGTTGCCCCGGATCTCGGTAAACTCGACACCACTCAACATCTGGGCGATCTGCAACCGGCGCCGCGGACTGCCGGTCGCGATGCGCTGAGGGGCCGTAACGCCGGCGCGAAACACCAATACATCACGGGCATCAGCGCGCGGCAGGTAGCCGCCGATCGCGAGACCCGCCGGCATGTCCCCCGGAAGATCTTTGGTACTATGAACCGCAAGGTCGGCCTCGCCGCGGAGGACGGCGCCCTCAAGTTCACTCGTGAACAGCCCTTTTCCGCCCTTCTGCTCGAGCGACCACTCGGATTGTTTATCGCCGGTGGTCACAATCTTTAGCAACTCCGTCTCCACCCCGAGCGACGCCCGCAAATGCGCCGCGACCATCTCTGTTTGACAGAGGGCCAGCGGGCTCTTGCGGGTCGCGAGAATGAGACGCTTCAACGGAACGAAGAAGCCGCGAGAGCGAGCGGATGCACCCGAGCATCCACACTCGCTACTCGCACTTCGGATTAATCAATAAGCTGCCTGGACGCCCTTGATGTGCTTCTTCGCCATCCACGGCATCATGCTGCGCAGATACACGCCGGTTTTTTCGATCGGGTGTTTCTCTCCCTTTTTCAGGAGCGCATTGTAGTTCTTCAACCCACCCTTGTGCTCCTTGACCCATTCCTTGGTGAACTTGCCGGACTGGATCTCTTTGAGAATCTTCTTCATCTCAGCCTTCGTGCGCTGATTGACCACGCGAGGTCCGCGGGTGATGTCGCCATATTTCGCCGTCTCGGAGATGGAGAAACGCATTCCGGCAATACCGCTCTCGTACATGAGATCGCAGATCAACTTGAGTTCGTGGAGACACTCGAAGTACGCCATTTCCGGCTGGTACCCCGCCTCGACGAGCGTTTCGAAACCCGCTTGGACGAGCGCACTCGCGCCACCGCACAACACGGCCTGTTCACCGAAAAGATCGGTCTCGGTCTCTTCCTTGTAGGTGGTCTGAAGGACGCCGGCGCGCGTAGAACCGATTCCCTTCGCCCACGCGAGCGCCTGCTTCTTCGCGGTCTTGGACTTGTCCTGCGCCACCGCGATCAACGCGGGCATGCCCTTACCTTCGGCGTACAGACGACGCACCATGTGGCCGGGGCCTTTCGGAGCGACCATGATGCAATCGATGTCCTTGTGCAGCTTCACCAAACCGAAGTGAACCGACAGGCCGTGTGAAAACAGCAGG
>JBDSSD010000034.1:0-2954 GCA_039928945.1 Opitutus sp. | reverse complement strand
CGGTCAAGGAATGGTGGACGCTCTTCGGTTCCAAACCCGAGCACTCCGGCGGCGCCAACTGGATTTTCTCCGACGGCACCCACGGCACCCGCCAACAGACGGACGTCGCCCGTGCTACCGGCGAAGTGGACGGAGTCCGACTGCCGAAGGAAGCCTACTTTGCCCTACAGGCCATCTGGAGCGAGGTGCCGCGCGTCCACCTCATTGGCCACTGGACCTATCCCGCCGGGACCGTGAAAACCATGTACGCCGTCGCCCGCGCCGACCAGGTCGAGCTCTTCGTCAACGGCCGCAGCCTCGGCCTCGGGGAGCGCAGCCTGGACACGCTCTTCACTTGGAAGGACGTGGCGTTTGCGCCCGGTGAAATCCGCGTCGTCGCCCGCCGTGCCGGCACGATTTTCGCCGAGGACACGCTGCAGACGGCCGGCCCGGCCGTCGCCGTGAGACTCACTCCCATCGTCGCTCCGGGCGGCTGGCGTGCGGACGGTTCCGACATTGCGCTCGTCGACTTCGAGGTGGTCGATGCCAAAGGCCGGCGTTGTCCGACGGACCAGGCACGCGTTGAGTTCGAGCTTTCCGGTCCCGCCGTCTGGCGCGGTGGATACAACAGCGGCAAGGAAGACAGCATCAACCATCTCTGGCTCGACACCGAGGCAGGCGTGAACCGTGTCGCCCTCCGCTCCCGGCTGCAGGCCGGTACCGTCACCCTCACGGCGAAACGAAGCGGACTGAAATCCGCCACGTTGTCCCTGACCTCCGCACCCATCTCCTTGCGCGGAGGTCTCTATTCCGCGACTCCGGCCAACACCACGGCCACCCTCGGTCCACGCCCGGTTATCGATGCCGCCGCGCTCCTGGCCCTGACTGCGGCACGCAATCTTCCCACGCCGACCGCCGCTCCCGCCGTGGCCGGTGACGACCGGCATTTCTCGACCTTCGCCTACACCGGGAATGGCGAGGGCGGCACCGAGGACGTGCTCGAACGCAACGTCCTCGCGTATTCCGATGACGCGTTGCTCTACCTTGAGACGTTGCCGGCCTCCCTGAAGGGCGCCCGCCTGATTCGCACGGCCAACCTCGACCGGGCGTATTGGGCCAACGATTACATCGTCGCCACAGCAGCGCGCGACCTCGACTTCTTCGTCGCCCACGACAACGCGGCCCAGATACCCGGCTGGCTGAAAGCTTACGCAAAAACCGGCGATGTGGTCACCGTGAACGGCAAGCCACTCGCCCTCTTTCACCTCCGCTTGAAAGCCAACGAAACCCTCCGCATCCCCGGCAACATCGACCAAGGCCAATCCGCCGGCTCCGCCTACAACTTCGTCATGTTCTCCCGGCCGGTTGCCATCCAGAAACCCCACGAATAACGCCGTCATTCGCTCGTAGCCACGCCCGTGAGGGCTTGGATGAACGACACGCGACATACTGATCCATGCCCTCACGGGCAGGGCTACATTTCGGAAAGTCCCAACCTTATCCTATCTGTTCCACTCGGATGAATCCCTTCAGTCCAGGGAAACTCCTGCCCCTCGTGAGTAGCGTCCGGTTGGCTACCTTCGCCTTGGTCGTGCGCTGCCGCTTTGGCCGCGGCCTCATTGCCAGGATGAAAATGCCCGCCGGTGTCGAGAAACTCTGTGCCCGAACCTACCGCAACCGTCAGCTATCATGAAAAGATTTCCCCTTTACACTCCGTTCCTTCTCGCCAGCGCGGCGCTCGCGGCCACTCCCGCCCGGCCCAACATCGTGTTGATCTTGGCCGATGATCTCGGCTGGAAAGACGTCGGGTACCAGGGTAGCAAGTATATGGAGACGCCCAACATCGACCGTCTCGCGAGGGAAGGCATGGTCTTTACGGCGGGATACGCCGCGGCCGGCAATTGCGCCCCCAGCCGTGCCTGCCTGCTCTCCGGGAATTACACGCCACGACATGGGGTCTACGCGGTGGGCTCGACGGATCGCGGGTCCCGGAACGAACAGCGGCTCATCCCGATCCCGAACAAAAGTGGGTTGGCCAAGGAAAACATCACCATGGCGGATGCCCTGAAAGCCGCCGGGTACGTCACCGGTATCTTTGGCAAATGGCATTTGCGCGGAGTGGATGGCGCAACTCCAGAGGAGCAGGGCTTCGATGTGGTTTACCAATCAGCCAGCGGCTGGTCGAAGGATGAAGCGGGCAACCCCAAGGGCATCTACTCGCTCACCCAGGCAGCCGGCGAATTCATGGAAAAGAACCAGGACCGGCCGTTTTTCCTCTATCTTCCGCACTACGCCATTCATTCGGATTTGGAGGCGAGAAAAGCGTCCCTTGAAAAATTTCAGCGAAAGCGGCGCGGCCGACAGGATCCTGATCCCCTGTATGCGGCCTGCACCTACGACCTCGACGACGGCGTCGGCCTGCTGCTGAAGAAACTCGCTGACCTTGGTCTGGACCAAAACACCCTCGTCGTCTTCACGAGCGACAATGGCGCCACGCAGCACTCTTCGCAGGAACCCCTGCGTGGCAGCAAAGGCGGCTACTACGAGGGAGGAATCCGTGAACCATGGATCGTGCGCTGGCCCAAAGTCACCCCACCCGGCAGTCGTTGTGACGTACCGGTGATCAACGTGGATTTGTATCCGACGTTCCTGGACGTCGCCGGCGTTCCGGCGCCGGCCGGCAAATCGCTGGACGGCGAAAACATTCTGCCCCTGCTCTCCGGAGGCGCGCTCAAACGCCCGTCGATCTTCTGGTATTTCCCCGGCTACCTCGACAGCCCGGTCATCCGGGGTCGCGACTTGGACGTCCGCACCGGCTTTCGGAGCCGGCCGGTCAGTGTGATTCACCGGGGCGACTGGAAGCTTCACCTCTTTCACGAGGAATGGGTGCTCGACGGCGGCTGGGGCTCAATCGCGACGAACCATGCGGTTGAACTCTATAACCTCAAGAGCGACATCGGTGAGCGCCATGACCT
>JBDSSD010000033.1:0-8369 GCA_039928945.1 Opitutus sp. | reverse complement strand
CGCGCGCTCAGGAGGATCGCGGAGCGTTCCCAATCGCCGGCGATCTGAACCAAAGAACCGGAGCGCGCGCAAGCGCGCTGACCTACGTCGGATCCGTGAGGATCCGTGAAATCCGTGGTCTCCGATGGTTCGAGGTATAAGCGCGAAGGACGTAGGGGCGGCCCTTTACGGGCGCCCGTTTGGGATGCATCTACCTCGACAAGACCTTTTCGAACCGGGCGCGCGTAAAGCGCGCCCCTACGCGATCAGCCACCGGCGCGCGCAAGCGCGCTGGCCCACGTCGGATCCGTGATGATCGGTGTGATCCGTGGTCTCCGATGCTTCTTCTGACCCGGCAGCTGCAATCCATAGCGCCCAGGCGTCGACTCAGCGCCTCAAGCCAGGCTTGCGCGAGCGGTAAAACCGCGCGAAAGTTTCGATGCTTACCGGAAGCACCCTGTCCGCGGAAATGGGCTAAGCCCACCGGTTGTCGGAATTCACTTCCAACCTGACTTCCAGCCCGATTTCGCGGACACACGGGCGCATCCAAAGGAGGAAAGGTCATGGCTACAGTTTCTCGTCAGCTGCCGCATCGGCCCCATCTCGACGTTCCAAAACGTGAAGCCCGCGAACTGCTCGCTGAGTTACGCGCAGGCCAAGCGCCGGCGTTCGATCGGACTCGTCGCTGTCATCCCAGGTATCATGATACCACCGACAGCGCGTTCGCCCGTGTCACCTTCAAGTTGAGCGATGCCCAACAGGTCATTGCTCGCGAATACGGTTTTAATACCTGGGCGGCGCTGAAGCAGCGGATCGATGGTGCCAGCACAGCCAGCCTGCTGCAAACCGCCATCGAACATGGCGATCGCGATGTGGTCGTTGAACTCCTGCGCGCCCATCCCGCGTTGCTGCATGTGCCGCTGTGGAGTGGGAACTGGGGGCCGCCGATGAGTCATGCGGCGAATCTCGGACGCCTCGAGATTGTCCAAGCGGTGGCGGAGCTCGGCGCGCGCGACTATCAGCATGCGTTCGACCGCGCCGTCTTGCAGGGGCAGATCGAGTGCGCGCGGTGGCTCCACGCGCACAGCGCAAAACTTTTGCCCGGCATCATCATGGGCTCGTGCGAAACCCTTAACCTCTCCGGGTTCAAATTCCTGCTGGAGCTAGGCGCACCGCTGGTTGACGTACAAGGCAACCGGCTCGCCCCGCTGTCCCTCGTATTGGAAACGTACGCACGCAATCCCGTGGGCAAGCACGGCATCCTCGAGCTGTTCGCGGCGCAGGGCTACACGTGGCCTGACACACCCATGATGGCGCTGCACCGCGGCGATCTGGCAAGATTGCGTGAGTTTCTGCGGCAGGACCCACGGCTGCTCGAACGCCGGTTTTCGCTGAGCGAGCTCTATCCACCCGAATGCGGTTGTGCCCATGCAGGGCGCTCCGGGATGCACTGGACTCCACTCGACGGCACCACCCTGCTTCACCTGGCAATCGATTTTCGTGAACGCGCAATTTTCGATTGGCTGCTCGCCGAAGGCATCGACGTGAACGCGCCCGCAACAAAGGACTCCGAAGGTTTCGGGGACCATACTGCGCTGTTCAACGCGGTGGTCAGCGGCCCAAGTAACGATTCCTTTTTCGCGGCGGAGCTCCTGAAGCGCGGTGCCCGCCGCGATCCGCGCGCCAGCCTCCGGAAATTCCTGGATTGGTGCGAACAACCACGATGGCACGAAGCGCGCGCCGTTACGCCAGCGGAATGGGCGGACACGTTTCCCGAACGCGGCTGGGTGAATGAAGCCACCGTCGCGCTGGTGAAAACGGAGCAACCACCCGTCCACGCGTGAACCGGTAACGGTGAATCGTCTCAACGTAGGCAGCAACGAACCCATCGTTGGGCGATTTAGCCTTGTCGTCATGCGCGCCTCACAGCGGATCGCACGTCACACGCGAGTTGGTCGAGCAAGTCGCCAGTCGACAGGAACACTCGTGCTTGCTCCACTTCCTCCACCCGCCCCATGAATTTTCCCACCAAAGTTTTGATTGTCGACGATGAGGCCCATGTTCGCGCGTTCCTCGGCAGACTCGCTCAGGCCGACTTGGGTGGGCCAGCGCTGTTCGAGGCGCCCGATGCGGCGACCGCGCTGGAATTGTTTCAGCGCGAACGGCCTGATCTGGTGTTGCTCGACACCAATCTCATCGGCACGTCAGGATTGGACGTGCTGGAACAGATCCGTGCCCTCGACGAAGATGTGGTCATCATCATGCTCAGCACCACGAGCGTAATGAGCGCGATTCAAGAAGCCATCGATCGAGGGGCGAACGGTTTTGTGCTGAAAAACGTCGGCTCCGAAAAGGTCGCCAGCTCGCTGCTCGAAGCGGTCACCGAATCGTTCGGAACCGACTCCGACGACGCAGCGTAGCACGCGGGGAGATGTTTCGTCGCCAGCAACCGCACGACGAAAACCTAAGCCGCGGGTCGGAGACACCGCGCTACCCGACTACTCGTGGCTCGCCATTGATTCATTGAACTTCCGGTAGAACGCGTCGTAGTCGCCGCTCTTCTCGGCAAAGCGAAGTGGCTTCACCCGGCCGACGAGAATTTCCGTCGGCGTGGGAGTCGTCTCGAGGAGTTGCATGACTTCCGCAATAAACTCATCCAGCGGCATCGCGCGCGGGTCGGTCGCATTGGTTTCGCCCATCAGCTCGGTTTGCACCCAAGGCGGCGCGAGCTCGAGCACCTCGACAGCTGTATCCCGCAACTGGAATCGGAGCGATTGCGTCCAGGAATGGAGCGCGGCTTTCGTCGCACAATAAGTCGGTGTCGGAAACATCGGCACGAACGCCAGGCCCGACGTCACGGTGATGATCGTGGCGTGTGATTGTTTGAGCAGATGCGGCAGCAACGCCGAATTCAGCCGGATCGGTCCGAGCAGGTTCGTCGCGATCGTTGCCTCCGCGATACCGACATCGCCCGCCTGGGTGAGCAGATCCTCGAATTTCATGATGCCAGCGTTGTGGATCACGGCGTTCAGCGCGGGAAAGTCGCGCGTCAACTTCTCCGCGAAACTCCGAATGGCCGCGGGATTTTCGATGTCGAGCGCCACGGCGGCCATGCCGGGATTTGCGCGGGTGGTTTCCTCCAGCATTGCCAGCCGGCGACCAGCAATGATGACCTTGCTGCCGCGTTGGTGAAACTGTTCAGCGAGCGCCCGGCCGATGCCGGAGCCGCCGCCGGTGATGAGAATAGTCGTGTCGGATGTGTTCATGGAAAGAGTGACGCGTTTGCTGCGAGAGAGTCACCCTAGCACTCCTTGTCTCCAAGGAAAGTGAGACACCGGTTTATCCTGGCCGCACGAGAGAACGAGGATTCCAAAGAATCCGCGCGCCCGATCGACCGTGCCCAACGACTGTCGACGCTGGCCGCTCGAAGTATGCATCGGAAATCACAAAGTAGAGCGGCGTCTTCGACCCGCTCTCGGTTAAGCCGGATTCCAACCCGACTCACTCGCGCCAGCAGACTTCACTCGCTCGAAAAAAGTCACGCGATAGGAACGTAACGCGCGCGCTGCCGCCCAAAACACTGCAGTTTCAGCTCAGACCAGAAGTTCGGACTGGCGATCGCCGGGAGCATCCAACAGGGTGCCTTTACCCCGTGATACCCCGTCACACTCACCGCGACGTTGTCGCGCAGAGGTAATGATCGCTGCGACCGTTCAATCGTCGGACGCTCCAATCGGCGATTTGCAGACGGCGCAGCGGAAGGTGACCCGCCGGCTGCTCCCGGGCCTGATGGCTCTGTACATCATCGCGTTCATCGACCGCGTGAATCTCGGCTATGCGAAGCACGATTTTCTGCGCGATGCCCATTTCAGCGAGGCGGTCTACGCCTTCGGAGCCGGTGTCTTTTTCATTGGGTACGCACTTTTCGAAGTGCCCAGCAACATGGCGATGGTCCGGGTCGGCGCTCGTCGCTGGTTTTGCCGCATCATGGTGAGCTGGGGCCTGGTCTCCGCTGCCATGGTGTTCGCGGATACGGCACGTGTGTTCTATTCTTTGCGCTTCCTGCTCGGCGCAGCTGAAGCGGGTTTTTTCCCGGGAGTGATTTTCTATCTGACGCGGTGGTACCCCGCGAAGCGCCGCGGCGCGGCGATGGGACTTTTCTATTTTGGCGTTCCGCTGGCGCAGATTGGCGGTGGTCCGCTCTCCGGTTGGCTGCTCGAGCTCGACGGCACGCGCGGCTTGGCGGGGTGGCAATGGATGTTTGTCGTCGAAGGCCTGATGGCGGTCGTGGCCGGGATATTAGTTTTAAGATATCTCCCGGACCGTCCGGCTGACGCGCGCTGGCTCACCCGGCCAGAGCAGCAGGCGCTGGAAGACGCGGCGCGGGCGACGGCGTCCACTTCGCCGATACGACACGCGTGGACGGAATTCAGGTCGCGACGAATGGTCATGTTCGGGGCGACCTATCTGCTCATTCAAGCCAGTGTCTATGGCGTGACGTTTTATCTTCCTACCCAGGTTGCGTTGTTGCTCGGGCGGAAGGCAGGGCTGGTGGTCGGACTGGTAAGCGCGATTCCGTGGCTGGCCGCTTTGGCGGCTGCGTACACCTTGCCGAGGCTGGCGGCTCGCGTCGGCCATGGCGCGCGCGTGGGCGCGGCCGCTCTGATGTTTGCCGCGGCGGGCATCGCTTTTTCTGCGAACGCATCGGGGCCGATTGGCTTGGCTGCAATGTGTATTGCCACGGCCGGGTTCATTGGGTGCCAGCCGATCTTCTGGACGTATCCCACAAGTGTGTTGACGGCCGCCAACGCGGCCGCGGGGATTGCGCTGATCAATTCGTGCGGGGCGATCGGCGGTTTCATCGCCCCCAATCTTCGAGCCTTTTTGGAGCGCCACTTCGCCAGCGAGCACGCCGGCGTCGCGGGCCTCGCCAGCCTCAGCGTGGTCGCCGCCCTGCTCTTCTGGTGGTTCGATCGACTGAGGCGCAATGACGACGCGGAACCGAGTTCGGAACGGGATCGTTGAATGTGGAAATCAGGGAATCAGGAACGGAATCAGAAGAGTTAATCTAGAACTCTGGAACGCTGGAACGAGCCTGCACCTGTAGGGGCGTGCCTCGCGCGCGCCCGATTGATTTGGAGTGCGGCCGCTCGAGGAAGAATTAAGAATGAGGAATGATGAATTGAACCGGTGCGGACAGCAGCGGAGCAAAGAACCTCAGCAATCAGGGAATCAGGAACGGAGTGAGGAGAGTTAATCTGGAACTCTGGAACGCTGGAACGAACCTCAGCCTGTAGGGGCGTGCCTTGCGCGCGCCCGATCGTTTTTGGAGTGCGGCGGCTCGACGCCGCTTTCGAAGGTGTGGCTCGACACACCGCCCTTATATCCAGAACGCGCGCAAGCGCGCTGGCCTGCGTTCGATCCTCCTGCCTGCTCTCACAGCGGGCTACCTGTTGTCCACGATCTCACCCTTGCTTGCTTTCCTGATGGCACACCATGTCGATCACGACCGCACTCGCGAGGATCAGCACGTCGTCGCCACCCGTGATCTCCACACCGTACGTGTCGGTCATCTTGAACCATTCCTTGCTCACGCTCGCGACGATTTGTCCGCCGCGCTCGAACGCATACTGGTGGTCAGAAAAATTTCCGGTGGCTTCGAGGTCGTTCGGGCCGGGCACGTCGATGGTGAAGCGGCAGCGGAAAAACGTGAACAGGTGTTTCTGCACCACGGCGAGTAATTGCCCGTTGCTCTCAATCTCGTACGTCGGTCCCCACGACAGCAGCTTCTGACGGATGAAGGCGAGTTCGCGACCCTGCAAATCTTGGAACGACAGTTTGTCGCCCCAACTGAAAGCGCGACCATCGACGCGAAACACATCCTGACCCCGCTCGTCGCGAATCATGAAGTCATCGCCCCACGACCAGAACTTTTGCTTCATCACATAGCGCATGGCGTTTCAAATGTCGGCGAATTCGCACGGCCGCAAGACTTGGACGTGATATGCAACTCAGGAACGCTGGAACGAGCCTCAATCCGTAGGGGCGCGCCTTGCGCACGCCCGATCGGTTTGGAGTGCGGCGGCTCGACGCCGCTTTCGACGGTGTGGCTCGACACACCGCCACTCCATCCGGAGCGCGCGCAAGCGCGCTGGCCTACGTCCAATCCCGCATGCCGTGTAGCCCGCTGCGGGAGCAGCGGGAGGATCGAATCGCGCCGCAAATCGCCGTACAGCTCGCCTCGCATGCGCACGTGTTAGCATGGCGCCGGACCCGGCCGAAAAAGAGTGTTCGGTTTTAAGTTCGGCGACTGATAATAGGGAAAACCCATGAACGAACCCGACACGACGAGCGCGCCGACTGAATCGGCCACCTCAACGGAAGACAGCGAACTGCTGCGGCTCTATGTCGCAGATGGTCGCCAGGACGCGTTTTCGGAATTGGTGCGACGACATGTGAGCCTTGTGTATCACGCGGCGCTGCGTCAGCTCGGAAATGTCGATCAAGCCGAGGACGTAACCCAGGTGGTTTTCATCGATCTGGCCCGAAAGGCGGCGGCTCTCCGTCATCGTTCGGTACTCTCGGGCTGGTTGCACACGAGTACGCGGTTTGCGGTGTCGAATCTGCGCCGACGCCAGACGCGTCAGCAGCAACGTGATCACGATTCTTTTCTTATGCAGCACGTCACGAGCGACGAATCAGTGGATTGGGCTCGGCTGCGGCCGGTGATCGACGAAGCCTTGTACGCACTGGGCGAGCGCGAGCGCGAAGCGGTGCTGTTGCGCTTCTTCGAGGGACAGTCTTTCGCCCAGATCGGCGAGAAGTTGGTGGTGACCGAGGACTCCGCGCGCGTCCGGGTCAATCGCGCGCTCGAGAAACTGTCTGGAATTTTGCAGCGACGCGGCATGACCTCTACGGCGGCGACACTTGCGATCACCCTCAGCACGGAGACCGCAACGGCTACGTCGGCGGGATTGGCGAACCACATTGCAACGTCCGCGCTCGCGGCGAGTGCCATGGGAAATGCAGGCGTGCTCTCCGGGCTTTTTGCCAAACTCGCGATCGGTGTTACGGCCACGACCGCGATTGTGGCGGTAAGCGTGGCGGTCCGGCAGGCCAGTTCCGTCCACGAGCTTCGCGAGCAAGTGACCACGTCTGACCTGCAGCGAGCCGAGTTGAGGTCCAAGTTGGCGATCACACAGGCCCAGCTGGCGGTGGCGAAGACGCAGGCAGAGGCCGAGTCAGCTGATACGGCGAAGCTGCTGTCGGCGATTGCGAGTATGCGATCAACCACCGTGAAAGCACCCGCGAGTGCGGCGGCGGCGGGCGACGCCCTCACCACGGAATCCGTCCAGACTCGTTTTCAGCACGCCCAGCAGCTTGCTCGCGATGGCCATTGGGAAGAAGCGCTGCCGGAGTTGTTGTGGTGCTTTGATGAAGGCATGGTGAGGATTTCCAGCCTGACCGGCGTGCGGCGGAGCTTTCTCACTTCCGCGCTCGGTGATTTGGCGCAGAAGTACCCGCCGGCTCGCGCCGCCATCGAAGAACGCCTTGTAGCGGCGGAGCAGAAATTTGAACTGAACCCCAACGATCGGGATGCGCCGGCGGATTTTGCTGCGCTCAACCACGCGCTCAACGATGACGCTCGGACGCTTGCCGTTTATGATCATCTGGCGGTCGATGATCCGCGGCGCCGGAATCTGGGTCGGGTCTATCTCTACGACGTGTTTGTAACGATGCAGCGGTATTCTGACGCGGTTCAAACCAGGCCGTATGAGAGTTCGGTGCAGACATTCACGGCCATGGAGCGGAACTTATCCGAACATGCGTTTCCGGCAGATGCTTCGGCCAGTTTACGACGAAACCTGGTCACGACTTCGGCCAAATCCGTTGAAGCGCTGGCGGGGTCGGGCGACCTGCAACATGCGCGTGAGTTCGCGGCGCGGGTTCTCGCATTCGATGGGTCGACCGAAACGCGCGCGATTCTCCAGGCGCACGTCGCCCGCGCCGGCCATCCAGAATTGATCATCGTTCCGGTGACAAAGTAATCAATCCGCCCTCACAGCAGCCCGGAGTCCGTGTAGCCCGTTGCGGAAGCAGCGGGGCTCGAAGCCCCGCGCCGCGATCGTAATGGAGTGCGGCGGCTCGAAGAAGAATTAGGAATGAGGAATTATGAATCGGTCCCGACAGCAGCGGGGCAGAGAACCTCAGCTATGTGGAAATCAAGGAATCAGGAACCGAGCCAGAGGATAGAGCGGTTAATCTGGAACGCTGGACCGAGCCTCAACCCGTAGGGGCGTGCCTTGCGCACGCCCGATCGGTTTGGAGTGCGGCGGCTCGACGCCGCTTTCGGGCGGTGTAGCTCGACACACCGCCCTCTGCCGAAGCGC
>JBDSSD010000032.1:0-5293 GCA_039928945.1 Opitutus sp. | reverse complement strand
GGCGCCCGGCCTGGGCTCGCTGATAAGTGCGTTTGAAGGGTGCCGTTTTCTGGCGGGTTCGGGCGCCCGCGAGGGGCGCCCCTACGCGGCGGCATCTCACGGGAACGATGATCACATGGAACCAGGAGTTTGAGGATAGCACGTTTGCCGCTCAGGTCCGGCACATCATCGAACCCGCAAACGAACAGAACCTGGGCCGCCTCTCCGCGGTGTTGGCGGATAGCCAGGTGTTTCCGACGTAGGGGCGGCATCTGCGATCAGCCGACGGTGCAGAGTATTCTTACTGTCCACTTCTGTCTTTTTGGAAACAAACTGCGCTACCCAGAACCTATGGCGAAGTTGGCCACGCCTTCGAAGTCCGAGCCGATGAGCGAACAGCTGTTCAAGAACTGCTTTGGCGTCGACTATGCGAAAATGGAAAAGGAGCTCAGTGGCCACCTTGATTACACTCGTCACAATTTCCAGCGGTATCCGCTGAAGCCCGACCAGCGCCTCAAGCCGGAACCGGTTGAGTTCCGGGAAGCCACCCATGAATAGGTCGAACAATTGAGGCGGCTGGGACCGTAGGGGCAATCATGTGCTTGGGAGAGGACCGCGCGCAAGCGGGCCCCGCTGCGTTTGGCCTGGCGTTTCTCGCCGCAAAGATCCGGCCCCTGACGTTCGCTCCGCTCGCCGATTTCTGTGTTAGTTTGTCGGGGCACCGGATATGAATCTGGCGTGCAAACGCTCTCCGGTTCCACTCCGAGTCGCGATGTTCATGTTCAGCCGCTCGGATTATTGAGAGGCCGCCGAGTCCGACTCTTGGGTGAGCGCCGCAAAGTTGGATGGCTCACAATCGGGATGGTGTTCGCTTCCTGCTGGTTCTCGACTGTCGCAGCTCACGCCGCGCCCGCGGAACGATTGCTGGATCTTGTGACTTTCACGCCGCCGGCCGACTGGAAAGTGGAGGAAACAGGAATCGGCATGGCTCAACGCGTCGTCATGACGCGCGCGAGCAGTACCGCCTACTGCATGGTCGCACTCTACGCGAGCGCCCCCGCGAGCACCGATCTCGTTACGAGCTTCGCAGCCGAGTGGAAAAGCGTGGCGTTGCGGAGCGTGGATGCGGTCGCCGCGCCCGCGCCGGACCTGAGGACAGTCGGAAATGCGCGCGCTGCGGTGGGTGGCGCAACGTCCACCGTGCAGGGTCAGCCCGTCCTCGCGATGTTGATCGTACTCGATGCCGGCACGAGTGTCGTATCGATGCTCGTCTTGACTCCGAGCGTGGCGACGTTCGAAGCCTACAATTCAGACGTTCAAGCGCTTCTGCGCAGCGTGTCCGTCCGCCGCGTCGATGCACCCGCGGTCAATCCCGCGCAGACAAACGGGGGCCGGCTGGTGATTCCAGCACTGACCCGTCCGCTGACGATCGCTGACCTCGCGGGCACCTGGGGTCGGAACGACGGCATCACCACCACGTATGTCGATCGCTATTCCGGTACCTATGCTGGATCGGACTCCCTCCATTTTACCGAGGAATGGATCATCACTTCGCGCGGAGAAATATCCCTCGATTTTTTCGCGATCAGAAATGGGAAGAAGATCCTCGAGAAATCAACGGGCAGCGTGACGGTGTCCGCTGCTGGGATTCTCGCCATCAAGATGTCGAACGAGCAACGGTACGTGGTACGAGGCTGGCTGGTTGGACCGAAGATGACCGTGATGACCCTCAACGGTCCGTGGTATGAGACCATTCCGCCGGAGATCCTTTCCAATCCCGAGCAAGGCGGAAATCTCGACAAAAACTGGGTTCGCCTCGCTCGCTAGAGAGCCATCACGTGTGCAGCAAATTCACCGCATCCTCCTTCGCCTCAGCCGGACTGATGCATTTGAACCGCGGATATCACGAACAGGCGCGGATCATCCAGAGGCAGTACCGAGCAATGAAAACGGAATCCAAGACAATCTGGAGGGAGAATTTGATCGAGCTCCCTGCTTTGCCTTCAACGTGGTGATCCGCGTCAATCAATGTAATCAGCGGTTCCTTTCCGGTGCATTGATACGGCGGGAGGCCTCGCGGAAACCGACATTCGCCCAAAGCTGACGGACCACCGGGCCCCTCCACTTGAGCCATGAAGTTCAATTCGCTGACATGCGCGCCCAGCGCAGCACCTGATTCTTTTTCCCCTCCAAAAAAAAATTCATGAATTCCGTGATCAAATTCGTCGTTTGCTTCTTTATCGTGGCGGCAGAATCGGCGGTGAGCGCGGCCGTCACCTCGTATGGTGGCGGGTCGACCACGCTGACGATCAACGGCGTGCCTTGTGGTCAGGTCCAAAGCTTCGAAGGTGGTGACGCGCGTACGTCCGTCATCCTGGAAACAGCCTCCGGTAGTGCGATGCCGAAGAAACACATCGCCGGAGTCAGCTACGCGCCCATCAAGCTCGTCGTAGGTTTTCCGCTGCCGCAGCCGGTCGTCAATTGCATCAACGACCTGCTGGCCAATCTCCACTCCCGCCAGACCCTGCTTATCGCCCAGTATGACTTCGACCGTCAAGCGGTCGGTGCTCCACTGCAGGCCAACAATGCATCGCTCACTGAAGTTCGCCTGCCGGTGTTTGATGCGGCGGACACCGGGGCCGCATACGTGACGTTGATTTTTGCGCCCCAATCCACCCAAGTATCCACCTTACCAGCACCGCCCTTCCCCACAGCAGTCACGAACACGAAGATAATCCGCGCCTCCGACTATAAGATTCTCTTCGGGTCACTTCCGACGACGCGCGTTTCGCGAATCGAGCCTATCGTCATCAAGCTGCCCACGGAGAGTTCTCCTGCTGAATTTTCCAACGTGATCCTCACGGTCAGCAGAGCGGACTGGGCGGATTGGGCGGCGTGGCGTGATTCATTCGTGGTCAACGGAACGAACGACGACGCGAGCGAGAAGAGCGGCTCGCTGGAGCTTCAATCTACTGCGACGTCCAGCACCCCGGCTGCGGTGCTGCTGAAGTTACAGTTTTCCCACGTGGGCATTATCCGGGCCGCGCCCCTTCCCGTCGTCACTGCAACGGATGGCGCCGCTAAATTTCAAACAGAACTCTATTACGAATCGGCGGCCATCGTCGCCGCGCCCCCGCCTCCGTTGACCGCGGTCACGGCCGTTGCACCGACTACGGCGACTCCAGCGGGTAGTGCAACGCCCGCCCCGGTTTCCACTTCGCCGGTGGGATCCACGCCCGTTGCTTCATCACCGGTGAGCGAAATTGCCCCGATCGTGGTGCCGACCGCGCCGGCCCAAACGATCCCCACGCTCGGAACCCCGATTGGCGAGGTCGCGCCTGCGCCGACGGTCAGGACTCCTGGCGCGCTGGTCGGCGCAACGTCGACCACCGACCAAGGCGCCCGCGATCCGAAAGATTTTCCGCGGCCAGCCGGTGTGGTGCGCAAGAGCTATAGTTCGATCACCCAGCGCGGATCACTTCAGGAAATCGCGATTTATACGTCGCCCGAGGCGCTGGATCCGCTTGAGGAGATCTACATGAAAAACCTCGCAGCTGCGGGGTGGGAATTGAACACACGGTTCGAAGATAACCAAGCGGTGGGCCGAATGCATCAAATCATCCTCAACTGTAAGCGAAAGCTGGACACCGTCACCGTCACGCTCACCGAGGTGAAAGCGGGTGGATCGGAGATCACCGTGAATCTTACCTCGAAGACGGGCGGGTAACTCATCCGCGAGCCAGCGACCGGCTGAACGGGCCCTCTTTTCCGCAGCGATCGTCTTGCTCAAACACCGTGCAAACTCCCGTTCCCGCCTGCGCAATTTGGGTCGGTTGCCGCTTTTGGGCAATTCGCGCCGTACTGCTGCTCGCACTGGCGGTACCGGAGGTGTCGCTCGCGACTGACTTCACCGACGAAGAATCGCCTCCTCCCGTCCCGCCGCCCGAGGATCTGATTCCGGCGCAGCCGAAACGCCCAAAACCACCGCGCCCGCCTTCCGCCGACTGGGCGGAATGGAACAACGTTTCAGGCTTTCGCGGGCACAGCGAATGCCGCCGGATCAACGAGAAGCGGGTCGACAATTCGACGTCTGTGGAAGGTGGATACCAGGAAGACATCTCGAACGGCACGTTCGAATTCACGCGGGATTCTGGCGGGAGCTTTGTTTTGGTGAGCGGCCAGATTGCGGCCTCTCATTTTGCGATCAGCGCGGCCGACCGCTGGGACTACCATGGCAAGGGCGGCAGTTATGCGACCATGGCCGGCCCCTCGGAAGAATTCGGGGTCACCCTGGACCTGAAAAGAGGCACCTGGTATTTTTACGCCCACGGACATTTGCTACAGCCGTATGATTACTATTGGTGGCTGGCGGCGCGATCGTGGATCGGATCGAGCTGGAAACCCGACAACCGCGGCCCCTACAGCGAGAAGAAGAAAGAGTCCGCGCATTTTTCCACGCACGGAATTCTACCCACCGGGCAACCCACCGCATTGAACGGCACCTGGTCCGTGCATACCGGTACCATGAGAACCGGAAAATCCGACCTTGAGGGCCGGGTCATGCTCTTCCCAGAATACAAGGACGTCGAAGTGGTGGTGGAAATCGAGGGGACGATGCCCGGCGGAAAAACCGTTCCGTACGCCGAGTGGCTCCCGCGTGGAACGCCCGCCGGCGCCGCCGGTTCGCGCCTCAAAGTAAAAGCCCACTTGCAGATGAAAGACGGCAGTCGTTTCACCGCCAAAGTGGACAACTTTTCGTTTCAACTGAACAACACGTCGCGGGAACCTGGAGTTTGCTTGAACTACCCTCGAATCTCCCCGCCCGCGGGCGGAACCCCGGCGGCGCCCGATCTGAAATTCGCACCGGGCGGCGAAACGGATGCCGAGCGCCAGCAGATCGACGTCCTCCCGTTCGACGACGGTGCGGCCCACCCGTACGCGGAAACACGGATCGATTGCTTCGATTTCGGCGGGTGGTCTGACCTCACGGTCACCGCCGAACTCGCGGACGGACGCATCATTACCGGCCACCTCAAAGGCGATCTGTCCGCGATCGTCATGCCACTGCCAAAACGCTCGGGCGGTTCCTTGATCGCTGACGCCTGGAAATCCGCCCACAGCACCACCGCGAGTGACGCGGACGACAGCGAAAAACTTCCCAACGCAGGGCAGGAACCGGGCGACGGATTTACGCTGTATGAAGAGTATCGCGGCTTCATGGAGAACGGACGCCATCTCGAAGGCGATCCGCAGAAAATCGATTTCTTCGTACGCAATTACGTGGGTGGCGACGCGCGACCCGGGATCGAACTCT
>JBDSSD010000031.1:0-24345 GCA_039928945.1 Opitutus sp. | reverse complement strand
GCTCACCGCTCGACCTGTCAGTCTCCTTGAGAGTCACTCACCTACTGGAGAGCCGGATGCGGGAAATCCGCCTGTCCGGTTCGGAGGGAGGGGCGGCGCAGCGATGCGCCGTTCCTACCCCTATCGTCCGATTCGTGACGATCGGTGACATCCGTGGTCTCGAACCGATTTCCATCCGGGATCGATCAGCGAAATCCGTGGTCGGATCGAAAGGATCGAGGCCTTTCCACTCACGTGCCACGAGAATAGATCGCACCAATCTGGCGCGCGATCGCCTCGAGTCTCCGATAGTACTCGTCTTCCGCAATCTCGCCTTTGCGTGCCCGCAGCGCCTCCAGCTCCTGCTCGAGTCGATCACGTTCCGCTCGTTGCGGTGGCGTCATGGCCCGTTCCGCGTCGGTCGTAATCAGAGCCACAAGTTTGGCGGTCGCACCGTCAGGTTCCGCTTTGTCCTTGGCTCGTTTTTGCAGCCGCGTTCCACGGAACCATTCGGCCGGTGTTCCCTGCTTGTCCCCGTTGTCGTCGATCAACGCGTGCTCGGTCGCCAGGCGACCACTCTCCGCATAAAACGACTGAACTTGCTGCGCCGCCGTCACGAAGGCCTCGAGGACGGACGTCTGGCCGTCGTGATCGACGTCGGCCGCCGGATCGCCGATCGCCGTCGCGAAACGTTCCCCAAATCGGGCATAATTGATTTCATTGCCGGTCCGAGTCGCCGAAATGATGATACGTCCGGGCCCGGAGAGAGCGGGGATGAACGGCGCAGCCGCCGACCCGCCGTGCACGAACACGATCGGACGCTTCAGCTTCCCCAGCCACCCTGAGAGTTCCTGGGCGGTTACGTCCGCGCCGCGCAAATTCAAACGCGCTTCGCGTCCATCGAACGTGCCGTGTCCCAGAAACACGATCCACGCCGTGGTCGGCCCTACGGCGTTGCGCTCGTTGAGCCAGGTTTCGAGCTGCTCGCGATCGGGAGATTTATTGTCCTCGGCCAGGCCAATGACCGTGTACGCGGCCCCGCCCCGTTTCGCCGCTTGCTCCCAGGCGAGAGCGGCCCGGCCAAATCCAGCCGCATAATCTGCTTCGCCCGGTGCACCGACAATCACGCAGACCTCCGCCGTCGGCTCGGCCGCAAAAACGCAGGCCGTAAGGGTTAGCCAGCACGCCACCAACAGGTACTTCACGGCAATCCCCTCCATCGGCGCCACGCCCATTCTGCCAGGAAGCAGCCCAGGACAGCCGCAAACATCCAGGGATTATGCCACAGCGAACGGGATGCGGTCTCGGTGATCGGCGCGGGCGCTTGAGCGAGCCGATCAGCCAGTCCGTTCAAATCCGTTTCCTCGATCAACGCGCCGCCGGTTCGCCGTGTGATTTCTTGCAGGAGCGCGCGATTCGGCGTGATCGAGCGAAATTCCTCCGCGAGGGGATCGTGCACCCAGCCCGTTTCAGCTCGGCCGACCACGAGACCCGCGCGATCCTTGACCTCGACGGTCGCCAAATACGCACCGGGGTCACGCGCGGTAAACGGCGCGACGTATCGACCCGGAGCTTCAGAGGACGGCTCGGCCGAGAGCGTTGCCTGCTTGAAGACACTCGTCGAAGCCGTCGCGGCGGTTAAATCCGTTGTGCTTTCAATCCTGCGCACGGTGATTTGTGCCGTCGCCAACTCAAGCGGGCGAAACGCGCGATCCTTGGCGGTAACGCGAAGATCCACGCCCGTGCCTTCAGCGGCGGGAATGACGCGGATTTCAACCTGGGCCGGCACATCAGTGACGAGCCAGCGGGACACCTGTCGCCAGAATCGCGCGAGATCGGCCTGGTCATTCGCGTCGTGTTGTCCCCAGCGCCACAGATCCCCGATGCCAATGCAGGCCACTCTCCCTGCGCCGAATGGCTGCGAGATGAGAGCCGGGAAGCTCGTGCCCTGCTCATCGGTGAGACTAGCGAGAACCGTGGCGCCGGGTTTGACGCCGGCAAGACCGTTGGCGATCAGGAGCGGTGGCATGGCTTGCAGACGAGCCTTCTCGTCTGTCTCTTGCGCCCGGATACGCGTCCATGGTTCCAGCCACCCTTCGCGCGTGAGTTCCAGTTTCATTGGGCCCGAAGGCGGCTTGGCTGCGAGCCGATCCAGATAAACGGGGAGCACGGGAGCCAGGGCGGTATCGTGGTATTTTCCATTCTCCAGTGAATTGACTCCGCCCAACATCATCAGCCCGCCGCCGCGGTCGGCCACAAACCGGCGAAGGAGCATGAGCTGATCGGGTGAAAAGAATCCCGCCTCCACGTCGTCCAACACCACGGCGTCGTAGGCATAAAGATCTTCGGCCGCGCGGGGAAACCCTCCACGCAGCTCCGACTGATCGCGGGTGTTGATGCGCGTTAACACCGGCTGGTCATAACGCGTGGTGTCGTCGGCGTTGCCGCCGAAACCGCGAAAGAGCGGGTTGCTGGCTTCCCCCGCGCGTCCGCGGAATTCGAACTTGGGTTCGCGCAGTGCCAGTCGCAGCAAACCGACCAGCTGCAGTTGTGGATCCTCCAGGAGCGCGCGGTTGAAGAATTTGAACTCCCAATTCGGGCGGCCACCGACATACAAAATCCGATACGCCGGGCGACCGCGGTTGAACATGACCACCCGGCGGTTGTTGCGGTCGGTCGCTTCAGGCGTGGTGGTCGTACGCGGCGCGACGGTGACCTCATCGAACTGCACCCCAGGCCGCGCTGAACGCCACTCGAAATCCAGTCGTGTGGGTTGCCCATCGGCCCGCAACCGGACCGTCTGCGGCGAAGGCGCTGGAGTTTGATTCTCGTCGTCTGTCGCGTGCGCCTCCAGCGGGCGAATTGAAACCGTCATCTCCTCCTCGGAGGCACCCGTGCCCGCGACGTCCACCCCGACCGCGAGCGGCGCGTCATCGAACGCCGTTTGGCGCGCGTCGGTGCGTTCGATTCGCACATCACGCAAACCGTCGCTACGGCCGATGGGCAACGCGTAGATCGGGGGGAGTCCGGTCAAATCACCGACACCGGAAGGCAGGTCGGTCGCGTTGCCGTCGCTCAGGAGCAACACGCCCGCGAGCGGTTGGCCCGCGAATCGCTCGCGCAGCTGCTGCAGCGCGCTCCCGAGCGCCGTGTGGTCGCCGGAAAAGTCGAGCGCGTCGAAGTCCTTCACCCGCCGCAGCGAGCGATCGAAGGTATAGCGTCGCACTTGAAAATCCCGGGTGAGCTGATCGAGCCACGGACCTCCGGTCGTGAGCAGCGTGCGCATCTGCGCTCCCCGCGAGTGGGCGGCGCCAGCATCGATGATGCTCAGCCCCTGGCTGTTATCGGCGAGCACAGCGATGATGTTGGCGCCTTGTTTGGCGCGGGGCGCGGTCCACTGCGGATCGAGCAGGCACAAGAGCAACAATCCAAATCCCGCCGTGCGCAAGGCGAGGCCGATGGCGACACTGCCGCGTTGCGGCGCAAGTGGACGCAGCGCGAGCCAGGCGAGCGGGAGCAGGACAACGGCAGCCCCGAGTGCCGCCCATGCCCAGGCTGAACCCGACAACGTGAGAGCGGCGACCATCAGATCACCCGCGTTGTTGAGGATCCCAGCTCCGGTGCATGAATCCGCCAACCGAAGACAGCAGCGGCAGAATCACTGATCAGCACGGGTGGCGTAGTCATGCTCAAGGCGCAGCTTTGTCGCTGCCGAGGGCCTCGTAATATTTGCGCACGGATTCGGCGTACCGCTCCGGTACCGGATCACGATCGATCGGGTGGAGTGCATCCGGTTCCTCACGACGATTCAGTTCCTGGCGCAACCATGCGCGCGCTTCCTGCAACGGCTTCACCACCCCGATCTCCACGAGATCCCACCGCGGCGCCTGACCATCGCGCTGATTGGCGCGTCGCAGTTCTTCCGCTTGAGCGCGGGCGCCGGCGAGTTGCTGACGTTGTTCGGGCGATTCAAGTAATTCCTCGACCGTGCGGAGGCGCTCGGCCCATTCGCCAAAACCGCCGCCGGTCAGCGGTCCGCGTCGTTCGCCCGAACCGCCGTTCCCGCCCAGGCTGCGCGCAAACTCTTCCAGGCTCGTGGGGGATTCGGTTCCACCCGTGCCGCCAGAGCCAGGCTGGCCGGGGGTGGGAGAGCCGGAGCCGGCCGTGGCGCGAGACGGTTGACCTGACTCGCTCGATGGCGATGGCGTACCCGTGCCTTCATTACCTGCGGTCGTGCCTTTACCTCCAGCCGATGTACCCGGCTGTTCGCCCGGTTCGCGCGCTGACTTTTCCGAAGATTGAACTGCCGATGGGCTTTCCCCGTTTTTGCCTTCACCGGGCTGCTCTCCGCTGCTGTTTCCTGGTGTTGAAGCCTTGGGATCAGGTTCGCCAGCGGCAGCCGAACGACCTTCGCTGCCGGTGGGGTCTGATCGATCGCGTTGCAGTTCCTTGCCCAGCTCGTCGAGTTCGTTCTGCGCAAACCGGAGTTCATTCGTTTCATCTCCGAGCACGGCGCCAGCGGCTCGTTCGACGGAGCGCTGCAACTGTTCGAATTCGCGCTGGACGCCGGCTTGGCGTTCCTGCGCAGGCGCCACGAAACCGCGCCGCAACAGTTCCGCACTGGCGCCGAGCTCATTGCCCGCACCACTTTGCTGCTGCTGGCGCAACAGGTCATAGAGTTGACGGTGCAAACGAGGCTCGTTGCCTTCGCTTTCATCCGTGACCTGCCGCAAGTTCTGCATCAGTGACTCGCGTCGCTGCGCCTGCTCCTGCAGCTGTTTTGCCAGACTCTCCCGCTTATCGCTGTCGTCCAGTGATTGCTGACCGCGGTTCATCTCGTTGAGTTGCTTGGTGACGTCCTGTTGCTGCTTGTTGAGCTCGCGTGCTTGGCGCCGCGCTTCGCGCATCTGCTCGCCGAAGCGACCGGCCGCACCTTTGCGCAGGTCCTCGCTGGTCTGCTGGAGCTTGTCGCGCGCGCGACTGCCCGCGGCGAGCGCCGAGGAGACTTCGCCTTGTCCCAATTGTTCGCTCGCGCGTCGCATGTCCTCGCGCGTTTGCTCCAGCTGCTGACGCACCTGCTGCGTTTGCTCGCCCGGTTGCAGCTTATCGACGCGCTGACGTGCCTCGTCCACTTCGCTGAGCATGCGACGTTGCTCTTCCTCCAATCGCTTGAGCTCACGCCGAATGGCTTCCCGTTTGGCTTCGTCTTCCGCGGCGGCGAGAGCGGTCTGCAACTCCTGGAGGCGGCCGTTGAGGTCCTGTTGCCGACGAGCGAGTTCGCGCAGTCGCGCGAGCACGCCCAGCTGTTCGCGCTGTTCCGGGGTGGCCGGTGGCTGCGCCTGCGTTTCAGTTTCGTACCGATCGTTCTCATTGCGGAAATCGAGCTCGTTCAACTGTTCGCGATTCCTCCCTCGGGATCCACCCTGGCTTGCGGACCGTGATTGGGAAACACGGGTATCGCGCGGCTGCATACGAAGCAGAGCCTGATATGCGCCTCGTGATGCTGACCACGCGGCGTCCAGCGTAGCCTTGGTTTTGTTCGACGCTGCCTCACCGAGCGCGTCGTGCGCCTGGTCCATCAATTTCGCGGCTTCGTCCGCCGCCGTCGTCATCCGCGGGTCTTCCAACTGCGCCCGCAGCGTTCGGAGCTG
Source organism: Opitutus sp. (assembly GCA_039928945.1). Taxonomy (GTDB): domain Bacteria; phylum Verrucomicrobiota; class Verrucomicrobiia; order Opitutales; family Opitutaceae; genus Opitutus. The sequence continues at coordinate 18,715 of JBDSSD010000031.1, read as the reverse complement.
CTGCTGAAGCTGTGCCTGGCTGTCTCGCAGAGTTCCTGCATCGGTGGCAAATTGCGCGGCGGCCGCGTCGGTTTGACGGAGCTTCCACGTCGCGATGGAAATTTGCCGCTGGGCCTCGAGCAGTTCTTCACCGGGTCCGCCGCCCCCGTTTTGTCCAGCGCCCCCGCCGTTTGCGTCTTCCTTGAAAATTTCGTCGAGCCGTCGGACTTGCGCAAAATAAACGTCGCTGCTCGTGCGCCTGATCTCTCCGTCGGGGCCAACATCATCGGCCCACGCGAACCACGTCACGAGCTGATCCGCCTTCACGCCGAGAGATTCCAGCGCGAGCACGTGATCGAACGCGGCCTGGAGCACGGGCGTCGTGGAGGGCTTGGCGAATGACACATAGTTCGGCGCGGCATCGCCGACACTGAGGCCGAGGCCGTAATCTCGCAGACCGAAATCATCGCGCGCCTCGGCTTGAAAATGCATTTCTTCCAAGGGCGACACGTGCTGGTCGCCGCGCGGGAAGAGAAGCTTCAAGTCGGGCCGTCGATTTTCGAGCGCCTCGATGCGAACGTCGATCGGCGAGCCGTTCGTCCGGCCGTCGTCGTCCTCGAGCACCAACGTGAATCGTTCCGACTGTGTCACGCTCGACTCCAAGCGGAATTGCGTTCGGCCAGGGCCAATCGCCGCGAGTGTCACCGTGCGATTCTCTGGCCCTTTCAGCGTGGCGCGGGCGAGAGGCTTGTTCGTGAAGAAATCGTACTGGAGTTTCGTCCCGACGACGGCACTCACTCGCCGCGTGTCGACCACGTGTCGATGCGCCAGGCCGGTGTACGTCGGATAATCCAGATCGGCGTCGGCACGGAGCAACGCCGGTCGGTCAAACACGCGCAGCACAAACGTCCGGGTGGGACGATTATCATATTCCACGTGGTAACTCACATCGTTGTTCACCGGCGTCAGAGTGAAAGCAAACACCGGGTCAGAGAGGCTGCGATGCATCGCGTAGCGGATCGACGCGGCGCCACCGGAGACCGCCACAAGTTCTGCCGTCCCCGGCATATCGCTGCCGAAGCGCGCGGCGATCACCACGGCCGACCCGCGTTCCACCTGGGTGTCGCCCGGGGTGACTTCGATCCCGGTGCGGGCCAAGGCCCGTTTACCCTCGACCCCCGGACGGTGCGCCTGGATGACGACAATGGAAAGGGACAACGCTGCAAGCAGCGCGATCGCGTGACCCAGGAGATACCACCGCGCCGCGCGTCGCGGTTGGAAAATCCAGTCGTGCGTTTCAGCGTGGCGCAGCACGTCATTGATCACGCGTCGCTGCAGGAAACCAAACTGACCTTCCGGCTCAGGCCTTTGCTCAACGGCCGCCTGGAGGGCGGATCGAAGCTCCGGGAAACGTTGCTCCAAATGCCTCGCGGCGGTAAAAACATCGGACCGATCACGCCAGGCGAGCCAGGCGGCGAGAGAACTGGCCACAACGAATACCACCAGCAGAGCCGGCGCGGCGTAGTCCGCGATCGCTGGGACTTTCGGCGATAGTACAATAAGCGCGGCGGCGAAGGCCGAAACCACGGACCAGATACGAAGCCCCGAGCGGTGAAAGGCGAGGGCCCGGAGCTGGCCGGCCACGCGCGACAATCGATGACGCAGCACAAACTCCACCTGCGGTGCGTTCGATCGGAGCGAAGTGTTTGAGTTCACCATGAGCTTAGCGGTTGGCGACCGGTTGTGAGCTGTCTCCGCGACTCCGCGCGATGGCGAAAGCCGCGAGGCTCTCCAGCGCAAGCAACGCCACAGCGACCCACAGCAACCATCGCCAGAGTTGCTGTTGGTTCTCCAGCACGGCGGGCGCTGCGGCTGGAAGCGAATCGCGCGCCGTGGAAGCTTCCCGTTGTTCGGCGGTCAGGCGCACGGGCACGCCCAGCTGTTCCCACGTATCGAGGGAAATGGTCTTCGCTTCACTTTCGGCGCGGGGAACCAACACGCTCACGGTTCGCCGATCGTTGCCCTGCGTCAGCTCATAGATGCCCGGCTCTTCCGGGGAAGTGCTTTCAAGCGACGCTGCGATCGGGGTGGAGAGTCGACGCCACTGCGCCGGGACGCCATTCGCCAGCAGTCGACGCGTGTCGCCGATTTCGGCGATTGCGGGGCGCGCACTCCCGCCCGCGGCTCGCTCGGCCAGCGATTGCAACCACGGGACAAACTTGGAGGACAACACCCACTGGCTCGCCGCCGGAGACCAGTCGCCGCCCCAAACGACCAGCCGACCTTGCCCCACCACGGTCTCGATTACGGCCGGCGATCCGTCCTCAAACCGGGCAGCGACCGTTGCTTTTGATCCGGCAGGCAACGCGATACTTCGCGGCTGCCAAAAATGGATACGGGTGAAATCGCTGAAGAGCGGATCGGCGAATGCAGCGAAGAGCGGGTGCTTGAAATCCACCTGGCCAAGCAGCGCGTCCGCGCGGTCAGGCGCAGTCGCGGTCCAACCGGGTTCCTGCGCCAGCTCGCTTGCGACGCGCACCATTTCGTCGCTGCTCAAAAGCACGAGCGCAAACGCGCCCGCTGTGACGCGACCGCGCAGCGTTTCCAACGCCGCGCTGTCGGGTGGTGATGTGACAATCACGAGGTTCGCTGAACCTGCCGTCGCCGGCAGGTCGGAGCCGAGGTGTGCGATCGGCTCGCGCCAGCCGCTGATGGCGCGCTCGATGTAAAACCGGGCGTGTCGGGAATCGTCGGCCGCATCTCCGCCCACATAGCCGATCTCGACGCTCTGCGGCGGTGCATGCGTCAGCCAAAGTCGGTTGTCGAACGGTTGACGGTCTCCCGAGAGCTCGAGCACCAGTGACGCGGATGGTTCTCCCGGCCACGGGATCAAGCGGACTTCCGACGCTCCGGGCAGAAGGGTGACGGCTTCTCGCTCGGTCACAGGTGCGTCCGTAAGCGCATTTCTCCACTGGAGATGAAGTGCTTCCGGGGCGTCGAAACTGCGCGTGATGCGAACGCGAGCAGCCAGCTTTCCGTCAGCGGGTTCGGCCCACCCGAGCCAATGGAGACTGGCGTTGCCCAGATCATTGGGCGTGACGTCCTCGAGCGTAACCTCGGTTGAGGCCGGCCAATCTACGTTGGCCAATCCGGCCGTGCGAGCGCCTGCGGCGAAATCGGACACGATCACCAGTTCATGTCGCGCCGAGGCATCGTTCGATTCCGCCATGTCCTCCCAACGCGAGAGCGCCGTTTCCACCGCGCTGTCGAGCGGAGTCGGACCCCAGCCGGCCTGTCGCGATTCCAATACCGTTCGGACCAAGCCCGCGCGATCGGAGGGCAGCGCGGCGGTCCATTGGGCTGACGTGATCAGCTCGTGGACCGAAGTGCCCGCAGTGAGCAGAACCAAGCGATCGTTGTCGTGGAGCGTACCAACCAGGTTCGTGATCTTGGACCGCGCTGCGTCCCACAATCCGGAGCGTCGCATGCTCGCGCTCTCATCCAGGATGGCGACGACGTGCCGGGCTCGCGCCGGTGGCTTTGCACCCGCAGGAGTGTGGCGGAAGAACGGCCGGGCGAATCCAAAGGCGAGCACCGCGACGATCAGGCAACGCAAGGCGAGCAGCCACGGATTCTGAACGCGACTGCGCCGATCCAGGCGGGGCGGGGACGGCTCGAGCAGGCGCAGGCTACTGAAGGTCACCCGCTCGCGCGTGGCGCGACGAATGAGATGAGCGATGATCGGGCCGCCGATCAGCGCGAAGCCGAGCAAGAACCAGGGCGCGAGCAAGCTCATGATCGGCCCGTCGCGTGATTGGCGCCGCGCGGCCGAATGGGCCGGCTGCGCAGAAACCGGAGCAGTGCACGGTCGAGCGGCTCGTCGGTGCGAAAGATCAGACGTTCCACCGCGGCGCGATCGAACGCGGTGCGAAGCGCGGCGGCATGCTCCTCGAAGCGGGCCGCATAGGCAGAACGGGCGTGCGCGGGATCAACGTAGCGGGTTTCACCGGTCTCGACGTCTTCCCACATGGCGGGTCGTCCAAAATTGTCGAGGGCCAGCTCGGCCGGATCGAGCACCTGCAGTGCACGCACATCGTGGCCCGCGGCGGACAACTCGTTCAGTGCGCCGGACCACGTGGTGGGGGATGACAGGAAATCGGATACGATGACGATGAGGCTGCGACGTCGACAGAGCCGGGCCGTTTCCTGCAAGGCGGCCGCGAGGTTCGTCTCCGCTCCGGCGGGTTCACGCGAAAGCGTCGCGAACACGTGGCGGAGATGTCCGGCCCGCCAACGAGGCAGCACCACGTCGTGGACGTGGCGATCGAACAAGGCGGTGCCAACGACGTCCCGTTGTTGATGCAGAAACCAGGCGAGCGTCGCGATGAGCGTGCGGGCATACGCCGCCTTCGTGACTTGCTTCGCGCCGAAACTCATCGAGCGACTCGCATCCACCAGCAGAAAGCAGCGTAGGTTCGTTTCCTCTTCGAATTTCTTCAGGTAGTGCCGGTCCGTTCGCGCGAGCACGCGCCAGTCGAGATAGCGGAGATCGTCGCCGGGCGAGTACTGGCGGTACTCGGTGAATTCCGCCGAGAACCCGGTGAACGGGCTGCGATGCAAACCAGCGCGCACGCCTTCCAGCACCGCTCGAGCGCGCAGCTCCAGATCATGGATCGCGAGCAGGGCCTCCGGATCTACGCTGGAGGAACGACCCGTGGAAGCGGTGGCGAGCGCGGACATGGCGGCTAGGCAGCGGGCATCGCGGCGAGAAGTTTTCCGATCACCTGCTCGATGCTGATGCCGTCCGCCTCCGCCCGATAGTTCAGGAGAACGCGGTGACGGAGCACGGGGCCCGCCAGCGCACGCACGTCGTCAACGTTGGCGTGACTGCGACCTTGCCAGAGCGCGCGGGCCTTCGCCCCAATCACCAACGCTTGGGCAGCACGGGTGCCGGCGCCCCAGTTGATCCAGTCGGCGACAAAGGTGGGAGCGCCGGTGCTGCCGGGTCGGGAGGAGGCCGCGAGCCGCACGGCGAAACGGACCACCTCCTCCGCAATCGGCACGCGGCGAACCAAGGCTTGGAACGAACGCAGGTCCTCGCCCGTGAAGACCGGCTCGATCGGAGCGGCAGTGCCACTGGTGGTTTGTTGCACCACGGCGATTTCGTCTGCCTCCGGCAGGTAGTTGATCAGGACGTTGAAAAGGAAACGATCGAGCTGTGCCTCGGGCAACGGGTAGGTGCCTTCCATTTCAATCGGGTTCTGCGTCGCGAGGACAAAAAAGGGTTCAGCCAGCACATGACGCACACCCGCTGCCGTGACCTGATGCTCCTGCATCGCTTCGAGAAGTGCGGCCTGCGTTTTCGGCGGAGTGCGATTGATTTCATCCGCGAGCACGAGGTTCGCAAAGATCGGACCGCGCACGAACGTGAGCCGCCGTCCCTCATCTGACTCGGTCAAAATCTCCGTCCCGGTAATATCCGCGGGCATGAGATCGGGCGTGAATTGGATGCGCTGAAAATGAAGGTCGAACACCCGTGCGATCGATTTGACGAGAAGCGTCTTCGCCAACCCCGGCGCCCCGGTCAGCAGGCAATGACCGCCCGAAAGCATCGCGAGCAGCAGGTGTTCGACGACCTCGCGCTGGCCGATCACGACCTTGGCCAACTCGGCAGTGACGCGTTCTCGTCCCGCTTCGAGCCGTTCGTAAACGGCTTCATCGGAGGAAAGCGGAGGCGGGACAGCGGTGGAGGCGAGGGACATGGGAGTCAGGGATGGAGAAACTAATGCGGGATTTAATCTGGAACTCAGGAACGACTGGAACGGAGATCGATCGCCTGGGCCTTTTTCCTGAGTTCCTGAGTTCCAGATTAGATCGATTGGTTGAAGGCGAAGACGCTAGGAGGCAAAGGTCGCGGGAAGGGGAGGAAGAAAGCTAATACGAGTTTGAATCTGGAACTCAGGAACGGCTGGAACGGCTGGAACGGAGATCGATCGGTGGGCTACTTTTCCTGAGTTCCAGAGTTCCAGATTTAATCCATCGGTGAGCGCTCACTTGAACGAGCGTGACGGTGGCGGGCGGCGATCGATTCATCTTCTGGAGAAATTCAGGGTGAAAACGACATCAATCCAGGCGCCCCTGCCTCAGTGCGTCATCGCGTAAAACAGAATGTTGATCATCATGGGATACGCCATCTTCTCGGAGAAACGGCGGAAGTACGTGGCGTCTTCGCCCTCGCGTTCCCAGCCGTCGCCGAGATCGGTGTTGTGACAAATGATCGCGACGAGCCGGCCCTTGTCGTCGAAGAACCCGCGGTAGTGGACTTCCTCCGCGCCGGTGCGGCCGTACGGTTCATAGGTGAGACCCGTGGAAAGGAACTGATCGATGCTCGGCATCTGTGGCTTCTCTTTCAAATCGAACACGCTGTGAAAAATCGGGTGTTCGAGGGGAAGGTCGGTGAACTCGCGATCGGGAAACACGCGTTTGATTTGCTGATGGAAGTTCTCCCATTCGTCATCGCCCCAGAAATCATCGACCATCAGGAAACCGCCGTTGAGCAGGTACGCGCGCAAGGCGACGACTTCCTCCGGCTTGAACTCAAGTGCGCCCGGCTCGACCATGTAAACGAAGGGATAGTTCGCGAGATTCTCCGGCGTGATCTCGATGTACGTGACATTTGGATTCACCTTCAGACTTGTCATTTGCTGGAGTCGGAAGAGCAGGTTCAGGTCCGCCTCGGGTGCGTCCGTTGACCAACGCCGTCCACCGCCCCACCGACCCCCGCCCCCGTAGCTTGAGTAGCGAAGCCGCGCGAATGAGAACACATCATCCTTGAACGCGGGATCGACGGTCCATTCAGGCACGTTGCCGCGGTCGTACAGTGCGGCACTACGAGGGCCGAATCCGCGAAACTGCGCGAATGACGAGGTCGTCGCGGCGAGCGCCACGAGCAGACTCAACCCGAATGCCCAGCGAGGAGCCCGCAGTGGATGACGGCAGATGTGTCCGATCAGAGGAAGAGTGGTCCGAGCCATGTTAGGGATTAGGGGTCGGCGCGGGCGGGAGAGCGGCGAGCACCTCGTACGCTGCGCGGAAACGCGGTGCTTCCTCGAGCGCCTGCAGCGCGTGTCGACGCGCGCGATTGGCATCTGTGGACTGAAGCTGCTGGGCAACGCGCAGGTGCACCGCCGCGATATCGGGCGGATCCAGGCGAAGCAGAATCTCTCCAGCGTGAGCCGCGGACGCATGATCCTCCGCGTGCTCGCCGGCATCGAGGAGGGCGCGCCAGGGGCTCGGCGCGAGGGGATTGATCGCGAGCCAGGCGTTCGCCCATTGCGCGACGCCACTCCAATTATTGGCTGTCCGCTCCACCTCCAGCAGTCGGGACACGGCGCTGAGCGAGTCCGACTCGTGCGCTGCAATGGTGCGCAGGGCGGCGGTTTCAGCCGCAACATCCCCAGCGCCCGCACACGCCCGGGCGAGCAGTGCATGCAGGTTGTCGTTACCCGGCAAATACAAGCCTGCTTCGACGAGTGGAGTGAGAAGGCTGCGCGCTTCCGCCCATTCGCGGTGCTCGAGGGCCTCACGCGCCTGCTTGATCACGGCGGGAACATTGGGAGCGCCGCCGAGGCCCGGTAGATTTTGCGCGAGCAGCTGGATCAGGCCGTCGCTAGATGCACGAAAGTCGAATCCCGAGCCGAACGCGGCCGCGGTTTCGCGGGCTTTCGCCGCAAAGGCGCGGTCGAGCTCGGCTACGGGGCTGAAGTTGGCGGAAAGGGCGGCGTTGATTTCCTGCCCGCCGGCGAGACTTCGCAGAAACGTCCGGAGCCGGTCGAAGCCGTAGCGTTCGACCAGAAACTCGACGACCATGGCGGATTGGAAATACGCAAACTGGGTGTCGCGTCCATCCTGGGCTTCCAGGAAGGCCGAACTCATCCGGCTGATGGGCTGCACGCGCCCCTGCATGATGCGTTCACGATAGTTCACCGACATGAGCTGGCCCCACGACGGGTTGGCCTGGCGCTCCTCGAACACTGAAATCCCTTCGCTGAGCCAGCGCGGCATCTGATTCCGGGTGAGGGTAAGCGTGATGACGTGAGTGAACTCATGCCACAGCACGGCTTCCCAGTTTGCCTGGGACGATGCGGGACTGTTGATGGTGAAGACCGGACCGAAACACACGCCGAGGAAACCGCCGATGTCGGGTACGCCGAAGGTGCGAACCGCGAAGTCCTTCGGGTTCGGATAGATCTCGACGAGGGTGGGCTGGTCGAGCTTTAGGCCGTAGCGCGTGGAAAGATGCTGGTGGGCACGCTCGAGCAGAGCGACGACGCGATCCCCATAAATCGGCGCTTCGTTTGCCGCCATGCGCACGCGAAAATGCGGACTGTTGACCACCGTGAAACCTGCGAGCTCGTCGTGCAGCGTGGTGAGGTTGAAGGCTTCTATGTTATAGGCGTCTTCCGTGTGGGCCTGCGTGGCGATCGACCATCCTTCGTCTTCCTGGGCGAGCCGGAGCAAATCCTGCGCAAGCTGAACGCGCGCCGGCGTGTAGGTGGAATCCATCTCAAGGGCGCGACGTTGGGCCGCCGCACCGTCCGCGAATTGGTACTGCTGCGACAATTTGCGGCCGATCAGATGGTCGACGCGCGGGTTGTTGGGCCAAAGCTCGAGCGCAGCGGTGCGATGTCGCGATTCAGCGGCGGTGTCATGCGCGAGGTGAGCGAGCACGGCGCGAAGCGCATGCGCCTCGGGCGTGTGAGGGTTGACGCTCAGCGCGAGATCGAGGTGAACGGCCGCGGTATCGCGTCGCTCGGCATCGATGAAATGTTCGGCGAGGAGTAGATGCGACGGCACATGCCGCGGATTGATTTCGAGTGCCTGTTGCGCGTAGGTCACGAGTTCCTTGCGATCACCATTGCGGAACGATGTGGCCAGACCACAGAGAAGATCCGGGTCGGTGGGCGCGATTTGCAGGCCATTGCGGAAGGTTCGAGCGGCGAGGGCGTAGTCTCGCTTTTCGAGTGCGAGCTTTCCCGCGACGAGAAAAGCGTTACGCGACGGCGGCTTACCCGACTGTGCGGGCTTCAGGAAATTTTCGAGCGCGAGGCGCGGGTCCAGTCCGGCGAGCAAACTGGCTTCGCCGGCAGCGGCTTGGAATTCGGACGAGCGCGCATACTCGTTGCCGCGAACGGCGACCGTGTACCGCATCGCTTGCACGACCTCCTGCACCATCAGAGTAGCGCCCGCGGGTTTGCCGAGGTTTTGAGCGGCTTCCCGGGCGAGGAGGCGCAGCGGCACGTTGATGAGGGCGACGCCGCCGACCTCGCTGAGTCGTTTTTCGGCCTCAGCATACCGGCCGAGGTCGAGCAGCGCCCGCGCCTCCAACTCCAGCCACGCTTCCTGGTCCTGGCGCGATTCAGGATGGGCCTCGTGGGCCACGCGCGCCACGTCCTCATATCGGCCGCGTCTAAGCTGATCCCTCGCGTCGGCCAAGGGATCCGTTTGCGCGCTCAGGGAAGACGTCATGAGCGTCACGGCCATCCAGAATTTCGACCAACGAAAAGGGATAAACGCGTGAACCTCGCCGGACATGGCGACATCGATAACGAGATCAGCGCCGAGAGCCATGACAGTCTGACGATTTTCCGAGAACTTTGGACCGCCCTTCGCGTTCCGGCTCCTGATTAAGCGCAAAGACATACAAGACGCGAAGGCGCTAAGTTCGGAGTAAGGCTATCGATCAATGACGTAGGTCAGCGCGCTTGCGCGCGCTCCGTGGGTTTCGCTCCCTACCACGATACTTCGAAGCCAAACCACCTGAGCGCGCGCGAGCGCGCTGACCTACGCAGAATCCGTGACGATCCGAGAAATCCGTGGTCTCCGCCGGTTCGAACCTTAAGCGCAAAGCAGCGCGAAGTTCGGAGCGAAGGAGGATGCCGGAATGTAGCCCGCTGTGGGAACAGCGGAATCAGACCGGCTTGATATGGAAATCAGGAAATCAGGAATATGCGGAAGTTGATCTGAAACATGATTTCGGAAAAAGGATCCCAGCGATCGTGTAGCCCGCTGTGGGAACAGCGGGATCAGAAGAATGCTAATGCGAAAGGGGAGATGGCCGAAGGATCCGACCGGATATTAATCTAGAACTCGGGAACTCTGGAACGAGCCGTGCCGATCCCTAAACGCAAAGCTGCGAAGGCGCGAAGGAGGATCCATCGGAATGTAGCCCGCTGTGGGAACAGCGGGATCAGACCAGGAGGAGGATGGAATCGATCCCAGCATTTGGTTCGAACCTTCCTCCGAACTTTGCGCCTTCGCGTCTTCGCGCTTAATTCTGCTGGCTTAGTTCGTTATTTCCCCGTGCTCCAGCCGCCGTCGATCAAGAGATTACTGCCGGTGACCATCGCGGACTCATCCGCCGCGAGATAGAGCACGGCCGCGGCAATCTCATCCGGACGGGCCATCCGCCCGTTCAATTGAGTGGACGCCATGTCGCGGTACGCTTTCTCCGGATCCGGATATTCCGCGATCCGCGTTTTCACAAACGGAGTTTCAACGCGGCCGGGACAAACCGCGTTGAACCGCACGCCGGTGGAAGAATGGTCAAGCGCGAGGGCCTTCGTTAGTCCAACCACCGCGTGTTTGGTGATCGTGTACGCGAGCCGATCGCGCACCGCGAGCACGCCACCGATGGAGGCGAGGTTGATGACGCTACCGCTACGGCGGGCGAGCATTGCGGGCACGAACGCTTTGCAGAGATTGAAGGGCCCGCGAACGTTGACGGCGTAAAGTCGATCCAGGTCCGTCGCCGCGGTCTCAAGCAGGCTACCGACATGACCAATGCCCGCGTTGTTAACGAGGATATCTAGAGTGGAGACGGACTGCGCAGCCGAACTGACGGCCTCGCTGTCGCTCACGTCGAGCTGCAGGAATCGGGCGGTACCGCCATCACGTCGGAGGAGTTCGACGGTTTCTTCGCCGCCTTCACGGGCGATGTCGCAGACGACGACCTCGGCGCCCTGGGCCGCGAAGAGCTGAGCAATCGCGCGTCCGATACCCGAACCGGCACCCGTGACGAGCGCTTTCTTCTGATCGAGTCGAAAAGGGAGAACGGCCATGATTCGCGGTGACGGGAAACGACCTTCGTGGATCAGGAGGCGGATGCACGACATTTTTGAGTGTCTCGCGAAGAAGCGGGGAGACGATTGGTTATTGGTGATTGGCGATCGCTTATTGGGTTATTGGTCGGAGGCGGATGGGGGGGGGAGGATTTGTTATTGGTGATTGGTTATCGCTTATTTGGTTATCGGAAGCAGCGGGAGGATCGAAATCGAGGGACGACCTCCGTGTCGTCCGGTTCGAATTCATTCGCCATAAACCGTAGCGCGGCGTCTCCGACCCGCGTTTCCATGGAGTGCGGCGGCTCGACGCCGCTATCGACGGGCCGGCTCGACGGCCCGCCCTTCCCGATGCTCGGCAGCAGCGACGCGTCGAGCCGCGTCGTCAAAAGCGGTGTCGAGACCACCGCACTCCACACGCACTCCGCCCATGCACTTCAGTCCTCCGATCAATCACCCAATAAGCGATAACCACTACCCAATAACCAATATTCCATTGCCCACCACGCCCAGAAGCCGAAGGATAGCCCTAGGATAGCGCAAGGATAGCCGTAGGATAGACGGCACCACGTCATCAGATCAACCTCCCCACGACATGCCCAAACTCAAACTAAACTCAGCCTTGTCCGGCGTCAGTGGCACCATGGATGGCTGGGTCTACAAGCACTACAAAAACGACAAGCGCGGGCTGGTGCTGAGCCGCAAGCCCGACATGAGCAGCGTTAAGCCATCCAAGGCTCAGCTCGCCCGGCGCGACGCGATGCGCAAAGCCGGCGAGTTTCACCGGCAAGTGCTGGCCGATCCCGCGCTCCTGAAGAAATTCCAAAAGATCGCGAAGCAAAAGCGGATCAACCTCTCCGCCGCGACGATGGGCGCCGCATTGAAGCGGAAGTGATAGTGTCTCGCGAAGGAGGGAAGGGAGCGAAGGGGGGACGGGGGGGACAATTTGTCATTAGTGATTGGTGATCGCTTATTGGGTGATCGATTGGACCGGGATTTTCTCGGCACGGAAGTGAAGGCTTCAAACGATTGCAGCGGAGGGACGGCCTCCGATCGGCTCCGCCATCGGCCTTGAGTAGACCGAACGGCCCGCCGCCGCGTCGCCCCAACGCCAACCTGAACCGAATCATTTCGTTGCCCGAACCGTCGCTCTCTTCCACCACTAACCTCACCGTCTGACCATCTCGTCGCACTCAACGAATGGTCTCACTCGACTAAACCCACTGCCGAGCACATGCCACGCTGTCTCATCATCGCCGGTCCCAATGGGGCGGGGAAAACCACGTTCGCCCGCACGTTCCTCCCACGCGAGGGGCTCACGCGCTTTCTCAATACCGACCTCCTTGCAGCCGGACTTTCTCCGCTCAATCCGCCGGACGCGCAGATTGCCGCGGGGCGCCTTTTCCTTTCCGAACTCGATCGCCTCACTTCCGCTCGCGCAGACTTCGCCTTCGAAAGCACCTTGAGCGGTCGCGGCTACGTGCCGCGTCTCAAACGCTGGCGCGAGCACGGTTATCGCGTGGAGATCATCTATCTCAAACTGGCCGATGTCCGCATCTCCATCGAGCGTGTCGCCGCGCGGGTCAAGGCCGGCGGCCACGTGTGCCGGAGCGCGACATTCGCCGTCGCTTCCAACGTAGCTGGGACAACTTGCTCTCGCATTACCAACCTTTGGCCGACGCCTCGTGGGTATTTGACGTCAGCGGGGTAGCTCCCCAACTTCTCCACCAGACGCCATGAAAGCACCCGCTGCCAAATCCAAATCGCGTCCCTCCGTCGCCGACACCCGCACCACAGGTATTCTCGCTGCGCTTCGCGACGCGCGCAAAGCCGCCATCAAATCGGCCCGGCTTCACCGCGCTCCGGTGGTTTATCTGTTGGGCGGGACCATCGTCAAAGCACGCGTCTGAATCGCCATCGGCGATCCCGCTTGTACGAGGGATCCAACGGTGGGGTAGGCCGAGTTTTGCTAGACCGTGAAGGGGGGAGGATTTGTTATTGGTGAATGGTTATCGCTTATTGGGTTATCGGAAGCAGCGGGAGGATCGAAATGGAGGACGACCTCCCGTGTCGTCCGGTTCGAATTCATTCGCCACAAACCGTAGCGCGGCGTCTCCGACCCGCGTTTCCATGGAGTGCGGCGGCTCGACGCCGCTTTAGACGGGCCGGCTGGACGGCCCGCTCTTCCCGTCGCTCGGAAGCGCGACGCGTCGAGCCCCGTCGTCAAAAGCGGTATCGAGACCACCGCACTCCAAAGTTTACCCACGTAGCCCGCTCTGGGAAGAGCAGGACGATTGATTCGGAATTGTCCGTTCCGCCTACTTCGCTTTCTCCAACCGGCACCGAGGCTCACAAAAGGGGTCAAGGCTCACAAAAGGGGTCAGGTTTTAACTTTTAACATTGCGAGGACACTCCGCCGAGCCAGCGTTTCGCAATGGCCCGCAAGCTGAGACTGGAATTTCAAGGCGCGTGTTATCACGTGCTGAATCGCGGTAATTACCGGGAACATGTTTTCCGTGACGAACCGACGCGGCTGGCGTTCGAAACCTGTTTGTTCGAAGCGTGCGAAAAATCGAACTGGCAGCTGCATGCGTTCGTGGTGATGAGCAACCACTATCACCTCGCGATCGAGACGCCGGACGGAAATCTGGTTGCGGGGATGCAGTGGCTGCAGGCGACCTTCGCCAATCGCTTCAACAGGTTCCGCGGAGAACGTGGCCACCTTTTTCAAGGTCGATACAAGAGTCTGCTCGTGGAACCAGGCGATGCGCTGGGTCAGGTCTGCCATTATCTTCACCTCAATCCCGTGCGTGCGAATGTGGTGTCGATGCCGGCATTGAAGGACTATCGCGCTTCCAGCTATTGGCATCTGCGGCGAAGCACGCGGCCGCGATTCTTGAGAGTCGAGACCGCGCTCGCGGAGGCGGGTGGGCTCTCGGATACACCGGCGGGTTGGAAGTCTTACGAGTCCTACCTCGCGTGGCAGGCAGCAGAGGGTCCTGCCGGAAAATCCAAAGCTTATGTGTCGCTCAGCCGGGGTTGGGCTCTTGGTACGAGGGAATTCAAGACCGCATTGATTCAGGATCACCAGCTCGCGGAGAGCAGTCGGGCATGGGAGACGTCGGGCGCACAAGATATACGCGAGGCACACTGGATGACTGCGCTCACGCTTGGGCTGAAGCGACTGGGCAAGACCGACGTCGACATTAAAACCGATCGGAAGGCGGCTCCGTGGAAGGTGACCCTAGCCGCGGCATTGAAGCAAACGACACAAGCGAACAATCGATGGCTGTCGGAGCAACTGAACATGGGCACACCTGTGGCGGTGAGTACGCATGTCGGCCGATGGCGTCGAAGCCTTGGACCGCAGAGCGAAAAGCTCGCCAGGAAACTTCAGATATTAAAAGTTAAAACCTGACCTCTTTTAACAAAGACGACGCAGTCTTGTCCTCGCCGCTTTTCCAATACGTCCGAGAGCTCAATGATTGGCGGGCTCCGTACGGGCCTGAGCGAGCCCGGCCAACTCCGCAGGCCGAATGGGCCGCCGCGCCCTCCGTCGTGTGGCGACTCTCAGAAGCCCCCTGGCTGCGCCGCACACGCATCGATCTCGCCGTGGTGACGGCCAACGCCGCGCAAGCTCCAGAGTGGAGCCTGAGCCTCACCTCCGCCGCCTGGGTTGGTCGCATGATGCTCGACCTCGATCGCCGCTTCGGCGCCCATCTCCTCAACGAAAAAATGACCGCCGAAACCGCCGCCGCGTGGCTCAAGGAATTCGCCACCTACCAGACGGTCGTGCTCGGCAACAAAACCAGCCTCTCGGCCGAGGCCCGCGCGCGCCTCGCGCCTCGCCTTCAATTGCACATGACCCAAGTCCAACTTGCCGCCGGCGATCTCGCCGCCGCCCGCATAACCGCGCCGAAAATCGCCTATGCGCTCGAGAACGGCACAAACTGGAACGGCCACGATGCCATTCCCATGAGAGAAGCGGCGGGTGCGAATTTAGTCGTGATCCTGCCCAAGCCCCGCCCTGCGCCCGAAGTCTATAAACAACCCGAACAACCTAAGGTCGCTGTCTCGGCCACGAAGACCTGCGATAAATGCGGCGGCAGTGGGCGGATTTATTTCAACACCACCCAGACCTCCGATGTGCGTTCCAAAGAAACCGACAACTACGGCCACCGAGATGTCATCGGCACCGAAACTTCCCGCGTGACTGATTCGATGATGTGCTCCCGTTGTTTGGGCACCGGCGAGATCAATCGCTGAAGATTTCTTGCTTCGCTTAGCCGTAACGATGCAGTTGAACAGAGCCACCGATTGAGAACTGATTGATGGTGAATGAAACCTAATCGATCGAAGGGCGGAAGCCCGGTTCACCAATCGGACCCACAAAAGGGGTCAGGTTTTAAGGGCCTGTTGCCCAACGCGTGTTCGCAATGAGTCGGGCGATGGGATTTATATATCTGTCTATATGGCGGCTACCGAACGGTGGAGTGTCCTCAAGCGCCGACAACGGATTGTAATGGCAGATAGCAAAGCGATGGCGCCGCCATCGCCTAAACGTGGCGCTGCGGCCCCGATTTTCGGGACTCCTGGCCGATGCGCGGCGACGGCGGCACCCGTTGCACCACACAACAGCGTCACATTCTGTACCGCAGCGATGAGCCAATCCTGGATTTGTTGCCGCCAGAGCCGGCGCCAACGCGCACGCTTGAAGTGATGCTTGTTCGCAGCCTGAGCAAAGCTGCCTTCCATGAGGTGGCGGCGCCGCCGGTCCGCTTGCGCTTCGGGCAAGCGCGTGAAGGCGAGTGCGACCTCGAGTTCGGATTCTTTCCAATTGGCGAGCTACCGAGCGACCCAGTTTACTCTTGGTTCACTCGCGGCGCAGCACGCACCTGGCGCAAATATTTTTGTCCGCCCCGTAGTCGGTCATTTCTCGGCGCTTGTGGAAGCGACGCGGTTTGAGGTGACCGACCGAGGGCGTACCTCCGGCAACATTTCCCAGTTCCGCGAGAAAGGTTAACGCGTTCGTGCCGTTGATCCTCCGCTACGCGCGATTGGTCCTGAGCTCGGCGAACGCACGATTCCGCCACCAGGCGACAGCGTCACCGCCAGCAAAGCGGTCGATCGCAAAGCGAATGCGCAGCATAAACGCAAAGGGTATGGAACGAAGCCGCTGTCGTGCTTCGTGCGATGAGTAGCGTAAGCGAATTACAATAAGACCGTCAGACACCGTTAAAGAGCACAACGATCAACGCCCTCTTGGCACGGCCGCCTGTGGGGAACCTCGAATAAACCCAGAGCTCGCGTCGAAAACATTGCGCCACCTTGCCATGATCCTAGGGTTGTTTTTTCCCCGTTCGACGGGATACCCCAAATCAGTAAAATGTTATAGTTACCATGAAATTGAAAACAGCTATATTGTCACTGGCATTCACTTCTTTCGCCAGCTTTGCTTCCGCGGCCCTCATCGGGTTCGACGACCTTACTACGCCGGCTGTTGGAGGCACCTCTGTCCCAGATGGCTATGCGGGTTACAACTGGACTTACACGTACTATGTTGACGCGAATAACAATAACTTCGGTTCTGGAGCACCGAATTCTGTGGGGAGCGGATACCATGACGGGGTTGTTTCTCAGCCGAACGTTGCGTTTTGGGGTCAAGACGATATAGCCAAGCCTGTAATCATTACTGCGACAGGTGGCGGATTATTTGATCTGGGTTCCGTATCCCTCAATGCAGCCTATCTCGAGGATCTGACAATCCGGGTTAGAGGCTATCGGAATGGGGTAGTGAAATATGATACGACTGTTGTCGTCGATCCTTAC
The DNA here is from genome assembly GCA_039928945.1 of Opitutus sp. GTDB lineage: Bacteria > Verrucomicrobiota > Verrucomicrobiia > Opitutales > Opitutaceae > Opitutus. The sequence continues at coordinate 1,787 of JBDSSD010000031.1, read as the reverse complement.
ACGCCCACACCTTTTGCATTCAATTACCTCGGAATCGATGCTTTACGGTTTGATGCAAGCGGCGGCACCGTCGGCGCCTACGGGGATCACGGAACCTTCTTTGTTATGGATAATATAACTCTTACAGCCTCGGCCGATACGGATGGCGACGGCGTGTTTGATTTCGAGGATCATTGTATCCACTCGGTCTTGGGCGGAAAGGTGAATGTTGGGAACGGACTGACCAGTATAAATAACGTCCTTGTTGCAGAAGGTTGCTCGATCCAGGATCTGGTCAACGAGCTCGCTTCAGCCGCCGCCGACCACGGTTCCTATGTAGATAGTATTAGCTCCCTTGCCGATCGGCTCCGCGCTTCAGCTCTCATCACGAAGCAACAAGCCAACGAAATGAAGCAAAGTGCGGCAAAATCGAAGGTCGGAAAGTAATCCGCGGCGTAGGGACTTTGTGCAGCAGTATCCACAGCCCCTCTTAACGCAAAACATCGGGCCGCAAAAGAATGCGGCCCCTTTTTATGCCTAACCGCAGCCTGGGTGTTGTTCGGGCTTTAAAAATGCCGCTGCGCCGGTTTCCGGACGAGCGCACAATCCAGCGCTGGCTGCAAACCGCGGGCTTGGCTCGACGAAGAACGCACAAACGGCATGGCGCCGGTATTAGTCCGGGTCGTGGACGCGTCGCACGTAGCTCTAATCAGGTGTGAACGGCGGATCACAAAGGCTGGTTTCGCACCGCGCGCGGTCAAAGGATCGAGCCGTTGACGCGATACCGCGACTACGCATGCGCCGCTATCCTGCGGGATGCCGAGTTCACCGCGTCAAACGCGCAGGCCATATCGTGGTCGCCAAAAAAATCTGTGGCATCGGCCGCGCTTTTGGCGGACTCCCCGTCGGCCTCAAACCGGCCTGCGAATGGTTGTTCAACGCTTCAAGCGATCGTCGCTCAGCGGCTTCACATAGCGCAATCGCGCTTGCATCGACTTGCCACCTTCTTTCTGCGCCTTTCGAATCATGGCGCCGATTTCCGCCCGAAAGCGCATATCGTTGCCAAAGTGAGCCAGCGCCGAAATTGCCCACGCGCGCACGATCACTCTGTGGTCACCAAATGATTCGCGAAGAAACGGGAAAATGTCTTCCCGCAGCGTTGCAGGAACTCCCGTGGCTGCGAACAACTGGCAAAGATTCAGTCGAGCGATCCAATGGTCGGTCGCATCGGCCTTTTCGGATAGCTGCTGGAGCTCGCTTTCTGATAGTTCGCGCGTTTTGGCGAGCTGACGCAGCAGCCAGAAGATGCGCCAGGTTTGATCAGGATCGAGCATGTCAAACGCAGACACCGCCCAGAAAAAGAACTCGGCTCGAGTTCCTAGTTCGGAAAAGAGCCGCTCGAGCTCAGGGATCCGAGGCCAGTCAAATGGGGTCGGGTTTTAACTATTAACATTGTGTGGAATGTCAGGCGAGTCGGAGCGTCCATAAATGGCGCGCAAGCTCAGGTAGATATTAAAAGTTAAAACCTGACCCGAAACCTGACCCCTTCTGACTGGCCCATCTGTGTCCGGCAAATCGTTACAGATAAAACTGCAGGCGGCGTTGGAATAGGGGCAGAGCGTCGATCCACGAGGTTTTGGACTCGAGGCAATACCGAACCGTCCGGATGAACTGGCAGGTTAGCTGAAGGGCATGGCGAACCATTTCACGGCTTGGGACTCGCTGAGCAGTGGGGGTGTGCGTGTGTAGGTCACGTGCGCGAGAGAGGACCTTGGCCTCCCTGAGGCCCGCCGATTCGAGGCGGCACA
>JBDSSD010000030.1:0-62697 GCA_039928945.1 Opitutus sp. | reverse complement strand
TTCCTTCGCGGGCGGTGGATCCGCCTTCGCGCGCAGGAGCGAAACATGGGCGGCGTTCACATAAGGATCCAGGACCGCCTGGAGCACGCCTTGATGTTCGACCAAACCGGCCTCCAGTTCGCGGCCTCGCACCGGCTCGGCCAACACGGCATTCAACTTTATCAACTCAGGGGTTGGGACGGTTTCCTCCGGCGTGAGCAGCAGTCCCCGCTTGCGAAGCTGAAGCCCGAGTTCGGCGGAACTGGTCAGCGCGGAGATGGGGATTGAAAGAATGATACCAGCCAGGAGCGGCGACATCCATGCCGCCAGTGACGGACTGATGCGGGCCGCGACGATCGCCATCACCACACCAAACGCAGTTTGCCCGGCATGCGCCGAAAACGCTTCCCGCCAGGCCGACGCGCCCGCGCTACCCCGGCGTTGCGTGCCCCACGAAATCGTTTGTCGAAACAAGGTGAGCACGACGAACTTCGTATGGAACAGCATCAGGATCGGCGCGATGAGCGTGAAGCTCACGGTCTCGATGATGACGCTCCAGATGACGTTGGCCCACCCTCCGAACGTTGCCACGTCGCCCGGTCGGCGCCGCAAATCAATCAGTGAGAGGATTTTCGGCAGGAAGAGCAGCACGAGCGTCCCAAGGAACAAGCCGATTGCCTGCGGCTGCGCGTTCCACGACAGCGCGCGGTGCGCCAGCGCAGGCCCGACGCCAGCGCGACCGCGATACGCGACGACGAACGACACCGCCAGGAACGTGAACCACAGGGGCGACGCGAGGTAACTCAAAATCCCGAGAAGAAAATGCAGCCGGTTCACCGCGTGAAAGCCGCGCGCGATGATCAGCTTCGTGTGTTGGAGATTTCCCTGCAGCCAACGTCGGTCACGCTTCGCAAAGTCAACCAGGCTGGCGGGGCACTCCTCATAATTTCCGGGCAGATCGGTGGCCAGCCAGACCTGCCAGCCCGCGCGACGCATCAAGGCCGCTTCGACATAATCATGACTCAGGATCCGTCCGCCAAACGGGCCTTCGCCGGGGATCTCCGGCAGCGAACAGTGTTTGATAAACGGCTTGAGCCGAATGATCGCGTTGTGGCCCCAATAGTTGGCCTCGCCGAGTTGCCAGAAATTCAACCCCGTCGCGAAAATCGTGCCGTACAGCCGACTGGAAAACTGTTGCAGCCGAGCCAGGATGCTCTCGCCGTTCGCCAATGCAGGCACCGCCTGAATGAGTCCGACCTTCGGATTGCGTTCCATCAATCGCACCAACTTCGAAATCGCCTCACCGCTCATTACGCTATCGGCGTCGAGCACCACCATGTAGCGGTACTGATTGCCCCAGCGGCGGCAAAAATCCGCCACGTTTCCCGCCTTCTTGTTAATCCCTACCCGACGTTTCCGATAAAAAATCCGGCCATCCGCATCGAGTCGTTGCACCAGCGAGAGCCACGCCGCCTCTTCTTCGATCCAATGGTTCTGATCCGTTGAATCACTCAGGACGTAGAAATCGCAGTTCGCGAGTTCTCCCGTTGATCGCACCGACTCGAAGGTCACGCGCAAGCCTTCCATCACCCGGCGCACTTCCTCATTGCAGACGGGCATGATGATCGCCGTCGGAGGATACAGGACCGAGTGATCCGAGGGATCGACGCTCCGCAGGATGTTAAACCGGTCACCTCCGCGGCGCCGCAGCAGAAATCCAATCGACGCCTGCACCGCACCGAACGCGATGAGCGAAAAGAGCAGAGCGAACAACAGCAGGTGCACCACTTTCCAGCCGTCCAGACCCGTGCGCCAATGCAGGTCCGCCATCAACAAGGTCGCCGGCGCCGTCAGCAGTAGCACCAAGCCGGCAACGCGAGTCCGCCGCTTCGTTACATTTCGAGGGTCGAGTTCGGTGGGCCGAAACGGACGGAATTCCATGGCGTTTAACGCGTCGCGAGCCACGCCACCCCAAGAAAGCTGATGAACAGCGCCCACGACGCGGCGGCCCGCGAAAACGTGGAGCGACTGAACGTGACCCACTTCTCCTCCGCCATGTCGGCCAGCGGAAACTGGAGCATCGCCGGCGGCATGGTCGTCGGCCGAAATTCCGGACTGGCCACCAGTTGTGCATGGGCGAGGTCGCTCGCGACTGCCGCAGGCAACTCTTTATCGGAAAGAAAATACTCAGGACACCGATGCGGAAGATCCGACCGAAGCAGTGCCAGGCGTCCACGAGCGCGAAACCGCTCATCGGCCCAATCGCCCTCTCCCACGCTTCGCTGAAGCCACTCACCGATGCGGGCATGCACAATCCGCATCGCAATCGTCACGGGCTGGTCCTGCGGAAATTGGGCCGTCAACTCACGTGCCGCGGACAAAATTTCCGTCGTCAACTGTGTGATCAACACCCGGCTTTCGATCTGGTGAGCCCGCAAGTAGCTCTCGACCCGCACGAAAGCTTCGTCCCAAGCTGCATCGATGGACAGCGGTTCCGGTGAAGCGGTTGGCGTCATCGGCGCGCTCGACGTACGATGACGCAACACGTTCTGCACTTGATTGGTCCAATCCGGGTTGAGGCGAAGGCGCATGTCGAAGGGCAGCGGCAGACTCAGTCTGGCGAGTCAGACAGCCGCTAAGATAGTCTGACGCCGGCGTCATTCGTTGCGGATATTTTCGAAAAACATTCCCGTGGCCGTCATCGGATGCCAGGCAGGCGGAAAGCGCGAGGTTTGGGGCGCACGGCCGAACTGATCTCAGCGTGCCCGGTCGCGGGTCGAAGACGCCGCGCTACCCAGTGGCGCGGTGTCTCCGACTCGCGTCTTCTCGACCGCTGGGCCCCTCCCGATCCAAGAAATTGGATCGATTTCAGTGATACGGCGGTTTTCGTTTCCGCCGCTCGTTATGCGTTTCGTACGGGCCCATCGCCACGGCCCCACCCACCTGGACCAGTCGGCGCATCACTTTATCCGCCGGTGAACCGGTCGCGACGTCGAAACCCGAAAATCGCGCCTCGGCCCATTCCAGCATCGAGGGTCGCCGCATGATCTCCAGCGCTTGGGTCGGATCGCTCTCCTTCACCGCGTAAAGTACCCACGAATGATCCTCCTCCGCGCGGAACGTAAGCCGCACCCGTCCACTTGGATAATCCAAATGCTCAGGGTGGAACTCAACAAACCGGTAGCGGGAAACGGCGGTTGGCATGTGTTCAGTTGAACACATGCGGCCGTCACCCCGTCAATGGGCGTCACTCCGCCCCTTGCAACGCGTTGCCTTGCGTCCAGAGTACGCGACAAAAATGTGCGGACGCTACCGAATCAAAGACGCGGAAACCTTTCGGCTCTATGTGAAACAGGTCTACGGCATCGACCTGCCGGATCTGACGCCACGCTACAACGTTGCGCCTTCGCAACTGATGCCGATTGTCGCAGCCGACGAAACCGGCGCGCCGCGCGCGGCGACGATGAAATGGGGACTCGTCCCTTTCTGGGATAAGTCAGCGAAGCCCAAAATTGCGCCGATCAACGCGCGGGTTGAGGAAGCCTTCACGAAAGCGATGTTCCGACAGTCGATCCAGCATCGGCGCTGCCTGATTCCGGCCGACGGCTTTTATGAGTGGCAGAAGTTGTCCGGCGATTTGAAGCAGCCGATGGACATTCAGCTGAAAAATGGCGGCCCTTTTTTCATGGCGGGTATCTACGAAACCGCCACGGAGCTTCGCCCTGAAACGTACCTGTTGTTCACGACGCAACCGAACGAGCTGATGGCGAAGATCCACAACCGGATGCCGGCGATCCTTTCCGAAGAAAAAGCGAAACGCTGGCTGACGAAGGGGCCGGTGACAGTGGAAGAACTGAACGACCTGACCACGCCCTACCCGGCCTCGGAAATGGAAGCGAAACCGATCTCGACCTTGATCAATAATCCGCGCAATGACATGCCTGAATGTATCGCCGGGCCCGACGATCCGCCGCGGCCGGGCGAGCTCTTTTAGATTTTTTTGCACCCGTAGCTCAATTGGATAGAGCGTTTGACTTCGAATCAAAATGTTGGGGGTTCAAGTCCCTCCGGGTGTACCACTTTAGCGGCACAAAAAAAACGGCGCGCGCTCGATTCCGAGTGAGGTAGGGCGAGTCCTCCGGACGAGCCGCGATCGAGAGGTTTCACGGACGGCTCGTCCGGAGGACTCGCCCTACCTTCTCGGCGCCACGCCAAATCGGCTGGGCCGATGCGCGTGATGAGCGTCGCCGTGCAAACCCGCCCTCGAACATCAGAGAAAACCCGAGGTCAGTCCGAGCTTCGAGGGAGAGGTGAACCGTCGACTCTCGCCGTAACAGCTCTGTTACGTTTTCCGCATTCATCGACGTGGCGGCCTGAGCATTGTTCGCACACCGCGACGAGATAAGACCACGAGCATCGTCAGTCTCCTGTCTCGCCGCGCTCACGACCGGCCGCCCTCGCGGCGGCCCGGCCCCACCAAAAAGACAGCCCCAAAATCAACGTCATATGAAACGTGATACGAACTCCCCCGCGATACCGATCGCCCGCTCCCGCCTCGCGCTCTCCTGGCTCGCAGCCTCTGTCCTCGCCGCTACGGGCCTCAGTGCCTCCGCCCAGACTGCCTTGCCGGAAATGGTCGATTCCAACCTGAAGGTCCGCGTGCTCGCGAGCGGCCTCGTGACGCCCATCAGCCTCGCGTTCATCGGCGAGAACGACCTGCTCGTGCTGGAGAAAGCGACCGGCAAAGTGCGCCGGGTCGTCAACGGGGTCGTTCAATCCACTGTGCTCGACCTCGCCGTGAATTCCGCGTCCGAGCGTGGCCTCCTGGGCATCGCCCTCCATCCGGATTTTCCGTGGAATCCCACGGTCTACCTGCGATGGACCGAAAGCTCGACGGGCGCCGATTCCACTGTGTTGGCCCAGGTTCCGTTGCTCGGCAATCGCGTCGACCGCTACATTTGGAACGGCTCCACGCTGACCTTCGATAAAAACATCATCCACTTGCGCGCGTATCAGGCCGACGCGGGCCAGCCACTGCGCGGAAATCACAACGGTGGCGTGCTGCGCTTTGGACCTGATCGGAAACTCTACATTTTCATGGGCGACAATGGCCGGCGCGGTCAGATGCAGAATCTGCCAGACGGACCGGGGCCGGCGGGCAACATGCCGGATGATCAATTCGGCGGGCCCGAGCCCGATGACGCGCATCTCACGGGCGTCATCCTGCGGCTGAACGACGATGGCACGACGCCATGGGACAATCCCTTCTACTCGGCCGGTGCGACGCGCGGCGGTGAAGCCGGCACGAACCTCCAAAAAGTTTTCGCCTACGGAGTTCGCAACGGCTTCGGCATGGCGTTCGATCCAAAATCGGGCGCGCTCTGGGACGCGCAAAACGGCGACGACAGCTTCAGCGAAATCAACCGGGTTGAGCCCGGATCCAACCTGGGCTGGGTGCAAGTGATGGGGCCCCTCGCTCGCATCGCGCAATTCAAGGCGATCGAGACGAGCCCACCGCCGTTCTTCGGACTGCAACAAATCCGCTGGTTGCCGGTGAACATTGCCGACACCCCGGAAGAAGCCCTCAAGCGGATGTTCATGGTTTACGATGGCGGGAACGAGTTCGGGGCCTGGTTGAATGGCGGCGAAGAAAATCCGGCCGTCGCAACCAACGGTGGCGCCGCGGCGAAACTGACGTTGAACTCCAACGGCACGTTGAGCTTTCAGCTCTGGGCGACGACTACGCTCGAACAAGTCACCGCTTCGCACATTCATCTCGGTGCGTTCACTCAGAATGGTCCGGTAGTCGCCTTTTTCTTCGCTTCCGCTGCGCGAAATTTCGCCGCCGGCGATTTGATCGCCAGCGGCACATTGGATGACAGCGCGGTGATCGCGAAACCCGGCTTCACGGCGACGATTGCCAGCCTCGCCGAACGGATTCGCCAGAGCCGCGCCTACGTCAACGTCCATACCACGTCGCATCCGGGCGGGGAAATTCGCGGACAGCTGACGGTGATCGATCGCGATCCCGTTTCCCACTACAGCGACCCGGAGTTCGCGTGGAAGTATGAGATCGCGCCCGCCGGCCTCGGTTTCATCAAAGGCCGCGCGCTCGGTCCACAGTACGAGGGAGACATGGTGATCGGTGGCGCGACGCCAAACCTGCTTGGAGGTCATCTGTTCCGCCACCAGCTCACCGGCAATCGCCGCAAGATCGCCGTCGATGATCCTCGGCTGGAAGATCGCGTGGCCGACAATCTGGCGAAGTACGACATCACCGAAAGCGAAAGCCTGCTTTTCGGCAAAGGCTTCGGCATCGGCACCGATATCCAAACGGCACCCAACGGGAATCTGTGCGTGGTCTCACTGTCCACCGGACAAATCTACGAGATCTATCGCCGACCCGTCGGGAAGAAATAAGAACTCCGTGTAGGGGCGTCGCTTGCCGACGCCTTGCTCGGTACGATCGAAATACCAGTCCGGAGGGCGTCGGCAAGCGACGCCCCTCCGGCCGATCAGCGACCCAGAACCATAATCAGATCAGTCGCGGTGCGATCGAGCTTCTGCACCAGCGCCGTCCGCTCGGCGCCTTCCTTGCCGATGAGCTGCTGCAAGCCGCCAAGGAGTTCATCAATGAAAACCGTGGCCTCTGGATTATCGAAGGTGTCTTCCATCGCGATCACGGCCGCAGCCGGACGTCCGTCCGATAACTTTTGATACACCCACAGATCGCTGTCGGTTTTTGAAACGTGACGCTTGAATTTGCTCAGCGTCACCTGGTGATGGAGCTGGATTTCGACTGCTCGCAACACCTGGCGGGCAAACGCCGCCTCCAGGCTCTCGCTGACCTTAAGCCAACCGCCCGGCGCATCCGCGGAGACCAGCTGCACCGTAAGGGTGTAGCCGTCGCCCGCTGTCGCCGGTCCGATGGCGAGAACCGAAACCGGCTGGGCCGCGGCAAGGCGTAGCACCACCAGGTCGTGTGCCCGGGAAAATGCGTCGCCGAACAGCGTTTCGGCCCCGTAGTAGTCCTCCGGCCGAATGCGCTCGATGAACGACCGACCGCCCGTTTTCGCGCCAGCGGGAACTTCGCTAGCGAACAGGAGCGCGATCAAAAAACAGAGAACCGTGACGTGACGCATGACCGGTGAGTTGTGGTGATTTACTGGTCCACAGCAAAGACGCATTTCGCGACGCTTCAACCGCGGTAAACGGTTCGAGCGTGCGATTCCGCTCTTCTCGTGCATCGCGCCTTTTCGGGAAGATGAAACTACGGTACGAGCTCGATGCTCCGATGCGTGGCGGCAGACTCGCGAGCGGCATCGAGGATTTCCGTCACGATCAAGTTCGTCGCAAGGGTGGACAGCGGATGCTCGGTAATTTCTCCCCTGACCACGGCGATCAAGTAGCCCAATGGTTCACGGTAGTTCGCCTCCAGCGCCGGCGGCTCAATGGTTTGCGCCTGCCCGCCGGACTTCCGGAGCAGGAGCCTGGACCGATCTGCCACTTGGATTTGTCCACTCACTCCGAAGATATCCATATCCTTTCGACCGATCGGCCAGTTCCAGGATGCTTGGATAATTCCCTGGGCCCGCGGATAGGTCAGGATAATCGTGGCGTCGTCGTCTACCTGAGGATACACGTCCGGTTTGAGTTGCTGCGTCACCGCCGTCACGCGCGTGGGCCGCTGGCCGTCCATCAACCACGTAATCAGATCCGCGCCGTAGCAGCCAAAGTCTGTCAGCGCGCCGCCACCATTTAACTTCGGATCTGTCAGCCAAGTCAGGAACGCGGGCGGACATCCGATCTCTTTGGGTCCCTGGTGTCCGCTGCGCACGACCACCTTCCGGATCGGTCCGATCGATTGGTCGCGCGTTAAATCGTACGCCGCTTTGTTTGAAGGAAACCAAGTCGTTTCGTAGTTCACGATCACCCGGATGTGGTGGTCGCGAGCGGCGCGCTCGATCCGATGGGCGTGCTCCATCGAAACCGCGAGCGGCTTCTCCATCATCACGGGAACACCGTGCGCGGCACACGCCTCGACGACTTCTGCATGCGCAAAGGTGGAGGTAAAAATCGCGACCGCGTCAGGCTTCGCCGACGTGAGCATCTGCTCCAGATTGGAAAACTGAATGTCGGGTGCCAGCTTCAGGCGTCGCGCATAGTCCGCCGCGAGCGCCGGTTTCGATTCGACCACGCCGACAACTTGCACGTCCTTCCTCGCCAGCGCGTCGGCAAGAAATGTGTCCACGTGCCCGTGATCCAGTCCGACAACCGCCAGCCGGAAAGGCGCGGGCGCTGCGGAAAGCCGAGTGAGGGAGACGACGACAAGGCAGCAGAAGAGCGAGCGGAGGTTCACGGTGAAAGGCAGCACGAGAGTTGGGGTGAAGAAAGACGCAACGTGCCAACCAGAATCCACGTGTCGGCACGACGAATGTCGAGCCGGACGTTCGGGTCGCTCGTCTACGCAACCCGCGCGTTCGCTGCCCGCAAACGGCTACGCGCGCTCGACCGCCGACGCGGCTGCAGGCGCGGAAGCGCCCGACGACGCTCCTCGGCCCCGCAGGAAACGGGGACCGAACACATTGAGCGCAAGTCCCACGATCACGAGCGTCGCCGCCTGGAGTTTCCACGAGGGCAGCGATTCGCCCAAGAGGGCCGCAGAACTCAACATCCCAAAGACCGGCACGAGCAGCGTGAACGGCGCAACCGAGGACGCCGGATAGTGCGAGAGCAGCCAGCTCCAGAGCGAGTACGCGACCAGCGTCGAGCCGTACACGATGAACGCCACGCTGAGGAAAGTCGGCGCTGAAACATGCGTCAGGCTCTGTACGACCAACGCCCGCCCTTCGAAGGCCAGTGACGCGAGTGTCATCGGGATAGGGACCACAAGACTGCCCCACACGACGAGTGCCAACGGGTTGACCCGGCCAATGCGTTTTGAGGTGAAGTTCGCAAAGCCCCAGGACGACGCGCCCAGGAGAATGCACACGAGTCCAGCCAGCGTCACGTCACCCCCGGTATGCACCGCTACGAGAATAAACCCACCACACGCAACGAGGGCGCCCGCGACTTGGACGAAGGCTACGCGTTCCTTCAACACCGCCACCGCCAATGCGAGCGTGACAAATACCTGGAACTGCAAGGTGAGTGACGCCAGACCGGCGGACATCCCGAGCTTCATGCCCAAAAACAAAAAGCCGAAGTGCAGTCCGAACATCGTTATCCCGTAAAGGAGTAACTGCCGCCATGGAACCGCTGGCCGTCGCAGAAAAAAGACCGCCGGCAGGGCCACCAGTGTAAAGCGCACGGCACACAACAACAGCGGGGGCAGCTCGCGCAGCGCGACCTTGATCGCGACAAAGTTGGTTCCCCAGATACACACCGCGATCAGTGCAAGCAGCAGATGGCGGAGTGGAAGCGTACGGGCGGACATTGTTTCAACCATTTTGAGCGTGAATGTCCCTCCCGTCCAAACCCTGAATCACAATCGTGACTACAGTTCGACGCACGGAAACAGCCGGAGTGTGCGGATCGAGGTCCGCGCAAGGGCAAATTCGCCGCAGTCACTCACCGAAGGACATGCCGTCTCACGTGGCGCCAACCCCGACGATGAAGCCGCGAATGGCACCGTTCACCCATTCGGGCTCCTCGTGGACAACCCAATGCGTGGCCGCCGGGTGCCGGCGCACCGTGAGTCGGGGAGACCGCTCGATCCGGCCTGCGCGGCGTGCAACCGAATCCCGTCGGCGCCCGCGAGTTGATAGTGGCTGATCGGTGGGTTCGGCCGTTCCGCAAAGTTCACGTCGAACCGTCTCCACGCCGATTCGTTTTTCAACGCACGTCGCTAATCAGGTAGGGCGAGTCCTCCGGACGAGCCGGATTGTAGTCGATCGCGGCTCATCCGGAGGATTCGCCCTACCTTAACGACTACAAACCTCCAAGTTGCCTTTCGGGTCGCGCCGTCCTGCGCACGTTGTCCCAACCTACCCGATCGCGCGGCTCAACCGTTCAAACGCCTTGGTCGCACGATCGAGGTGCGTTTGGCTGCCCGATGGATCGATGCCGGCGTTGCGATAACCGGTTTCCGTATCGCCCCAGTACTGTTTTTCTCCCGGCAGCCCATAGCCCAGCTGATCCGCGATTCCGGCCGCCAGGTTGAGCAAGTGCGTGAGCCGAAGCGTCCTCCCCGCCGGGTCAAAGTGTTCCGCAATCGCTTGAGACACCGCAGGTGGATAGTGCCAATGTCGCAGGATGACCGCCGTCGCGGCATTCCCGGTAATACCGAACATTTGCTTCTCCCATTGCACGAGCTCCGTGTCGCCGCCGGGTGAAAAGCCGGGAACGGGAGCGGACTCAGCGGCCAGCTTTTCCAATGCGATCTTCCCCAGCCCGCGAAAGAGTCCGATCGCATAAGCAGCTTGCGGTGGTTCACCCGCAAACGCCGCGAGTTCTTCCATCAAAAGTGCGCCGAAGAGCGAGTTCTCGCGCAGACGTCGACTCGCGATTCCATAAAGCGGAAACGTGAACGTGGAGAACTGATCCACCGCGACCGCTCCAACCAGGCGATGAATCTCATTGAAGCCGACGAGAGCAGCCGCCTCTTCGATCGATGCTACTTTGCCGCTATGGGCGAACGCCGCGCTGTTCGCGATGCGGAGCAGCCGGGCGGCCAGCACGCCGTCGCGCTTGATATGAACGGTGATTTCATCCAGGTCCGCGTTCGGGTCGCGCAGCAAACGCCCTAACTCGGCCATCACGCGCGGCGTGGCGGCAAACGCCTGGGCCACGCGTAGAAGCGGTTCGACGGAGTACTCCACGACGTTCATCACCTACTGATCGGCGGCAGCGCCGCCGTTATGAGGGAAATCATACGCGAAAAGGCCTGAAATCAGGAGCTAATTGCCCGTCCTCCCGCCGATCCCTCAATCTCTCACCGTCTTTAAGCCGAGCCGGGCAATGCGGTCGATCAACTGAGGGTAAGTGAGCCCCGACTTCATCGCTGACTGGGCGAAGTCCTCGTCCGGCGCGAGAATGGGATTGGGATTCGCCTCGATGAAGTAGACCTCGTTCTTCGCGTTCAGGCGCAGATCCAGGCGCGCGTACCCGTCAATCGTCAACAGATGATAGATGCGCCGACACACCGCCTCGATCTGTCGAACGAGCGCCGGATCCAGCCCTTCCGCGAACCGGTTCTCCAGACCCCAGCGCTGCCGGTACGCCTCGTCCCATTTCGCCTTGTACGTCGCGATCTTTGGTTCGTCGGGCGGCACCTCTCGAAAAACCAGCTCCCGAATCGGGAAGACCTGGAGCCGATGATTGCCGATGATGCTGACGTAGAGCTCCCGGCCTTCGATGTACTCCTCGGCGATCACATCGTTGTCCGTCTTTTGATGAATGAATTCCACGCGTTCACGGAACAGCTCGTCTGTTTCCACGAATGAAGCCTGCGAGATGCCGTACGACGCCTCCTCCTTGAGCGGCTTGATTAGAATAGGAAACTTGAGATGGCCGGGCCGGACGATGCGCTTGCCGCGCGGTATGATCACGAAATGCGCGGTGTGGATCCGGTGATAGCTCAGGATCTTCTTTGAAATACCCTTGTGCTTGCAAAGGGTGAGTCCCGTCGACCCGCAGCCAGTGAACGGAATGCCGTACATCGCCAGAAACGAAACGATGTGCTGATCAAACGCGCGGTTGTTTCTGAACTGGTCCGCGAGATTGAAAATCACGTCCGGACTGAAGGTCTGCAGTTTCTGCCGCAGCAGATCAACGTCGTCGAAGATCGCGAGGTGCTCGTTCTCGTAACCGAGGTCCTTGAGCGCGGCGAGCACGCCGGCCTCGGTCTTCCAATTCTCCGTCTTGAGCTCCGGACTAAGATCCTGGTCGACCGTCGTCGGTCGCACCGCGTCGAACAGCGCAAGCACTTTGAGCTTTTTGGCCATGGATTATTACTTGGTTCGTTTGAATTTTCCCGTGAACAGATAGTTCATCACGAGTGTCGTGATGTACGCCGCCACGTGCAAGTCCGGCAGCGCGTCACCGGCCTTCAGATACAAGTCCAGCTGGTCGCACCGATCGATCAGCCGGGCGAGCAGCTTGTTCACCCGGTACTTCTTTTCATTTGTCGCCTCACAGACCGCTTCCATCAACGGCCGTCGGCGCTGGCGGAGATAGAGCGACGCCTTGAGGCCCGGTCCCGTCTCCGGCACGCCGGCGAACAACTGACGGAGATCGCGATCATAGAAGTCAGGATACGAGTCCTCGTACAACTTGCGCTTCCGCGCGTAGTACGTCTTGAGCTTGATGTTGAGAAAATTGTAGTCCTGCAGCCGGTACTCGGGTTGGTGCGGCGGCGGTTGCGCCGCGAGCGACTTCATCAGCTCGTCCACGTATTCGAGCTTCTGCAGCGCTTTCCAGCCTTTGAAGCGTGTCCGCCAGTCCAGCCCCGGCGTCAGCCACACCGCGAAGGTTTCGGCGAAATCCTCGTCGGGGTGACTCTGCGCATACCAGTCGTCGAGATGAACCACGAACGAGTGGCTGTACGGTCGCGGCCGATAAAATTGCGGCGTCGTCTCCGCCGAAGTCCGGCCAAACACCCGCTGCCATTTTCGCTTCCGGAAAAGCTGATACGCGTACGCGTATGCATGCGCCGCCTCATGACGCATCAAGCGCATGAACCACTCCGGACTCTCGCCTTCCACTTCCAGCATCATCTTCGCTTCCAGTTTCCGCAGCCGGTCGTGGACGAGGAAAAACGGAATGAAAATGGCCGGAATTCCAACCGGCACGAACCACTCGTCGCCAATATGGCAGCGCGGATGGAAGGTCAGTCCCTTCTGCGTCAACTCGGCATAGAGTTGCTGCACCTGCGTCTCCAGCGGCGTCCCCTCGATCGCCAGTCCAAGTTGGGAGATCTTCTTTTCCAGCAACGGCTCGTCGCTCAGATCGGCCCAATCAGGGGATTCCATCGTCAGACACAACGCGAAGCTGCCGCGCGCTACAAGCAAGCACCACGGGCCGGTCAAACGACATTCAGTCACCGCCGCCAGCTTGGCGACTCTTCACGCTTCAGCCTTCACCCGGAGCGGTTTCGACCTTAGTCAATTCTGCCCCTTCCCCACTTATCCATGAATGCTCTCCTGCGTCGACGTCTCCCGCTCGCCTTCCTGACTGTGCTCGGACCGTGCTTACTCGCTCAGCCGAACCCGTCGCACGAGGAACGGAAGGCCCGTTTCGCGCAGATGTCAGCTGAAGCCGAACGGACCGGACTCGCATCGCCCTTTGTCGGCATCACCACCAACGGCACGCCCCAGTCCGGCCTCTTTTCGCTCCGTTCCACCGGCGTGTCGACCGAACCCGTCCGGATCGCGGCGAGCGCTTACCTCGCCGCGCTCTCGCCACAGCAGCGCGAAAAGACGCTCTTTTCCGTCGACGATCCGGAATGGCGGAAGTGGATGAACCAGGATTTCTACGTGCGGCAAGGCGTCGCGTTTCGGGATCTGTCGGAGCCACAGCGCGCCGCCGCGTTCGGCCTGCTCAAAGCCTCGCTCAGCGCCAAGGGCCTGCAGCTCTCACGCGACATTATGAAGCTCAACGAAACGCTCGGCGAACTGAACGAGGGCGATTTCGATCGGTACGGCGAGTGGCTTTACTGGATCACGATCATGGGCCAGCCGTCAGCGGATCAGCCCTGGGGTTGGCAGATCGACGGGCACCACCTCGTCATCAACTACTTCGTTCTAGGCGATCAAGTCGTGATGTCGCCCGTGTTCGTCGGATCCGAACCCATCACCGCTCCTTCAGGAAAATACAAGGGCACCACGGTTTTGCAGGATGAGCAAGCGGGCGGCCTCCGCCTTATCCGAAGCTTGGATACCACGCAACAAACGAAAGCCGTGCTGAACTCGTCCAAAACCGGCAACAACAACCTGACCGAGGCGTTCAAGGACAACGTCGTGCTCGATTACGCCGGCATCAAAGCCGCGGAACTCAACCCGCTCCAAAAAGTGGTCCTCACCGACTTGATCCGCCTGTTTGTCGCGAACATGGACGACGGCCATGCGCGGGTGAAGATGGACGAAGTCGCGGCTCACCTCGACGAGACGCACTTCGAGTGGATCGGCGGCATCGCGGACGACAGCGTATTCTATTTTCGCATCCACAGCCCGGTGATCCTGATCGAGTTTGATCACCAGAAGCCGGTCAACTTGCGCCACCTTTCGAACGCGCCGAATCTCCCGACCCAGCAGCACATCCACGTGGTCGTGCGCACGCCGAATGGGAACGACTACGGCAAGGATCTGCTGCGCGCGCACTATCAGGCGCACCCGCACTGACGGGGCTAACTCGCGCGCGGCGAGTTCGGAAAAGATCAACGGCTCCCGCAGAAGCGCTGGTTTTGCGATACAGGCGCGGGGGCCAGACGACAGGTGATTTTGACGTTAGTCCCGCTGCTCCCGCAGCGGGCTACGGTCAGGCGTGAGCGCTCGTTGACGGCGCGCAACGCCCGTGCCCGGGAACCGACAGCTCCGACGAGGGTCGCTCGATGGACACGCCCGGCGTTTCCCCCACTTCAACGGCTCAACCAATTCCAGTGACCTCTTCTGTCCCAACACGTCTGATCTGTCCGCTCTGCGGCCAGGATCATCGGCCGATGCACCTCGCGCCGGGACAGCGTGCGCTTTGCGTTCGATGCGACACGGTTTTGGCGCGCCACTCTCATTTCGGGAAAGATGCCGCGCTGGTCTTCACGCTCACCGGAATTATCTTCGCGATTCCTGCACTGATTCTGCCGTTCATTACGGCCGGCAAATTCGGGCAGGAGCGCGGTGGTCTGCTGTTCACGAGCGTTGATGGACTTTGGACGAACCACATGCCGCTCCTGGGAATCTGGGTTCTGCTTTGTGGCACCGTCGTACCAATTTTGCTTCTGACCATTCTGGCCGGTGGATTACTACCGGCGAAATTCGGCCACCCGCCTGGCCAAAGCACCTTCCTTTCCCGAGCCGCCCACGCGTTGGGCTACTGGGCCATCCCGGAAGTCCAGGTGTTGGCCGTCCTCGTTGCGCTGATGAAGTTAGGCTCGCTCGTCAACGTGACGATCGGGGCCGGCTTTTGGTGTTACGCCGGCATGTCGGTTTGCCTGCTCCTGGCCTGGCGGAGCTTCATGCTCAAGCCGCCGGAGTTGCCCGTCGAAACGGCGCCCGGGCCAACGGACTTTGTTCCTGCCGCCCCGTAATGCGATGAGACGCCGGCCTCATCTTCGATCAGAAAAATTGGCGAACTCGACCGCGTTCGCCGTCGCCGCCGCCGTCATGCTCGTGCCGGCCAATTTCCTGCCCGTCCTCACCACGCAGAGTTCGGGTGAGAGCCGCACCGACACAATTTTTTCCGGCACCGTCGAACTGTGGCGCCAAGGTTTGTGGGTGATCGCCGGCATCGTGTTTGTTGCCAGCATCGTCATTCCCGTGCTGAAGCTGGTCGGTTTGGGCTGGCTGCTCATTCAGGCGCGTCGCGGTGCAACGGCTGACGCGAGACGGCTCACGCGTTTATACGGTGCGCTCGATTTCATCGGCCGCTGGTCAATGCTCGATGTTTTTCTCGTCGGCTTCCTGTCCGGCGTGGTTCAGTTCGGCGCCTTTTCCACCGTCGAACCCCGCGCCGGAATCATCGCGTTCGCGATTGCCGTGGTTCTCACCGTCCTCGCCACTCACGCGTTTGATCCTCGCGTCCTCTGGCGCGGCGGCTCCAAGGCCGTGCCCGCTCTTCATCCGTTATGAGTACTTCGCCCGCTCCACTCCCGAAAGTCAGCCGCGCGCCGCGCTTTCCCCTCGTGTGGGTCGTGCCTCTGATCGCCCTCGCTCTCGGCGGATGGATGCTGGGGCGCGAATTGAAAAGTCGGGGCCCGGAAATCACGATCGAGTTCGCCGATGGCTCCGGTGTGGTCGCCGACAAGACGCTGCTTGAACACAAGGGCGTGTCCGTCGGCAAAGTCATCGCCGTGGAACTGAAGCCCAACCTCGATGGCGTCACGGTTCGGGTGCGGCTCGACAAAACGGCCGGCGCCATTGCGAGCGGGGGCAGCCAGTTTTGGATCGTCCATCCCGAGATTGGACTCTCCGGCATCAAAGGTCTCGATACGTTGTTGACGGGTCCCCGTTTAAACGTCCGACCCGGCAAAGGTCCGCCGACCGCCTACTTCGTTGGTCTCGAACGAACACCGCCGCCTGAATTATCCCCCGAGGGAAAGACCTTTCTGCTGCAATCCGATCAGCTCGGTTCGCTGACGACGGGCGCCGGCGTGTTCTACCGCCAGATGAAAGTCGGATCGGTCGAGACGAGTCGCCTGGCCGATGACGCGACCGGGGTGGTCATCCGCGTTCACGTCGAAGCGCCTTATGCGAATCTCGTGCGCACCAACACGCGTTTCTGGAACGCCGGCGGATTCTCCTTCAAAGTCGGTCTGCTCGGCGCGGAGCTGAAAAACACCTCCCTGGAATCCATGCTCTCCGGTGGAGTGGCCTTCGCGACGCCGGCCGGCGAAGGCGATGCGCTCGCTCCACCCGCGCCGGAAGGAGCCGTCTTCCAGGTCGCCACCGATCCAGAAAAGGAATGGCTGAAGTGGGCGCCGAAGATTCCGCTCAAAGCGCCCGAAGTGGTCTCCGAAACGACCGCTCCACCGCGCAGCGGTAAGTAGTCACCAGCGGCAGGCGAAAAATAGCCGCGCCGGCGCGAATTCTCGGCGGAAACAGTCGGTTTCCGTCGGTCTCGTTCGTCGTCTTTTGAACCCGATTAAAAAGATGCAATACGCGATGCTCGTTTATCACCACGAACCGGAATTTTTGGCACTGTCACCCTCCGAGAGAGACCGGCTGCGCAACGAATGTGCCGACTGGCACGACCGGCTGACGACCGACGGTCGATCCAGCGGAGCGATGCGACTGGAGTCGACGGCGACGGCGACGACCGTGCGTCAGGCCGATGGCAAGCCGGTGCTCACCGATGGCCCGTTTGCCGAAACGAAAGAAATCCTGGCGGGCTTCGTCTTGCTCGAGTGCCGCGACCTTGATGAGGCGTTGGCCCTCACGCGAACGTTCCCGGCGTTGCGGCCAGGAATCTCTCTCGAAGTCCGACCCGTCATGCCCAATGGCACGCGGAGGGCCGACGCGACGTGAGTCTGGAGGAAATCTATCGGCACGAATATGGCCGCATTCTCGCGAGTCTCATTCGCGCCGTGCGAGATTTCACCCTCGCCGAGGACGCACTTCAGGAAGCGTTCGTCGTCGCGCACACTCTGTGGCCCTCGCGCGGTACTCCCGCAAATCCTGGCGCATGGCTCCTGACCACCGCGCGCCACAAAGCGATCGATCATTTACGCCGGCGACGAATGGCCGGAGAAAAACATTTCGAGATGATCACTCTCGCTACGGCCGACGAGTTGACTCCGCTTCCGCAGGACAAACTGCGGTTGATTTTCACGTGCTGTCATCCATCGCTCGCACCCGAAGTTCAGGTCGCGCTCACGTTGAAGACCGTCTGCGGGTTAACGACCGAGGAAATCGCGCGCGCCTATGTAACGCCCGTCGCCACCATCGCGCAACGGATTGTGCGCGCGAAAACAAAAATCAAACTCGCGGCCATTCCGTACGAGGTTCCCGCCGATGACGCGCTCATTGAACGCGTCGAAGCCGCGCTCGCCGTCATTTACCTGGTCTTCAACGAAGGCTACTCCGCCAGCGCCGGGCCGACTTTGGTGCGCGCCGATCTGTGCGACGAAGCCATCCGGCTCGGTCGCGATCTCGTCGCGCTGATGCCCGCCCAGCGCGAAGCCCGCGGTCTGCTCGCCTTGATGTTGCTCATCGACGCACGCCGCGCCACGCGCACCGATGCGACTGGCGCGCTCGTCCGGCTCGAAGATCAAGATCGTTCGCGGTGGGATCACGCGCGAATTGTCGAAGGCGCTGCGCTCGTCGAATCCTCTCTTCGAGATGGGCCGGCGGGAGCATACGCGATCCAAGCCGCCATCGCCGCCGTTCACGCCCAAGCCCCGTCGTGGCAAGACTCCGACTGGAAACAGATCCTCGTGCTTTATTCGTTGCTCTCACGCCTTCAGCCCTCGCCGATTATCGAACTCAACCGCGTCGTCGCGCTCGCCATGGCCGAAGGTCCGGAAAAAGCGCTGCCGCTGCTCGATCGCATCGAGTTGCCCGGCTATCATCTGCTGCCGGCCGCGAGAGCTCAGCTGCTGCGGGAACTCGGCCGCCACTCCGAAGCGGCCGAAGCCTATCGGGCCGCGCTGCGTCTGGTGAAAACGGAACCCGAACGCCGCTTCCTGCAATTACGACTGAGCGAAGTGACGGTTTGATTCGCTGAACACGCGAACGCCGCACTCATAATTCAGGGGCGGCACTGGTCGAAAAGGCATCGGTGTTCGTCATCCGTGCCCATCTGCCCGATCCGCGGTAGGTTTGAGACAAACGGCTGAAGTACACGGAGGCCGCGGATTTCGCGGATTAGCGCGGATGGATTGATCGATCCTCAGAACAACTAAAGCCCGTCCTCCCCGAACGGGCTACGACAGAGGATCCATCCGTGTGAAGCGTGGTAAATTCAGGGCGTCGAACCCATCGAGCGGAAACCACAGAATACACAGCTACCACGGGATAGAACCGGATCGGTGTTCGTATCCGCGCCCATCTGCGCAATCCGCGGTCGGTTCGAGGTGTTCAATCAAAGCACACGGAGGTTGCGGATTTCGCAGATTAAACGGATGGGCCGAATTGGTCCTCAGAACTCAATGCAGCGGGCCACACGGCAGAGAGTGTCCAGAACTGCTGGCCTTACGAATACGGGCTGCTCGCAACCCGATCCAACCGACTCGGACTTATTCCGAGCGCAGCGCAATCAGCGGGTCCACCCGGGCGGCACGCCGCGCAGGGAGCCAGCAAGCGACGAAGCCGACGCTGATCAATACCACCGTGACCACGACGAAGACCAACGGCTCTCCCGCCGATGCTCCGGGGACCAGTCGACTGATTACAAACCCCAGCGCGATGGCCCCAGCGAGTCCGATCGCGGTACCAATGAACGTGAGCTTAAGGCCGGAAGACAGGATCAAGCGTACAATATCGCCGGCTTGCGCGCCCAGTGCGACACGCACCCCAATCTCGGGCGTGCGCTGCACAACGATTCGCGCGAGAACACCATAAAGTCCGATCGCAGCCAAAAACAGTCCGAGCAGTGCAAAAGAAAGCAGGACTGTGCTGAGCATCTCAGCGCTGCTCGTGACCAGGCGTGTGACCTCCCGGATGGTCCCGGATTGCTGGATTGCGAGATTGGAATCCAAGCTCGCGATCGCCTGCCGCATGGGTTCGGCGAGCGCCGCGGGGTTGCGCGATCGAACCGCCACGGTCACGTAGTTCCACGTCTCTTGAGCAAGGGGCCGGAGAACCTGAAAGGGGGTTCGCTGCGGAACCGCGCCGACCGCGAAGCCCAAATCAGGAATGACTCCAACGATCTCGGCCCACGCTGGGTTTTTTGCATCCGTGGTGCCGATCCGGTGGCCAATGGGGTCCTCGCCGGGAAACAGCGTCCGTGCCATGGAAGCGTTGATGATCACCACCGGACTCGATGCGAGCGTATCCGCGTCGTTAAAGTTTCGTCCGGAGCTGAGCTTCACGCCGAGCGTGGACAGAAACGACGGCATGACCGCGTTGACATAGGCAACGGGTTCACGGCCCGGTTCGGGCGGTGCCTTCCCCTCCACGATCATGCTGCGACTGGTAAGGAATTGAAAGATCGGCAAGGTCCAGGCAATCGTCGCAGATTCTGCTCCAGGCAATGCGGCGAGGCGCTGTTCGAGTTGCGTGTAGAAACGGTACGTTTGCGCCGGCGTCGCATAACGCGCGGGCGGTAAATTCAGCACCGATTGAACGATCGCGGTCTGGTCCCAACCGGGGTTGATCGTGACGATTCGGTCCGCCGCACGGATGAAACCCGCCGCCCCGACGAGGACAATCAACGCGTTCGAGAATTGCGTGATGATCAAGGCGTGTTGGAGGCGATTCTGAACGCGATCTCCCGTGTTGCCACGCGCTCCGCTCTTCAGCGATTCGTTCGCCCGGATGCGCGACAACAGCCACGCCGGCGCAAGCCCGAACAACACTCCGGTGAAAACGGAAACGGCGGACGCAAAGCCGATGACGCGCCAGTCAAGTTCGAGGGAGATCTTGAACAGGCCACTGCTGGAGAGCCGGCTGGAAACCCAGTCGTTGGTCCAGACGGCAACGAGAAGGCCCACTCCGCCGCCGGCGACGGCGAGCAGCAGGCTTTCGACGAGAAGAGGACGCAGCAGATTCGAGCGCGAGGCGCCGAGCGCGGTGCGGATCGCAAACTCGTGCGAGCGTGCAATCGCCCGCGCGATTTGGAGATTCGCCAGATTAGCGCATGCGATCAGCAGCACGATGCCGGCAATGCCTACCACCATCCACGAGAGCGCGATCGTTTGAGGCGTGCGCACGGTGGACGCGAGGCTGACGGCGTGGAGGCCGTCGCGGCTGCGATCCTTTGGCCGAAGTTCGGCGAGTTGAGTAGCGACGGTGGCAAGACGCGTGTTGAATTGCTCGAGCGTCAAACCGGCGTGGCGGGAAATGAGGCTGATATTAACTTCGTCCTGCCGTTGCTTTTCAGCGGCGGTCAGACCCAAGGGCCGCAACGCATCGGCTGGCCCCCAGAGAAAGACCGACGAGAATGAAGCCGGCATGACGCCCACCACCGTGGTCGGTTCGCCATCGATGCGTATCGTTTGCCCAACTACTCCGGGATTGCCGCCGAAATGAGCCTGCCAGGTCTCATAGCTGAGGATCACGACGTGATTACCCGGATCATCCTCCTCGGCCGTGAACCAGCGGCCGGCGGCGGGTTTCAATCCGAGCGCCGGTAAAAAGCGGGACGACACGCGCAGCGCGTTGAGATTCACGGAAGGCCGGCCTTCCATCGTCAGCGTGTAACCCCACTGGCAGAACGCGCCGATGTCCGCGAACGTCGCGGTCTCGCGCATGAGGTCCAAATAATCCGAGGCAGAATGGCTCGCCACCTGAGTCTGGGGAGTCGTCCGATTAACCCGCGCCAACTGTTCGCTGGCCGGATAAGGCAGCGGCTTCAGGATGAGCAGGTTCATCAGGCTGAACATTGACGTGTTCAGGCCGATACCCAGCGCGAGCGTCAACAGGGCGATGAACGTAAAGCCGGGTGACTTGGCAAGTTGCCGAATGGCGAAGCGGAAATCGTTCACGAGAAAGCGGAGAGTGAGTTGGAGGGGAGGACCGGAGCGGGCGGTGAGCCAGCAAAGCGCTGGTGCACGCTTTCTGTTTGCACGGCGCATGCCACCGGGGCGACAGAACTGTTACCTACTCAGGATGCGTTACTTAAAATATCTCGTCCCATCGACAGCGCGCGCGGGGTGTTGAAAACGGAACCGCGTTTTCCCGCAACTGGGAAGGCGGCGGCGATCCGCGCCAGTTCCGGAACGGCAAAGACCTGCCAACGACAGCGACTGCATCCGCGTCACGACGATTCGTAAACAGCGGAGTGCGCCGAGGTGGAAACTAGGGTGCACCAAGAGAGAGAGAGAGCCTCACGACGACCATGAAGCAGAATCGTCATCTGCATTCGACGGGGCCGCATTTCCAGGGATCATTTGGAATGACTGCACCCGCGCCCTCCTCGCCTGATGCCCTCACCGATGCAGTGGGATGGAAACTGGAACACACGTACGCGCAGTTGCCGTCCTTGTTCCATTTCGCGATCGCGCCAACCCCGGTGCGCGCGCCGCGTCTTGTCCTACTAAACCGGCCACTCGCGCACTCGCTCGGATTGTCGGCGGAAGAGCTCATGGGCGAAGAAGGCGCGGAGATTTTTGCCGGCAACCGGCTTCCACCCGGCGCCTCTCCTCTGGCGCAGGCGTACGCGGGCCACCAATACGGCCACTTCACGGTCCTCGGCGATGGCCGCGCCATTCTGCTCGGGGAACAGATCACACCTCGCGGAGAACGCTTTGATATTCAACTCAAGGGCTCCGGCCCGACGCCCTTCTCGCGGCGCGGTGATGGTCGAGCGGCGCTTGGTCCCATGTTGCGCGAGTACATCATCAGTGAAGCCATGCACGCGCTGGGCATCCTGACGACGCGGAGTCTGGCGGTCACCGCGACCGGTGAAACCGTCTGGCGTCAGCCGCCCCAACCTGGCGCCGTGCTGACGCGCGTCGCGGCGAGTCACATTCGGGTCGGTACGTTCGAATGGGCGGCCGCGCGACAGGACGAACCCGCGCTCCGCGCGTTGGTGGATTATACCTTGCGCCGGCACTATCCGGAACGCGTCGACGCGCCAAACTCCGCGCACGCGCTGCTCGAGGCCGTGATTGAGCGCCAGGCCGCCCTGATCGCGCAATGGCTGCTCGTGGGCTTCGTGCATGGCGTCATGAACACCGACAACATGGCGCTTTCGGGTGAAACCATTGATTACGGCCCATGCGCTTTTCTGGACGTTTACGATCCGACAACTGCCTTCAGTTCGATCGACGCGCACGGCCGCTACGCGTACGCCAATCAACCCACGATCGCGTTATGGAACCTGACGCGACTCGCCGAAACGCTGCTCACCCTCTTTGGCCTCGACGAAAAAGCCGCGGTCGGTATGGCGGAAGCAACGCTGCAGCAGTTCTCCGTTCGGTTCCAGCAGCACTGGCTCGCCGGCATGCGGCGCAAGCTGGGGCTGTTCAATGAAGAACCGGACGACGCCGATCTCTGCAAAGACCTGCTCGACTGGATGCAAAGTTCCGCGCGCGATTACACCCTCACGTTCGCGGAGCTCAGTCAGACCACTGCTGCCACCCACGGAACGGTGGCAGACGAAACCTTCATCCGCTGGCGCGACCGCTGGCACGCCCGGCTCGAGCGCCAGCCGCAGTCAGCCGCCGAAGCCCAACAACTTCGACGCGCAAGCAATCCAGCCGTCATCCCGCGCAATCACCTCGTGGAAGCGGCGCTCTCCTCCGCGACGCAAGGCGACCTTGGACCGATGGAACGCCTGCTCGACGTACTGGCTGAACCTTTCAACCACGACCGGCCGCGCGATGAATCCAACCAGCCTCCTCCACCAGGTGGTGGCGGCTACCAGACCTTTTGCGGGACGTAGTTCGGCCGGGCAACATCCAGAGTACATCGACCGTGCCTCGCCGCCGGGGCGAACCGAATGTTACGTAATACGTAACATTGAGCAGTCCGCCCGGTCGCGCGTCCAACTCGTCATGACGTCACTTGACGTCGAGCAGGACGCTTTCCGAGTGACTGTTGAATTCGGGAGCGTACATGCACTGGATCTCGGCCAGCCCACTCTGATAACGGCCTTTCAGTTGCACGCGTGTCGAGTATTCAAATACGTAAACGCCTTTCGGCAGGTAATCGATGAAGAAGTGGCTCGCCGTGTCCCGCGTGCTTTCATAGTACGCCAGGCCGTCCTGGTACTTGTACTGGCTCAGTACATTGACGGGCTCCGTCCCACTCCCGCGCTGATCTTTCAGGTGAACGAATTCCATGTCGCGGTCCGTCCGCAGTTCGAGCCGCACCACCAGCTCATCTCCGACCGAAAGGCTTCCGGAGACGGGCCGCAAGACCTGCCCTTGTCCCGTCGTTTCTTTCACGTACAGCGTCTTCTTCAACTGCAGCGGCGTGCCTTCGTGCGGCGTGATTTTTGCGATGTCCTCCAGATATTGCCAGTGAACGCTGCCCCAGCTTACGCCTTCGTCCACTTTCTTGACCGTGATCCGTCCCATCGACGCCTTGATCTCACCTCGCGTGAACGATCGCTCGTAAAACCCCGTGCCCGCTTCGACTTTTTCCGGCTTGATCGTCTCACCGGCAAGCGCGACTTCGACGATCGCATCGCTTGCGAGCAGTCGATCTCCTCGCACCAACAGCCCGTAAACGGCATCAGCCGTCGCCTTCGTCGTGCGCCAGTCCTGTGTCTGCTTTTGTTTCAGCAGCCATACTTTGCAGTTTTCCACCGACTGAGCGTCGTCCCCGACTTCGGCGAACGCCTCGATCATCATCGCCTGCGTCTCGATCGGCGCGCGGTACCACCACCAGCTTTGTTCCGATTCCCGCCAGAACATCCCGAGTTCCTCACTCGTCACGCTCCGCTCCTTCAGCGATCGCACGATGAGCTGGGCGGTTGATTTGTCGCCAAACCGCTGCAGCGCCAGCGCGAGGTGGGCCTGACTCTGCCGGTTGTTCAGCTGTAGCCAAAACTTCCGCGACTGCTGCACGAAAAAGTTGATCGCCTCCTGATGGTCTTTGGCGAGCGGACGATCTTCGAGGAAAAAACTGCGACCATAGAGGTAGAGCGCCTCAATCGAAGTCGGCACATGGTTCCCGGGTTCCGGGTGGTTTTGGATGTCACGGTACTCGCGCTCGATCCATGCATCCAAACCCGCCAGTGATTTCACCGCGGCCTGCGGATCCAGCGTGACGCCCAAGTGTCGGAGGCGACCGAACCCGGTCATGATGTACAGGCTGATGTACTCGCTCGGCCGGCCACCAGGGAACCACGACCAGAGACCGTCACTCGCCTGCCGCTCAGACAGCGCGCGAAGAACGCGCGCACTTTCGTCGTCGAGGCGATTGCGGTCGAAAAGGAGGCCCACGTTTTTCCGGGCCTGGGTTTCGGACTGCGCCTGCCGCAGCCACGGAGTCTCTTCGATCAGCACTGACTTCAGCTCCTGATTTTTTTCCAACGGACTTTCGAGCGCCGACGTGTTCCTCCAAAGATCAAAGATCCGTCTTATCTTCGGGTCCGAGTTAGCGATGTGCGCGGCGAGTGCGTTCGCGTAGAAACGATTGAAGACCTGTTCGCTGCACTCGTACGGAAACTCCATCAGGTACGGCAGCGCCATCACCGCATACCACGCCGGCTGCGAGGTCATCTGGACGGTCAACGACTGGTGCCGGAGCGTGTTCGACGACGCCGACTCGAGGAGCTTCGTGAATTCAAACGGCTTCGTGACCTTGCCGCGAATGGGCAGGGGCAATGACTCCGTGACAAGCACCCGCCGACTCAACACCGGCAGGAACCCTTCCTCTCCATCACTCGCCCGTGCCGTCGCGCCGACTACTTTGTAGGTAAGCACCGTCAGCCCATCGGGGATCGTGATGCGCCACGAGTAACTCTGTGATTGCTTCGCGGGTACGTTGAACGCCTGCTCGATCGCCTGATGGCCCAGCGCCGCATCGCGAGATTCGAGCGAAGCCGCGTCTGCAAAGGTCAGCCGCACCGTGCCGGTTTGCGCCTGGTCCGTCCGGTTACTGACTTTGACGGTGAACTCGATCGCATCGCCTTCGCGCACGAAACGCGGCGCGTTCGGTTCCACCATGAGGTCCTTCGCTGTAACCGCTTTGTCCGTGATAAAACCGGAACGCAGCTCTCGATCGTGCGCGAACCCGAGAAATTTCCACTCGGTCAAAGCCTCAGGCATCGTAAACACCATCCGCACAAGGCCATCCTCTCCAGTGACCAGTTGCGGAAAGAAGAACGCGGTTTCGTTCAGGTTCTTTCGCGCGCTGACGTTGGCCAGATCGATTTTCGGAGGGTTCGCCTCGACCGCAGGCGTCGCACCTTGCTGGAGCACCAATGCATCGGTGACGACGCCCGCTTTAGCTTGCGCCGGGGTATAAGCCAGTGCCGCGGGCGCAGCGACGTCGCGCATCATCTGTTCCGTCACGACCCGCGCACTGGGCCTCGATCTCGAACCACCGCGCCCTTCGCTCACGGAGAACGCGGACAACATGACAACTTCATTGCTCGAGCCATAGCCGATGATTTCCGGAGAAAACGCGCGGTAGCTCCACGTGGCATCTCGTTGCGTCGGTGAATTCCATCCAAACAAAACCTGAAAGCCCACCGCCCTGTTTTCGAATTGCACGTTGGTGCGACTCGACTCCGAACGGAACACTTCAAAGGCGTGCGGCCAGTCATGCGGCCGGAATTGATCGAGGGAAGCATCGTACAAAGCCGCGACCATTTCGGCCGAAGCCCGCTTCGCGTCCGGTCCATTGACCACGGCCGTCCATGTTTCCTTCTGACCTGGTAGAAGCTTTGAGCGAAAGCTCTCCCATTTGATCGACAATTCCTTGTTCGACCACGGAACGTTGACGATTCGCTCATTCAAGTACGCCCGGTTTTCCCGCACGTAAGTCACGCGAACCGTGAAACCCCCGCGCATCACTTCGAGAACGGGCAGGTCGACCACTGCCTGCGTCCGGTCTGACGCGGTCCAGTAAGTCTTCAGAACCTTTCCGTTCGACTCGAGTTCGACAAGTGCACGACCGTGGTCATAGCCGGTCCCCCAGAGGGCGGTAAATGGCTTGCCGGGTTCGATGGACCACTTCGGAGCGACAAAATGGTTCGCCAGCTTCACGCCATAACGCGGCGCCTGCGGGTCCACCACGAGCACGGTGGTCCGCGCTGTCACCGCATGACCAAACCGGTCCTTCGTTTCGACCACCGCGCGGTAGATTCCTGCTGCCAGTGGCGTAACCGTTTTGGTCGTACCCGTTCCATCCGTCCGAAATTCCGTTTGGGCAACGACGTCGCCGACTTCCCATGTTTCAGGATTTGCTGGATCGGGCAGAGGTTCCGTCGTAGCGAGCGGTCGCCACGGGCGGGCGTCGGTAATTGCGGCGCGCTCAACCTTGGCGGGCTGTTTCAACGCGTAAACTTTGATCATACCTGTGGCCGCCTGCGGATCGCCGTCGAGCGACACCGTACCAATGCTAAACACCACCGGTTTGTCCGGCGTCTGCCACTCATCCGCCTGGAGCGTCGCCTGCAGCGCCGTGTATCCGGCGCGAACGGCACGTTGATCCGATCGAGTTTCTCCAGAGGTGTCAGTCACATCAGCATTCAGATTGAACACGAACACCGGCTCGTTCCTGACCGGAACTGCGCGATCCGGCTCGGCCGCAAACTGGATTTTGAAGGTGCCGTCCGGCTCGGTGATCGCACTGCCGTGCGCGATCGCCTTTACGGCGGGCGGCTGCCACCACCAACACCACGACGGCAACTGAACACCGCGTTCGACCCGCCATTTCACCTTCGCGCCACCGATGCTCGCGCCCGTGTACGCGGTCGCTTTTCCCGTCAGCGTCACCGTCGCGCCCAACTTCGCGGCATCGACCGGGGCTTCCAGCTTCACCTGAAATTTTGGCCGTTTGTACTCCTCTACATTAATGGATGTGCTGCTCGGGCGGCCCAGCACTTGAATCGTCATGTGTCCCATCAGACGATCCCGCGGCGCGGTGAACACCCCGCTGATCGATCCGTAATCGTTCGTCGTCTGCGTGGCGCGCGCGATCTCCTGCCCGTTCGGATCGCTGAAAACGATCGTGAGACTCAGGCCGGCGATCGCCGAGTACTTCCCGGCACTTTGATTGTAGCGGATGGAAACGGCTTTGTAGCTGATCGTCTGCCCCGGCCGATATAGCGCGCGATCGGTGAAGAACACCGTCTGCGACTCGGTGCGCTCGCGCGGACTTCGACCCGAAACGTACAACTCATGCCCGCTCGCCACGGCCTCACCGTCATGTTCCGCCAGCACGACCAGCGATTGGGACTTGCTGGGCAATGGAAATTTCCCGTCCGCGTCCGTCGTGGTTGGCTCGATGGGCTTCAACCATCCATCATTGTTGCGCTGCCAAAGCCGAACCGTTGCGCCCGCGACCGGCTCCCCTGAAACGGCGTCCACGACGAGTCCGCTCGACGGCGTGGCGTCACTGCGCAGCCGCAACACCAGCGCGAGCTTGCTCACCCAGACGGAGGCCACGCTGATTTGGTTATCCGTCTGCGGAAACGACGGATTGTAACTCGCCACGATCACATAAAATCCCGGCTTGAGCGTCGCTGGTGCCGGCAATTTCGCGACGTGGTCTTTCAAATCCGTGGTCGGCGGCAGATCGGACGACCACTCAAGTGCAGCCTTCTGCGCGAAAAGCTGGTCACGCTCAGGATCCACGGATCCGAAGCCCCACCGGCTGCGAGCGACGTACGCATCGAACGCGACCGGGAGCGCACGAAAATAGATTTTCGTCACATTCCGGTAGGTGACATCGAGCGTCGGCCACGGCGCATTCCAAACGTGCTCGGTCTGCAGTTGAGCCGACGGCGCGATGATCTGCTGGATCAAATTCCAGCACATCGCTCCGCCAGCACTTTCCGGATACGCGTCATAGCCGGCTTGAGCGATGGTGCGGGCTTGGGCCGGCTCACCTTCGGCCTGCAGCTGGTTCGCGAGTGCAGCGCGCGCCCGCGAAGAAATCTCGTGTCCGCCGTTCTGCTGAATGAACTGCTGCAACGCGGCCTTGGAGCGTTCGTCCTTCGTTTCGCCGACCGCCACATTGTGGCCGTAGGTCAGGCGCGCGAGGTCGGCATCGAGGAACGGCGACCGATCGGCGTCCGACGCGTGGAACTTAAGCAGCGACTGATACAAGCTGACCGCTTTGAGCTTCGCCGAAGCGGTGTCGTTCGTCGCGGGCTTCCAGTTCTGAAACGCGGCGACGTCGGAAAACACGGGGCCTGTTGCATCGATTTCAAACTCCTCTTCGGCAACGACCGCCGCTTGCTCTCCGGCCTGATAGAACTGCAGCGCGTCGTAGACGAGGAAGTCGAACAAGGTCGGTCGGTAGGCATCGGGCGCTTTTCCTGGCTCGAGCAGCAGCTCAAATTCACGAATGGGCGTTGCCTTGAGCACGGCCTCATCGGCAAGCGCGGCGCTGAAATGCCGGTCGATCTCCGTCAGGACACGCGACAGATCCCACGTCGCGAGATCGGCTCCAGACGCACCAGCCGTCTGAGTCCGCTGGATGAAGCGCCAGCGGTTTTGCTGGAAGAACTGCCAGTACCAATGCGCGAGCAACGCCTCCATCACCGGCTTCATGGCGGGCAGCGCCTTCTCCAATTCGCCCTGCAGCCGCGTGATCTTTTCTTCGGCCTTGTTGCCCTGAATTTCACCTTCGAGCGAAATCTTGCGGCCCAGCGCCTTGATCGCTTCCGCGGTCGCGTGATCGGCCAGTGCGGCGGCAATGATTGGATCGAGTCGCTCGATCGCCGTCTTCGGCTGACCCAGCCGGACGGCTTCGTCGACTTCCTTCCATTGCGTTTCACGCGACGCGGCGCGGAGCGCGACGGTCGAACCCAACGAGAAAAGAGCGACAAGGACCAGATGCGACGTGGTGATCATGCGAGCAGGATGAAAATGGATACCCCGGAACGAAACCGATTGGGAGGGATAGATTACGAATCCCACCGGCCAGAACGCAACGCACACCAGCGAACGTCGGCGCGGCTCAACTCGACGTTTGCGAGACTCGCTCAGCCTGGAGGGACGAACTTCTCCGTCTCGTCCGCGATCGACGCAGTCCACCCTCCCCCGGAGGCCAACAACCAACTCGATCCAAAGGTGACCAACCACGAATGGACACGATCTACACGAATTCGGAAAGGATCGCGCTCAGTTACCATCCGCCGTCTCGCGGGATTCGGGAAACAGGAACGATAATCCTCGCTCTGCCTTCAAAATCTTTGCTCCAGCTGTCTTTTTAGCGGTCAGCCAATCGTCGTTAGGAAAAGGCTCCGTAATCACCGCCCATTTCTCACAATCTCATGTCAAACTCTGCCACCACCACCACCACCACCACCACCACGCCCGTTGCCCATCCCCCAATTGCTTCGCAGGCCGAATGGCTTGCGCAACGCATCCGATTGCTCGAACGCGAAAAAGAAGCCACCCACGTCTGCGATCAGGTCGCGGCTGAACGACGAAAGCTGCCCATGATGCGCATCGAAAAAGACTACGTTTTCGAAGGCGCCGAAGGAAAGCGCCGTCTCACTGATTTGTTCGAAGGCAAGCTGCAGCTGATCGTCTACCATTTCATGTTCGATCCGGCATGGGAGAAAGGCTGCCCCGGCTGTACCGGATACGTGGACGCGTTGGGCGACCTGTCGATGCTCGCCGACCGCAACACGACCTTCACCCTCATCTCCCGCGCACCCTTCGCCAAACTCCGGGATTACCACAAACAGCGCGGCTGGAAACAGTCCTGGTACTCTTCGTTCGGCAGTGACTTCAACTACGACTTCCACGTCACGCTCGATCCGTCCGTGCGCCCCCTCCACTACAACTTCCGTCCCTTCGAGGAGCCGAAGGACGATTCAAACGTCAGCAGAGAAGTCCACGGGCTCAGCGTTTTCTTTCGCGTGGACGATGACGTCTATCACACCTACTCCGCCTACGCGCGAGGAGTGGAGTCTTTGACCGACTCGTACAGTCTCCTCGATGTCACTCCCTATGGCCGCCAGGAGGACTGGGAAACATCCCCAGCCGGTTGGCCCCAACGTCCGACGTACGGTTGAACGAAGCCGTCGGGGCGCTTATCGGCACCCCCTAGCGCCTTTGATCCTGCGTCAACGCTCGCTTGATCAGCGCTGGGGACCACGTGGCGATTGTATCCAGCAGTTCAACGCGCACCTGAGCATCGGTGCGCCCGGAGCGGACGGGCACGTGGAACGAATGATCGGCCTCCGCAAATAGTTTTAACGTCGCACGACGACCGAGATCGTCGCAGAGCGGCGTCAGCAATTCGACGTCCGCCAGATCGTCGCGCGTACCCTGCAGAAACAGCATCGGCACGGCGACGCTTTGGAGATGCACTGCGCGCTCGGTCGACGGCTTCTTGGCCGGGTGAAGCGGGAAACCGAGGAACACCAGTCCGATCACTCCGGGCAACGCGTCCGCACCTTGAGCCTGCGACGTCATACGGCCCCCGAATGATTTGCCGCCAGCGAGCAGCGGAAGTTTCGGCAATCGTCGGGCCGCTTCCAGCACCGCTGCACGTACGACCGCATGCGCCAATTTCGGCTGATCCGGCCGCTTCGAGCCTTTTTCCATGTAGAGAAACTGGTACCGCAACGTGGCGATCTCCCGCTCGGCCAGCCCGTCCGCGATTGCACCCAGGAACGCATGCGTCATCCCCGCGCCGGCCCCGTGAGCCATCACATAACAGGCCCGCGCCTTCGCGGGTATCTGGAGTAATCCCGAGACGGTCTGTCCATCGTCGAGCTTGATGGTGATCGACTCGGGAACAACGGAACTCATACGGGCAAAGCGACCGGGCATTCGGACCAACATGTGAGTCAACGGCGCGTTCGCCAATCCGAAGGCGCCGAAACTCCATGCTTTCCCACCGCGTACGTCTGATTTTAATCGTAGCATGAAAGACATTCGCGAACTCCAGCGTCTCGCCTCGCCCGCCCCCAAACCGCAATCACTCGTGTGGGATGGACCGACGCTGTGGATGGGCTCACGGCAAACGAAGCAAGTTTACGCGCTCGACCCCGGTACGTGGACCGTACGTTGGCAGACCGAAGGCCCAGGCGCGCCGTTTGGCATGACGGTGATGGACGGCGAACTTCGCGTGGTGTGCGGAGAGACTGCGGACGACCATCGGATCGTTCGCCGCTGTATTCCTTTCCGCGGCTTCGATCCCACCTTTGGCCTGCCGTGTCCGGACGACACGGGCTCTCAACTCAGCTATGATGGCCGACGATTGCATGTGAGCCAGTGGTACGCGAAAAAACTCCTGGCACTGAGTGCGGACGGTAAGGTGGAGCGGACCATCGTCGTGCCCCACGAGATTTGCGGTCACGTGTTCGTCGACGGTTGCTTTTACCTGGTAACGACCGACGACGAAGAAACCAACGATTACTGGCTGACGCGCATCGACCCTCGGCCCGCCACGCCGAAGATCGACGATCTCATCCGGATTCCGTTCGCCGCCCGTGCTCTGGCGTTCGATGGGACTAATTTCTGGACCAATCACCGCGAACAAAACGAGATCGTCTCCTTCGCGCGACCAGAGTGAAGCAAGCCAGGCAGCAGGCGTTCGCCCCAATCAACGAGCGAACCTGATTGGAGCCGCGCAATCCTTCCCCGCGCTCAAGCGTCCGCGCCGGGGCGCGTGACGAGGTGGCAACAATCTCCGCGAAGAGTGCAGCGAGAAGCCCGAGCGCGTTGGTTTTCGAAGATCGGTCCGCCAGTTTGTAAAAAAGGGAACGAACCGAAGGAAATTTTTACAACTGGTCGCGTTGCAATCGACCGAAAAAAATCACGTTAACTTACGTATATACCTCATCACCAATAACAAGCGATCCTACATAAATAGTTGGCATCACTCCCGCTAAAGCAGTCTCGTCCTATGAAAAACTTCCTGACTCAACTCGCCTTAGCTACCCTACTGGCTTTCTCCCTCAGCACCACGGCCCACGCTGCACCCATCACCGGTAACATCACGTTCACCGGCGATCTTACCCTGAACAACGCGAACTTCACCGCCGCGTCGGGTGTCACCTCATTCACCAACACGAAGGTCAACCAAGCCGACGGCGCATTCGCAGGAATCGTCAGTCCAGGCGATGCAGTCGTGTTCACGGCCCCATGGATGTTCAACTCGGGAGTAGTGGCCCCATTTTGGCAGGTCGATGGCTTCACGTTCAACCTCACCGGGTCGTTCGTGACCTTCCATGACGACGCCTCCATCTCCGTCAAGGGCATGGGTTGGCTCTCCGGCAACGGCTTCGACCTCACCGCCGGCACGTGGAATTTCTCGACGCAGAACATCGCCGCCAACGGCAAGTTCTCCTTCTCTGCCAGCAGCAAGGGCGTGCCCGATAACGGCACCACCGCCGCGCTGCTCGGCGTGTCCCTGATCGGCCTGAGCATCGTTGCTCGTCGCAAGGTTCGCTAAGACTTCGCTTCAACTCACTATCGAAAGCTGCCCGGTCACTCGGGCAGCTTTTTTGTGCGAACCGTCCAAGGCCGAGGCGGTTTATCGAACGCCCAACGGATGGCCGCCATCTTCCCAAGTTTCCCTCAACCTACCGCTTCGCTCGTTGCTCTGCGATCAGGCGGGTCTGCGTTGCTCGTGCGACCTCGTACGCTTTCACACAATTAAGCTTCACGAGCAATTCGTGGAATCGGCGATCTTGCCGCCACCCATCCCAAAGCGGGCTCCAGAAAAAAAGCGACTGCAGGCCCGGCGGTATGCGCTCGAGAAACGGCACCGCCTCGTCCCAGCGCCCGGCTGCCGCGAGGGCCATTCCACGGAGATAGGTCTCGGCCGGCAAACGCGCCAGCAACCACGCGAGGTGTTGGCTGGCCTCGTCTTCATGCCCGGTCTGGCGGAGCACGAAAATCGCTTCAGCGTCGTTCTTCCAACGCATCGCCACATCTGGATCTGCGAGGATCGACCGGACGACCGTCAGCGCCTCGTCACGGCGATTCATCGCCAGCAATCCGAGCGCCCGTTCGCCCCGGTTCAGTGCGAAGTCAGAGCGCAGCGCGCGCACTTGTTGATCGGTTAACTCTGCGTCGGCATAGCGCTGGGCGGAAAGTAGGAATCGCTCGCGCGTGCTGTGCGCCGTAATGGCGAGCGGATCGAGCTGGATCGCCTGGTCGATCTCCGCCAGCGCCTCCTCCAGCCTTCCCTGGTGTTCGAGAAAAATAGCATACCAATGATGGGCCAGCGCATAGTTGGGATTTAGCGCGAGGGGTTTTTGGAATTGCTGCTCCGCCTCAACCGTTCGCCCTTCCCACATCAACGTCGCACCCAAACTTGGATACACCTCCGCGAGCGACGGATCGAGCTGCAGCGCACGTTGCGCCTCTTCCCGCGCCTTCGAGACATCCACCCGGTTCAATCCGCCATAGCTCTGGAAAATCGAACGGGTCACGATCACATCGGCGAGACCGGCGTGCGCCTGGGCAAACTCCGGATCCAGCTCGATCGCCTTCGCGAAAGCCGCTTCACCCTTCGCGAACCCTTCCGCGTTCCGCAGATTCCAAAAGTGCCGGCCTTCCAGCACGAGACGGTGCGCCTCCGGATTAACTTCACGCCGTGACGTCGCTGACCCCACGCCCATCTTAAGCGAAAGATTTTGCGCGATCAGGCCGGCGATCTCGTCCTGCACCGCGAATACGTCCTTCAACCCGCGCGTGAACGTGTCGCTCCACACATGAAACCCGTCGATCGCCTTGATCAGCTGCGCGGTGATCCGGACCTTGTCACCCGCTTTGCGCACACTGCCTTCGACGACGTAAGCGACGCCGAGCTTTTGTGCGATCTCGGGAATCGGCACTTCCTTGCCCTTGAAATAAAAAGCGGAGGTGCGCGCCGACACTTTCAACCGCGGAATTTTGGCCAGGACGTTGAGCAGCTCCTCGCTGATGCCGTCGGAAAAATACTCGTTCGCCTTGTCATCGGAGAGATTCGCAAAGGCAAGAACTGCCACCGAGTTTGCATCCGGCAACATGACGGGAGCATTGTCGTGAGTCGGAGGAACGTTCGCTGCCTCTGTGCTCGATTTGCGCGCCTTCGGGTTCGTGCGAGGATCAGCGTCGAGCCGCGCTTGCAGCGCTTGAAAACGAGCGTTGGACCGCAACGCATCAAGCCAGGGGGCAAGGCGCAAACGTGCCGCCCACATCTCCCCATCCTTGTTCTGGCTTTCTGCCTCCATTCGATCCAGCGCCCGATCGGTATGACCGACGAGGAGTTCCTCCTCCAATCGATCCATGATGAATTGTGACCCGCCCATTTGCCATGCGACCTGCAACGTTTGTTCGGCTTCCGCGCTGGCGCCAAGCACCGCATACAGCCGTCCTTTCCACGTGATCAGTTCCCATGCAGAAGGTGCGTCGACGAGCCGGCGCTCGACCAGTTTCATTGCGGCCTCCCAATGCACGCGGGCGGCCGCGGTGCGACCGGCCTGTTGCTCCGCGAGTCCTTTCCACCAGCCCAGCGGTCCGCGAAACATGTTACTCTTGAGCCAGTCTCGCGGGATGGTGGCGGCGAGGCGCAACAGCGCGTCGGGCTCGCGGCGCGTGTACAGAAGACGGAGTGACACCGCGACCGCATAGTCCTCCTGCATCGCTGCGGCGGGGACTTGATCCAGCACGGCCTTCGCCGCATCCAGGTCTCCCACCCAGTCCATCAGCAGGTTCATTTTTCCGGTCAGATTATGCCATGCCGGCTGAAGCGCGATCGAGCGACCTTCGAGCACCAACGCGGTGTCGCGATCACCCGCTCGCAGCTCGACCCACGCGAGTTCATGCCAGGCCAGAGCCGCAAAGGCCGGGTTTTGCGCGAGGGACTCCAAACTTTTTCGCGCTTCGTCAGGGTGGCGCAGATTTCGTTGCAGCAGGGCAAACGTAAGGAGCGTCCGTGGCTCGGTGGGACGCTCCTGCAGCAACCCGCGCAGCAATCGGTTCGCCTCTTCGGCATACAGTGACACCGCACCGTCGCTGCCTTCGCGCACGAGGAAGTTGGCCTGCGCCAGCCGCGATTCGTACGACGCAGGCGCGAGCTGCAACGCGCGCGCGGCCTTGGCGCGCGCGCTCTCCCGCCGCTCGGGGGAGTTGTCGAATGCATGATAGCAATACCATGCGTCGACAAACGACCACGCGGCCCACACGTCGGCATCCGATGGATCCGCCACCGACGCTCGCCGACAGTAATCATCGGCCGATTCCAATTCTGCCCGCCCGAGATCAAGCCGGTTCATTTGCGCCCACGCTTTCGCGACGAGCTGCTTCGCCTCCGAAACGGGTAGGACGGGCGGAGAGTCTGGCAACGGCGTCGGTGTCGCAGGGTGTCGCGGTGACCACGGATGCCAGACGACGGCAATGATCCCCATCAGCAGCCCGAGCGCGATGAACGGCAGCCAGTAATGCGCGGGTTTTTGAGCCTTGGCCGGCCGCGGCCGTTTTTCCGACTCCGAGTCCGCGCGAGGTGCCGATGCGGCAGCGCTCGACGCGATGTCGGCGAGCAACATTTTTTTCACGCGAGCGGTAAACGCCGGCGGCGTCTCTCCGTTCGGTAATCGTGTCCATTGCACGGAGCCGAAGGAGTCCGGAACATCCGCCTCCGCATCCGAGGTTGCATCGATGCAGACCGGCATCAGGAAAGACTTCGTCCTCCCCATGAGGTGCGTGCGCTGATCAGCCAGGCGCCACTCCAATCGGAAATACCCTTCGGCGCGCGCCTGCGTGTTGGCCGAAATCACCGGCATGAACAGGTCGCACGCTTTGATTTGACCTCGGATCTTCGTGTCCCACGGATCGCCGCCTACCAGCTCGTTTTGATCAAACCACACCTCGACGCCCGCGGCACGCAGAGTGTCGCAAATACGCCTCGCCGCCTCCGCATCCTGCGACGCGTAACTCAGAAAAACAGCTTTGGATGAGCTGCTCAAAGCACGTTCGCGCCCGCGACTCCTCGCGTGCTGACTACAGCCGGTCGTCGCCGGACCCGAACCCTGCTGGAAGAGGAACTGGACACGCCACAAGGAAGTGCCAGTCCCCTCCACCCTCGGCCAGCCGAAATGCAGCGGCCGGCGGTTGATTAAAATCGCGTGAGTGAAGCCGCGACGAATTCACGTGCCCTCAGACATCGAACGGTCCACGGATTTCGCTGATCGACACGGATGAATGACTAGCCGGATTTCCGCAGGACCACGAAATAGCGATCGGAGTAGAACTCGCTCGCAAAATCCGCGAAGGAAAGCGAGTCGGCTCGCGACTGCTCCTTCTCAAAACCGAGAATGCGTATGTTCTGCACTCGCACCTGCTGATACATGACGTTTTGGAAGCCTGCTCAGCGCACCCTCAGCAAGCCTCTAGCAACCATTCGAAGAGATTTTGGCAAACACTTCCACACTTGGCGTCCTGAATCCGTGAACGGCACCTCCAGCAGTTCCGGCCACATCATTTGGATCAAGGCAGCATTAACACTGCGTCCGTACCGCATTGCGCAAGGAATGCCTTGGAGCAGTTCAAAAAGCTCACGGCTGGCGAATGGCAGCGCCGTTTCATAGAAAATCCCAGAACACGCCTCGTTGATTCCCGCAGTGCGACCCGCCCGCTGTTCAAATTCAAACAGATCAAAAACCGTAGCGGGTGAAGTGCCGGGGGGAACGCTGCGTCGCCATTCATCGATCGACGCGGTCACCATGTTTGAAGGTCGTGGAAAGGCCTGCCTTGCCAGGATTCGGGTGTCGGCCCTGGTTGGCCGCGCTGACGGCCAAAGCTCCGCTCTGAGCACCTCGCCCCCGAAACCGCCCAAGTGAGTACAGCCGGCCGCGTCGACTTGTTGGACGCCGTCGAGCTCGCGACGATGTCGAGCACTGCACATTCCTGCTCCGATCTCGTCATACGCCGACGACAGCCAGTCAAGGGTCGGTCCGGAGCGAAAAATCTGGTGGTTTAACTGGAACCGTGCGGCGAGCTCGCGGCTGAACTTCAGGTCACGTTCTCCTCCCACCCGGGACGCCTCAATCGTGAAGAATCGTACGTCTTGAGCAAAAGCTCGCAAGGCCGCCAAGATCACCCGGCTGTCTCTTCCGCCGCTCAGCGACGCGAGCAACGGCCCCGCTGCGGAGATGCCTTTCACGATCTGTTGAAGCAGCGTGCAAATCTTCTCCACATTTGCCAGAGATTCCTCCGACGGCGCCAACGGCAGCCAGAAACGGATCGACGTGCCAGTATTGAGGTGAAGCTCGTGGTTGGCCATCAAGGGATGAACCTCTGGATGGCAACACGTTTTGCCGGGAAAGAAATGATTCTGACACTCGGACAGCCAAGGAAGTTCGGGGGGCTCGGTTTGCGCAGCAACCAACAGGCTCGGGGTGGAGGCCGCGGCTGAAGCAGTGTGATATATCCCCATCGTTCCTGCCGGGTCTGTGTACAGATATAATCCGTGCCGTTCCGCGAATAACACCGCATATCGACCGGCAAGGCATCGTAGCCAGAGAACAATGGACGCTCGGTCGAAGGATGGAATCGCCAGCAAAGGCCCGCCGTCGGGTTGTCCCGTGTGCGTTGCGATCCCGAGGATCACAACCTGAACATCACCCTTCCGCAACAGGGAGACTCTCGTATCGGGGTGATAAACAAGCGTGTGGCCGCTTACTAAATGCAGGCTCTTCCACGTCGGAGCGAAAGGCTGAACTCCCGTTCCTACGAGCCACTGCCGCCGAAAACGAATTTGTTCACGCTGAGGAATGGTAGGTCGGTTTTGCTGCGTTGTTCCTGAATTCTGCCTAGGCTGAGCTCAACGAGCTTCAAGCTGAAACCGAATTACATGGCCATGTAAAACTCACAGGCCACCGACTCCGGGGACCGCGCGGTATCAACGGTCCTCTTACTTGGCTGCGGTCGTCTCGACTTCAGCCCAGGCGATCGGACCCACGTCGATTCTTCGACTGACCAATTGTCCGCCGCTCAGGCGCACCACGACCAGCGCCATCTCGTCCAACTTGAGCGAGGCCAGTTCAACCGGAAACACCAGCTGCATGCACGATACCCGGACTTGATTCAGCGTTGTGATCGCCATCGGCCCACTGTGAACCCGATCACTAAAAAACATCTCGCCCGTACTCCGGTTCACGAGGGAAAAATATGTCGGCGACCATCCGCCCCGCATCATCGGCAAAATACCGTCAATCGTTCGCTCCTCGAGGACCACTGCAACCGCACGCTGTGTCGGAGCCTTTCCCTTCATCGCTTTGCTCCGAGGACCTTCTGGCAGAGGTCGGTCGGAAATGGACGAGATGGCGAAAGATTTTCCGAACCGGGAGCCCATTTTACCGTTCAGCGGAAGCTCAGCGGCCGCTGCTCCGCTGAACAAATCGAGATCAACACTCGCCCGCAATACAGCCGAATTGACCGTCGCCCTCTGGGCGATCTGCGGAGAAAATGGCAGCGAAAGTACCACGGGACCGCCATTCGAGCCCGCTGATCCCGGGAACAGAATGCGACGCAATCCGCCCCGAGTGATTTCAGCGTCGTCCACTTTCACGCGAGAGCTCCACACTTTCTTCCCCTCCAAGCTCCACTCACCGAGTGCCCGGATCTGCGTCACGATGGTCCCGCTCGGCACAGACGCGATCTGCAGGTCGACATCAGCGAACTGCCGCGCACCGGCCCGGCGAAAATGCACGCCAATTCCTTCCATCGCCATCCGCTGCGCCTCAGCATCGGCCGTTCGCAGGGCCTGGTTGCCAGACTTGGTCAGATTCCAACGCCATGCGCCACCGAGTACGGCCACGGCTAGCATCCCCGCAACAGCCAACGTCAACGCGACGTGATGTCGCCGGGTCGTAAATTCATAGCCAGCGACCACAAGCGCAACGATCCCGCCGCTCATGCACCAAACCAGAATCCGACTGAAGATGACTCCTGAACCGGGATCGAGCAGGAACGCCAGTATCATCTGAATCAGGACAAATGCCGCCAAGGCAACGAGGCTCCAGAAAACGAATCGCGGAAATCCGTCCGTCAGTGCCGCAAAGCAAAGAGCCATGGCGACGACGAACAGGTTCAGCAGCCCAAGTTCGACGCTCGCCCCGAGCAGCGCAGCGCCGTCAAGTCCGCAGGCCAGCCACCACGGAAAGTTCAGCACCACCGGCAACAGCACGAAGACCAAGCTCGCTCCGGTCAGCTTCGCCGCGAACAGCTGCCGGCCGGAGATGGGACGCGTGATCCATTGGGCATCATGCTCGACCGGGGAATCCTCAAAAACCAACCAGCCAACCAAGACATAAATGATAAGCAGTTCGGCTATGACGCGTAACAAAAGCTCGGGAAGTTGCTGCAGACGGTTCAACCACACGAGGTCAGGTGCCCGCAACAGCCCACCCACCACCGCATAAAAGACGATCTTCCCGATCATGAGCAGACTCAACAGTCCGACCGCGACCCGGATGCGTCGCAGATCCTTCATTACAAGATGCCAGATCAGTTTCATCGTGGAGAGATCCGTCTGCCCGTAACGCGCTTCTCCGGCTCGTGAGCGTCGTCAGCGAAGCGAATAAGTTCGGCGTCCTCCATCCATTCGGCGACGTCGACGGCCGGCCGGCCGGCCAGTTCAGCGGCCGGCCTGGTGGAAAAACTCAGCCGACAAAAGCGCTCGGCTGCGGCATTGAATCGGTTCGGGAGTTCGGTGGGATTTACCCGGAACATCGCGCCCGTGATCCGATGGCGGATGAAGTATTGAGACGCGTGGTTCGGCGGCTCCATCGCCCCCGGCATCAGCTCCGAAAATCTCTCAAAGGGGGTTGGCGTTGCCTCACCGAACGACACGTCGAGCTTTCCGGTCCAGTCCAGGAATGCGGTTTGGATGTAGAGCGTGACCCCACGGCGCGAAACCACCGCACCGTCGCGCAGTGGAATTCCGATCCGATCGCCTGACGGCTTCGAGTCTGTCCTGATTTCAGCTCGATCGATTGATTCAACCCCATTTGGTCTTACCGCCGACGTCGACGTCGCGGAACCGTCGCGGAAAGCGCCCAGGGTCCACGGCCAGCACGCGACGATGAACAAAACTCCCACTACCGCTACCGCCAACAGCGCCCTCGACGTTC
The DNA here is from genome assembly GCA_039928945.1 of Opitutus sp. Taxonomy (GTDB): domain Bacteria; phylum Verrucomicrobiota; class Verrucomicrobiia; order Opitutales; family Opitutaceae; genus Opitutus. The sequence continues at coordinate 22,197 of JBDSSD010000030.1, read as the reverse complement.
TAGTCCGTCGACGCAAAAATTGGTTCGCCGCCACCGTGAGCGCCGTCGCGATCCAAATCCAGCAGGCAAGCCATGCTCTCGTCTGAATCAACGCCCGCGGCACACCTTCTTCTCCTGGTGTCGTCCCGAGCTGCAGAACGAGCGAAAAGAGCAATATCCCACCGCCGGCCACGATGAGACTCATGACAAATTTGCTGCCGCTCACGGACATCATGGCGAACGGCAGGGCGACGACCGCAATAAGGAAATGCGCTCTCAAAGCCTGCTGAGCGGCCGCTCCGATTTGCGCCCAACCAAAATCGTGAGTGAGCCAAAAGGGCACCGAAACAGCCACCGGAACAATTCCGATCATCATCCAGCCCAGCGCCTTCGCCGCGAGCAACTCCACTCCTGAGATCGGTCGTGTCAGCCAGAAAACATCCAGCGCGACCACGGAGTCATCGTGCAACAGTCCCATAAGAAGCCCCACCTGGATTAGTGGCACCACCCCGAAGATCATCACTTTTGCGGCGCCCTGAAACATGGCTGCAGTCTCTGCGTCGAGTCCTGCCTGGATTCGTGCCAGGACGAGACCTCCGCCCAACACGATGCCCAATAGCATGAGTATCCACTTTAACCTCACCAAATCTTTCCTCAGAATGTGCACCGCCTGTCTCATGCTGCCGGCTTTCTCGCCTGGTTCCGCCCGTCCCGGGCCACCGCGACAAAGATCTGTCGAAGGGTCATCGGCTTGGCCACGACTGCCTGGCCCTTGATGCGGTGTAGACAATCGCGTTCGAGATCATCGGGCGAGTAACGTGTCTCAATCGCCCGCACCAAATTTCCAGCCTGCTCCACCTCCAACCACGTCTCCGGCGCAGAACAAATCTGCAGATCGTCTGCCAGACCCGTGATCTCGATCGTCCGAAATCGCGCGAGCAACGCGTCGATGGGCTCGGCCAGCGTCAACCGACCCGCATCGACGATGCCGACCCAATCGGCCAGCTGTTCAACTTCGTTGATGTCATGCGAGGAAATGAAAATCGTCCATTCGTCCTGTTCCGATACCTCCAACGCACCTGCGATAAACTCATCCCGCACGAGTGGATCGAGCCCGTTGAACGGCTCGTCGAGAACCAGTAACTCCGGTCGATACGCCAGTGACGAAAGCAACGCCGCCTTCATCATCATACCGCGCGAAAGTTGTTTTAACTTCCGTTCCGGCGGCAGCTCAAACTTGCGCAATAACTTCTTCTCCAGATCGCGATCCCATGTCGGGTACAATGGCTCACAATACCGCATGAGCTGATCCACCGTCATCCAGTCCGGGAGTTTCTGATTTTCCGAAACATACCCGATCCGTCGTCGCTCGCGCGGGCTGAGCTTGCGCGAGTCAACGCCCAGCACTCGCGCATCTCCCGAGGTCGGCTCCAGTAGATTCATCAGCATCCGAATCGTCGTCGTCTTCCCAGCGCCGTTTGGCCCAATGAAAGCGTAGACCGACCCCGCGGGTACGGTTAGATCGAGTCCGTGGACGGCTTCGGCTTTTCCGTACCTGCGACTGAGTTGATGGGTTTCGATGGCGTTCATCGGTGCGAAGATTGCCGGGACACTCCGTCCAACTTTTTCCAATGCGCCGAAACCGCTGCGTGAACATCATCTTCGTCGAGTCCCAGCTTTTTCGCCTCCACGATCAATCGCTCGAATTCCTCTTCCAGCGACTCGACCGATTGCTTGCGCCCTCGATACTCGGGCTGCGCCACCACACTGCCCTTCGCGGGGGTGGTAATTAGCACGCCTTCGGCCACTAATGCAGAAATCACTTTTTGCGCCGTGTTCGGGTTGATGCGCAGCTCGTGACTGAGCACTCGCGTCGAAGGAAACTTGTCCCCGGGGCGCAGCTGACCCGTCACAACGGCCTTTTTCACGGCGAACAGGATCTGTTCCGTCACCGGCAATCCGAGTTTTAGATCAATGGAGAACGGTAGCACACTGCACTACTCGCACTAGTACAGCTAGGGTAGCAAGAAAAATGTTACAAGGAGACGTTTTGCAGATCGTTCCATTTCGTCGAGCACGTCACACTCTCCAGCATGCCTGCCGCCGAGTTCGGAACCGTCGCGGCCTTCGCGCCCGTTGCGTGAGGCAATCAGCAACCGCCCGCAGCGCTGACCTACCGCGGATCCGTGAAATCCGTGGGCTCAGAGGTTCGAACCTTCCTCCGACCTTCGCCTCTTAGCATCCTCGCGTTTAATCCGAATCCGACCGTGCTACGCGAACGAAATCTCCGGCTCAATCGTCACCGGAAAATTCACCGATCGCGCGATGAAACAAAATCGGTGCGCATCCTCGTGCAGCGCATGCGCGCGCCCGAGGTCTCCGCCGGCGGCCACCTTCACCACGGGCCGCAACACCGCGCTGACAAACGCACCCGAGCCGTCTGCACCTTCTTCCATCGTGCCGGTCGGCGCATCCGAATACTCCACCACCACAATGTTGTTCACCGCACAGAGGTGCAGGTACCACAGCATGTGACACGACGACAGCGCCGCGACCAGCAACTGCTCCGGATTGTAACGCGAAGGATCTCCGCGAAATGACGGATCACTCGAGGCGAGGATCGGCGGGCGACCCTCGACTTGAATGCTGTGATCACGCCGGTAACCCCGATAGGATTTGGTGCCTTCGCCATCATTCCCCGTCCAAATGATTTGAGCTTCGTAAACGTGCGTTTTCATCCGGTTGCCTGAGCGGTTGCGAACTGCCGCATCCAGTCTTCCGAGACGCGACGTCCTTTGACCAGATCATCCACGACCAGGATCAGTTGGTGTTCGTGATCGCTGTAAAGCACTTCAATATTGACGCCCGCGTCCGCCATGCGGCGGGAGAGTTTGCCGAGCTGGCCGGGGACGGCCTGCTGAAGTCGCTGTACGAGCACCTCGCGGACAGCGACAACGGCAATCCCTCGCCGTTCGAGCGCGATCTTTGCGTTCGGGCCATCGGTCACTAGAAAATGGGCCACCCCCTCTCCCTTGACCAACCACGCACCGCCGCCCTCCACGCTGACGCCCGCTTCGCCCAAAGCTTCCCCCATGTCGGCGAGCGCGCCTGGCCGATCTTCGAGTGAAATAGTGACGTCGCGGTAGTTAGCAGTGGGCATGGAGAAAAGGCGCTCTGAACTTGAAACGACTCATTCACCGCCAGCAACGCCGGCTTGTCACGCGCCAACCGTTTGATCTCCATCGAAGCATGGATGCGGAACCAGATGTGGCGCGGGTGGCTCGGACGATTGGCGATCCGACGCGCATCCGCATGTTGACTCTTTTGATGGAGGGTCGCGCGCTGACCGCGAAAGAACTCGCTCACGGCACCGCGGTCGAACCGGCCACCGCAACGTCGCATCTGCGGCGGCTGGTTGACGATGCGCTCGTTCTCGCCACCGCCCAGGGTCGACACAAATACTTTCGTCTCGCCTCCGTTCACGTCGCAGAATGCGTCGAGGCCTTGCTCGCACTCGCCGTTCCTCGTTCGCCGACGCCGCGCGACGCGCTTCAACCGATTCATCAAGCGAGGTTCTGTTATGACCACCTGGCCGGTCGTCTCGGCGTGGAGATCACCGCCGCGATGGTGGAACAGAAAATCCTTCGCGCCGATGGAAAGAGTTTCGTCCTTTCCCCGAAAGGAGAACATTGGTTTTCAAACTTGGGTGTAAAGATCGAGGCGGTGCGAACACGCCGTCGGGTCTTCGCCTGCGCCTGTCTCGACTGGAGTGAGCGCAAGGATCATCTTGGTGGCGCGCTCGGCGCCGCCTTCGCGGAACAGTTGCTGCAGGCGGGCTGGCTCAAACGTAAAACGGGTACGCGGGTCGCCATCGTGACGGCACTCGGATCCAAAGGCCTTGCCCAGAACCTCGGCGTGAAAGCGACGCTCTAACGCTCATCATGACTCCTAGCGACGAATTGGCGGATCGAATCGCAGCCTTACTCACCGCTCAAGGGGTGCGCTTTGAATCGAAGCGCATGATGGGTGGGCTCTGCTTCAAGGTCGCCGACAAGATGCTCGTCGGCACGGCGAAGAACCGGCTGATGGTGCGATTCGATCCCGCACGTCACGACGACGTGCTCGCGCGTCCCGGAGCGGGACCCATGGATTTCACCGGGAAGCCGATGCGCGGCTACGTCTTCGTTAAGCCAGTCGCGTTGAAGAATGATGCCGTACTGGCCGCGTGGCTTGATCTCGCCCTGGACTTCAATCCGCGGGCGAACCGCTCGAAAAAGAAAGCCGCAAAATCTTCCCGACCGCGCAAGTCGTCGCCCTGAACGACGGCTCATTGCGCGTTGCGCAGTCCGGCCGCCCGGCCGCGTTGGAGAGCGTCACGCGAACACTCTCCTTTCCGCACAAAAACCCGCGATGAACGTCGCGGGTGAATGGTTGTGCTGAAGAGCACCTGAACTGCGCGTGACTGTTACGGCATCAAAACGGTATCGATCACGTGAATCACACCGTTGCTGCCGACGAGATCGGTGGCGGTGACTTTCGCTTGATCGACCATCACACCTGACGAGTCTGCTTTTAACGTCAGCATCTTGCCGTTCACGGTGGGCGCTTTTCCGGACTTCACATCAGCAGCCAGAACTTTCGCGGGAACCACGTGGTACGTGAGGATCGCCACCAGCTTCGCCTTGTTTTCGGGTTTGAGCAACGAGTCAACGGTGCCAGCCGGCAATTTGGCAAAGGCCGCATTCGTGGGCGCGAAGACGGTGAAAGGACCCTCGCTGCTCAGCGTGTCAGCGAGGCCGGCGGCCTTCACTGCCGCGACGAGCGTGGTGTGATCCGGCGATCCGGCTGCGATTTCGACGATCGTTTTTGCTGAAGCGAACGAAACGAGACTGAGACAAGTGAGGCCGGCGAGAAGAGAGCGCAATTTCATGAGATTATCTGATTTTGGTTGGTGATGAACGGATGACGCCGCGCTGGATTTCGGCATCGTACATCCAACAACGTTTCGTGCGCCGCCCCGGATGCATCAATCGCAGCGACACACATGGACGAAAGAATTCACGGGACCGTTCACGTTATGGATGTACGAACGGCGCTGCTCGCACGGTTCGGCCGTCGTCCGCGACAAACGGTTCTCCGCTGCGCACGTCGACGGGGCTTGAACGACCTCTAGATCTGAAGCGAGTGAATCGCGTAGAAGCGAACCCGTAGTTGTCTCCGGTGCCGGACACAGAGATACACGATGAACAATCCCGCGACGATGGCGCCTGACGGCGCTGGCGCTTCTTTGAATTCGAGCGCTGCATTCTCACCGAGCTTTTGCTGCTCACTGTTCTCCAGCACGCGCCACTGCGCCGCGTTCTCGACCACGATATAGCTGGTCGCAGGCAGGAGAATACCGCTGTCACGACTCGCCTTGACCAGTGATCCGAGATGGCCGCGGAACGAACCGGGATCTCGAGCATGCGCTTGTTGCTGCATGACAAGTGAGGTTGCACGCGACCACTCGCTGGACGCATCTGGGCGCGCCACCGCAGGGAGATCTTTCCACCGTTTTTCTTCGGACACCCAGTACTGGATGCGTTCAGCCACATCGGCGGACTTGAAGGTCACGGCACTGGATGAAGAAAGCGGCCGCATCGAGTCACCGAGACGAACGAGCGGGCTTCGTGCGCCGGCCGCGAGGTGATGGGTAACGTGGCTCTTGTCTTCGCCAATCTCTTCCAGTTCGAGACTTGGGCAAAGATCAAACCACGTCTCCGCCACTGGCAGCGACAACTCACCTGGCGCAGCGTGGTGACTCAGCACGACAATCCGCGGCCGGAACGGAAGATCGTTCGTTCGCGGTCGGTCGAGATCCAAGTCCCGATGCTGCCGGAGCGCGTGCGCGACGGCGACGTCGAGCGCCAGCCCTCCGGCCTTTGACAACAATCGATCAAGATCGACCGCGGGACGTCGCACCCATTCGCTGATCGGCATGAGCGATCGCGTCACGTCGATGACATCATAATTTGCGAGCGTGAGCCGCACCTGACGCGCGCTCGGGAATCGTTTCGCAACAGTTTGCAATGCTTCCGTCAGATCACCCGTGAAGCCGTTTTTCGCTGAGCGATCGACGATCACGTGGAGGTAAGATTCGCGTTCGACAGCGGGCAGAGTTGCGATGACGGCGGCTGCGCCAGAAAAGTATCCGCCTTCAGTCGACGCCGCGAACTGCGGCCGTTGAATGTCACCTAACCACGCGAGTACCGCGCCAGGATTTTTGGCCGCGACCGGTGCTCCTTGCACGTCGACGTTCTCCGGAATGCAGAAATCGATTTCAACCCGGGTGGGCTTGGCCGCATCAATCGGAAACACCTGTAGATTCAATTCACCTTGCTTCGCGAAAAAGAGCAGGCCCGGGTCGCGACGTTCGCTGTCACGAATCATCTCATACACCCAGCGCGCCGTTTTCTTTTCAAAAATCCGCCCCGGCACCAGCCTCCCATCAACCTCCAGCCTGAACCCTCGAACGAAAACACCCGGCGGGAGCGGCAGTCTCGTTTCATACTCCGCCGGCGCGGATCCAGAATTGCAGAGCGTGAGGGTCAGCGTCACGAGCGGACTCGAATCGTTGGGCGCGGACCGCACGTGCAGGTCGCTCACGTACGCAGTCCGGGCAAGCGGTGCAGCCCGCGGCAGCCGCATACGGTCTCGCAGACTCGTTCGGCGTAACAAGGATCCAGTTCCACTGCGCAATGGATCGGTGGCCGTACTCGCCCCGGTCGAGCCGAAGAACCTCTGTTCCAGCCGTGCCAGCGTAGGATCGGGCAGCACAAGCTGGTCGAAGACCAGCCAGCTGTAGTAGTCCGACAGAAACGGATAATAGATCCCGTTCTTCAAACTCCGATGACTGGCGAGGGCGCGGCTGAGATTAGTCATATTTCCCACGTACCTCGAGTTGTCGGTCTGCACCGAGGGCGACATCACGAAATCGAGCGCCGACGTAAGAGCGAGTTTGTCGGCCAACGCGCGCCCGGTGAAGAACAGCGGTAGAGCCAGAAAACAACCGATGCCGACAACAACGGTGCGCGCGGAACTACGCTCCCCTGCCGGCAACGCCGAGCGCGCTCGCTGCAGCAGGTGAAGATGCAGCGTGAAAAGGAAGGTTGGCGCGAGCACGAGCAACCCTGCGCCGAGCACGATGACAGCGATAATCGAGAGCGGCGTGTACGGGAGGAAGACGACGAAGAAATACAGCGCAAACGGCAGGGTTGCGCAGAGCAGATTGAAGCTGAGGCGTGGTCGGACCCCTTGCATCCAGGATGCCAGGACAAGAATGGCCGCGTTGATCACGGTCAGGGCGTAAACCTCCCACGCTTGGAAATCTTCGGGGAACGGGAGGCTGCGATTGAGGTAGAGCCCGCCCAGGGGCAAGACGAGGCCGATCACGATCACCGCAATGCGCAGCGCGACTTCGCGCCATCGCTGCAGCAGGCGCAGAATCAGCATCAATCCGCGGATGATGCCGACGAACATCACCACCCCCAATGTGACCACGAGGATCGCAAGCACGATGAAGCTCAACGCTCCAGGATTGCGAAAGTACCGCAGGCTCAGCGCGACCGCGTATAAACCCACCGGCGCGCCGATGGCCATCCCCGCACTCACTCCGATCGCTTTGAGCGAATCTCGCTGTCGTGTCGCACCGGCCATCTGCAAAATGCCGAGGAACAACGGCAGCATCGCGAACGCGAATTGATTAAAGAGGAAACGTTGCGACGGATAAATCCACACCTCGACGCTCCGCGGCAGAATCTTGTCCACCTCGCTGACGGCGAACCACAGATAGGCCGCTTGCACCAAGACCGCCGGCAATCCCCACCACCCTGCACCGGACGTGGTGGGAACAATCCATTTCCTCATCACGTACAGCCCGGAACCCACGAGACAATTGGCGAGACCACACAGCCCGAGCATCAAACCCAGATGGCGCTGACTGGGATCCATATTTCCCGAGATGATCGAATAGCCCTGCAGATTCAGCGCGAGCAGCACCGCCGTCGGCAGCAACCACAGCCACAAGTAAGCCGCGGGCTTCGCGAAGATCGGCGGCAGCAATTCCGCCGCAAGTGGCATCTTAGCGGGCGGAGACAGCGTGTCGGTATCCATGGCGGGAAAACAGGAATTGCAGCGCAATCAATGAGGGCAGGAAAACGGCCACACCTGCCGTGAGGTGGAGGAAGGACGAATAGGCCGCGGGAAAATGCGGGATGATCCACCGGTGCGCGTGGGCGACGCTCAGAATGCGCAGCGCGTTGACGATGATCGTGAGCGGGACTGCAGCCGCGAGGCCGACCGGGATCATCACCCAGGCTCGAGGCGCGCGCCGGGCGAGCTGCCAGGTGACGAGTGCAGCCATGATGCAGAAATAGTCCGCTGCGCTGCACGCCGCGGTCACGATCACCGGCACCTGCGCCTCCGGCACTGCAAACCCTCGCGTCGAAACCTCCATCGACGAGCCGCAAACCAGCGCAGCGACCCGCGCCGCGCCTTGTGCGAGGATGTTGAATTCAAAACCCGGGCAAAGATGAACGAACAACGCCGCAGCACCGGCAGATACGGCTCCGGACACCAGCGCCCATGACCGAGGAAAACAATCCGCGAGAAATGGAATCCATCCGGCGCGAGCAGATCTAAGGCTGAAGCTCATTCCCGCAGAGCCTAGCGAGCCACCATGCGAATTTGATGAAGCCCTGATGAATTCTGGATGAAATGATCGACGTCGTGGGAGCGCGCACGAGTAGGCGTCCACGTCCGCCTTCCGTCCGTTTCTCGTAGTCCGCTGCGGGAGAGACCGTGTGAAAACTCCGCCGACTCTTCCTCGTTGTCATTGCGAGAAGCGGAGCGACGAAGCAATCCATCTGAAATTCCGGCTGGATTGCCGCAGTCGCGAGGCTCCTTCGCAATGACAGACCCAGTGAGTGTTGTTTTAACACAGTCTCGGGAGCAGCGGGACAAAAACGCCAAGTCAGCCGTCCCCCACACTCCCGAATATACGCTTCAACTCAGCTCCCGGTTCGACCGTTCGTTCCTGATTACCGGATTTCCACATTGGTTCGGGTTCGGGTTCAGGTTCGGGTTCAGGTTCGGGTTCAGGTTCAGGCGGCAGGTTCAGGTATTCGCGCGATTCGTCCCGCTGCTCCCGCACCGGGCTACACCGGATACGGGCCACCAAATCACGGGAACGATTTCCCGCCGTTCCAGAGTTCCAGATTCAACCCTGCCCGACCCTTCCTCACTTCAGCGTCCGGATATACGCGAGCAGGTCGGCGACGTCGCCGGGCGGGAGATGATCGATCAAACCTTCCGGCATCACCGAACGGCCCATGACGACCTGCAACGCTTTCACTTCCGATTGTCCGACGAAGACCGAAGCCCCTCCCATCATCCGCAGCGTGACGCCTCGGTCATCCTGCTTCTCCAGAAAACCTTCGAGCGTCGAGCCGTCGTTCTTCTGTATCCGTCGCACGATGTACGAGTACTCGATCGCGGCGTCAGGATTGAGAATCGCCGTCAGCAGCGCCTTCTCGTCCCGATAACCTGCTCCATCCAACGGGGGCGCAAACCCCACCCCTTCTTCGCCAACCCGGTGACACGACAGACACATCACCGTAAAGATGGCTCGTCCTTTTTTGGAATCCCCCGCTTCAGACCGCGCGATCTCCGTGAACGTTTGCAGGCGCTGCTCCAACGAAGCTTGCCTGCCTTGATCGCGCTCACGCTTGAGCAAGTTGAGTCGCTCTGAATTGAGCTCAAGATTCAACAAACGCACGAGCGTGCTGTTATCGATCTTTCCAGCCGCCAATTGATGCGACTCCAGCAACGACAGCAGAAACGTCCCGCCGGCTTTCGATGAGGATAGCGCGCTCGTCAACTCGTACCCTTCAAACTCGCTGAGCGATCCGAGGAATCGTTCGAGCGATTTCGCGGCCGGGTGAGCCGCTGTTTTGATCATCGCATTCAATGCCGTCAGTTTCAGCTCAAACGCCGCCGCCGGATTTTCAAATACCCGCTCGAAGGCGACGCGCGCTGCGTCGGAGGGATAACGCTGCAGCGCGACGAGGGCGCCACGCGTCACTTCGCGATCTGAGCTGTCGATCAAGGCCAGCTCTTCCACTTCAAGATCGCGGACACCATATCGATCGGCCGCCTGAAGTCCGGCCAGGCGATCGCTTTTTTCTTTCGACCGGAGAAGCTGCTGCACCGCCGGTTTCAACAGGAGGGGCAGCACGTCCGCCGCGACCTGTCCCACCGAATCGTTCGCCAGCGCGACCAACGTTCGCGCGTGAGCCGGCTCGAGGAAATACGGTTCCACGACGCGCCGAATCGCTGGATTCCCGAGCGCATTCACGATCTCGATATACGTCGAAACATCCCAAGGCGTGGCGCTGATCTCGCTCCACAGCCCAATGAAATAACGTTCCCGCTGATCCAGTGGCAGCGCCTGAATGGCCCAAAAACGGTTGGCCGCGGGTTCGTTCGCCGCGGACGCATCATCCAGATACGCCATCAACTCGCGCCCATGCTTTTCGAGCGCCATGCGGGCCAGAAAACGTTCGAACTTGCGCTCGTAAGGTCCGCCCAGCGCGTTGCCCGGAAGCTCGGGACGACAGGACCTGACCAAAATCCCCACCATCTCGTTCGTCGCTTCGCCGTCGAAATCAACCAGGCTCCGCAGCACCTGTGAACGCACCATCACATTGGGATCGTCCGCGAGGCTGCTCACGTAGTGCGCGAGCTGCGACGCAGTCAGGCCAAAACTCAAGAGGGATCTCACCGCTTCGCGTCGCAGGTCATCCTCCCGCGAGCGTAGCAGCTCCTCGATCAATCCCGCATCGAAGTGCTTCAGGCCTTCCAGGGACCACAGCGCATGAATCCGCGTTGCGACGTCCGCCTGTTGATTTTTGACAACGGCGACCAGCTCGGGCGCGAGCTGGGTGGCATGCCGGTCGGTGATTTGATGCCAAGCCGCCCGTTTTTCCCAACGCGTGCCACCGCTCAGATGGCGGACGAGTTTATCGTCCGGCACCTGCACCAGATTCGGCACCGGGTTCCGCTTTTGGCTCACATGACGAATCCGCCAGATGCGGCCGTGGGTGTTATCGCGATCCGGGTGCGTGCGCGGCACCTCGTTGTGCGAAACAATCTTATTGTACCAATCCGCCACATACAGGCAACCATCCGGCCCAAACTCGAGATGAACGGGCCGAAACCAATCATCCTTCGACTTGAGCAAGTCCGGCAGATGCTCGGCCGAGACCGTGCCGTCCGGATTCCGGACGACCCGCACACAATTGATCGTGCTGGTGATCGGGTTCGCGAGCAGGGCCACATCAGACCACTCGCTCGGGAACCCGTTGGCCATTCCATCGGCGAACTCGAGGCCGGAAATGCCTGTGCCGCCGACGCGAAATTTATGCAGCTCGGGAAACCACGGCTGGTAGGGCCGAATGCGATCATTGCCGATCCCTCTGAATCCGGTGCCCGGCTCCATCGGCACAACCGACCAGCTCAGATCATTCGCCTCCGTCCCATACCACTGTCCGTTCGCGCGCAGCTGGAGGCCCCAGATATTGTTGAGCCCGCACGTGACCACATTGAAACGCGCACCATCCAGCGACATCCGCACGATCTTGCAGTAATCGATCCGTGCCTTGGCCCCGCTGACCACCGAACGAACTTCGCTCATGTTCAGCGCGCCTTGACTGAAGTGGATCCAATCGCCCGGAGATCGAATCAGCACGTGTGAAAGCGTATGCGAATCCGTGACGCCGAAATTCGTGAGCAGCCGGGTTCGCTGGTCCGCGCGCCCATCGGCATCGGTGTCGTCGAGGAAAAATAACTCCGACCCCTGGGCGACATACGCACCATTTCGATACGGCAGGATGCTCTGGGGAATTGCCAGACCGTCAGCCCAGACGTGAGGTGTGGACGGTTGTTCTCCGTCGGGGTGGTCAATGATCAGGATTTTATCCGCCCCTTTGGTTCGGCCTTCGTAGAGATCGGTGAAGCGCTTGACCGCGGGATTGGTCGCCACCTCTTCCTGACGTTCCATGATCTTGCGAATCCCACTGAAATTAACCTCCCCGTAAGGATCCATTGGGTACATGGACGCGGTCTGCGTCCAAAGTCGGCCGGCATCATCGAAGCTGAGATCGATGGGTTTGATCACTCCGCCGGCTTCACTCGCGACGAGTTCGATGACAAACCCTTCGGGCAACGTGAAGCCCGCGCGTTCCTGCTCGGGCGTCCAGACGCCGGTGCGCATCGAATCCGAACTTTGCGCCCGAACCCCGCCGGCGGTCGTCAGGAGAATAGTCGCCCCAAGGATAAAGGAGCGCACCGCCGCGCGACCATGGACAGTGAAGGGTGCAACCGGGGGCGGGGTCATCATCAAACCGTGGCAGTTTCCGGCGGCACCCGCGATCCTCCTTTTCCATTCGCGTTCATGCAGGGCGCGCGGCGAGCCGTTGCGAGGAGGTACGTGAAGTTGCTTCAAAGCTCAAACCTCCCGCTGCTCCCGCAGCGGGCTACGACGAGGCTGACCGGGACATCCGCGAGATCCGTGGTTAACTCAGGTGGATCGAACCAATGCTCCGGAGCCCACTGATTTCACGGATGCACACGGATTCAGACGGATTCAGACGACCGATTGCATCCTCGAGCTTCCGCGAAAGCCGCGGCCAAGAAACCGTCCCGATGAGCAAAAACTTCAAAGTTTCAGGATGACGTGATGCTCCCGTTATCTTGTCGCAGTCGCCGAGGCTGCCTTTGACAGGATTTCTATTCCGAGCCGCGGGTCGAAGACGCCGCTCTACGGGATTGCCGCCGTCGCCAGATTCCTGCGCGACGAGGGTCATTGACGCTGACCTGAATCTCAAACCTCCCGCTGCTCCCGCAGCGGGCTACGGTCCCATGCTTCTGAGTTCCACATTAATCCATTCCGAGGCTCGGCCCCAGTATCCCGATTCCACTTTCATCCAAATTCCACCGTGTCCTTCGCGGCCGCTGCGTGAGGCAATTCGATGCCCGATTCCGTCCATCGGACATCATACATTTCACCTCTGACATCCTCCACGCATCCTTGGCATTCTCCCATTTGTTCGGAACGCTGATCTCATGGCCAAGCCGAGCGGAGAAATCTTGCAGGGAAAAAGCGCGTCGAGTGGACACGCCCGCGGCATCCTGCTGCTCATCGTCGCCGTCGCGGGCTTCTCCTGCATGGACGCGTCGGCCAAGTGGCTCAATCAACGGGAGCATTCCCTGCAAACGGTCGCGATCCGCTACGCCGGGAGCTTCTTCCTGACCGCGTGTTTCCTCAATCCGCGCACGCGACCGGGTATTCTCCGCAGCTCGCGTCCCCTGCTTCAAATTATTCGTGGACTGTGCGTCTTCGGCTCATCGGTGGGCGGCTACACCGCTCTAAAGACGCTCCCGCTCACCGTCGTCACCTCCATCACGTTCGCCGCGCCGTTGGTCGTAGCCCTGCTCGCCGGACCCGTCCTCGGCGAGAAACTCGGGCCGCGCCGAGCGGTCGCCATCGTCGTTGGTTTTATCGGCGTCTTGGTCATTACGCGACCCGGCACCGCCGGCTTTCAGCCCGGCATGTGGCTCGCGTTGGGCGCAGCCGCCTGCAACGCCGGCTATTTCCTGATTACGCGGCTCCTCTCCCGTCATGACGCGCCGGAAACCACGCACTTCTATACTGGAATGGTGGGTACACTCGTCGCGGTGCCCCTCGCGCTTCCCGTCTGGCAAACTCCGGTGTCCGGACAAATGTGGCTCGTCATGGCCTTCATCTCAGTGCTGGGCGCAGGGGCGCATTGGTTGTTGATCCTCGCCCACAAGCACGCGCCGGCCAGCGTGCTCTCGCCGTTCTTTTATGCGCAGCTGCTCTTCGCAGCGGTCGTCGGCGCACTCATTTTCGGCAATATTCCTGATCGCTGGACGATCCTCGGCGGAACCATCGTGATCAGCTCCGGACTCTACCTGCTCTACCGCGAACGGGTCCGACATCACTCGCCGAGCGTCGACGTCGCAGTCTAGCCAGCAGAGTAATTGCAGCCCAGGAGCCGCCCCGTTATGATCCGACCATGACCGCCCGACATTACCTCCTGCTTTTGGCGTTCGGTGCTCTCGCTTCGGCGTCGCCAGCCCAGACGATCGCTGCGTCTGCTCCGCCAAAGCCCCAGAGCCTGCGTGCCGCCGCGGGTGAATCCCTGTTGATTGGCTGTGCTGCGTCAGCGCTCGATCTTCAGAATCCGAAGCTCGTCGCGATGATTCTCCAACACTTCAGCGCCCTGACGGCCCACCGCGATATGATGCCGGCGCTCATGGTCGACGATCAGGGGCAGTATACGTTCGAGGCCGGAGATGCCGTGGCTCAGTTTGCGCAAGAGCACCAGCTGGCGTTTTACGGCCACATGCTGCTCTGGCAGCACCTTTCCCGCGACTGGCTCTTCAAGGAGAAGGATGGGAGTCCGCTGCCGCGCGAGAAGGCTCTGGCGAATCTCCGTGGTTTCATCGACACCGTCGTGCGTCACTACCGGGGCAAGGTGAAGTCGTGGGACGTCGTCAACGAAGCGCTGAGTGACGATGATGGTGAGTATCTCCGGGATACGCCCGCGCGCCGCGCGATCGGCGATGATTTCATCGTGCAGGCATTTGCCTTCGCCCACGCGGCGGATCCCGACGCGGAGCTTTACTACAACGACTATAACATCGAGCTACCCGGCAAGCGGGCGAAAACACTCCGGTTGCTGCGCGAATTGCGCGCGGCGGGCGTGCGCGTGGACGCGATCGGGATTCAGGGTCACTGGATGCTCGACGGCCCGGCACCAGGTGTGATCTCAGACGCTATCCGCGAATTTCACGACGCCGGCTACAAAGTCATGATCACTGAGCTCGACGTCGATGTGCTGCCGCGCACGGTGAGCGGCGCCAACATGGAGACCGTTGAACATGGACCGAATCCCTACCCCGACGGACTGCCCGACGACATGCAGCAACGCCTGGCCACGCGCTACGGCGAGCTCTTTGACGCCATGCTCAAGCCGCCCGGCGTCACCATGATCACTTTCTGGGGCTCCCACGATGGCCGGTCGTGGTTGAACAATTTCCCCGTTAAGAATCGGACGAATCACGCACTGCTCTTTAACCGAGCGCTTGAACCAAAGCCGGCGTTTCAAGCCGTGCTTGAATCGCTCGAGCGCGCGAAGCAGAGGCAGCGAAGCACCACGAGCGCGTCACATCACGTGCCGTGATGTCTGCGTCGCCCTGCGTTGCGGCTCGCCGGTGTGGCTGGACGGAGTGGGCTTGAAACCGCGCGGACTGACCGCGGCTCGCTCCGGTGTTATGAAGCCTTCACCACCCCGAGGTTCCAGAGTCCCCAGAGCAGGCTCAGTAACGCCCCCACTCCGCACAACGCCAAGCCGACAATCTGCAGCGCCATGCGCGCGAGATGCGGACTAGCCAAGATGAGGTGGTACGTTGAATAATCGCCGCTTGGACTGAGTCCCGCGACGCGAAGGACCAGCGTCTCGGACCGCGCGAGCGCGAACCGACCCAGCGGAACCTTGATCGTGGAAAAGCCTTTGACTGCCCCGGTCGCCCTGGGCCCGCCATACTTCATCCGGTGAACCTGCTTCGTGCTGACCTCAACGACTTCGTATTCCCACTGACGATACTCCGTCGTCATCCGTGGCACTTCGACGCTGAGAACGAGCTCGCCGGGTACATCCACCGACACGGTTTGCTCAGGAACGAGCGGCAACGTGGAAATGACCGCCGCCCGGTTGCTGCGGATGAGTCGCAGCGCATCCAACCAGCGCCGAAACAAAATAGCCCAAACGCGACCGCCGCAACGGACACACCGACACCCGATTTCATCAACATGGCAGCCATCTATTTCACCCGATCGCCAAGCTCAATGGGGAAAGTCGGACGGCTATTCAGATTCAGCCGCGTTTATTCAAAAGACGACCGCAGCCTCCGTGCACGGGCCTTGCTCGACCTGCGTGCACCGCGTTCTCGTGCACAACCGCGTTAAATATCCTTAATGCTACTGAGGTAATCGATTTGGTATGCGCGCACCTTTGCTCGGATCGCCGGAGAAAGTTCGACCAGCGCCGGCAGGTTCATCGAAACCTTCACGTTGTTGGCTCGAAACTTCGCCTTCGAATTTTTGAACTTGAAGAACAACACCTGCGTGACGGTCGTGTCTGCCTCGATGACGCACGCCAGCAGCGACGCCATCACGCCGCCATGAGTGTCTTGTTCGGCCACCCCGATTTGGAATCGGGCGATCCTCGCTTTCTGCGACTCTCGAGTGAACAGCGTAATCCACGGGCTGTCGGGCTTCATCGCCTTCAGCGTGTTCAGCACCGACGTGACGATCGCGAGCGCGGTTGCAGCCGGCCCAAGCACGACCGCCAGCACCTCAACGATTTTCTCGTGAACCTCCACCGCCGTGCCGTCTGCCGTGTAGTCGTTCCATCCGCCTTCCTGCATCACCCACCCGATATTTTGCAGCACGTCCGTGTACGCGGCGTGCCACTTGATTGGATCAGTTTCAACCGAAACGCGCTTGTTCGCCACGAGCTGAGCCAACAGAGCCGAATCTGAGATTGCCTCCCGGGTTTGGGCTTCGACGCCTTGCGCGAACGAAAAGACCCCCGAGCCTACGATCTGCGCCTGATTTTTGGCGGCGTCAAAAATCTCGCCATGGTCAGTGGGCGCTCCCATCGCGCGCATTTGCACAGGCGTTCCGGACAGATCTATCGCCCGAACGAAATCAATCGGCTTCATTGTGGTTATTTAAGACTCGTCGTTTTTGGTGGAAATAAAACGGGTTAATTGCCCAACGCAGGAGCAACGACCCGCCGGTCACGCGGAGATCAAAACTGCAGATCGCGCACCTCGAACCGGCGCGGGATTTCAGCCAATGTCTTGACGTTGAGGATACGGCAAAGCAGCGAATTCAGCGTCGCTGGATCATTGTCGAACCCGCCGTGGGAATCGCTGCGCGAGACACTATGCTCCGGACCATTCACGCCAGCGATGACCAGCCGCGGAAATCCGTCCGTCGTCCGGTCGAACACGGCTTTCAACGTCGGATCAGCGTCGAGGTAGCGCTGCATTCCGACCAGCGGTACGTTCCGTTTCCCTTCGAAGGCGTTGCTCACAAGATAGAGGAGTGATTTGCCGTACGGCCCAACGTCGTCATCGAGTTCACCGACATCATCCAGAATAAACAAACTTGGCTGTGGGACTTTGGTTTGCGTCAAGTAGGGCAGCACCAGCGTGGTAAAGGCCTCCGTGGTTATCGCCGGCGCGAAGAGGCTGAAGGTCGTTAACCGAATGTTCAACTGCGTCAGAGTCGGCAGAGCGTAAGCGGCAAAAATGCTGCCGGCGCTGTGCCCGACAAGGTGAAGCTCCCATTGCGCGCGATCTGAGGGTGCAAACTTCGCGACCGCCTGCTTCACATATTTCGCAATCAGCTGGACGGCGCCATCTCGCACGGAGGCGAGCCGGGCATTTTCCTTCATCTCACTCCACAACGTTGATCCCGGCCTCGCCGCCGTGAGTTCAAAGGTCCGGTCTTTCGCCTCGATCAGTCCATCTCTCGTCTTGTGCAACCAATCGCTGATCGCGCTGCCGGAGCGCGAATCATCGTCGGTGAACATGTCGCGAATGATGCCGTTCATCGACTCCGCCGCCCCGGTTTCCCACATGAGATGGAGCGGGTAAATTTCGTTTTGCAGAAACACGTCACGAAACGCCACCACGCGGCGCGCCACGGAATCCTCGTCATTGAGACCGCCGTGCAAGTACAGCATCACCCGCTTCTTTTTCCATCCGATCGTGGCCCCCGGAATGGTTTCCGTGAACAGCCGCTCCAAGTCGGCTTCACTCGTCCAATAATTGCCCGTATCAGAGAGCCGGCCGTTGTTTCCGACATCGATAATATAGGGCCGAATATCGACCAGCGGGATTTCTGCACTGGCGCGATGCAATCCGGCCGTGGAGATGGTGGCGTATTTTTCCCACAGATTCATGCTCACCGGCACGCCGAGTTGCGCCACCCAGACATCCGTCGCATGCAGCAAATAATCCTCGTAGGGCAGCAATGCGAAGCCGTCCGTGCCCCAGGACCTGCCCCACGAATTCTGAATGATGAAACCTTCTCGAGTATATCCGACGATCGCCACCGCGTGTCCGCCGTCGGCCCGGCCTTCGCGCTTGATCAACGCCATCGGACGGTCGCGGAGATTGCCGTTTTCCACGTAACGGATGGGCGTTTCCCCCGGCTGCGGATTATTCCAGCCTGCGTGCACCATCAACGTGACGTAGAGGATGCCCACTTCATTAAGCGCCGCGTGCATATCACGGACCTGCTTGTGCATTACGCGAAAGTACGCACCGCCGGGCGTGAGCTGCGCGGTATCGGCGAGCGTGGGTGTGAAGTACTGCGCCCCCTTGTTCTCCATCGGCCAGTCCTGAGACGTGCAGACGCCATGCGCGATCCAGCCCTTCATCGCTCCGCGCGCACTCGACCCTTCATACGCTTCACCTGGCCATTCATCATAGTGTCGAGCCATTTCATATAGCATCCGCGGACTGACGCTGCGGTCCTCGCGGTTCCGGGCGGCCAGCAAGAAGTTGATGACCGCCGCGAGGGCAAAACCCGTACAGGCACCTTCTGAACCCTGATCTAGAATCGTCGGGACCGAGTCACAATTAACGATCTGATCGGGCAATGATGCGAGGCCCGGCTGATAGAACCAATCCCGCACATCAATCTTGTCAGGAAAGGCGTCCAACGTCCGACCGGTCATGTCCGCGGCCGAGACGGCGGCCGGCGC
Source organism: Opitutus sp. (assembly GCA_039928945.1). Taxonomy (GTDB): domain Bacteria; phylum Verrucomicrobiota; class Verrucomicrobiia; order Opitutales; family Opitutaceae; genus Opitutus. The sequence continues at coordinate 3,313 of JBDSSD010000030.1, read as the reverse complement.
CAGCCTTCGCGACGAGGACTCCGGGCGAGTGGTCTTAGGGGTGGCGCTCTCTTTTCCTTCGCGGACGAGACGCGGTGACTTGCGGGTTCGGCGCTTGATGACAGCACGCATGGCGGGGAATGGCTGTTGGTTGGATTACGGGACTTCGCGGACACTTTCGCCGTCTGTCGAACCAACCGTCGAGCCAATCCTAAGCAGAGCGAGTGGGACCCAACGCTGGTTGATTTGTCCAGCATTGCTCGATGTAAGTCCGACGAACGTAGATGAGAGGCTCGGATTATATAAGTTTGGGCCGCTTCCCACCATCCGGCATTTACCTAACCCCGCTTCGCCGACGGACGTCAGGTATAAACTATTCTTGTTGGGCATGCCGTGGTCATCCCAACGATCTGTTACCGAGAGTTGAATTCCGCCAAGGCCGTGCCGAGCCTTCCGTATTCAGTACTACGGGACCGGCTGCTTCGGCAGAATCAAGTCCTCGACCTCCAGGAATGACGCGGATCGACGCCCCTCGGGTTGAAGTGATTCAACCGTCACCAGTGAGGTAGACAGAAGTCGGGCGTGAACTGCGATAAATCAGTAGCCCGCCCAGCACGCAAAAGGCTATCCTTGCTGAGATCGATCTTCGATGCCACCACGGATTTCACCGATGGACACGGACGGGATATAGGAACGGATCCCGCTCTCCTCGATGTGGTGCGACATTGAGGTTTGATCCGTGCTGATCAGTGAAATCCGCGGTCGGATCGGGATCGAGCGATCAGCGCCGTTGGTCCCTGTGCTCACGCACAGGGCTACACTTCGCGATGAAACGGCTCTCAAAGTTCGGTTCATTCGCGTCCGCTGCGCCCTCCGGGTGAGGCGCTGCCACAAATTCAGATTCGACGTCCACCCGCCTCTCGCCTGAGTCTCTCCGCCACCCCCAACCATCGCGGCCGCGACGACTCTTCTTCCTTACCCATGCCCCGTCTTCCTTTTCGCTTTCTCCTTGTGCTCACCGTCGCGATCACCACGTCGCTCAGGGTCCACGCCGCCACCGAGCTTCGCGTCGGCATCATCGGCCTCGATACGTCGCATGTGGTCGCGTTCACGAAACTGCTGAACGATCCCAGCAGTCCTGATCACATCGCCGGCGCTCGCATCGTGGCCGCCTTCCGCAGCGGCAGTGAGGATATGCCGGAGAAGAGCTTCAACCGCGTCGCACCCTATGCGGCGGAATTATCCACCAAGTACGGCGTCACGCTCTGCGCCACCGTCGAGGAACTGGTGGCGCAAGTGGACGCGATCATGATCGAAAACGTCGACGGCCGAAAGCACCTCGAGATCGCCCGGGCCGTGTTCCCGTCAGGCAAGCCTGTGTTTATCGACAAGCCCTACGCCGGTACGCTCGCTCAAGGCATTGAAATCATGCGGCTCGCACGGGCCCATCAAGTCCCGTGCTTCAGCGCCTCATCGTTGAGGTTTGTCGCACCGGTCCAGCAGCTCACGCTCGCGCAAAAGAAAGACCTGCGCACCGTCATGACGTTCTCTCCCGCCGAGTTTGAACCGCATCACCCGGATCTGTTTTGGTACGGGATTCACGGGATTGAAATGCTCTACCAAATCGTAGGACCTGGCTGCCAATCCGTCTCGCGCACCCACGCCCCGAATGGCGACGTCGTAACGGGCCTCTGGGCCGATGGGCGACTCGGTATTTTCTTTGGCTATCGCGAGGCAAAGGCAGACTACGGTTACAAAATCATCGGCGAGAAAGGTGCGACGAATGCAGATTTCAAGGCCGACTACATTCAGCTCGTGCGCGAAATTGTGACGTTTTTTCAAACGAAGCGCGCGCCGGTCTCACTCGAAGAATCGGTCGAGGTCCTGGCCTTCATGGAAGCCGCCGACGAGAGCAAGCGGCGCGGCGGTGCTTTGGTTACCATCACCGAGACGATGCACGCCGCCGAAGCATCGATGGCGCGTGCCGCGCAGTAAACCGACCTCCCCGTTATGAAACCCTGGAGTCGCCGCAGTTTCCTAAAAACGTCGTTGATCGCGGCGGGTGCCGGTTTTGCCAGTACACGTTGGAGTTCGGCGTGGGCCCAGCCATTAGGCTCGAACGATGCGGTGCGCATCGCCATCATCGGGCTCAACACCAAAGGGACCGCTCATCTGAAGCAGTTGCTCGAGATGCCGGACATTCGCGTCGCCGCGTTGTGTGACCTTGATCCGGTCTTCCTGGCGCGTGCCACGGAACTTCTCGCAACACGGCAGCTCACCGCGTTCACCACCACTGATGCGCGTGCCGTGATGGAGCGGAAGGATGTCGACGTCGTTATTATTGCGACGAGCAACCACTGGCACGCGCTGCTGACTGTGTGGGCTTGCCAGGCCGGCAAGGACGCTTACGTCGAAAAACCCATGTCGCGCACGGTTTGGGAAGGGCGCACCATGATCGAAGCCGCGACGCGGCATCGGCGTGTCGTCCAGGTAGGAATGCAGTACCAGTCGGAACCGGGCCTGGCCGCGGCGAAGCGATATCTGGATTCGGGAAAGCTCGGTCGCATCCAACACGTACGCGCCGTCTTCTACGGGAAACGCGACTCGATTGGACGCCGCACGCCTTGGTATCCGGAAAATGTCGACTACGATCGCTTCTGCGGACCGTCGCCGATGGTGCCACTGGAGCGGAACAACCTGCACTACGACTGGCATTGGATGTGGGCCACGGGCAATGGCGATTTGGGCAACAACGGTGTGCATGTCCTCGGCACGGCGCTGCGATTCGCCGGTCACACCACGGTCGCGCCGCGCATCGTCAGTTCGGGCGGACGATTCGCAGTCGACGATGTGGCGGAGACGCCCAACACGATGCTGACGCTCTACGATTATCCGGACGTCCCGATCATCTACGAACAACGCGGACTGCCGGCGAAACCCGGGGTTGCCTTCATGGATCAATGTCAGGGTTTACGGGCCGGCGTGATCGTGACGTGTGAGGGCGGCAGTGTGGCGGGTCTGACCGGGGCAGTGGCGTACGATCGCGAGGGTAAAGTGCTGGAAAAATTTACCGGTGACGGCGGAGCGACCCACATGCGCAACTTCCTCGACGCAGTGCGCAGCCGGCGCTCGGAGAATTTGGCGGCACCGGCAACGGTGGGTCACCTCGCTGCCGCCACGTGTCATTTCGGCAACATCTCGTATCGCTTGGGCAAGCCCGCGGGCGTCGACCAAGCCGCGGCTTCACTCGGCGGTTTCGCGGCGGCGGGCAATGTCTTGCAGGAACTGCAGCAGCATCTCGGTGTTCACGGCATCGACTTTACGCGTCAGGCCC
>JBDSSD010000029.1:0-7032 GCA_039928945.1 Opitutus sp. | reverse complement strand
AATTCCGGCGAGAGCATCCGCGCCCGCTTGATCGGGTCCCAATAGGTGGAAGGCCAGCCGATGTCGCCGCCGTCGCGGAGCAGGTGCATTTCCTCCGCGGGACTCTCGGCGTTGTCCTGCTCCGTGTAATATTCCGGGGCGACGGTGTTGAGCTGGTCGCGGCCCATCATTACGACGAAGAAGGCCTGTTTGATCGGATTCCACGCCAGTGACAGCAGATGCCGCAGTCCGCTCGCATAGCGGTAACCATCCTTGAGTTGTTCCTGTCCGGGCACGTCCGCCTTGAAGCGCCAGACGCCGCCGTGCTGCCGCTGGAGTTCGGACGGATCAATTCCCTTGGCGCCTTTCTGCCGGTCGCCAGTCGAGGCGACATTCTGGGGCGAGCCGACTTCCACGTAGAGATTGCCGTCGGGATCGAAGGCGAATGACTTGGCGTCGTGCGCCCGCTGGTCCGGCAGTCGGGCGATGAGTTCGGGTTCGCCGGAAGGGACCAGTTCGCCGGGAGTGAGCTTGGAGCGGTAAACGGCGGAGGCGCTGGAATAGTACAGCCAGTCTTTGCGAACGGCGACACCCGTACCGCCGCCCGTGCCGAATTCCTTGATGAGGTCGGCGCGGCCGTCGCCGTCGGTGTCGCGCAACGCGAAGAGGCCGCCCTTGCGCGAGTTCGCATAGAGATCGCCGTTCGGTGCGACCGCCAGAAAGCGCAAGGTGTCGCCCTTGCGTCCGGCCATGAGATTGTCGGCGACGATCGTGGCGCGGAAACCATCTGGTAACGAGATCCCGCCATCATCGGCTTCGGGCACCGGCGCCGCGCTTCGTGACGCCAGATCCATGGACTGGGCGTAGCGCTCGGGATGGTCAGTGATGATCCGAATGTTTTTAAACCGGATGACATTCTCGACCGACTTGGGATTGTTGCCGACCGAGTGAATTTTGAATGCGAGGTAGCCCGCGTGATATTTTTCATCGCGGAGATGGCACGTGGGCACGCCGTTGACCCAGATCTTGATTACCGGCCCGAGGCATTCGATGCGGAAGTGGGACCACTCACCCAGCTTGAAGGCCGCGCGCCCGCGCGGATTGTCCTTGAGGTCGAAAAGCCATTTCCAGTCTCCGCCAAAGTCATCGAACACGCCGCCGGTCCAGGCGCGCGCGGTGTTGTCGATTTTAACCTGATAGCCGTTGAGCCGGACCTTCGCGCCCGCCGGCGCGTCAGCGCAGCGCAGCAGGATGCCGCTGTTGAACCCCGGGTCGTCCTTCAGGTCGAGTTCGAGAATGAAGTCCTCATATTTTTGCCGCGACGTGACGAAGGTGTGCTCGACGGTGTTGAGTCGCTGCCGCAAGACCATCGCGCCATCCTCGATGACGGCGGGCGCGGGGTCAGACCGGCTGACGATTTTCCAGCCGGTGAAGTCCTGACCGTTGAACAGAGAGATCCAGGGGGCTTCGTCGACCGGACTGGCGCCGCGGCTGAGCGGCGTGACGAGCAGGGTAAGCAGCGTAAGGATAAAGTGGGGAGGGTGTTTCATGGGGGAAATTCGTCGGTTATCAGTCGTCGTTGGCGGGGAGGGAGGCGATGATAGCCTCGTAGGTAGGTGCGTGATACGCTTCAGCCGCCTGGCGAAGCAGCAAAGCGAATCCGCGGCGATCGAAATGTTTGATCTGCGGGTACGGCCATTCTTTGGCCGGATCCTTCAGATACGGCACCATGAAATCGAGGGCGCGGCGAATGCCGCGTCCATCCGCCGTCTCGTAGTGCCAGAGATCGACGCCGACACGGTCGGCGAGGCTGGCGAGATGCATCAAACCGCCCAGGTTCATCTTGGAATAGCTGAACGAAGCGGTGCGCTCCAACTCCAGGGGTTGGCGGCCATCCGGTTCGATCTGCGCGGCGATGCGCTTCGTCTTGGCGGTTTCGGCGACCTGCCGCGCAAGATCCTTGCGACCGAGCATCAAGGCGAGTCGCATGACCTGCACGTCGTAATGCGTGCCGTGGTTATTGCGTCCGTTTCCCTCCTTCACGCCGAACGGACTGGTCCTGTACCAAGTCAGAAAATCGGCCGCCCATGTCATCAACGCCTCCTGGTCGGCCGGGGTCCACGCCTTCGAGCCGGCGAGCAGACTTCCCTGGTCGAGGGCGCTGACGATGTTGGTCCCCTCGATGATGCCGATCTGCCGGCCGGTATTCACGCCGGGAACACCTTGGGCGAAGTCGAGGTTGGGCCGCATGAAGGTCGCGGGGTCGAGAAACCAGGTCCGAAGCACGAGGGCGGCGCGCGCGGCGTATTTTTCATCGCGGGTGTCGGCGTAGGCGCGGGCGAGGGTCTCGGCGGTCCGGCTCATCAGGCGGCCGCGTTCCACGTCGGACTCTTCGGTCCGGCTGCCGGGATAAATTTCACCATCGCGGCGGAGGTAAGGCAGACCGTCGGGCTTGGCGGGATCCGGCCAGAAATACGGCGCAGTGCTGGCGTAGTCGTGCGGGTTCCCGCTCGGGGCGACGCGAGACTTCTGGGTGACCGAAAGCGGAGCGACCCGCAGGGCCTCGTCGGCGTTTTTGAAACGGGCGTCGGCGGGGGCTGGAGTGTTCGCGGCGCCGAACGCGCTGGCAGCGGAAGCGGCAATGAGGGCGAGCAATGAGCGCACAAGTAGTTTCATCCTAAATCCCCCCTTTGGCTAACCGCTGATCTTCGCTCATCAGCGCTGATAAAACAGAAGCAAACATTTCCGGAATCTTCCGAGTCACCCGCGACGTAGAGGCGTGGATCGCCATTCTCCAAAATCCTATTTCCTGATGAGCGTTCATGAGCGTTAATCAGCGGTTTCTTCTTCCAGGGTTTTTAGGTTCATGGCGGTGAGCGAAGAGGGACGATTACGGCAATAGGCACCTAACCAGATCCATGCATTCGGAAGTAGCCACCGTCGTGAGACGGTGGAAGCGCGGTGGGGCGCGGCGGTCATCGGTCTTACGACCGATGCTACAAGGATCCTCCTTGTCTCAACAGAAGGGATACGGATTAGAGGGAAGACTTGCATCGGGAGAGGCGCGGGGAATTCCTTCAGACGGAGGTTGCGTCAGCACGTTTCGCCCGTCTCGGCCTCGACGGGGTTGGGCCCTCGGCCGCGGGAGAGCGGTGGGCCAGGTGCAAGATTGAGGCGAAGGAGAGTGGGTTTGACTTCATGGCCGGCGCAGGTGCAGCACGAGCGGGGCGGCGCCCCGCGCGTTATACTCGCCGCTGTCGTTCGCCACATCGTCGTCATGCACGGTCTGCAGGTGGTGGTAAGGATCGTTGGTGGGGGTGGCGGGGAGAAGGATCGAGTGAGGTGGTCCACGCCCTCACGGGCGTGGCTACAATTCGGACGAAGCGGCCTGTCCACGCCCTCACGGGCGTGGCTACTAGGCGGCGGCGGATCATTTCAAAAACGATTCCATCGGGATGTCTTCCGTCAGCTCCTTGATCTCGATGTGGCGATCGTTGCCGCGGAGGCGAGTCGGAACCCGGCGGTGAGGCAGACGGTGTAGCCACGCCCGTGAGGGCGTGGATCAGCCGAAGCTCCACGCCAAACTTGAAGCCGGTCGATGTTCTCACGGAGGTGGGGGTGGCGGGGAGAAGGATCGAGTGAGGTGGTCCACGCCCTCACGGGCGTGGCTACAACTCGGACAAAGCAGCCCGTCCACGCCCTCACGGGGGTGGCTACAATTCGGACGAGGTGGCCGGTCAGTGCCCTTACGGACGTAGGTATTGGGCGGCGGCAGAGCATTTCAAAAGCGATTCCATCGGGATGTCTTCCGTGGGCTCCTTGATCTCGATGTGGCGATAAAAGATCTCGGCCGTTTCAGCCTCAAGCCGATCAGCATTGGTTCCACTTGTCTTCGAGACCGTGATACGGCGCGTTGGCCACGCGGTGTGGGCAAGTGCCGCCCAGCCGGCGACGGTAGCCATAAGTCGGATAGGCAAGGGAGGGGGAATTAGTTTTTCGGAGAAGGTGAATCCGGTGGGCGGAGCACGGCCGGAGGCATGACCGAGGCGAGATCCGTGCCGATGCGCAGGCTGGCCAGCTCGACCGTAATGTCGGTACCCACCGATCCGCCGCCATAAGCGCCCCACTTGGGTGAGACCTCGAGCCCATCCATTGTCCGCCCATAAACACGGGTGCCTCCGGTCACCAGCGTCTGGTGCTCGCCGTTGAAATAGATTTCGACGAAGCCGACTTTCGGATCGAACGAAGGCGTGACGACGAGGGCGACGTTGACCCATTCGCCGATCCTGACCGGATGGCTCCAAACCTTGACGACGCGTTCACGGTGCTCCGGCCAATTGGGGCCGTGCAGGGTCAGGGAAAGTTCGCGGCCGTTGTAGCCCATCGTGAACGGATAATTCTGAATGTTGGACGCCGGATCTTTTGGATCTGGATAGGATTTCCATTGGAAACACGCGCAGCCCCAGCCCGCTTTGATGGGGCTGTTGAGTTCGAATTTGTAGCGCCAGCCGAGATAGTAGGTGACGCCCTCGTTCATGATGCCGCCCTTACCTTCATGAAAACTCCAGCCGGCGGCGCCGCGGATCTCGGCGCGCTTGTCTTCGGCGGGTTTGTGGACGCGCCAGATCGGGCCGTAGATTGGATCGGTGGCCGGCTCGATCGTGCCGTGCCCGGGAGTATGCTTCACTGCACCCTCGAAATTGAGGTTGTTGAAAATCTCCCGACCCTTGGCGGGATCGCCATACCATTGGAGGTCAGCGTAGGCCGAAGCGGCGGTGAGACCGAAGCCGAGCAGAACGACGGGCAGAAACCTGCGGGTAGTGGGGAATGCGGGCATGAGATCTGGGGCGGACCTTTCCCGCTAGCACGCTCGGGTTGGCGACCAAGAAGCACCGGAGCAACCAGACAGGACCCGGGAACGGGGTGTTTTTCTGAGTTCACATCTTACACGTCGGACGGGTCGGAGCGAATGGAGAAGTGGATAATTTCTTGTGCTTTTGCGGATGATCGGGCGGGGACGCTGCTCGTCACGAAGAGCACCATCGCCCTATAAACTCACAGATAGTTGCACTCTCCCTCATTTGAGCCGCCTGGTGCTTTGCATGCTTGCATCCACGGCCCCGGTATTTCGAACATCGAGGACGTCCCGCCCATGAAATTTAGCCGTCTCCTCGCTGGTTTTTTTGCGATCGTGTTGGGTTTTCCGGCTAACGGCGCGCCCGTCGTGATCCTGAAGTTGGACGATTTGCGGGACACCGAACGGGCCCGGCAAGGGTTCGCGAGGGCATTCGACGTCGTCGTGACAAGGGAAATCAAGGCGGGCTTCGGAATCATTGCCGACTCCTGTGAGGACAACGGCCAGAAGCAGTCCTATTACGACCTGATCAAATCGTGGGCGGGCAGCGAACGGATCGAGATCTGGCACCACGGCTACGATCACGTTAAAGGAGAATTCTCCGACGGGAATACAACGCGACAGCGGGAACATCTGGAGAAAGCGAACCGGCTGCTTAAAGAAAAATGCGCGATTACGCTCCGCAGTTTCGGCGCGCCGTTCAACGCCACCGATACCGCGACAGTGCAGGCGCTCGCCGAGGTGCCGCAACTGACCGTCTGGATGTTTCCCGGGAAGGCGGACGGAGCGAAGCAACGTCTGTTGCTCACCCGGTGCAATATGGAACCGAAAACGGGCGTCGTGGATTACGATCTGTTCGTTCGGGAGTTTGCCGCGCACTCCGACGCTGCGTACATCGTGGTCCAGGGGCATCCACCGTATTGGGACGAGTCCAGCCAGAATGCCTTCGTTCGCGTCGTCGATTATTGTCTCGCGCAGGGTTGCACGTTCGCGACTCCCGCCAGTTTTCAGTAACGGAGTTCGGCGCCTCCTTCATGCGCATTTCCGCTCATCGCGACTGGTTTCGCCGGCTCGATTCCGACAAGGGTCTGGTTCTCAGCCGGAACCATGGAGTCGAGATCGAGGGATCCTTGTAGCATCGGTCGTAAGACCGATGACTGGCGGGCCCTCCCGCGCTTCCACCGTATCACGACTTTGGTTACACTCCATGGCATGGCTAGTGCCAAGCCGGAATATCCCGTCGTTCGGAATCGTGTCTGGAGAGGAATCCGCGCCCACCTGACCTCCGCTCGTAACCGGTATGACGTCAGAATCGATCGGGTGGGTGGGGCGGCAACCGGATTAGTCCTCCTTCGTGGTGTTTCCGCGATGGGCCAGTGGAGGGGGAATCTTCGCGGCGGCGGCGGTTTTCTCGCTCTCGGCCAACCAGAGTTTCATCCGTGCCAGGTCTCTATTGTAGTCCGGATTGGCCACAATGTTGTGGTTTTCCCCAGGGTCTTTGCCGAGGTCATAGAGCATCTCGCCCTCGTTTCCATAGCTGGTATAAACAAGGTGGTCGCTAACGACGGCATCGCCTTTGCCGTAGCGGGCATAGACGAAATCGCGGAAGGGTTTTTTGGGCTGATCGAAGAGGGCGGCAAAGCTCCGGCCCTGGACGGTTTCCGGCACCGGCAGACCGGCCAGCGCGCAGAGGGTCGGATAAATATCGTACACCCCGACCAAGGCGTCGGCCTTTTGCCCGGCGGCCTTGCCGGGAATCTTGACGATCAGCGGCACGCGGATGGCAGTGTTGAGCGTATTGTGTTTGCCCCAGAAATCGTGCTCGCCGAGGTTCCAACCGTGATCGCCCCAGATGACGACGATGGTGTTTTCAGCTAGACCGAGGCGGTCCAGCTCGGCGAGCACATCGCCAACGAGTTTGTCGGAGTAGCTGGTCGAGGCGTAGTAGCCGTGACGCATCATGCGGTGGAAATCGTCGGTGCCGTCCTGGTATTCGCCGAAACTGTACGAATGGTACTCATTGGATCCCTTCAAGCCTTTGGGCGCGTTTTCCGGACGGTAACGGTTGTCAGCGAGCTCGATTTTGGAGCGGTCGTAGAGATCCCAATATTTTTTCGGCGCGTAGAAGGGCATGTGCGGGCGGATGAAGCCACAGGCGACGAAGAAAGGCTTTCCGTCCGCCTTGAGCTGGCGGAGAT
>JBDSSD010000028.1:0-17548 GCA_039928945.1 Opitutus sp. | reverse complement strand
TGTACGTCAGACCGCCACCGGTTGACGAAAAGTTACCGCCTAATCCACCGACTTCCGTATTCGTCGTGTAGACGAGCAAATCGGCGGAGTTCTTTGCGCCGGTGTCTTGGAGGAACTGCTTGGTCACAACCGAAATGGAAGACGCGATGTCTTTCAGGTCGGTGCGAACGCGCGTACCGGCGAGGGTCGACTTCGCCTGGTAACCACCAGAGTCTTCAGTGGCATCGACGACGAACGGAGAGAGCACAATCGCCTCATCCTGGTCGTCGGGCCGAGCCGTTGTCGGAGCCGTTTGCGCATGCAAATACGGCGTAACTGTCAGACAGAGCGTGGAGGTGGCCAAAATGGCACAGTTCCACGCATAAGAGCGTTTCATAGGCATTGTAGGGGTGTTGGGTGGGTCTGCTACCGAACGGCAGCACTCGTCTACCTGCACGATGTCAGGGGGATTCGAGCGGCGGACTATATCGGCCGGCTCCCGACTTGAAAATGAGTTCGGTTGCTCGCGAATTGAGTCTGATTGCCGAATCCTGCAAATCCGCCAGTTCGTTCAAAATAAACGGCGAACTTCAGCCTCTCATTAGAATTACGCCGGCTCACGCCGGGACCTCGTCTTCGCCTGCACCTTCTTGCGGTACAGACCAGGAGAGTCTCCGGTCAACCGTTTGAAGACCACGCACATGTATTCCACGTGCTCGAAACCAGCGAGGTCGGCGATTTTCTTCAGCGGAAACTCCGTCTCGAGCAAAAGCTGACGTATCTTCGCCACTTGGACGCGGCGAATTTCGGCCTGCGGCGAACGCCCGATATCCCGACGAAATTTCTTTTCCAGCTGACTCCGCGATGCGAACGCTTGCTTCAGCACGTCATCGACGCTGATCCCCCGGCACGCATTTTCCCGGATGAAGCTCACCGCGGCGGCCACGTTTTTATCGCCCATGGCGAGGATGTCCGTCGACTGCCGCGTCACGACGCCCGAGGGCTCAAGCCGTTTCTCCCGTAGTTCAACCGGTTGGCCAGCAATCATGCCCGCGAGCTGTTCGGCCGCCTGATATCCAGATTGGAAGGAGTTGGTCGCGACGCTCGAAAGCGGTGGATCCGCCAGTTCACAGCGAATCGTATCGTTGTTCGCACCAAGTACTGCGATTTCCTCCGGCACGAGGAGATTGGCGTCCTTCGCTGCGGTCACTACTTGGAGGGCCCGCATGTCGTTGCACGCCATGATCGCCGTCGGCTTGGGCAGTTGCTTCAGCCACCCGCCCAGCGCCGCGATCTGTTTTGCGTCCCAGAACGGAGTCACATCACCGGGATATTCCACGTCGAGTACATCACAGCGGTGTCCGGCGAGACCAAGTGCCTCGATGAAACCGTCTCGTCGTTCGCCTGACCATTCGGTCTCGCGGAATCCACAGAACGCGAAATGCCGAAACCCGCGCTCCATGAAGTGCTCAGCGCCAAGGTGTCCGATGGCCGTATTGTCCGGCCGGATCTTCGGTGCACCCGGTATAACCGGCGAATCATTCAGGTCTACGATCGGAAGACCTAACTCACCGCAGTCCTTCACCAAAGCCGGCGTGGTATGCCGGCTAATAACGCCATGCCACTTCTTGCTGCGGAGCCAGAACGGATCGACCTCCGCACGAGCTTCATCATCCAGGAAAGCCGCCCACGGTCGATGAGTCCGTTCGTAGTACGCGATCCCTTTGAGCATCGCGGCACACTCCTCGTACCGCGTGAGAAATATCAAGAGGACTTGCGGCTTCACGCTCGTAGTTCGTCCAACCGCCCGCTCACGTCGGGAACGTCACATCAACGTGGGTACGCCGCGCGGCGCGCACTTCAAACCGTGCCACGTCGTGCCTCCAGCTGAACCCGAATTTCCGCCATTTTCGCCTGAGTCAGCGGGAAAAAGTAAATCATAACGAGGGCCAGGATGATTCCTGCGATCGGTACGGCCGCGAACAGAAATCGGATCATGAAAAGCGTCGTGCTGGACTGCGCACCGCCGAGGGTCGCATCGAATCCAGTCATGCTGAGGATCAACCCTGATGCACCGGCGCCGATCGCCTGACCGACTTTCATGATCCATTGCCCGCACGCCGTGAAGGCACCTTCGCGTCGTTTCCCAGTTTGAAGTTCATCGTAATCGATGACGTCCGCGCCGATCGCGCCATCCAGCGTCCAGAATCCCGCGCCCGTGAAAGCGATGAACCCGGACGCGAAAATCTGCAGCCATCTCACATCAGGATTATAGAACCACCATGTACAAACGAAGACCGTGCACGCCGTTCCCAGCACCGCCATGACCGCCGTCCGTTTACCAAAGTGTCGCGCGATGAAGGCGTAGACCGGGATGCCGAGAAATCCCAACACCATTCCGGAAATCCCCATGCGAAAATTCCAAACCGCGCCCTCAGCAACATTGCCGCGGCAAACATAATAGACCGTGTTGTAGTAGCCCAGAGCGCCCACCATGCTGGTCCCCATGGCATAGGGTAGCTTCATGAAAAGCTGCATGCGGAAGGGCTTGCATTTCAGTGCCAGCCAGAGGGTTTCCTTCAGCGAGATCTTCTCCTGCTTTTGCGCCGTGACCTTGCCGTAGTATCGCTCACGCAACGTCACAAACATGATGATGGCGGCCACGATCATCAGCAGTCCGAGAATCGTGCAGTAAACCTGCGCGCCCAGCAGGATATTCGGTTTCGCGCCTTCCGGCGCCGCCGACCATGCGCTGCCGGTCGTGAACAACGTGCGCACGCGGCTCAGCACATCGGACGACGACGCTCCAACCCAGATCGCCATCGTCATGAACTGCGCGGCGAAAAACAATCCGAGCTCCGGGACCTTTTGAACCGCATTGCGCACCGACCAAACCGCCGTGCGCTCATGGTAGTCCGGCGTCATCTCCTGCCCCAGACTGTTCCAGGGCAGATTGAACGAACTCATGATCGGCAAGAACAGCGCCGACGATCCCAGCATGAACCAGAAGTAATAGGGAATATCCGTGCCGAAGATATGACTCGAGCCCCAGCCGGGCGCCACCGCCACAAGGAACGGCAAGGTCAATCCGGCCAGGATGCCGCCCACGAGGATGAACGGTCGCCGACGGCCCCACCGGGATCTGGTGTTGTCAGAGAGCCAGCCGAACAGCGGATCCGAAATCGCGTCGAACAACCGATTCACGAAGAGCGCCAGGCCAATCAGCCAAGGCGCCACACCGAGGAAGATGTTGAACACCTGGAACCCAATATTTGGGTACAGCCAGTGCCCCCACATGTCGTGAAACGTACCAAGGCCGTACGCGAGCTTCTGACGAATCGGGACCTTGTCCTCGGGGCGTGTTTCTTGCGAATCAACTACGACGGGTGAGGCGGGGATCACGGACATGGGGTTCTCCGGAGGGGGTTAAAGGGACAAAAGCAAAACCGTCCGCGAAGCGGATGGTGGCAACGTAAAAATCAATAACCTGCCAGCCGGGCAGCCCGATCCGCCGCAGGTTGGCGCTCGCTCAATAGGTGTCGACCAGAGACCGATAAGTCAGCGCCCGCTTCAACTGAGCCGCCGACATTTTCCGCGCAAGTTCGACCGTGACCGTCTTCGTTTCATTCGGATAGAGCTCGAAGAAGTTGTCGCTGACGCGCGTGGCCTCGCCCGGCACCGAGAAGGCGAACCGATGCTGGAAGGCGGTCGACGTGAAGCTGAGCGTCGCGGTCGTGGATGAAGTCACTTTCACGTCCACTTTCGTCCTGGCTTTCGGCAGCAACAGGAACCGCGGCGGGGTGAGGAAAACAGTTTCCTCGCTCAGCCTCGTCCCACTGGGCCCGTCCAGCGCGATCCGAAGATAAATCGAGTCGCGCCCATATTTTTCCAACCACGGCGCCGCATCGAGCGTCAGTTGCCGCACACTTTCGCCATAAACCAGAGAAACTTTCTTCAACCCACTCTTCAGTTTTCGGCCATCGAGATGGAACAGATCCCAGCGCAGAACGCCGCGACTCGTTTCGGGTGCATCGTACACGGTGTAGAGGTGGACCTCCTGCACGGTCGTGCGTCGATAGTTGCCGATGATCGTCGTCTCGTCACCCGGCACATAAGCGGTCACCAACGCCGGAGCGAAGATTCGCCGCGCAATGTGCTGCAACGCGCGCCAACGGCCCGTGAACTCAATCGAGCTCCAGGAAGCCACCGGCCAGCAATCGTTCAACTGCCAGTAAAGAGTGCCCATGCTCCGCGGCATGTTGCGGCGCCAGTGCTCAATTCCCGTTTGCATGCAGTAGGCCTGGTTGAGCTGCGAAAGATAGATCAGCTCATCCTGCCCCTTTGGAAAACGATACCGACGCGAAACGTAATCGAGAATGACCTGATTGCCGCCGCGGTTTTTCTGGTGGTTCTCCATCGTTGCGCCGAACACGTTATTGTCCGACGTCGGCGCAAAGGTCGCATTCGTCTCGGGCGAGCTGTAGCTCTGCATCCCGAATTCAGAGACGAAACGGAAAGCGTACTTCTCGTAATCTTTCACCGGCATCCGCGAGTGCCACACGTCCCAAAAATGCGTGTCGCCTCGCGCTTCACCTGCCGTATGGGCGTGCTCCCGATCTCCACGCCAGGGCGAACTCGGCCAGTACGGCGTCACCGCGTCTTCCGCCGCCACGACCTGTGGCAACGTTTGATGAAAAATCGCTTCGTACTCCGCCCGGAATTTTTGATCCGCTTCGATCTCCGTCACGTTGAGCGCCCAGATCTCGTTGTTGCCGGCCCAGAGCGCGAGGCTCGCCCGGTGACGCAAGCGACGCACTTGATAGGTCGCCTCAGCTTTCACGCTGGAGAGGAATGCCTCATCAGCCGGGTAGCGCGCGCAAGCGAACATGAAATCTTGCCAGACCAGCAAACCCTGCTCGTCACAGACGTCGTAGAAATCTTCCGTCTCGTAAATTCCCCCGCCCCACACGCGGATCATGTTCATGTTGGCCCGCGCCGCACTCAGCAAGTCGCGCTCGTATTCCGCCCGCGTGAGCCCCGCGACGAAGCTGTGGGCCGGAATCCAATTGGCGCCTTTGGCGAAGAGCGCGCGTCCGTTGACCTTGAACTGGAATGACTCGCCCCACTGATCGGCGTGTCGGTCCAGCTCGATCGTTCTCAGGCCGATCGTCTTCCTCCACGACCCAATGGGCGTGCCGCTATTGGAAGACACGTCCACCGTCAGTCGGTACAAGGGCTGCGCGCCGTGACCATTCGGCCACCACAGCTGTGGACGATCGACAATGATTTCCGCGCCTGATCCTTCGGCCACCACCACGCCTTTAAGCGTCAGCTTCCAGGCGAGTGTCACCGTTTCGTCTGGGCGGACCAGTTCGGCTCGAAGCTGCAGCCGCACGCTGCCATCACTCCGATGATCCTGGCTAACGCGGATGTGCTCGAGCCGATTGCCCGACCACGCTTCCAGCCGGCAATCCTGCCATACTCCCGCCGTCACAAAACGCGGACCCCAATCCCAACCAAACTGACATTGCTCCTTACGGATGACCTGGGACCGACCGACCGGATCGTTGAACTCTTTCGGATGATGATCCGTGCGATGGGTTCGAATGTAATCCATCGCACTGTCGAACCGGACCACGAGCTCGTTCTTGCCCGGACGCAGCATGGATTTCACGTCCCAGCGATACCCGAGAAACATGTTCTCCGTCCGCGCGATTTCCTGACCGTTGAGCGAGACCGTCGCGACCGTGTCGAGGCCGTCCGCCACCAGCTCAACGAACTCTTCATCTTGAAATCCGCGCGGTACGTTGAACGTCCGCCGGTATTCCCACACGCGTTCTTCGATCCATTGCAGCCCGTTCTCGTTGGCGCCCCAGAACGGATCGGGAATCAGCTTCAACCGCAGCAGATCGCGGTGCACGCAGCCGGGAACGACCGCGGCCTTCCAGGCGCCGCGTTCGGTGACGTTGCGAAATTGCCAGGTGCTGCCAGCGAGCGTGAAAATTTGCATCGGAAAAAGTGAAGGGAGGGAAGACGACGGGCCGATTTACAGATTCGAACCATTGCTGCGAATGACTTCGCGGTACCAATAAAACGAATCTTTCGGCGTTCGCTTCTGAGTCTGATAGTCGACGTGCACGAGGCCGAAGCGATCCTTGTACCCTTCCGCCCACTCGAAATTATCGAGGATCGACCAGTAGAAATAACCTTCGACCGGCACGCCTTCATCGACAGCCTGGCGAATGCCGCGGAGATAACGTGCGACGAAGTCGATCCGTTGCGGATCGTGCACCTTGCCGTCGAGATGGACGAAGTCCGTGTTGCAGTAGCCGTTCTCCGAAAACACCAACGGCAGTTTGTATCGCTCCGTCTGAAACCGCGCCGCCCAATAAGGCGCCAGGGGCGCGATTTCGAGCCACGGCAAGGTGCCGCGCGCATTGCCGATGCCCCACCCACCCGGCACTTTCTCCGGCTTGCCCTTCGCGCCGGCGCGGACTTGCCAACCCGAGTAGCAATTGTACGCGAGAAAATCGACCTTCTGCGCAATCAACTTCATGTCGGCCGAGGTGACCTTTGGCATGTCAGCGCCAAACGCCTCAACGCCTTCCTCGGGATAGCGGCCGAGCACGATTGGGTCGGCCCACCACGCGAGATTCCACATCACTTTTTCCGTCGACGCGAAATAGTCCGAGCGCGCCGCTTCGATGTCCGCCTTGCTGTCCGACGCCGGCACCCGTTCACGACTGGTATGCGCGATGGATATCTTAACCTTCCCGTCGCACCCGGCTCGCAACGCCTGAACCGCGCGTCCGTGCGCCATCAAGAGGTGATGCGCTCCCCGCAAGCATTCGGCGAACGACAGCTTTAATCCCGGCGCAAACACGCCTTCCTGATGACCCAGACCAATGATCACCGGCGGTTCGTTGAACGTCATCCAATGCTTTACTCGATCGCCCAGCTTGGCGGCGACCAAGGTCGCGTAATCGCCAAACCATTCGACCAGGTCTCGGTTCAAAAATCCCCCGCGTTGCTGCAGCGCCTGCGGCAAATCCCAGTGATAGAGCGTGACCCACGGCGTGATCCCGGCGTCCAGCAGCCCGTCGATCAGCCGATCGTAAAATGCCAGACCCGCCGCATTCACCTTGCCTGTCCCCAAAGGCTGGATGCGTGGCCAGGACAGCGACAGACGGTACGCCTGAAGACCACCCTCCTGCATCAACCGGACATCGTCCCGCCACCGATGATAGTGATCGCACGCGACGTTGCCGTTGTGGTTATCGAAGACCTTGCCGGGCTGCTGTGAAAAGACGTCCCAGACGGAAGGGGTTCTCCCATCTTCGTTCCAGGCGCCCTCGATTTGATAAGCTGCGGCGGCAGCGCCCCAGGTGAAGTTTTTTGGAAATGCCATGAAAAGGGTCCGCTGGTTCAGCCGGAAGTTGGCTCGAATTGCCGGCTCTCCGTTGTGCTCACTTGAGGCCGAGGAAATTCAAAATCCACGCGTTGATCGCCGCTCCCTGCTCCTGATTGTAGCTGTGCGCCAGCTCGAGCGTCACACCGAGGGTCTTCGGCGCGGTGATCACGTTGTACGCAGCGTAGGTCGACGTCGGTGGACATACGTCGTCGTTGTAGCCCCAGGTGTAGTAGCCGGGGACTTTCAGTCGCCGTGCGAAATTGACCGTGTCGTAGTACGTCGCCGTCGCGATCTTCGCGGGCGTGGCGTGCGGTGACGGTTTGCCCGAGGCGTCAGGTCGAAACGGATGCGGAAAACCTCCCGCTCGGCCGTGCAACTCCGCCGCCACGTCACAGAATGCTGGATGCGTCGCCGACACGGCCGTCACTCGGCGATCAAGCGCGGCCGTCGCAATCGCGAGCTGCCCGCCCTGACTGGCACCCATGACCACGAGATTTTTTCCATCCCAGTTGGGGCGGGCCACGAGGAAGTCGTTTGCCCGAACACAACCGAGAAAGACGCGGCGATAGTAATAGGCTTCGCGGTCGTCCAGGTTGAAGAACCAGTAGCTGTTCAGTGCACCGACATCGAGCGTGTCGTAAACCTCCTTCGGCAGATTGACCGGAATCCCCTCGATTCCGATTTCAAGGGTGATTGCACCGTGGTCTGCCAACACTTTTTCGCCAGAATACGAACGCGCGTGAGCGCCGGGGACCTTGAGAATGGCGGGATATTTTCCGGGGGCCTTTGGCTCACAGAGAATGCCAAAGATCCGCGCGGGTGCGGCCGTTTTCTCCGGCCCATTCGCGGTCGCAAAACTCACATGATAGACGTTCAACGTGTCTGAACTCGCCTCGGGCAAATAGGTGAGCTGCGACGCCATTGGGACCTGGTTCAGCTGAGCCAGCTGCGCTTTCCAAAACGCGTCAAAGTCGTCTGGCTCGGTCTGCAGCGGCAAAATCTTTTCCGGCGCAAACGCCGCCGTGGCTGCGCCGCGATAAGTTCGGCCCGCGATTTCAACGGAGGCGTTGCAGCGCAGGAACCCAGGTTCCGTCATCGATCCGCCTTCCACCACCAGCCCGTCGAGTGGAACCTTCGCTGTTTTCCGCTCGCCCGGCATCATGTCGGGAGAGATGACGAAGCTCACGGAGGCATTGTCGACCGGTTCGTTATCCGCCGTGACGGCGATGGTGAACCGTGGCGTCTCGCCGAGCTGATAGGTCCAATCGCGGTGATCCGGTTTCACCCGTACTTGGATTGCGGCGACGCGGAGATTCGCTTGCGGCGGCACGGGTGTAATCGGCGTCTGTGCTTGGGCAACACCCAGGCCGAACACGCTCGCGAAACCGCCGAGCAGCCAGACAGCAGCGCGGAATCCTAGCGGAACAATGGACATCAATCTGGTTAACGGCGAACCACGCACGGAGAGGAAAGGACGATCACTTTGCGGGGGTCAGGCGGAATACGACGACGTCGTGCGATTCGACGCGTGCGGTGTAAGGCTTGCTGTTGTCGCCGACCGCCTTCTTTGCCCAGACGTCTCGAACGTTGAACTTCCCCTGAACCGTCCAGAGACGATCCCAATGGATCGTCAGGTCGGCTGCGGTCGTGCCGGTGTTCAACATACAAACCGCCCACTCCTTGTTGCTAAGCTCCTTTACCCAGATCTCCGTCTGCGTTGAAGGTTCAGACAGCGCGCGGAAGCCTTGTTTTCCGGCTGCGTCCTGATCGATCGCGACGATTTCTTTATCGGTCAGGATGTCGCGAATCTCCGGCTTCATGTTGCGCACGTCGTTCCCGGCCATCAACGGAGCGGCGAGCATGCACCAGAAGCTAAAATGCGCGCGTGACTCGGGGAGCGAAAGACCTTCGTTGCCCACCTCGAGCATGTCGGGATCGTTCCAATGGCCGGGGCCGGCGAACTTCGCCATCCCTTCGGGACCGGTGGCGGGGACGAGATCGTATTGCTGGTTGAGCAAAAGCTTCCAACCCGACTCCCAACCTTTGCGGCCGTCGTAGGAATCGTAGATGTCACCGGTCGTGCGCCAGAGGTGGCCGATCGGTTCAGCCCATTCCCAAGGTTTGTTCTGACCCCATTCGCACAAACTAAACACGACGGGACGACCGGCAGCACGCAGGGCCTCGCTCATCCGTTTGTAGGCGTCACGCGCATCGGCGGTGCCGTGGTCGCACCAATCGTATTTCAAATAGTCGACGCCCCACGATGCGAAGAGACGCGCGTCTTGAAATTCGTGGCCCCAACTTCCTGGGTGGCCGCCGCACGTTTTTGTCCCGGCGCAGCTGTAGATGCCGAACTTGAAACCCTTGGAGTGGAGGTAATCGCCGAGGGCTTTGAGACCGCTGGGGAATTTCTCCGGATCTGGCACCATGTTGCCGTCGGCGTTCCGCTCGCGTAACGACCACGTGTCATCGATGACGATGTAGTTGTAGCCGGCGTCGCGCATGCCGTTGGCCACCATGGCATCGGCGGTTTCGCGCACGACCTTTTCGCTGATATGATTATAGAACGTGTTCCAGCTGTTCCAACCCATGGGAGGGGTCAGCGCGAGACCCTCCCACTTTTGGGCAACGGCGGAGGTGACTACGCAAAGCAGCAGGCAGAAGGCTTTTCTCATGGGATATGGATCGACCGCTGCGTAAACGGAACGGGGCAAACCTGCAGCGAATCACCCGCATCATCTCATGGTAGCTCACCCCCGTCTAGGCGAGCGCACACAAAAATTATTGAGACTCTTTGCCGACCAAGTGCCCGGCGCGACCTTCCAAGCTCGGTTGAGTCATCCTAAGGTAGGGCGAGTCGTCCCGACGAGCCGCCGCACGCGAACTCGCACACGCACCGGTGTGAGCCGTCGAAAAGAAAACCGGCAGAGGCGAGATGCCCCTGCCGGTCGAATATCTCACCAACCCCGTTCGATCTTACTTGGCGAAGTTGAAATCTGCGTAGTGCGTCGAACCATCCGCCAGTTTTACCACCAACCGGTAGGATTTCCCGGCCCACGCTTTTTCCGTTTTCCAGACGTAGACGTATTGATTCGAACCAGCGTCATACGACAGGCTGCTGCCACCAGCGGTCACTGTTTGTTCGATCACTGAGATCGGCGCAGTGTCGGATGTCGGAATCAGAGCAATCGCAGGATATCCCGCGGCCATGATGGCCATGCCCTTGTTTCCACCGAGACTGAACTTGACGGGGATGGCGCTGCCGGAATTGGCACGGTTCACGACCGGTAGGTTATCTACGGGCTGGAAGAATCCGGCCCACGAATACTCCTTGATACTGGCCGTCAGACCGCTCGGCTGCGAAACGGTATAGTTCGCCGCTCCCGCCCCGCCCAACGTGACACCGGTAACTGTCACCGGTTTAGCCGTTCCGACCAGCGCATCAGCAAACGTTGCCGTATAGCTGGCGCTGTTGATCGTCACAACGTCTGGGCTCACGACCCCCACGAGTGATGCCGCAGTGAAGCTCACCGTGGCGGTCGTGTTGCCATCATAAACCTTGTCCGCTGCAACAGCGCCGATGATGGTCAGGTTCTTGGCAGTGATGGAGCCGGTGGCCGTGGCCAGCGTCACCGTGTAATTATTGCCGCCGTTACCGTCCGTGATGGAATAGGCGCTCACTGACAGGGTGCGCGATCCGACATTCTTGGAATCGAAGACTTGGCTCGCCGTCTTGGTGTCACCCGTCATGAGTGTGGTGAAGATCGGCATACCACTCGAACTCGTGTTACCGTCATATGGTTTCGTGTCGCTCGCAGCAGAAATCGTGATCGAGAGGATCGAGATATTCGCAGTCGCTGTTGCAACAGAGTCCAAGATGTAATTCGCAGCGTCCACGCCGCCCAAGCTCGCGCCCACCAGTGTCACTACTTTGCCGGTGCCCACGTGCTTGTCTGCAAAGGTCGCCGTGCCGGCCGTCAGGCTTACGCCGCCGACATCTCCCACCACCGAACGCATTGTGACCGTTGCTGAAATGGTGCCGTCGTAAATCTTGCTGCTCGCCGTGAATGTACCTGTGATGTGCAACGCCGTGATATTCGCGGTTGTCGTCGCGACGGTGTCTAGAACGTAGTTGCCAACGTCCACGCCGCTCAGGCCCGCTCCCGCCAGCGTTACAATCTTGCCCGTGCCTACGTTCTTGTTTTCGAACGTCGCCGTACCGCCGGTAAGGCTTACACCACCAACATCGCCCACTGTCGATCGTGTGAGCACCGTCGCAGATGTGTTGCCGTCATAGACCTTGCTGCCCGCGGTAAATGTCCCGGTGATATGCAGTGCCGTGATGTCCGCCACCGTCGTCGCGACCGAATCCAGGACGTAGTTACCAACGTCAACGCCGCTCAAGATTGCGCCTGTCAGCGTTACCATCTTACCAGTGCCGATGTTCTTGTCTGCGAATGCTGCCGTGCCGCCCGTCAGGCTCACACCCCCAACATCACCGACCGTCGAGCGTCCCGACACCATCGCTGTCGTCGTGCCGTCGTAGACCTTGTTGCTCGCTGTGAACGCACCCGTGATGTGCAGCGCCGTGATGTTGGCGGTCGTGGTCGCCACCGAGTCGAGGATGTAATTGGCTGCATCAACACCAATCAGACTTCCGCCTACCAACGTTACAATTTTGTCACTGCCAACATCTTTGTCTGCAAACGACCCCGTGCCACCGGTCAGGTTAACGCCGCCAATGTCGCCGACGGTCGAGTACGTCAGCACTGTGGCCACCGTGGTACTATCGTAAACCTTGTTCGCCGCGGTGAAATTGCCCGTGATATGCAGCGCTGTAATATTCGCGAGCGTCGTATCAACCGAGTCCAATACGTAGTTTGCGACGTCCGCACCGCTCAACGTTGCGCCCGCCAATGTCACTATCTTGCCATTCCCCACGTTCTTGTCCGCGAAGGTGGCCGTTCCACCTGTGAGCATAACCCCGCCGACGTCGCTTGCCGTCGACCGCGTCAGCACAGTCGCCGACGTGTTGCCGTCGTAAACTTTGTTACTGGCGGTGAACGCGCCCGTGATATGCCGCACCGTGACGTTCGCCGTGGTCGTAGCCACGGAGTCCAGGACGTAGTTGGCGGAATCCACACCGCTCAGCGTGGCGCCTGCCAAGGTGACGGTCTTGCCACTCCCAACATTCTTGTCGGCAAAGCTCGCCGTGCCGCCTGTCAGCGTCACGCCGCCAACACCACCGACGGTCATGCGGGCCAGCACGGTCGCTGATGCGTTGCCATCATAAACTTTATTGCTCGCTGTGAAGGTCCCGGTGATGTGCAGCGCGGTGATGTTCGCCGTCGTTGTCGCCACGGAGTCCAGGACGTAGTTGGCGGCATCCACACCGCTCAGCGTGGCGCCTGCCAAAGTGACGGCCTTGCCACTCCCGACGTTCTTGTCGGCGAAGCTGGCCGTGCCTCCCGTGAGTGAAACTCCGCCCACGTCTCCAACAGTTGACCGGGTCAGCACGATCGCTGACACGTTGCCATCGTAAGACTTGTCGCTCGCCGTGAAGCTACCCGTGATGTGCAGCGCCGTGATGTTCGCCGTCGTTGTCGCCACGGAGTCCAGGACGTAGTTGGCGGCATCCGCGCCGCTCAGCGTTGCGCCAGTCAATGTAACCAACTTCGCATTCGCGACATTCTTGTCCGCAAAGCTTGCCGTGCCGCCGGTCAGTGTCACGCCCCCGATATCACCCACGGTCGAACGGGTAACTACGGACGCCGAAGGGTTTCCATCGTAAACTTTGTCGCTGGCGACGAAGGCGCCCGTGATGTGCAGCGCAGTGATGCTGGCGGTCGTAGTCGCCACGGAGTCCAAAATGTAGTTGGCGGAATCTGCACCGCTCAACGTTCCGCCGGCCAGGGTCACGGTCTTGCCATTCCCCACGTTTTTATTTACGAAGGTCGCTGCGCCACCTATCAGGCTTACGCCGCCCACATCGCCCATGGTGGAGCGCGTCAAGACGGACGCGGCAACGCCGCCATCGTAGATCTTGTCGCTCGCGGTAAACGCGCCCGTGATGTGCAAAGCCGAAATGTTCGCGGTTAAACCCGTCGGTTGAGAAATTGAATAGTTTGCCGCACCCCCTCCGCCCAACGTTACGCCAGTTACCGTAACGGTTTTTCCATTTCCCACGTTTTTGTCGCTGAAGCTCGCGACATAGCTACTGGTGTCGATGGTGACTACGTCGGGGTTGACAACGCCCACGAGTGTTGCCCCACCGAAGTTCACGGTTGCGACCGTGTCGCCGCTGTACACCTTGTTGATGGCGACTGATCCGGTCACAGTAAGATTCTTGGGGGTGATATTCGCGGTCAGGCCGGTTGGCTGTGAAACCGTATAGTTTGCGGCACCCGCGCCTCCTAAAGTAACGCCGGTAACGGTGATCGATTTTCCATTTCCTGCGTTTTTGTCTGAGAATGAAGCGGAGTAGCCGCTGCTATTGATCGTCACAGCTTCTGAATTCGCGATGCCGGTCAGTGACGCAGAAACGAAACTTACGGTCGCGGTCGCATTTCCATTGTAAGTCTTGTCCGCAGCTACGGCACCGGTGATCGTGAGATTCTTTGCGGTGACAGTTTGAAGCACGGCGGCCGAGGTACTGGTATTATAATTCGAATCTGCAACGTATACGGCTGTAATCGATTTGTTCGTTCCCACCGCGATACTCGAGGTTACGAACGTCGCGACGCCGGAGCCATCAAGAGTGCTCGTACCGATTACCGTCGCGCCATCTTTGAAGTTCACGGAGCCCGTGGGAGTGCCACTGCTTAAAGGAGTAGAATTCACGACGGTCGCTTGGAATGTCTGCGAATCGCCGTAAATGGCGGCCGCATTTCCCGCTGTTCGCACCAGCGTAGTCGTCGTGTTCGCTTTGTTGACCGTTCTTGAGAGCGTGCCCGTTGAACCGATACCGAACGGCGAATTATACCCTGTCCCCAATGCGGTCACGGTCGCGGTAATGACCACGTTGCCGGCGGCGGTATCACGATAAAGGAAGCTGGGGAAGTTCCCGGCAGGAGCCGAACTGTCGATCGTTTGTGAAACGGATGTCAGATAATTCAAGCCGCCGTCGACGGAGAAACGCCCCGACGCCGAACTCGACGTAAGGAGAATCGTTAAGGTGCTGTTCGCAGTGTTTCCCGTCGGGAACTCGGGGTTGCCGGCGCTATTCTGCGTCTGAACATTTATCGGCCCCGCGGCGAGGCCCACTGAGAAACTCGCCGGTATGGTGCCAAGAAATCCAAGCCGTCTTACTTGGGCACTAGAGTCCGTGAACGTGTGCTTTGCCTGCAGGCCCGACTGCACTCCAAGCGCAGTGAGGTCAAACGTCACATCGAGATGACGCATTAGCACCACGAAATAAGGGTCCGCTGTGAAGAGACCCGCCGCATCGGCCGTCGCGGTGCTGTCGTAGAGCCAACCCTGGTCGTCGACGACGTATAAATCCACGTTTTCTCCCGGTTTCCATCCGGAACCGTAAACGACTACAGTTTCGTCCGGCTGGTAATCCTGTTTATCCGTCTCGATCTTCGCCGGGCTGTAGATCGCGGCCGGCGCGACCAATGCGGTATTCGCGTCCACACCACCCACCACCAGGATGTGCTTGTCGGCGGAAAGCTCGGTCATGGTCTGGCCGCTTCGCTCCAACAGCCCTGCATTGGCCAAGGGTGAAAATGTACTCGTGGCCGGATTGAACAACGTCGCTAACACGGGGCCCGTAACGAGGACCTTTCCGTTCGCCAGCATTGTCGCGGACGAAACCGGTGCGCCCAACGACAACGACACGCCTGGCGTCGTGCTCAACAGGTCGAACTTCTCCAGCGTGCCGAAGGGTTCGCCGCCGATGAAATAGATATTCGAATCGGGGGCAGAAATCGCCGACTGACCCGACCGCATTTCGCTCAACACCGCCGGCCACGACAAAAATCCGCTCGTCTGCACATCAAACAACTCCACCGTCCGACTTCCGCCTCCCGCCAGCAACACGCTGTTCTCCGGCAGCGTCGTCGCCGTCTGACCCGCTCGCGCTTCAATCATCGCAATCAGCGAAGTTGAAAACGTCTCGGTTGCAGGATCAAAAATTTCCGCCGTCCCACTCAAGTCACCGCCCGCGATGAGCACCTTGCCATCCACCATCAGCGTTGAGCTGTGTCGGACGCGCGCAGCACCCATCGTCGACGCAAGACTCCGGAACGGGGTCGTGCTCGCCGGATCGAAAATTTCCGCACTCGCCAACGATCCCGTGGCGTTCCGTCCGCCCGTGATCAAAACGGTGCCGTTCGGCAACAACGTCGCAGCGTGCCCCACGCGCGCCATGCCCATTTGTCCCACCGTGGAAAACAGCTTCAACGCGGGGTCGTAAAGTTCGGCCGCGGCGATTTGACCCAATTCGTTTTCGCCACCGACCACCAAGACTCGCCCATCCATGAGCGGAGTCGCGGTGTGATTCTTGCGGGGAAACGCGAGTGAACCAGTGACATCGACGGACTCAGCGGCCAGTCCGGTGAGCGAGGCAAAGAGCACAGCGATCCAAAAGGCCGTGCTCAGTAATTCTATCGTTCGTTGCGTGATTGCTTTCATGACGGGAGTATCTGCTGGAGGGCGGATGTATGATATACGTGGGCTGAATACCTAAGCTTACCTAGGTAGTAACACCCATGCACAATCAGGGATTTGTAAAAACGTCAATCGCCGGAGGGTCACCCTACGGTCCGATTCCACGCCTATTTTTTACAATAGTCCCCAAATGAAGCAGACTTACGAAACCGCCCCGTATCCGCCCGCCAGACGCCCGATTATCCCCAAAACCCGGTCAAAACGGGCCTTCATACCGGGCGTCGCGGGCGCGGTTTTCGGTCACGTCAGTTTGCACCGTTCGCCGCGCGTGATCCTTATCCCGTCACGAATTCTAGCTTCACGAAAATGTTTTCCACGCCTGGCAGGGAGACGAACGAGGCCAGTGATCACACGGCCGTGAACTGCAATCTACTCCGCTGAAATTTCTCACACACTGAAACGTTCGCGTGAGTTCTGAGTTGATCGCATTCAGGCCAACAGGCTCACGCCGCCAGACTCTCCTCATCATTCCCCTGTGCGCGGGCACAAAAAAAGCCATTCGTAGCGAATGGCTTTGGGTAAGTGATCAACGTCTCCTCAAAACGGAACGTCCTCGTCGAGGTTTTCCGCCGGGGCCGGCTTGCCGGTCGCGCCTCGTGGCGGTGGTGAGTGCCGCTCGGGCGAAGGGGCCGATTGATCAAACTCTCCTGCGGAACCGCTACCAGGCGCACCATCACGGGGCCCGCCGAGAAACTGAAAACCTTCCAGTACCACCTTCAATTTGCTGCGTTTCTGGCCGGACGTCTTGTCCTCCCACTGATCGAACTTCAGTCGTCCTTCGACAAACAGCGGCTTTCCCTTGGTGCAGAATTTCGAGATCGTTTCGCCCTGCTTGCCCCAAGCTTCGATGTCGACGAACGTCGTGTCGTCGCGCATCGCGCCGGACTCGTCCTTGAACTGACGATTCACCGCCATGCCGAACTGACAAATCGCGGTGCCCTTCGGCGTGACCCTCAGCTCAGGATCGCGCGTCAGGTTTCCGATCAGATAGACTTTATTGAAATTGGCCATGGGTGGAGGGCGGCCATCCGCGCGACAGTTAAGCGCTTTGGACGAACGTGCGGTAAACGCTGCTGTTCAGGCGAAGGCGTTCCTTCAATTGCGCTGGCGCTTCTGCCGGGGCGGAAAACGCCACCTGCACGTACGCTCCGCTGGTGAACTTGCGGTCCGTGACGCGGATGAAGTCCTTCTTGCCGAGATTCTCGACGGCGGTGACTTCACCTTGGACAGCGGTGATCTCGTTCTTCACGCCCTCGACGATCTGGTCGATGGTGTCTTCCTTGCCGCGGTTATCGAGGATGAAGGAGGCGCGGTAGTTACGTTTGGTGGCTTTCATTTTGGATCTCTGCGATTGAGCTGATTCATGGCGGCTTCGGCGCCGCGGGAGAGCAGCAGGTCGAGGCCTGATAGGTAATGGGCGAGTTGTTGCGTGACTAAAATCTGTTGGTCAGGAGTGAATTTTCCGAGGACGAAGTCCTTGAGGTCCAT
>JBDSSD010000027.1:0-10656 GCA_039928945.1 Opitutus sp. | reverse complement strand
GAGTCGGCTCCGACTTTCGTCGCTTTATAGCGAAAGCTACCGCTCTTGTTAATGGTCGCCCCCACCACCGTCGCGCCTGGTCCCTTCTGGACCGGCATCGACTCGCCGGTGAGCATCGATTCGTCGACGAGTGACTCGCCCGTCTCCACCACTCCATCGACGGGAATTTTTCCGCCGGGCCGGATCACGACAATTTCGCCCGCCAACACCTCGGCGGTCGGGACTTCCACCTCCGCGCCGCTGCGGATAACGGAGGCCTGCGCTGGAGTGAGATTCATCAGCGCCTTGATCGCAGAGGAGGCGCCCGCGCGGGCACGCATTTCCAGCCAGTGTCCTAGCAGGATGAATACAAGAAGAACCGAGGCGGCTTCATAAAACTGCCCCCCGTCCTTAAAGAAAAAAGTGCTGCCGACACTGAAGAGATACCCGGTGCCGACACTCAACACGATCAGCACCGCCATGCTCAGGGTGCCGGTCCTGAGCGCGCGCCAAGCCGAGACGAAAAACGTCCAGCTCGGATAAAGAATGGCGGCGCTGGCGAAAAAGAACAGCCACAGGTTGAGTTCCAGACCGAACGGCGGCGCTGGCGGGGTGAAGAAGCCACCCATCGGTGCATACACAAAAATCGGCACGGTAAAGATCAGGCAAATCCAGAAACGGTTTCGCATGTCTCGCACCATGGCCGGCAAGTCCTTGCCGCCATGCCCCATTTCGAAAGCCATGTCACCGGGCAGCGCAGCCTGACCGGCGGCCGCGGGGTGACCTTCGTCGCCCTTGCCGGAAGGAGCCGTTGGCGGGACGGTAGCAGCAGGTTTCGGGGCCGCGGGCTTGGCCGCGGGTACAGGTGCGTCGGCGGGCGCGGCCGGAGAAGGCTTCGCCGCGATGCCGGTAGGTGTTGACGGTTCTTTGCTTGGTGCCGGTTTGCCTTGTTGTGAGCCTGATGCGGGAGCTGCGGGAACAGGCGCCGCGGGCACGGACTTTGCCGGCGTCGCGTCCGATTCCGCCTTGACCGGTGGTCCGGTTTCCCCAAGGGCAGGAGGTTTGGCGGCAGACACGGTAGGAGGAGTTTTGGGCGCAGCAGACGGGGGAGCTTTGGACGGCGCGCCCGACGCTGCATGGGCTTCCGGACTCTCTCCCTCAGCAGCGTTGGCGGCCGGCCGGGAGGGAGGAGCTTTCGACGACGGCTTAGCCACCTCGTCTCGTGCCGGCTTGGTTCCGACTTTATTTGTGTCTTCGTCGCGTTGTTCTTTCATAGAGTGTCCCCTGTCATTCTGTGATGGTTCTTCCATCAACGCCGGCCGCGTTTGGTCTTTGCTCAGTGGCTCCAGGAGATGGAGTGATCGGGATGCCAAATGTAGTGACAAAAAATGACCACCGCCAAAGAGACAGTCAGAAGCCAAAAGAAAACGCCGAGCCCGGTTTCTGCTCCCCTTTCTTCAGCCGCTGGTTCTTTGAGATTCATTGCGTCCATGGCCTTGCCTTTGGCCATCCTCCGGTCTCGAGCCGAGCGCGGCGTGGCGGCGAATAACAGCAGGCTGATGAAAAATCCTGTAAACAGAAACGGCAACCACGACACGCCCCATCCGGTGGGACCAAAGGGAGTGAGCCACACGCCTCCACCCCAGGAGAACAGGAATATCACGAAGAAAAACCAGAAGAAGCTATTCCAAGGCCCCCGGGTACTCAATATAAGACCGAATAGCCAGGCAATTCCAAGCCCTATAAACAGGGCATATATCAAATGTATAATAATAAGCATAAAGATTATTGTTTAATGTTTCGTGCGGGAAATTCTGCTGGTGGCCTTCGACGCACCATGGTCGCTCTTGGTCTTGTCAATGGAGACGGCTTCGTCGTCCCAATATCCGGGGCGATCATAGTGCCGATGCAGGCCAGTTTCATACTCCCGCGTCAGCAATGACTCGTCCGTGTATTCCGGTGATTGCTTGATAGCTTCCCGGGAAAGTTTCACGAAGACTTTCGACTCGTTCCAACTCACGCGCTCGATCCATTGCGGTGAAACCAGAACCTTTTTGCCCGGCCACCAGTTCCGGGTATCGATGATCAGATAACGAATCGCCCACGTCTTATCATCGATGATAAAATCTTCGACGTGGCCAATCTCGCCGTCTGTACCGTGGATGTTATAGCCCCTCACAGCATCAGTGCTGCGCAGATGGTGATCCCACGCTTTCTTACTTTCGGTGGATTCTTCCCGATGTTCACGGTCCGACATCGGGTAGGGAGAATAGCCCAACATGTCGCCGCCCCAATACGCCGGCCATCCATAATACCCGTAGTAAGACTCCTCGAATTGGCGGGAGACGGGCTTGTCACTTTGCCACAATGGACTGTCCTGAATCTGTTTTTTGGTTAACTCGACTTCGATGTGTTGATCTTCTCCAGTCACGGCCACGAGCGCATGCGGGGAGATCAGCACTTGCCTGTCCGTAAGCCAGGTTCCCGTATTGGCGACCAGATATCGAACCACCCAATGCCGGTCATCGAAGTAGAATTCTTTGACCTTCCCAATTTCCCCGTCGATACTGTTCAGTTTATAACCCGTTAGGTTTTTAGCATTGTATAACATAATAGTTTTGTCGTTGCTGTATTTCGTTGTTGTTCGCTGTTGGTGTCCGGCTGACAGCGTGTTTGTTATTTCGTGGCCACGCGGTGTCATGGCGAGGAGCGAAGCGACGATGCAATCCAGCTGGATTACCACGGAGCGCTCGCACACCTCGCAATGACTAGAGCAGGAAGTTCGGCTACAGGTTTATCTAAACCGCTAATGCTCCAGATGTCTCAGCGAACGGGCTGGAGAGGGGCGCTCCGGATGGATTGGTCGTCGCCGTCATGACGCTGAGGCCACATCGAGGCATCGTCACTATTGTCTGGCGTAGACGTACGGAAGCACCTCGGCGATGTCGGCTTCCCCGTAGGGAAGGTTGTAGTACTGGTCGCCCGGATTCCAGCCGTCGTGATGGCCGTAGCCGAGCCCATGCGGATGGCCGTAGAACGGATAGGCGTAATACTCCCCCGCGTAGCCGTGCGCTCCATACGCGTAGCCCACATCTGCGCTGACGATCACCGCCTGGAGTTGTCCGTCCTTCGCAACGATCAAGTCCCGAACATACCCGTAGTGGACGTTGCCCTTGAGGTTCACATAGTTGCCGATCAGTTCCGATGACCGCCAATCGCGCGGGGCGATGGGGCCGCTGCTCTTGGCAAAGCCGTCGAACAGCCCGTACTTTTTGACGCTCTCAGCGGTGATCGGCGTGGTAACGGATACGTTGCCCGGCCCCATAGTTGTGTCTGACCAGTTGACGGCGAGGTTCTTTTCACCGAAGCCGAGAAAGCCGTGCGTTGACACGATCAGCTGGCGTACTTTTCCGTCCGGCGTGAAGACGATGTTGTCGACTTCGCCCACATCCTCACCTTTGGAACTTTTCACCGTCTTGCCGATCAGCTTTTTGACGCTCCACCCGGTCGTCGAATCGGCCTTCCATTTGTGCATGTCGACTGTGTGTATATCGACTTTCGCAGCCTGCTCATTTGAGGCCGCGATGGCCGGCGCAGCAAAGCCAGCGAGCACGAGTAAGGCCATTGACCCGGCCGCAGAACGCCACATCGATGATGTCCGCGGCCGGTGGTTCATACCGGCCGGTTGTTTCTCTAATGGAGGTCGCTTGTCTGGCAAAACTTCTCCTTTGTGAAGGCTGTACAATTCATGACTCTTTAGGATTTTAGCTTTGTATAACATTATAGTACTTTCGTTTTATCAGTTTCGTTGTTGATCGCTGTTGGCGTCCGGCTGACAGCGTGTTTGACCAAATTTAATCTCCTGCTGTGTCAGCGAACTGGCTGGAGATGGGCCCTCCGCCGCGACCGCCAACGTCATGCGTTGCGCAGTGCCTCGATTAGTCTTTCGCGCGGATCGCCAGAGTTTGGCCCAAAGAGGAAGTTCAACTTTGCCTTCAATGAGAGTGGATATGACGCGGTCGTGATCGCCCAAGACATTCCATTCGATTTCACCGAGCCGGAGATTCGAAGTTGAAAAAAGGGGCGATGAACGGAGCGCTCGCAACTTTCGGGCCAAGGGTTTCACGCTTTCCATTGTGCCTGAACGCGCTGCTCATCCGCTACGCATCTGACCGAATAAACTACGCGTTTTCGAAGGCCCGATTCAGTGCGATCCGAGGCGCGAGGAGAGTTGCTTGCGATGCGGTGAAACGCTCGGTCGAACTGTGAGAGCGACTGAACTCCCACGGCGAATGCGATTCCGCTGGTCCGCGGCGTCGGGGCTCACGCGCGTCGAGGCGGAGGGTTCCTTGATGGCAGCACGTGCGCCATCATTGGAAGCCGCGGTCAACTCTCAGCCCGACACCACCCTGTAGGAGGTCGCCGACCTGATCATCAATTCATCGAGTGGCCTGTTCATGATCCAGGATGAGATCAATTCAACCGGACGCGTGCTCGGGGTCATCATACGCGACGTCCTCCGCGCGCAGAAAATATTTGCGCGCGACCAACAGGACTGAAGACGCATCCCATCGTCGGCGAACTGCGTCGGCGAAACGCTTGGCGTTAATTCAGGTTAGCCGCGCGGCGAGCCGACCGCTGCACTTCAATGGCGCTCCGGCCGTGGCGGCGGCTGTTCGCCGGTGGTGGGCGCCTCAATCCACACATCCATCTGCTGGCCGACGAAGATAGGTGGGTTGCCAGACGAACAACTGAAGATCACCTGAAGCACACTGGTAATGACTCTCTCGGTACTCTCGCCAGTCAGGGATCTTTTCGGCACGACGAACAGCTCGAAGCGCACGAAGGTCGAAGGTCAGCGGCGTTTTGATTTCGTTTCGCCCTCGGAGATTCGTCGACATCCACCCGAACGTGGAGCGGCGTGACGCAGCTGAGCAGAAGAACGGAGGCTGACCGAGGGCGTGTCGAGTTTCCCACTGCTGCCTCCGTCATCCACAACCACCTCGTCGCGGGTCCGCAGCACGGGGAGAGGACAAGATTTGGCCGGATCAGAGCCAGCGGGATCCAGAAGCGATTCCGGAAATCGGCCGCCATGTGCGCATGATGATCGCCGTGACCCTTGTGTTCATCCGAACCGTGGCCCCACATCTCGGCCAATTCTGTTTCTCGTGCCCTGGCGGACGCCCCTCTTTCATATAGAGGGCGTTCGCCTTTTTGGCGACCTCGTCGTGCGCCGGCGTTAGCGTGGACGAATCCGATTTCTCGGTTGGATGGTCGCTGTGTTTCATGAATATCACTCCTGAGTCGCGGAATCTTGGTTTGCGCCTACAGCGCAGCGTGGAGGCTCTCGCCTATATAATCTCCTTCATGGAGAGGTTCGTTTTGTTCCGGTCGTTGCACCTGGATTCGAAGCCACTCGGATGAGCCTGCGTGACAGCCCGAACGATAAAGGAAACAAGAGAAGCAGTTGCGCCATCGGCAGCACCGAGATCGGCGTGCCAGGCACCAGGGGATTTATGGCAGTGTAGGCCCAGCGCGAGTCTGCCAGCGCCCAAGTTTCGACGAAGACACTCAGTGCCAGGGCCACGCCAAGCAACGTGGCCCACTGCCGCCACCGCCAAGGTTCTAGCAGCCACAACCAGCGTCTCGAAACGGCCGCGACCAAGCCCTGCGCCATCCACGTCATTGCGACGTCACCGAGCGTGGCGAAAACCATTTCGATCTGTCCGGTATTCCCGCCCCGATGGATGAAGAACCACGGACACTGCAGGTTTTCCCAAAGGTAATTGAGCACAAAGGCGCTCCCGGTGACGAAGCACGCATGAATAACTATCGTGCGCTTGTCATGCACGGCGCACCTCCTTTCGAGGAAGAGTTGGAAATGATGTATAATGATATATCGTGGCTAAGGCACGTGTACCGCGCCACTGCAGCCCCGAATTGTCGTCAAATTCGTTCATTGGATAAACCCCGCAAAAGCAAAAAGAGCGACTGCAATTCCTGATGCAGTAAAATTATACGGTGCGGCATAGGTCATATATTCTGAATGGTCGGCATGAGCGATGTTCGACGACATATTCGTCATTCCGGCAACGGGTGAAGTAACATCTCCGAACGTTCCTCCGGTAATCACCGCCGCAACGCACACTGGAATTCCAGCACCGACCGACACCGTCAGGGGAATCGCAAAAGGCATAATGAGCGACGCTGCGCCCAGCCTGAGCCGATGAAATAGGTTACCGCGGCAGACAAAAGCGCCCATGTTACAATACCATGCGAGAGATATAGTCCGTCCACTTCGCGTCGCGATCCTTCTGCCGCGTCTTTTCACTGTTTGACTTCATAGGATAGTCTAATTTTGCAATCAGCGGCGTTCTAGGTCGGAAGGCTAGAGCCGGTATCTTGCGAAGATGGCTTCATCGTTTCTTCCCGAGGTCTTCGATTAGCGCCGTCATCTCGGCGATCTCTTTGCGCTGCGCTTCGATAATGCCGTCCGCAAGTTTCCGAACCCGTGGATCTGAAATGTGTGCGCGCTCGCTCGTCAGAATCGCAATCGAATGGTGAGGGATCATCGCCTTCATCCAGGAGACGTCCTCGACCGTCGCCTGACTGCGCACAAGCCAAAGCGACGCGGCGAAAACAACTGCGCTGCCCACGAAGATGCCGATGTTCGCTTTCCGATTGTTATACATCTTCAGCATGAAGCCGAGCATGACGACGGCCATCGTCGCGCCCATGACCAGCGCCATATAAGCGCGGGTCTCGCTGAAGAAGAGGTGCTCTATCGCGTAGGTATTGAGATACATGAGGCCAAACATCACGACCGTGGAGGTCGCGATCATCGCGGCGAATTTTGGATATGGATTCATAAGCGTTAGTGAGGTGAAAATGCGGAGGGCTTTGCCGTTTAAAACGAACTCGGAACCCGCCGCCCCAGCCGAACTGGGAGTGCCATCGGCCGATCAGGGAGAATTTATTGGTCACCCGGTATCTTTGGGCACGGCCCGAATTTCCCATTGTTCCCTCGTGTCGTATTCGGCGTCTGCATACACCGAGAGTCGTGGCGTAAGTTCCACGTGCCGGCCACCCACGCCGGCGAAGTGACATTGAACGGCAGCAGGTAGCGCAGGCCGAAAATTCCCTCGTGCTTTTCGAGCGATCGCCCGCGCCTGCGAGGTCAACCGCGGCAAAGACGCTGGCAAACCGGTTCAGGTAGTAATCGTAGGCGGGCATTATTGCCCGGTCCGCCGGTCGAGTGTTCCGTTCGAATCCAATTTCATATCTATGTACCTTTTCGGTTTTGAATTCTCGTTCTTTGGTTCTGCCCGAATGACCTGGGCGAGGCCCGATTACTGGAAAGAAACACGAGCTTCAGGATTCGGTCCGGGAGAGGTTTGGCACGACGCTCACAACTCTGAGCGGATCAGGCCGGAGAGGTGATCCGCGAGCTTGACGTAAAAGGGCCGGCTTTCGAATTCGTCGCGTGTGAGCGGTTTCGCATGCCGGAGATCGTTCTCGAAGATCCTGAGGTGATCGCGGGCCGTAGCTCGGTCGAGGATATTGAGGGAGATCTCGTCGTTGATTTGGAAGGAACGATTGTCGAAATTTACGGAACCGACCGTCACAAAGACATCGTCGACGATCATCGTCTTGACGTGGAACAACGCGGGCTCGAACTGGTAAAACTCGACTCCTGCCTTGAGGAGTTTGCCCCAGCGGGACCGGGACGCCGCGCGGCCGATCCGCGAGTCGTTGATCGCCGGCACGATCACGCGGATGCGAACGCCCCGATGGCGCGCGGCGATCAGCGTCTCAATCGCGAGGTCGTCGGGGACAAAGTAGGCGTGCGATATTTCGATGGATTTTCGCGCCGCCGCGATGGCGAAGAGATAAGAGAGCCTTCCGGCTTCCGCTCCCTCGCCCGGGCCGCTCTTGAAACATTGCGCCCTGACCTTCCCGGCCGGGGTGATGACGGGAAAATAGTCCTCGCCGACCAAGAAGGTCGACGTTGTTTGGAGCCAGTTCGTGGCGAAGACCGCCTGCATTTCGTGGACCACCGGGCCCTCCACCCTGACCTGCGTATCGCGCCACTCGTCCTTGGACGTGGCGTTTCCCATCCATTGGTCGGCGATGTCCATTCCCCCCGTAAATCCGACGCGGCCGTCGATCACCAGGGATTTGCGGTGCGTTCGGTGGTTGATGTCGGCCTTGATGTCATACCAATGCGCGCGGCCGTATTTGAGCAGCTTGACACCCGATGCCTCGAGGCGTGCCCAATCTTCGTCCTTGAATTTCAACGTGCCCATGCCGTCCACAATCACGCTGATCCGGACGCCGGCGCGGGCGCGCTCCCCTAGAACCTCGATGAATTGGTCACTGATTTTCCCCGACTCCCAGATGTAGGTTTCGAGCGTGATGGTGTTCTTCGCTTCCCGGATCGCCTGCAGCATGGACGGAAAAAATTCGTCACCATTGACGAGAGTTTGGACGGCATTGCCTTCCACAAACTCGGCACCGACGGCCGGGCCGAGGGTAGCGGCGAATGAGTGGTCGGTAGGTCCATACGAAAGCTCGATGAGCGTGGTGACTTTCTTGGCATCCATCAGCCAGAACAGCAGACCGAGCGCCGCGAACACCCCGAGACTGAATTTTATCCAGAAGGAGGCGCCACGCGTTTTCTTCGGCTTGTTCGATTTCACGGTGAAAGACGATGGGTGTCGGCGAAAGAGAATTGGCAGAAAACTGGATCTTCAGGGGGTCCGGCCGGGAGGGGGTTTGTTAAATTTCGTTTCGGCGTGCTGCGACGTACCCTTTATGGTCGTCCGAGCCATGGCCCGGCATCTCGGCTTCAGCCGCCTACCAATTCCGTTTGGCGTGCCCTTGCGAACGCCTCTCCATTTAATGGAGAGCGTAGGCCTTCTTAACGACTTCGTCGCGCGCCGGCTTGGTTTCGGGCTTATTGTTGGTTCTGTGTTCGTGTTCTTTCATAATTGATCTCCAGTCATTTTTTCAGGGTCGGACACCGGTCGTAAAACTTGCCGAGTCCTTCCCTTTCCGGCTTTCGTAGCCGATGCTGGCGTGCCATTCGCCCAGGCCTGTGGGCCGGATGGTGCCGTTGAAGACCCCGGGGCTTGGGCCCTTTTCCAATTGCGCAGCGGCCTGCATCGCCATGCCGGGCATGTCCATCCGCAATTCGAACCAGATCGATCCCACGTCCACCGGCTTCCCGGTGGCGTCAGAGACTTCGATACGAATCGCGTTTTCGCCCATGCGAAGTTTCGTGCCTTCTCCAAGGACCTTGAACTGATAGGGGCCGACGGTCTGGGTGGTTACTACCGCCGTGGGTTGGGACGGACCGCTCAAGCTATGCCACAACCACCATCCACCGCCGCCCAGCACCAGCGTTCCAATAATGATCGAGGCAATGAATAGCTTGCGCACTGGACGCGCCTCCGTGGGCGAGGCTTCGACACCGCGACTGCGCCACAGGAAATAGACCACGGGAATGATGATCAGGGTCAGGATCGTGGAACTGACCATGCCACCGACCATGGGGGCGGCGATGCGCTTCATGGTGAGCGAGCCGGCGCCGTGGCTCCACAGGATTGGCAACAGACCCGCGATGATCGCGCACACGGTCATCATTTTGGGACGAACGCGTTGGACGGCACCTTCCATCACGGCGCGGTAAAGGCCGTCGAGATTGGGTTTGACCGTATTTTGTTTGAGATGCTCCCAAGCTTCGTCGAGATAAACGATCATCACCACCCCGGTTTCCGCCGCGACTCCAGCCAGGGCGATGAAACCGACGGCCACCGCCACGCTGAAATTGTAGCCAAGTAGCCACACGAGCCAGATGCCTCCGACCAGCGCGAACGGAATGCTCAGGAGCACGATCGTGGCTTCCATGACATTTTTGAAATTCAAATACAGTAAAACAAAGATGATGAGGAGCGTCAGGGGTATGACGAATGTCAGCGTTTCGCGCGCCTTGAGCATGTATTGATACTGCCCGCCCCAGGAGAGAAAGTAGCCGGGAGGTAACTTGACGCTATCGGCGACCAATTTCTTGGCGCGGTTCACATACGTGCCCAAGTCAATGCCCTTGGTATCCACGAAAACGAAACCGCCCAACATGCCGTTCTCATCGCGGATGCCCGGCGGGCCGGTGCGCAAGCGGATGTCAGCCAACTGCTCCATTGGCACCTGCGCTCCCGTCGGCGTTGGCACGAGCACGCGCCGCAAAGCCGGCAAATCTTCCCGGTAATTGCGGGCGTAACGAACGTTGATCGGATAACGCTCGCGGCCTTCAACGGTCGAGGAGATGGTCTTGCCGCCAATGGCCGACTCGATGATTGTTTCCACGTCGCCAACGGTCAGGCCATAGCGGGCGATCTGGTCGCGGTTGATGTTGAAATCCACGTAGTAGCCGCCGGTAACACGCTCGGCGAAGGCCGTGGCGGTGTTGGGATCTTTCTTTAACACGGCTTCGATCTGTTCTGCCACCTGCTGGATCACGCCCAGGTCCGGCCCCAGCACTCTTATGCCGATCTGGCTGCGAATGCCCGTGGCCATCATCTCGATGCGGGTCTGGATGGGCATCCACCAGATGGCCGGCGCACCGGGCGTCCGCACCAGTTTGTCGAGCTCGTCCTTGATCTTGTCGAAGGTCATCCC
>JBDSSD010000026.1:0-203343 GCA_039928945.1 Opitutus sp. | reverse complement strand
GCGTGCGGATTTGTCGACAGCACGGGTGCGGTGATCATCGGGGTTTTTGCCGCCGTCATCCCGTACGTCGCGTGTACGAAACTCAAGGCGATGTTCGGCTATGATGATGCGCTCGACACCTTCGGCGTTCATGCCGTCGGTGGTACCCTCGGTGCTCTCATGACGGGCTTCCTCGCCACGGGAGCGGTGAACGGAAACCTTTCAGGCGCCCCGGCGAAAACGAATGGCCTGGCTAAGCTGGTGGAGGAGGGTGGGCTCTGGTTGTCCCAGTTGAAGGCCATCGGACTCACTTTGGTTCTCGCACTTGTGGCGACGCTCGTGATCGCTTACTTGGTCAAGGCGATCGTCGGCTTGCGGCCAACTGAAGAAGTTGAACGCCAAGGCCTCGACATTAACGAACACGGTGAAGAAGGCTACGTCAGCTAATCTCAACTGAACCCCCATGAAACTCATCATAGCAATCATCAAGCCCTTCAAGCTCGAGGAAGTGAAAGCGGCGCTGGCCGAGATCAATGTTGAAGGAATGACCGTGACCGAAGTCAAAGGCTTCGGCCGTCAAAAGGGTCACACCGAGATTTACCGGGGCAGCGAGTACACGGTTGATTTTCTCCCCAAGGTGAAGATCGAAGTCGCCACCACCGATGAACTCGTCGGCAAAGCGGTCGATGCGATCGTGAAGTCCGCGAAGACGGGTAAGATCGGCGACGGCAAAGTGTTCGTGCTGCCGATCGAAGAAGCGATCCGGATCCGGACGGCCGAACGCGGCGACACCGCGATCTAAAACGCGGAACTCAGTTTCAAAGCCGCTCCCGGAGGGGAGCGGCTTTTTTTGTACCACTCCCGAGCGTTCAACGAAAAGCGCTCGGAGTAGCCCAATCGGACGGACGATTACGCGGGCTTTTTCGCGGGAAGCGCGCGCGTCGTGACCTCGGTCTTCAATTTTGCAATGTAGTCGTCGGCGGTCATGACGCCCTCGTCACCCCGCGCACGTGATCGGACGGAAACACTGGCGGCGTCCGCTTCCTTCTGGCCGATGACCAGGGTGTAGGGAACTTTGTCGAGTTCGGCCCGTCGGATTTTGGCTCCCAGTTTGTCGCTGTGTTCGTCGAGCGTGACGCGGAAATTTTCCGCTTTCATCCGGGCGAAAAGAGCCCGCGCGTACTCCGATGTCTTGTCGCTGATCGGAACCAGACGCACCTGTTCAGGCGCGAGCCAGGCCGGGAAGTCGCCGCCGAAATGTTCAATCAACACGCCGCAGAACCGTTCCATCGAGCCGAAGGGCGCGCGGTGAATCATGACCGGGCGGTGCGACTGATTATCCGCCCCGATGTAGTTCAGGTCGAAGCGCACCGGCAGCACGTAATCCACCTGCACGGTGCCCAACTGCCACTCGCGTCCGATCACGTCTTTGATGACGAAATCGATCTTGGGTCCGTAGAACGCGGCTTCGCCGGGTTCTTCCGTGAAGGGGACGCCCAACGTTTTCGCGGCCTCGCGGCACGCGTGTTCCGCCTTGTCCCATTGCTCCGGATTGCCGGTGAACTTCTTCGAGTCCGGATCGCGCAACCCGACGCGTACCCGGTAGTCGGACATGCCGAGCGTCGTGAGTACCGTCTTCACCAACGCGAGACAGCCAAGTACTTCAGGTCCGACCTGCTCCTCGGTGCAGAAAAGATGCGCGTCATCCTGGGTGAATCCACGCACGCGCGTCATGCCGTTGAGTTCACCGGATTGCTCCCACCGATAAACGGTGC
Source organism: Opitutus sp. (assembly GCA_039928945.1). Taxonomy (GTDB): domain Bacteria; phylum Verrucomicrobiota; class Verrucomicrobiia; order Opitutales; family Opitutaceae; genus Opitutus. The sequence continues at coordinate 201,589 of JBDSSD010000026.1, read as the reverse complement.
CGAACTCCGCGAGCCGCACGGGCAGGTCACGATACGAGTGCGGCTGGGACGCGAAGATCTTGATGTGATGAGGGCAATTCATCGGCTTCAGCATGAAGCCGTCGAGGAGCTTGGCATCCGGCATGATTCGATCAGCCGTGATGGTTTCCTTGCCGGTGCGCGCGTTGATCTGCGCGGCGAGGTGGGCGGATACGGCTTCAAGTCGGGCGAAGACTTCCCCGCAGGGACATCCTTCCGCCAGCACGCGCGCCAACGACTCATTTTCGATGACGGGTGAGAACTGCGATTCCTTGTAGTAAGGAAAGTGTCCCGAAGTTTTGTAGAGCTCCAGTTTGCCAATATGCGGCGTGAAGACCTGCGAGTAGCCCTGTTTGCGCAACTCCTCACCGATGAAGTTCTGCAGCTCCTGCCGGATGATCGAACCGTTGGGCGTCCAAAGCACGAGCCCCTGGCCAACATCCTCATCAATGTGGAACAGCTTCAGGTCACGGCCCAGCTTGCGATGATCGCGCGCCTTCGCCTGCTCCTGTCGCTCGAGGTACTGGGCGAGTTCTTCCTTGGTGGGGAACGCCGTCCCGTAGATGCGTTGCAGCTGCTTGTTCTTCTCGTCGCCGCGATGATATGCGCCCGCGATCGAGAGGAGCTTGAACGCCTTCAACTTCGAACTGTAGCGGACGTGCGTGCCGGCGCACAGATCGATGAACTCACCGTTCTGGTAGAACGAAATCTTTTCGTCGGCCGGAATATCCGCGAGACGTCCGAGTTTATAGCGTTCCTGTCCGCGCGATTTGATGATTTCGATCGCTTCCTCCCGGGAGACTTCCTTGCGCAGGAAGGGCTGGTTCTCGTCGGCGATCTTTTTCATCTCCGCCTCAATCTTCAGCAGATCGTCCGCGGTAAATTTGTGCTCGAGATCGATGTCGTAATAAAATCCGGTGTCGGTCGGTGGTCCGATATCGAGCTTCGCGTCCGGAAAGAGGCGAAGGATGGCCGTCGCCAAAATGTGTGAGGCCGAGTGGCGGAGTTCTTCGAGAGGAGACATCGACATGATCTGTATGGGTTGTGGTCCTGCCTACGATTGCAGGGCCGGAGGGAAAGCCGGGCGCGAAAACTCCATCGTGTCAACGCGGCGCTGACGTGGAACTTCCGAGCTCGCTGAAACCTGCGCTCAGACGAGTCGACGTCGAGGGTAGGGCGAGTCCTCCGGACGAGCCTTCATCTTGAGCAATTGTCGGAAGGCTCGTCCGGAGGACTCGCCCTACCAAGACGAAGCCGAACGCGCCGGTCCTCGGTTCCGCCACTCGAGTTCGTGCCGCTTAACTTTTCTTCACTGGCTCGAGACTGTAGCCGTCTTTGCGGTCGAGCATGTTCCAGCCGGCCGCGGCGAGTTCCTTGCGGAGACCATCTGCGGTCGAAAAATCTTTCGCCTGTTTCGCGGCCCAGCGCTTTTCGGCCAGCGCGGTAATGTCGGATGGAATCGCCGCCGCCGCCGGAGTGATCGTCTTCAGGTCGAGCCCCAGCGCGAAGAGCGCCCGGTCGAACGAACCCACATCGGCTTCGCCTTCGCGACGATTGATGATCGTGAAGAGAGCGCCGAGCGCGGCCGGCGTATTCAAATCGTCCTGCAACGCCGCAATCACCGGCGCAAACGCATCGTGTGCGGCCGACGCCGGCGCGAGCGAAGCGCGATGCGCTCGCAGCGTCGTTAACGCTTTTTCTGCCGCATGCAGTGAGTCGAGGGTGAAGTTCAGTTGCTTGCGGGGATGTCCCGTCATCAGCGCGTAACGCACCGCCATCGCGCTGAACCCTTTGGCGTTCAAGTCATCCAGCGTATAAAGATTTCCGAGGCTCTTGCTCATCTTCTTCCCGTCCACGAGCAGGTGTTCGCTGTGGTACCATTGCCGCGAGAATTGACGACCGTTGCAGCACTCGCTCTGCGCGATCTCGTTCTCGTGATGAGGAAACAGGAGGTCCACACCTCCGGTGTGAAGATCGATCGTTTCGCCGAGATGTTTTTTGCTCATCGCGCTGCACTCGATGTGCCAGCCCGGACGTCCGCGGCCCCAAGGACTGTCCCAGGCGTTTGCTCCGTCTTCCTGTTTGTGCGCCTTCCACAACGCGAAATCGCTGACGTCTTCTTTCTCGTCGGCGTCCGCGGCCGTGGCTTTCAATGCACTGCCCACCTGCAGCTCTCGTTCTTTCACGCGTGAGAGCTGACCGTAGTGGTCAAACGATGACACCTTGAAGTAGACGGAACCGTCGGCCGCTCGATACGCGTTACCTTTTTCCATCAGGCACTCGATCATATCGACTTGCTCACGAATGTGGCTCGTCGCGGTCGGCTCGACATGGGGCGGCAGGCAGTTGAGCGCCGCGCAATCGACATGGAACTTGTTGGTCCATTGCTGCGTGACCTCCGCAAGGCTGCGGCCTTCTTCGCGGGCGCGCCGGATCGTTTTGTCATCAACGTCGGTGAGATTGCGGACGTGTTTAACTTTATCCGCGCCGAGCTCGAGCTCCAGCAGCCGCCGCAGGACATCGTTGACGATGAACGTCCGGAAATTGCCGATGTGAGCGGGGGCGTAAACGGTCGGTCCGCAGTTGTAGAAACGGAATACCCCGTCGGCGTGCGACGGGCGAAGATCGCGCATCTCTCGCGTGAGCGAGTCGAAAAGCTTGATGGCCATGTGAATTGAAAGGGTACGAAGGCGCCAAAAACGCCAGAAAACGTGACGAACCCGGCGGCTCGAGCGGTGGCCGCGACGGGTTGGTCAGAGAATCAACACCTCTGCAGGAACTCGCCTTTGAGGAGTGGCAGGAACGCAGCAGGACAGCGGAAGCCAGTGTGGGACGGTGGCATGCGGGGGAGGATCGGGTCAAAAACGCGAATCCGGCAGGTGAGTTCAAGCTCGATTTCCAGCGGCGTCACCCGTCTTCAAACGATAATTCAGGTCGGCGTCACGGCACGTCGTCGGATTGTCGCGGTTCCGATTGCTGGCGAACAGCCTGCGTCTCCATGTTCCGGCTTAGCTGCCGACCGATTCGGTCGATAAGATTAAGTTGCCCGCCATGGATCGACCTCCCGAAGCTTCGCTGCCGCCGTCCACTGGCGCACGAACGCAGCCCGTCGCTCCTGCACGATGGCTTTTGCCTCGGTTGCCAGTGCTGATCGGAGTGGTGGGTTTAGGCGCGGTTGTGACCGCAGGAAGCTGGTTCAAGCGTGAAGCGAGCAGCGCGCAGCGCGCCGAAGCCCAGGCGATTCAGGCGGAAGTGAAGGGACTGAGCGATCAGGTGGCTCAGTACCAGGAGCGATTCGAAAATCTAAAGTGGAACGCCGCCAAGATGCGGGCGGCGGCCGATGCCACCCCGGCTGAACCACTCCGGTCGTGGGCGCGGGAGCGGGCCACGAAGTTCAACACGTTTGTCAGTCAGATCGAGCAGAGCGCAGCCGCCGACGCCTTCATCCGAGGCTCCCGGGAAACGGAAGCGCTGTGCCGGCTTGGCAAGATCAGTGATGCACGCGAGCGCTTGAGGAATTTGCGTCCGCCACGATTCCCGTCAGCGAGCGAATTTCGCGAACTGCAGCGCGAAGCCTATCTGAAACCACTCGCGGAGTTCAGCCGGCAAAATCCTGCCTACTACCGGGCACTGCAGGCGAACGAGCCGGACACCGCGCGTGAAGACGCGGCCGCGCTTCGCGCGCAACTGGCGGCGGCGGATCTTGACGTCGTCACGCCGCAATCGCTGTTGATGTTCGAATTGCTGAGCGCGGTCATACCCGCCGACGATCCGCTGGTGGCGGATTGGGCGGCAATCGCTTCGGCGCCGGATCATTTTGAGAATCCAGACCGGGCAACGGTGAAGCGATGGCGCGAGGCAAAGAAGGCGATGCGGCTCGAAGACTGGCCGACCGCCGTTGCTGCGATGCAATCGATCACCGTGTCGAAGATTCGCACGCGGCAGCCTTTCCGGGCGGCGTATGGGCGGGCGATTCTCAAGAATTCGCCGGATCAAACGGCGGAGGCTTATCCGCTGATGCTCGAGGCGGCGACCTCCGGCGACCCGCAGGCGCGGCGCTGGGTGGCCCAGGAAGACGTCGGCGCGGGTCGGTTGAGCGAGGCGTTGCGCTGGCTGGAGGCGAGTGTGACGGACGGCGATCGGAGTGCGGTCCCGGAAATTCTCAAACTTTACGCAAAGGAGCGCGACGTGCTTCCGCGAGACATCGCACACGAAGCCGGGGTGCTGATTCGGATCACGAACGCACCGGATGCGCCGCCGCTTTCCTGGATGTTGCTGGCGCGACTTTACGAGGCGGGAGAAGGCGTGCCGGCGTCGCCGGAGAAAGCGTTCCGCTGCTATCGACGCGCCGCAGACGGAAAATATGTGCCGGCCTGGCCGGACACGGCTCGTTGTTATTTGCGCGGAGTGGGCACAGCGCTGGATTTTGATCAGGCGCGTGACTGGGCGATCCGCGCGTTTGAGGCGGGTGCACGCGAAGAATCGATTCCACTGTTGCTGGAGCTGATGCAACGCGCGCCCGACCGCGCTGCTGCGGCTGTGCAGGAGCTGATTGAACATGAACAAGTGGCGGCTCCAGCTGGGTTTCAGGACACGCGAATCGGTGGGCCAAGTATGGCAACACTTAGGATGACCCTCGCGAAATACCTCGATCAAAAAGGCTCGTTTGGCGCGGCGGCTCGACTGTATGCGCAGACGGGCGCGCACGACGCTGCGGCGGCGCACCGGCACGTCCAACTCACGACGGTTCGCGTGTGCAGCGTGTGCGGTGGGGGAGGCAAAGTTCAATCCTCGGTGGAGTGTCCGACCTGTGGAGGAAAAGGCACGGTGATGTGTGGGAGCTGCGACGGACGCGGCTATAATTTCGTGCCGGGTACGCCGCCCTGTGCGACGTGTAGCGGAGCGGGCAGCGTGATCCAGGATGGCTTTCGCGCTTTGTGCTCGGCCTGCGGTGGGACGGGAAAAGGGAAGGGCAGCGTGATCAAGCAAAGCTGCACTCAATGCTCCGCCGGGCGCGCGACGTGCCGCGAATGTGTGGGCGGTCGAATCATCTTGAGCAAAGAGTGCCCCGAGTGCCACGGAGTTGGTTCCCGCGCCCTGGCCGATTCGTAAGTTTGGAGTGCGGCGGTCTCGACGCCGCTTTCGCGCCACGAAGCTCGATTCGTTGCCTCCGCCCAACCAACGCGGAGATCATCCCGTCAATTCGCTCGGACAATCCGCTTGGCCGGCGCTCTACGAATCTTTTAAGTTGGTTGATCTTGTCCGCACCTGCCTCCGCGCCCGTTATCGCCTATCTCTTCACGACGTTTCCTAAATCGACGGAAACCTTCCTGCAGCGGGAGATCATTGCGATGCGAGCGCACGGCGTCTCGATGAAGATTTATTCGTTGTGGGGCGGAGGTGGTACGTTCCGGGGCGCCCCCGTGGCCCGCTTCAATAAATGGCGGCTGCTCACTCTGTTTTGGATGATCCCGTATGAATCGTGGCGTCGTCCCGAGGTTCTGCGCCAGGTCCTCCACGGTTTGTTTACCCGTCGGCCGCCGTCCTGGCTGAATTTCTGGGAGAACATGTTGGGCGCGGGCTTCGCGTGCTTGTTTGCCGGAGAGTTCCGACGTTCGCGACCCGCTCTCGTCCATGCCGCCTGGGGTGGAGCGCCGGCGACCGCGGCCTGGCTCTTATGGCGGCTGGATGGTCACCGCTTCAGTGCGGCCGCCCACGCGTATGACATTTATGAGCACGGCGGAGACTGGTGGCTGCGGGACAAACTGGAGCATGCCGCGTTCGTTCACACGTCCACCGAAATGGGCCGCAACGCCCTGATCGCCCACGGGCTTTCGGCGGAAAGTATCGTCTGCATCCGACGGGGATTGGATCGTTTGCCGAAAATGAAACCGCTGCGGGCCGATCGCAGTTCGTTACGCCTGATCTGCATTGCGCGCCTGGTTCCGAAGAAGGGACTTGATCACCAAATGCGGATCTACGCCGCGTTGCAGGCTGCCGGCATCCGCTTCGAAGCTCGGATCATTGGTGATGGCCCGCTGCGACCGGAACTGGAACGGCTGGCGGGTCGACTTGGGATCGCCGCGAAGGTGACGTTTACGGGTCATCTCGGGCAGCCTGAGGTTTGGGATCAACTGATGTGGGCCGACGTTTTACTGCACACGGGCGTAGTCGCGGCCAGTGGGGATCGCGACGGCCTGCCGAACGTCATTCCGGAAGCGATGTCGAGTGGGGTGCTCGTCGTAACTTCTCCGATCGCCGCAACGACTGAAGCGATCACAGACCGCGTGAGCGGCTTGGTGGCGCCGGTTGATGCGCCACAGGAATGGGTCCGGGCCCTGCGGCAGCTCGCCACCGATGACCAGCTCGCGGAACGATTTCGGGCGGAGGCGCGCCGCTGGGTGGAAGATAATTTCGACGCGCATAAAAATGCCGCGCGACTGCTGGCGTGTTTCCGCAGCACGCTCGCGGCCACCGCACCGAACGGCTGATTTCGACGGCTCGCGCACGTATGATTTTTTTCGACATCACAAAATCGGGCTCGGTGCGACACCGCTCGGGGCTGGCCCGACTCAGCGAACGGTTGCGTCAGGAACTCGGTGACAAGGCGCAAACGGGAACGTGGTCCGAGATCCAAGCGCAGGTGACGTCGGCGGATTGGTTCATCACCACCGAGCTTTTTTCGGAAGCAGAGCGACCCGGGTTCGGTGAATTTTTGCGCAGCCGGCGCTGTCACACGGCGGCGATTTTTGCGGACGCAATCCCGATGAAGCATCCGCACATCACGTGGCCGCAGAGCGTGGCGCGGCATCCGGGCTATCTGAAACTGCTGGCTCGGTTCGAGCGAGTCTGGGCAATATCGGAGGCGAGCCGTACAGAGCTCGTCGATTATTGGAAGTGGTTGGGATTGGAAGAAACTCCTCCGGTGGACGTTTTGCCGCTCGGCGCCGATTTGAGCGGAGTGCCGCGCTGCACCATTCGCGATCCCGGCAAAGCGGCTGGCTTGCTCTGCGTCGGAATTCTTGAGCCACGGAAAAACCAACTTTTCCTCTTGAGCGTGTGTGAGGTGCTTTGGACGGCGGGCGTGAAGTTTGATCTGCACATCGTAGGGCGTGTGAATCCGCATTTCGGGGCACCGGTGGTCGCGCGGATCAAAGCCATGCGGCGCCAATTCGTAGGGTTGCAGTTTCACGAGGCGGCTTCTGACGACGTGCTCAGCCGGCTTTACGCCACGGTTCGAGCGACGGTGTTTCCAACGATTGCCGAAGGCTGCGGTCTGCCGCTGCTCGAGTCGCTCTGGCATGGTGTCCCTTGTGTTTGTAGCGATCTGCCGGTTCTCCGCGAAAACGCGGATGGCGGCGGTTGTTTGACGCCGCAGGTAAACGGGCGCGACGCATGGGTGAACGCGCTGACCGCGGTATTGCAGGACGACGCGGTGCACGCGCGTCTCTCGGCCGAAGCTGCGACGCGGTCGTTGCCTACATGGGCCCAGGCGGCGCGGCAGCTGAGTGACGGACTTCGCTAATAGAAGGTTGAAACGGCGTGACCGCGGGCGGCGCGGACCGCACGCGACGGTCGCCAACTACATCCGCTTCACGGCATAAGCCATCGCGTCGCCGATCTTTTCCAACTGCTCGTCCGTGTGCATGGCCGAGATCGCGGTGCGGATCAAATCCTTGCCTGCGGGTACCGCCGGCGCGATCGACATCACGGTGAAAATTCCTTTTTCCATCAGCGCCTTCCAAAACGGATACACGCGCTCTTTCGAACCCAAGACGATCGGCACCGCAGGGGTTTCGCTGCCCCACAGATCAAGCCCAAGGCCTTTAAGAATCGCCCGGTACTTCTTGGTGTTCGACCAGAGTTTTTCCAGATGCTGCGGCTCCGTCTGCATGATCTCGAGCGACGCTTCCGCGCAGGCCGCTTGAGCGGCACTGATGGCGGCGCTGAAAATCGTCTGCTTCGAATGCGAACGAAGGTAGTCGATCACTTCACGCGACGAGGCGATGAACCCTCCGGTGCTGGCCAGTGACTTCGACAAACTTCCGCAGATCACATCAACGCGATCGTTCAGTCCGAAGTGATCCACGGTACCGCGCCCTTGGCGGCCCAGCACACCGAAACCGTGGGCGTCATCGACCACGGAGAAGCAGCTGTTCTCATCCGCGATATCGATCAATTCAGGCAGACGGGCGACGTGTCCCTCCATCGAGTAAACGCCTTCGACCACCAGCATCTTCGGCGCGTCCGTGGTGGTTGCGGCGATGACACTCCGGAGGTCGTCCGGGCTGTTGTGCGAGAAACGCTCTACTGTCGCCATCGACAGCCGGATACCATCCCACAAGCACGAGTGGATGTTTTTATCGGCGTAAACGACATCTCCCTTTTGCGCGAACGAAGCGATGCTCGCCAGGCACGACAGATAACCCGCGGAATGAATGTGGCAGGCTTCGCGTCCCAAAAACGCGGCCAGCTTTTCTTCCAACTGAAGATGATAGGACCGGGATCCGTTGGACGGCCGTGCTCCCGTTGTGCTCGTACCCCATTTCAGCAATGCGGCGCGGCCCGCCTCGATCACCTTCGGGTGAAACGACAAACCCAGATAATCGTTGCTCGAGAGCATGATCATGTCGCGCCCATCGAGCGTGACCGACGTTCCCTGCTGCGACGTCATCGCATGGTAATACGGCGCATACCTTAACCGCATCTTCGTGACGTAGTCGTCACGACACCGGGCAATGATGCCCTTCTTCTCTTTCACAAAAAATGATAGCGCCATGGAACGAGGGAAAGTTAGGTCAGCGCTGGAGGTTGGCAAACCCGAAAGCCGACGTCGCTGGTCCTACAATCGGGTCACGACCATCGGCTTGAGTTCCGGCCAATCTCACTCGGTGAGCCATCTTTCCAGTGCGTGAACGGATTGCGTGTACGTCACTGCCTCCTCGCGTGGGATTCTCTGGGTGAGAAAAAGAGCGAGGAGCGCGAGGTTCCAGGCGATGGCAACCGAGCAGACGATCCATAAAGCCGCGCGGCTGATCCGCGATTGCCTGGTTAGGTCGAGCAGGATGGCTAGGCCAATCATCACGAAAAGCGTTGGTACTTCGAAACCACGGTACCCAAACGACGATCCCATCCACCATGTCGGCCACGCCGCACTCAGCAGGACGATCGAGATCAGCGAAACCAGCCACGCCCGCCCCTCGGTGCGCTGCCACGCCCAAACCGAGAACACGAGAATTGCCGGAAGCGTCAGCGGATGCCACTGGAACCAGCCGTGTCTGGCCGAGAACAGCACGTCGACCAAATGGTAGTTCGAAAAATCGAAGCGTTCGCCGCCGTAGGAGTAGGCAATCCAGGCACCATACAACATCTTCCATGCGATCAGCTGCACGGCGGCGGGAGCGGCGGCGCCGAGCACCAGCCAGACCGCGGAGGCGGGCGAGAGTAATTTGCGGACGATCACCCAAGCCGGCAGAGCGAGGTAAACCAGCGCGACATTCCGAGTGACGACCAACAAGGCCGCGAAAAAGCCCAAGCCGAACCACAGCCTCGCCTTCGCCTCTCCGTCACCGATGCGCAAGGCGAGCCAGAATACCGCCATGGCGAGCGTGAACACCTGGCTGTGACTCATTGAGAGCCGTGCCGTTTGATAGTATACGAGCGAGCTCGTCAGCCATCCGACCAGTACCGCAACGGTCGCAATGTTTGGCGCGAAGTAGCGCGACACGATTCGGACCGCGAGCCAGAGTCCGATCAGCGCGTAGAGCAGTTGTCCCAACCAGACGCTGAGCAGGTAACCCGGTTCGAAGCCCGTCGCGCCGGGTGAGGAAAAGGCGTGAGCGACGAGAAAAAACGGCAAGCTGCCGATCGCCCAGCCAGGTGGATACTTGCTTTCGAGCAGGCCCGTTTTCGTGCGCGAAAGCGAAAGCGCGATATCCCGAGTCCCTGGATCGACGGTACCGCTGTGCGCGAGCTGGTTGGTGAAATCGACGTCATGATCAATGATCACGGACGGGAGCCAAAAATAATAAAAGCTGTCGTCCCAGCCCTGCAGCATCGGCCGTTTCGTCGGGCCGAACATATCCCACGCCGGCCACGTCACACCCGCCGCGACGACCGCGAAACTCAAGGTGATCAGAAGACCGACAAGGCTCAGCGGCGCGGCACGCTTTGCATCCATGCGATCAGTTCCCGGGTGTAGTCCGCCCACGTTTTGAACGTCCGTTTGCGCGCGACTTCGGCCAATGAATCGAGCTGTGCGGGGTGCTCGAGCAGCGATGCGATCGCGCCCGCGAGTGAAGCCGCTTCGAGCCGTTCCAGCGCGACGCAGCCGCCCCCGCGCGAAATTTCTCCGAGCGCGCCCGTCGCTGAACAAATGCACGGTTTGCCGCGCGCCAGACTTTCAATCACCGGCAGCCCGAAGCCTTCCGCAATCGACGGGTAAATTGTAAAGGCACACTCGCCGTACGCGTGCGTGATTTGCTCATCGGTGCCTGGCCCGTCGTAGCGCAGAGGTCGGCCGGCAGCTTGCAACGCTCGCACTCGCGCCAATGCAGCTCCGCCGGTTTCTGCGTTGACGTGTCCAATGATCCGGAGCTCAAACGCAAGTCCGCGCGACCACAGCTGCTCAGCTGCGTCGAGCAGAGCGAGGTGGTTCTTTCGGCCTTCCATCGTACCTACGCAGAGGACAACGGGACGTGGTTGGGCGGCAGGCCGCAACCCGCTGCCTTCGCCATCACCGCGTGTCGAAGTTGCCAAGGCGACACGATCGACTCCGAGCGGCAGCGCATGAACGGGCGGCGGATTGGAAACGCCGAGCCACTTCCAGTAGCCCACCAGAGAGTCACGCGATTCCTCGGAAATGGCGGCAATGCCGTCGAACATCAGCAGCTCGCGCAAGTATCCGGGAAAGCGCGCGACCGTGCCGGGTGGCGTTAATTCCGGAAAGCGGAGTGGAATGGCATCGAGAAAAAGCGCGACGCGCGGCCCCTGCACGTGCGCGAATACTTTCGAAAGATCACGCGCAACGGGTGGCCCAAATAATTCCGGTTCGATGAACCCGGCGTAGGAACCGGACAGGGCGTGCGCTGCGGTCCGACCCAGCATCCGGCGAAAACGACCGCGCCAACGCGCGGAGGCGGGCCATTGCGCCTTCCGCTTTTCGCCGCCTTGACTGATCGCGAGATTCGCGCGCTCCCATGCTTCCAACTTTCTCCATGCACCTACAAACGGATCGCGAGTAACCGGCTCAGCTGCGCCGACGAGATTTTGCTGGAGTGCGCGGGCGACCCGCTGAATTCCGGTTCGCGCCCGGGTGTGACTCGTGTGAGTGAGATCCAGCAGCAGCATGGCCGATCACTCCCGGACCGTTTTCACGAGAATGTCGCGGACCGTGAACGGCGGCAGCGGATCATCCGGCGGCACAGGATCGGCGGCGAGTTCGATGCGGTTACTTTGATTCGCTACGAGTGGAATGGTAAACAACCACGGTGGTGGACCGGAGACTTCGGTCGACAACACCGTTTTCCCCGTAGCGGTGTTGCTCACTTTCCAGCGTTGCGTGGCGCCGGGTCCCTTGTAGCGCGGCGCGAGCTTGAAGGTCAGTTCACTTTTCGAATGAGGACGAATTTCAATCACGACCTTGGCCTCGGCGTTGTCGGGCAGACCATTCTCCGGCTGCATTCCTTCCCAGTTGGTAACGCGGTTGGCCGTCTTGATCAGCGCCACGGTGTCGCCGACGAGCAAATGTTCCGAGTTCGCGTCGAACGTGTTGACCCAATCACGGCTGACCAGAAAAGCCGTCGGCGCAGGGATTGGCGTCCGGCCCTCATTGATCACGGCGTCGCGCAAATATCCCCCGTTCTCATGGCCGCGCGCGGCGAAATAGAGTTCGGAGTCCGCGAGAAAGTAAGTCGCCCACATGCCGTGGAAAAATGCCATGCGGAAGGTGGCTCCGTCCACGAGCACGGGCGCGGAGGAAAGGTGATCGCGCGCGTATTCCCGGACCGCAAACCAGTCTTGGGTGAGAATTTTCCGTCGCGACCACTTATGGCCGTCGAGGCAGTTCAAAATCGTCGCGAGTCCGAACAGGCCGAGAATTCCGACGAGCCCCGCCCGACACGCGAGTCGAAGGCGAGGATTGGTCGGAGTGGTTTGGACCAGCGCGTCGATGACAACCACCGGGAGCAGTGCCGCCCAGAAGGCCCCGCCGAATTGCACGGTTTTCTGCCAGCCGTAGTTGAACCCCGTGTACAGCGTGTAGACGAGCAGCGCGCCGGATCCGGACAGCGTAAACAGTGCGCCGATCCGATCGGTCGCGCGTCGGAATGCGAGCACGATGCCAGCCAGTAATGCGATTGTGAGCAACGCGCCGACAATGGGTCCGAGGCTCTTGCTGGTCCCGACCGAAAGCGTGGCCAACGCCGGGATGTATTCGAGCCACGACAAGGGATCGAACAGGTTCGCCCAGTTCTGATTGGCCCGTGCGGTGTCAAAGGAGGACACGAAGCCCGACCAGCCACGGATGGTGGACGCCGGATTGATGGCGAGCCCGGCGATCCAGCCCGTCGCAGTCGCCAGCGCGGGACGCCAGCCGTCGCTGAACCCCCGCGTGAACCACACGCGCAGCCACAGCAGTCCGCCGGGAATGATCACGAATGGCAGCATTTCCGGATACGAGCACATCACCCCGTGCAGCGAAAATGCGAGCAGTACGAGCCACACGCCGCGACCCTGTTCCCGCCGAAGTCCACGTTCGGTCGCAATGACCACCGCTGCGGCCATCAAAGCGCCCACAAAATTTGGCAGGTTGGAATTCCCGTGGAAGAAAACGAAAACGGGCTGGAGAATAACCAGCGCGAAGGTCGCCACGATGCTCAGTCGACCTACCCAGAACGTACGCACGGCGAGGAAGACCGCAGCGATCCACGGGACCAGGAGCGTGGCCGTGGCGGCGAGGTATAACTTCAACGGCGCGAGGCCGATGATGGACGAAGTCGCCGCCAGCAGGCCTTCTGCACCCATGCGACCCCACGGCGGCGACCACCCAATGATCGCGGGGGTCGCGTTCGTCAGCGGATGCAGCATCGAAGTCACCGGCATCTCCATGTACGTGTGCCGTTTCAGATGTTCGGCGGACGAAATCCAAAAGAACGCATCGTGATTACTCGTCCCGTCATAGAAGACCAAGGCGGGCCGGCTCAGCAGTGGCCAGAGTAACAGGATTAGGAATACCGCAGCGAGTACGGCGGCGATGGCGCCGCGCCGATTGACCGCGATTGAGGCGAAGTCGCGAACCAACAGCCGTCGGCTTGCAGGAGTCAGGAGCGTGACCGCAATGGGCCAGAGGCAAAGCCACGCCCAGCCACTGGAGAGCGGTTTGAAAAAGTTCACCGCCGCGATGTTCCACAAGAGACCAGCGAGTCCCATCAACGCGGCTGTCGCCACGCGTTCTGACGGACTCACGTTGCTCAAGCGCGCGGCCAGCCAGTAGCCGGCCAGAATCATGCCTGCCGGCAGGCCTAACAGTAACAAACAATTCTCCAAAAAATTCATGAAGGATCAGTCAGCCCACGATCGCCGGACGTGGTTGCTGCGAGCATGACTTTTTTGACTCTGAAGGAGTGCGGGAACGGCGCGCAAGGTTCGATGTAAGCGGGAAGGATATCGAAAAGAGTTGTTCAAAACGTCGCGATGGACTCGAGGCGACGCACGTACCGCGCCCCAATCACGGCTGGCGAGAACTGATCCTCGATGGCGCGCTTAGCCGCTGCGCCGAGTGTGGCGGCCAGGCTCCGGTCCGCGAACAGCCGATTCATCCACTCGGCCGCGTGCGCGATGTCCGGCTCGGCCCAGATCTGGCCTTTCACATACGGACCGTAACCTTTCTGAATCCTCGTGAGCTCGCAGCGAACGGGGCAGCCGGTGTTCGTCGTGACAAACTCCGCCGTCGCGGACCAGTCCGTTGAGATCACTGGCTTTCCGAGGTACATGCATTCTGCGACGGACAAACCGAATCCCTCCGAGCGGTGCAGTGATACGAAGCAGTCGCAGGCGGATTCCAGCTGGTAGATTTCTTCGCGGGTCAACGTGCCGGCGATGAGTACGGTGCCGGGCAGGTCTCGCACCGCCGCCTGCAAAGCGGAAAAATCCTCCGGATTTTCCACCGCATTCTGCACCTTGATTACGAGTGCGGCGCCACGACCGGCGAGACCGCTGGCGCGGAAGGCCGCAACGACGGCACCGGGATTTTTTCGCGCGGCGTACGAGTTGAGATCCGAAATGAACAGAAACAGGAAATGGTTTTCGGGCAGGCCGAATCGGCTGCGATAATTACCCTGTGGCCGCTCAAACGCGATCGAGTGGGGCATCGTGAGTACGGGTACGGGTGATTTCATCGCGATCGCGGCGCGCGCAAACTCGCTCGGGCTCCAGACCTCATCGTAGTAGGCGAAATTGGGCACCCAGGCATCGGGGAACTCCGGCAGTTCCCACGCCCAGTAGGCAATGTTGTATTTGCCGGCTCGAAACGCCGGGCCATGGTGGTGATCGATGTCGCGGGAGGCCGGTGCATCGATGTGGATCACATTCACGCGATACGGATTTTCGGCCTGCAGCCGGCTGGCGTACGTCTGATCGCCGAGGCGGTTCTTGCAGTTCAGCCTGAGCGGCACGAGCGCGGTTTTGATTCCGACCGCGTCGGCCGCCCGGATCATGCACCGCGCAGATTCGCCCACGCCGAGATCCGCGGTAAGAAACCCAACGATATTGAATTCGTGGCGGGCGTGACGGCGGGCGTAAGCCATCGAGAACGGCGCCAGGCGCACCGAGAAATCAAATACAACTTCGCCGTCACCGGTGGTTAACGTGGTGATTCGTAACTGCCGGTTCTTGTTCTGGGCGCGGAAGCGTTGAACCGGACCCCAGCCCGTGACCCGGCCCAACCAGGCCAAGGCATTGGTCAAACCCGTTCCGCCCAACTTCAGCGAGATGCAGACGCCGCGGCGGGCTTGTTCGAGTGAAAGACCGATGGGAATGTCGAACGGACCGGGCTTCAGGTCCGAGAACGTCGCGACGTGAACACCGTCCACCCGGCACTGCAGCGCGGGTGGTGAGTTTTCGATGCCGCGAGCATCCGGATGAGGACGATACTCACCGCGAAGCACCAGATCCTGAACTCCATCGCTGGCCGGCAGCTGGAGTGAGGCGGCATCACGGAGCCAGGCCGAATCCGACGCAAAGGTGTCGAAGTAAAGGCCGGTGTAGCTCGGCACACGCCATGAACCGCTGCCAGAATTAGTTGAGCTCGCCGATCGCATCAATAGGTCGAGTTGAGGGAATGGAGCGGCGTTTGCCTTGGCAAAGCTTTATCCTGTCGCTTCCATGCCGGGGTGGAACTCGACGAATATCGGCGCATGGCTGCGGTGGAGGACGAGATGTGGTTTTACCGCGCGCTGCACAGCCACCTCGAGCGAGCCCTCGTGGCAGGATTGGGAAAGACCGCGGCCCCCCAGGCACCGAAACCGGACGAGGCGAAGGGTGGGCCGATTCGGATTCTGGATGCAGGGTGCGGGACGGGCGGATTGATTCGTCGGCTCGGGCAACGTCATGCGAATTGGCAATGGACGGGCGTCGATGTTGAGCCGCTCGCGTGCGAGTTCGCCCGCAGTCGTTGCGCGGCCGACATTGTGCAAGGTTCGCTGCTCGCGCTGCCTTTCGCCGACGACACCTTCGCGGCCGCCGTGTGCTCGGACGTACTCTATCATCTCGACGACGATGCGGCCGCGCTGCGGGAAATCCTGCGAGTTTTGAAACCAGGCGGAGTGTTGGTGATCAATGTACCGGCGCATCCGTGGTTGTGGTCTTATCATGATGTCACCGTTCATGGACGCCGGCGCTACACGCGTCCGGCGCTCGCTCGCACGGTTGAGAATGTCGGGTTCGCGATCGAACGATCGACCCACTGGAATGCGCTGCCGCTTCCGTTGGTGATTGTTCGAAGAAAATTACTGCCGGCGCCGGCGAGCGGTAGCGATGTTCAACTCTATCCGAAACCGGTGGAGGCGATGTTCCGCTGTGGAACCGCGCTGGAGCGCTGGTGGTTGAATTCGGTGGGGTCTCTGCCATGTGGCAGCTCGATCCTCGCGACCGTTCGGAAGCCAAACTCAGTTGGACGGCTCGCGCCCGGGTTGGTCGGCGCTCGGAACCGTGGTGACGCTTAGGTTTTCGATGGCAAAACCGAGCCGCCGGCCGTCGGCATCCTGCGGACGGAGGACGGGTCCGGCGTAGCGCCAAACCAGTCGGTGCCGCCCTGCCGGAAGCATGAGCTGAACCGTGCGCTGGTCGCGCGAGGTGGGGCTGGTGATGAACCGCCCCACTTCGTGGTCGTCGAGCCGAAGGACGAGTTCGCCCCGGCCCAAGCTGTAGGCCCAGAAAGAAAGCCGCACGGTGCCCGCCGTTGGCATGATGATGCCGGTGCTGGCCGTCGACTGCGCCCAGCGCCAGGAGCGTAGGTCCTGGCGCTCCAAATCGTACCAGCCGTCAAACACGACGAGCTCAGGTTGCTTGAGTGAAAGGATGACATCCCACGGTTCGAACAATCGAGGGTCGGTCAGATCGAGTGGTTGCGGATTCTTTGCGGGATTCAGCAGGAAAATCATCAGATCGGGAAACCCGTCGTGCGGAAACGGCTGCAGTCCCAATTTGCGGAAACCCTCGAGCAGGGTGGCGCCGCCGTCGACGATTCCGCGTCGATCGAGCCAGATGGCGGAGAACCCGAGCCCCTCGAGGTGTTCCTTCATCATCGGTGCCGGGACGCGAGCCAACGCGCGCAGGCCGCGCGACAGTAGTGTGCGGCGAAGCGAGCCATAGGAAAAACGCAGGGTGTCGGAGGTCAGGTAAGGCAGGAATAGTTCGTAGTCCGGCATCGAGACCTCGATCCCAGCTTCGGGGAACGGTGGCGTGGGCACCTGAAAGATGGCGGCGCCCGCCCCCAGTTTCGCCTCCAGGGCAGCCATGAGTTCGCGATACTGGTGCAGCGTCTCAGCATGGGCGCGCAGCGTCCGTTCGGCGTGAAGGTTCGGCAGCACATCTGCGACCGTCAGGAGCACGATTGCCACCGGCAATCCGAACCGGAGCAGCGGACGACGGGGGTTCCATTTGCGCTGACACCAACGCCCAAAACAGAACAGCGCCCACGCGAGGATGAAGATGCTGTTGCGATTACTGGCGCGAAATAAATCAAGACCGGCGAGAGCCAGCAGTGAGTTGATTCCCCCGACCGCGGAAAACAGGAGAGTCCACATGAGCCCGAGGAACGCGTCGGGTACTTTGTAGGGCCGCTGCTTCACCAACGGTCGCAGTCCCGCCCAAACGAGCAGACCGAGGCCGACGAGACCGGCGACTCCGATATAATTGACGAAGAATTCGGTCCGGAGCGCCGTCTGCGCGCGGTAGGCGCGACCCGCTTGGGCCATGAACGGAATGGGGTGATCCTGCGCTGGAATAAACAGGTCAGCCAGTTTCAGCGCGTAGATTTCGGAACCGGCGTAGTTCCGCGACAGCGTGAGCCGCGGTTCTCCGTCTGTACTAGCCAGGAAGTAAGCGGCGTGATGAAGAAAAAACGACACCGCGAGAACGCCGAAGAAAAGCAAGCCAGCGCGGCAACGCTGACGGTCGCGGCGGCGCCAAAACTGCAGCGCGATCGAGCAGCCGACCAACTGGCTGGCGAAGAAGCTCAGGTATGGGTTCGCGCCACCGAGCCAGGCCCCGAGGCCAACGGCCAGCCAACTCCAACCACGAACCGCGACGGCCGGTGCGGGACGGGCGATCCAGCCGCACAACAGCAGCAGAAACGGAACGAAGAACGTGAGTGAAAACGAGACGGTGACCGCCCACCGGAAATTGTAGCTTGAGATGGCGAAGAGAAGCCCGGCAGCCATGGCCCATTCGATTCGCCAGCGCAAAAATCGCGCGCAGAGATAGAAGGCGACGGCGTTCAGCATCTGAACGAAGGCCATCGCGATGTTCACCGCGGCGAATACGCCCACGACCCGGGCCAACAAACCCAAGCCGGTGAAGACAACGCGATCAGAAATCGGATACCGTCGCCAGTTCGCGCCGACAGGAGCACCCAGCCGGCGCAGCGACGAAAATCCGCTCAAGGGCTGGGTTAGATCCTCCCTGGCCGCCTCCACCCGCGCATAAATTTCCAGCGGGTCGCCGTGCATTTGCATCGGGGTGGCCCATTCGACCAACGACCACCGATGCGTGACGCCGCACCACAAGGTGAGGCTCACGATCGACAGGATTAAGATCGGGGCAAACCGACGAAAAAAGCTCAAAGCGAGTGCGACGGGGGAGGGATCCTCGGCGATGACCGGTAGAAGCTGAGCGGAGTTCGCGGCGCAAGATCATAAACATCGATCTTGGGCATTTTCGTTCGAGTCCGGTTTTCGGTTGTCGCTCGCCGCGCTTGATGGCAGAAAGGTCAAAATGTGTAGGGATCGGACCATTACGATTTTGTCGACTGCAGGTCCGGCCCCCAACGGGCGGCACAGCAGCACCCGGCGTACCCTGGACGATTGAGCGGACATGGCCCAACGCGTTTTACTCACGGCTGATCCGAAGGCAGGATTTCTGGCCCACGCGCACGAAATCCGCGCCGCCATCGATCGCGTGCTGACGAGCGGGCACTACATCCTGGGGCCGGAAGTCGACGCGTTTGAGCGCGAATTTGCGCTGTATCATGCAGCGGGAGAAGTCATCGGTGTCGCCAACGGCACGGAGGCCTTGGAACTCGCGCTGCGCGCGGTTGGCGTAGCGCAGGGCGATGGCGTCATCACCGTCGCCAACACGGTCAGCGCCACCGTTTCGGCGATCCAGCAAATTGGAGCCAAACCGATCCTGGTGGAGATCGATCCAGACACGATGCTGATGTCAGTTCCGGCTGTGGCCGCAGCGCTGAATCGCGCGGCCGGACAGATCAAAGCGATCGTGCCTGTTCACCTTTATGGACAGCCCGCCGACGTTCCCCGGATGGTCGAACTGGCGCGTGCTCATGGCGCCAAAGTCGTGGAGGATTGTGCGCAATCCCAAGGCGCCATGATTGGCGGACGAAAGGCGGGCACGTGGGGGGATGCGGCGGCTTACAGCTTTTATCCCACGAAAAACCTAGGAGCTTTGGGCGATGGCGGCGCCGTCTTCACGACGCAGCGCTCGATTGCTCAGCAGGTCCGTTTACTCCGTCAGTACGGCTGGTCTCAACGTTACGTCAGCGATGTGCCCGGGCGAAACAGCCGGCTCGACGAAGTTCAGGCCGCGGTGCTGCGCGTCAAGCTGCGGCACCTGGACGCGGAGAACGGGGTTCGTTGCAACCTGGCGGAGCGTTACCTCAACCGACTGGCGAACGCGGGCCTGCGGCTGCCCGTGGTCGCGCAGGGCACGGCACCCGTCTGGCATCAGTTTACCGTTCGCACGGAACGTCGCGACAGCTTGCGTGATCATCTCGCGGCTCAGGGCATCATGTGCGGAATTCTGTATCCGACGCCGATTCACCACCAGCCCGCTTACGCGCAGCCAGAGTTGAAGCTGAAAATCACCGAACAGGCCTGCGCGGAAGTTGTCTGCCTCCCGGTCCATCCCGGAATTACCGGCGACGACGTGGACCGAATCTGCGATGAAATCTTCCGCTGGAGCCAGCCATGACCCCCACTCCCGTTGCGCTTAGTTTTGTGATTCCGCTGTACAACAGCGCGGCCACGATCGGAGCGTTGGTCAAGGAGATCGGGGGCCTCGCGATCGAGGGCGGACACGAGATCATCCTCGTGAACGACGGGAGCCTCGACAACACCCGCGCCGTCTGTCGTGAATTGCTCGATACGACGCAGGTGCCGCTGACCTACATCGAGCACGCGCGAAACTTCGGCGAGCACAATGCGGTGCTGACAGGCTGGCGGCAGGCGCGGGGCCGTCACATCGTCAATTTGGACGACGACGGCCAGCACCCACCGGTGGAAGCGGTGAGGCTCTGGCAACATGCGCAGCAAACCGGAGTCGACGTGGTGTTTGGCCACTACGCGGAGAAACAGCATTCCGCGTGGCGCAACTTCGGTAGTTGGTTCACGAACCGCATGACGGATTGGGCGCTCGAAAAGCCCGCCGGTTTTTATCTGTCGAGCTTCCGTTGCGTGACAGCTTTCACGGCGCAGGAAGTGGCGAGAAACAGCGGACCCGCGCCGTACATCGACGGATTGCTGCTGCAAGTGACCCAGCGGATTGGATCGCTCGAAGTGCGACACGAACCGCGCAAAGCCGGCGCGAGTGGCTATACGCTTGGACGGTTGCTTCGGCTGTGGCTGAGTGCGTGGATCAACTTTTCCATTTTGCCCCTCCGCCTGGCCACCGTGCTCGGCTTGGTGACCGGTTTTTGCGGAGTCCTTGGTTTCGTGTTGGTCGTTTGGTTACGCGTCACGCACCGCGGCCCGGCCTTCGGTTGGGGTTCGTTGATGGCCGCGCTGACGGTTTTCGGCGGCGCCCAGCTGGTGTTGCTCGGAATAATCGGCGAATACATCGGCCGCATGTTTCTGACCTTGAACCAACGTCCGCAGGCCGTGGTGCGTGAGGTACTGCGCAGTAGCTGACCTGTGGCGTTGCGACCCGCGTGGTTGGGCTGGGGCGCAGAACACGACGTTCGCCAGCCCCCCTCCGTGAACTCCGACGACGTGAGTCGCTTCCGCCGTCCGGAGCCGCAACGTCATTTCACAAGCACTCGATCCTTTTTGCCGCGGATTTCGCGGATGGGCGCGGATGGATTCTGACGATGCGATCGGATATCCGCGAGGATTCGTGAAATCCGCGGTCGTTCGAGGCGTAGAGAGTCGTCGTCGTCGAACGGCCAACTGACCCAACGCGCGCGGAGCCGTTAATCGAGCAGCCTGCTCCAGCGATCCATTTCGCGGTTCATGGCTGCGTGCATTCCGGTGACGGCGAGATGGGGCGGCGACGCTCGAAGGTGCATCGCATAGAAGAGGGCCGCACGCGCGGTGGCGTGGTCCGCTGCGCCCTGCGGCGCGTTCCAGTTTTCGTGCAGATAATGCCAGCACCATTGCCGGAGTGCGAGTTGCTCCAGCTCAGGCCGCCATTTCTGCGCCAGTCGGCGGCTGTTTTCTTCGTCGCGCCGTTTCCGACCAGGCGACGCACTCACATGATGGCGAATGACACTGCGAAGGGCGACGGCGTTCACGCGTCCTTCCCGGGCAACGCGGAAACAATAATCCACGTCTTCACCGCCATTGACAAAGTGTTCATCGAAACCGCCGAGCTTCTCCCACAATTCCCGGTTCGTCAGAGCGCATGCACCCGTCACTGCCGCCACCGGCACGACCGGGCGCACCCATCGCAGCCAGCCCGGCAGCAGTGAACGTTGGTGCTCGGGCTTGCCTTTGAAGTTGATGAACACGCCACTGTGGTCGACGGCGCCGGTGTCGGCGCGGCGTTGAACATTGCCGATGACACCCGCTCGAGCGCCGAGCTGACGATACGCGGCGAGCATGGGTTCAAGCCAGCGCCGCGTCAGGACGAGATCGTTGTTGAGCAAAACCAGGACCTCGCCCGTCGCAACGGCGGCGCCGCGGTTGTTCGCACCTGCGTATCCAAGATTCACCTCATTGAGAATCACGCGGAACGGCGGAGCCAGGGTTTGCAGCCAGGATCGCGTCCCGTCGGTGCTGCCGTCGTCGACGAGTATGATTTCAGGCGCGACATCGCGCGGCATCGTCGCTTGCAGGCTCGCTACCATGGCCTGCGTCAGCGCCAGGCAGTTGTAGAGAGGGATGATGAAGGAGACGGTCACCGTGAGTTCACTTCGAAACGTCAGGTGAAGCAACAGCCATGAGCGAGGTCGGCAGAGGGACGTCTCGCGTGCGGGCGCTGGTCCGACTAACCGACTTCAGCCAGAACCTTGCGCAGGTAAGCTCCGTAGCTCGACTTGCCGAGTTTCTTGATGTTCGCCTCGAGTCCACTCCGATCAATCCAACCCTGACGGAAGGCAATTTCTTCGAGACACGCGATCTTCAGTCCCTGGCGATTCTCGATGACGCTCACAAATTGCGCCGCATCGAGAAGCGAGTCATGAGTTCCCGTATCGAGCCACGCGGTACCACGACCGAGCACCTCGACGTGCAGCCGGCCAGCCTCGAGGTAGAGGCGGTTGAGGTCCGTGATTTCGAGTTCACCGCGCTTCGACGGTTTGAGGGAGCGCGCGAAGCTGACGACGTCGCTGTCGTAGAAATACAAGCCGGGGATCGCGTAGTTCGATTTGGGCTGGGCAGGCTTTTCCTCGAGGGAAAGCACGCGACCATCTGCGGAGAATTCAACCACGCCATAACCGGCGGGATCAGCGACATGGTACCCGAAGATCGTCGCGCCCGAGGGTCGCCCGTCGGCCCGTTCAAGTGAACGCGTGAGGTCGTGACCGTAGAAAAGATTGTCGCCCAAGACGAGGGCCGAAGGTGCGTCGCCGACGTGGTCCGCGCCGATCAGAAACGCTTGCGCGAGGCCATCAGGACTGGGCTGCTCCGCATACGAGAGGGTAAGTCCAATTTGGGAACCATCGCCCAACAAGCGCTTGAACGAAGGAAGATCATTCGGCGTCGAAATGATGAGAATTTCCCGAATACCCGCGAGCATCAGCGTCGAGAGCGGGTAATAAACCATCGGCTTGTCGTACACCGGCATGAGCTGCTTGCTCACGGCAATGGTCAGCGGATAAAGGCGGGTGCCGGAGCCGCCGGCCAGGATGATTCCTTTTCTGTTCATGAAGCGGTGGAGGACGGTCGCAGAATGGACGCAGGAAACGCAACACGGAGCTGCAGCTCACGTTGCGCCCGAAGCCACTGCTCAGCCCGTGCCGAGGCGTTCGCGCGAATATTTCTTCGCGGTGATGTCCGCCGCCCACGCGCGGTGGGTGAGATACCAATCAACGGTTTTGCTGATGCCCGTGTTGAAGTTTTCGCGGGGTGCCCAGGACAGTTCTTTCTGCAGCTTGGCGCAGTCGATCGCGTAGCGACGATCATGGCCGGGGCGATCGGCGACGTAGGTGATCTGAGTCGCGTACGACGTACCGTCGCTTCGCGGAGATTTCTGGTCGAGGAGCGCGCAGATCGTTTTCACGATCTCGATGTTCGGCTTCTCGTTCAATCCGCCGACATTGTAGGTTTCGCCGACCCGTCCGCGCTGCAGCACCAACCAAATCGCTGCCGCGTGATCCTCCACATACAGCCAGTCGCGAATTTGCATGCCGTCGCCGTAGACGGGCAGCGGTTTTCGCTCGAGCGCGTTGAGGATGACGAGCGGAATCAGCTTTTCGGGGAAGTGATAAGGCCCGTAGTTGTTGGAGCAATTCGTCGTGAGCGTCGGCAGCTTGTACGTGTGCTGATACGCACGGACGAGGTGATCACTCGCCGCCTTCGAAGCGGCGTACGGTGAATTCGGCGCGAACGGAGTTTCCTCAGTGAACGCCGGGTCCGTCGGAGACAACGTGCCGTAGACTTCGTCCGTGGAAACGTGGAGGAATCGGAAGCCGCTCTTCTTCGCTTCAGGAAGTTTCGACCAGTGCAGCCGCGCGGCGTTCAGGAGCCGGAGCGTGCCAACCACATTCGTCTGCACGAACGGCTCCGGTGAATCGATCGAGCGATCAACATGCGATTCGGCGGCAAAATTGACGATCGCATCGATCGTATGCTCGCCGAGGAGCCGCGAAACAAGTGCCGTGTCGCCAATGTCACCCTGCGCAAAAACATATCGCGCGTCACTCGCCAGATCGGCGAGATTCGCTGGATTACCCGCGTAAGTCAGCGCGTCCAGGTTGACGATTTTGGTGAGCGGGGAGTTTTTTTCCGTCAGCCGCTGACGGATGAAATTGGATCCGATGAAGCCGCAGCCGCCGGTAACGAGGATATTCACGCAGGGTAGTGGAATGGCAAAAATGAACGAGGTGGTCTCAGGCCGCTTCCTGCCGCCAGTTGCGGAGGGCGGAAGCGACCGCGTCGACGACCGGCGTGAGGGTAATCCCAACCGACGCGAGCTTGGTTGAATCCATCACACAATTGGAACGAGGGGTTTTGGCGGCGACGTGCATGAATTCGTCTTCGCTGGCGAAGAACGAAAATTCCTTCTTCGACACGCCACTGGCTTTGATTAAGTCGACGACCTGGCGCGTCGTGATATGGCCGGGATTGGTGACGTTGTAGGTGCCAAAGGGCACGTGCTTCTCCCAACACGCGAACGTCGCCGCGCAGAATTCCTCCAGCTGCGAGATCGAATTGGCGGCTTCAAGCAACCGGGAGTAGCGCATCAACTTGGTCAGGTAGTTGCGCGGGCTGTCGACTTCATTGAACGGGATCCGCAGCCGCCAGATGTAGAGATTTGGAACTCCCGCGAGCGCTTCCTCGCCCAGCGCTTTCGTGCCGCTGTAAAATGAGCAGTTGTTTTGGCGGAAGGTGAAGTTCGGCGCATCGGCCTCGGTGAAGCCGCTGCCGTCCGGACGGGCGCCGGTGAAAATGCAGCCTGAGGACACGTGGCCCCAAGGTACGCCGGCCGCATTGCAGGCTTCTGCGATCAACCCCGGGAGAACAGCATTGCCGAACAGGCAGTCGGTCTTGTGCAGCTCGCAGGCATCGACGTTCGGCTTTCCGGTGTAGCCGGCGGCGTTGATCAGGAAATCAGGCCGGTCCGCCTTCAATGCTGCCGTCAGAACCTTGGGATTGGTATAATCGACGTCCTCGCGCCGCAGATTCCGGAACGGGATTCCCTTTCGGGTCAGGAGAGCTTGATACGCGTGGCCTACAAAACCGGAACCGCCGAGCAGATAAATCATGGATCCTAGATCAAACCGAACAGCCTTGAGGTGAACAAGGATTTTTCGACAGCCCCAGCTGGCTGCCGCGAATCCGACAATGTGCCGCCCCTACCAACCACCGCGCCACGTTTCCTCAATGATGACGATAGTCGCCGCGGCTGAAGTACTTCTCCAACCAAACGTACGCGCAAATGAAGAAGTAGCGGCTTCCCATCTCCTTGATCTTGAGCTTCGCCTCGCCGTATTTGCGATTTTGCCACGAGATTGGTGTGACCGCGTACGTGAACCCCCGAACGATCGCCTTCAACGGAATTTCGACCGTGAGATTGAAGTGCGGCGCCAGAAACGGACGGCAACCGTCAATGACCGTGCGACGGTACGCCTTGAACGCGTTGGTCGTGTCATTGAGGGGGATATTGAATCCCACGCGGACGAAGAAATTCGCGAGTCGGTTCACGAGGAGCTTTACGCGCGGGTAATCGATGACCTTGCCACCCTTCATAAACCGGCTGCCGAACGCGCAATCGTAGCCTTCGTTCAGCAACTGCCAGTATTTGACCGCATGGACGGGCGAGTCCGAGGCGTCCGCCATCATAATGACCACCGCATCACCCCGGCTATGGTCCAAGCCCCAGACGACAGCGCGACCGAAACCATGGGCCTCCGTGTTTTGGGTCGGGGAAAGGGTGGGGAATTTCTGTTTCAACTCCTCCAACACGCGCCACGTGCCATCGCGACTGCCATCGTCCACCACGACGATCTCGTGGGGCACGTTTTCCGCGGTCAGCGTGCGAAAAATGTCTTCGATCGTTCCGGGCAGCGACTCTTCCTCATCCCGCGCGGGAATGATGACGGACAGGAGGTTGAGGGGCGCGCTCGACGCAGGCATGCAGCTCGAACGAGAATCAGAGCGGCGCTGAGATGTCGAGCCACTCGGGATGAGCGCGGGCATGAGCCGCAATCTCGGTGAGGATCTGCTCAGTCGTGGCCTGCGGCTGCCAGTTCCAGAGCCGAGACGCCTTCGTATGATCGAGCACGATCCACGGAATATCGAACGGGCGTGGCGTCTCGTCGCTCTTCACCGAAGAGGGACCGAACTGGGCGTCGCACCACGCGTTCAGCTGGTGCAGCGAGCGTGCTGACGCGATGCCTCCCGAGAGGTTAACAATGCGCTCGAGTGCGGTCAGTTTCGGTGCGGCAAATTGTTGTTCGAGCACTGGAACCAGATCGCGCGGATGAAGGCAGTCCCGAACCTGGTGCCCGAGTCCACCAAAACCGATGTACTTCAGTGGTCGGCGTCGCAGATGGCTGTTCACCCAGTAGGCGAAAATGCCCTGATCGGGACGGCCGAATTGTCCGGCTCCGGCCAATACGCCGCACCGATTCACGAAGACCGGGAGACCGAACGTTTCACCGTACTCCAGGGCCAGCGCTTCGGATGCAAGCTTGGTCGCGCCGTACAGGGAAACAGGGGCGCCGGTCGGGAATGTTTCGTCTACTCCGGCCGCCGTCATCCCAGTCGGCAGGGTGAGCATGCTGGCCGGACGAAACGCACCGTCAACGGCTTCGACCTTCAGATTGGCGAGTGGCGGGATGGAGTAAACGCGACTGGTGCTGAGCAGAACAAAGCCGGCCCGGTGCTGTTTGCAGTACTCCAGCATGTTCACCGTCCCCAGGAGATTATGTTCGATCAGCTGCCGCGAACTGGTGCGACCGTCCACCCCGGCCAGCACGCTCGGATTGGCGGCAGCATCGATGACCCAATCCGCGGCGGGGAGCGGCTCCAGATCACTCGCACTCCGCAGATCACCATGAAACAGCTTTACCCCGAGCTTTTTGAGCTCATCGCGGTTCCCCTCGCTGCCGGGGCGGATGAAATTATCGAAGCCAAAGATCTCGTGGCCCTTGCCCGTCGCGAGAAGTGCGCGCGCCAGCGTGCTGCCCACAAAGCCGCACACTCCCGAGATGAGTAATTTCATGTGCGGCGAAACAAACACGGGTCACTCCGCGGCGGAAGACGAAACTTGGCGCTGTCGCCAATCTCATCCGACGATGCTGTCGTCGTTTCATTGAGCGGAGATCACCTCATCGGCTACCGATCGAACCGCGCGCATGCCGTCAGGCCCAACTTGCCCTGCGTATTGGCCCAGCTCCAGCGAAACACACGCGACGACTCGCAGGCGCGACTATTTCTTCACGGGACCAGGCGCTGACGCGGGAGACGTTTT
Source organism: Opitutus sp. (assembly GCA_039928945.1). Lineage (GTDB taxonomy): Bacteria > Verrucomicrobiota > Verrucomicrobiia > Opitutales > Opitutaceae > Opitutus. Next base: position 174,487 of record JBDSSD010000026.1, on the reverse strand, counting down.
TGGTCCGTTGGCGGCCGCCTTGCGCTGAGCTTCCTCGTACGCGCGCCGTTGTTCCTGTCCGATTTCGAGCAGGTCGGTCACCAACATCCGTGCTTCCGTTTCTTTTTCTTCCTGCACGTTGGCGGGAAGAGGCACGGGCTGGCCCGCAGGACGGCTCGGCGTTGGATTCAAAACGGGCCCACCTGAGGCGGGCTGCGTGGTCCCGGGTCGGGCCGCCGGACCGGTGACGACGGCTGATTTGCGGAGACCGAGCGTGAGCAGCTTACCGTCCGCTCGGATGGTGGCCTGATCCGTTTTGGCGTCATAGCTCACGGCCGTGATTTCGCCGACGGTCTGGCCCACTGGAACCCAAATACTGCGTTTGTCACTCGTTCGAACGATGCTCAGCAACGTCGCTTTGCCGGCAACACTCATGCCGGCCAGTTCGTAGGCGGATGCGCCGGCTTTGGCGGGCGCGGCTGCGCTCGCCGCCGGCATAAACGGAGATTCCTTGATCGGTGCCTGCGCGGAGCAAAGGGCCGCGAAAGCCATCGCCGAGAGGAACGCAGTTCCGCATCTGAGGGAGTGAATCGACGATGTCATGGGAGGGCGGCTGATTGAACTTGGCCGCCTAAACTCTGCTCAGAAAGAAGCGTTCGACAAAGTAAAAATTGTCGAGCTGCCCTCAGCTCACGCTTCAGATTCCGGGCGCTTGGCCGAGGATCCGCGCCACCTCGGGTGCCACGCGCTCGCGCAATCGGGTGCACGGCGCCTCAAACCAATGGTACAACGCTGCGCTGATTCCGATCGTGAGGGCGATTTGAACCGTGAACGTGGCGGCGGCTTCCATCGGCGAGGTACGCCACTGGGGAAACAGATGTTGATGGCACAGCTGAATGACCGGTTGGTGCACCAGGTACATCGAGTAAGACCAGAGCGCGACGTTTTGAACGGAGTTGGCGACGAGCGTAGGCCGACTGATCCGCCAACGCGAGGCGGCTGGCAGCAGCAGTGCGAACCCGAGCGAGATGAGATTGAATCGAAACGTGCGGGCGAAGAACGAGTCTGGCGCCGACGTGAAAAAATTACCGGCCGGGCGCCAAAGGCTGGCGTACATCGCGAAGGTCAGCACCAATCCAACGATAGCCATTGGAACGGCGGCGCGCCTCCACGTATCCGGAAAACGGCGCGCAAACCACGCCGCGAGCACGCCCGTCATCAAGGCGTCGAATCGGTAGATGACCAGCACCCGTTGCCAACTCGTCCAGTCGATGCCGGGCCGGTCAGCGGAAAGCACGCGCCCGATCGTGGAGAAGAGATAGAACCCGGCCGCCGTCGTCAGGAAGACCGTCGTGAACCGAATCCGGCATTTCAGGCCGATCCAGAGGACGGCCGGGAAGAGCAGGTAGAACCACTCTTCGATCGCGAGGCTGAAAGATTCGGGGATAAAACCGATGCGATTGACCGCGATCGTGCGGAGAAACAGCGCGTGTTCGACGATCTCTTTTCCGCCAATCGCCCGCGCGTGGAGGTGCCATTCGAGCCAGACATTGAAGGCGATGAACAACCAAAACAGCGGCAGCGTGCGGAACCACCGACGCACATAAAAAACTCCCAGCGCTGCAGGCGTGCGCAGGTCTTCGCCAAGCCGAAGTAGAATCTGGCCAATCAGAAATCCACTCAGCACGAAGAAAAGTTCAACGCCGTAAAACCCGCCGTGACCGAGCAAGCCAACCTGGTACACGTGCGGATAAAAAACATGCAGGGCATGCGCGCAAATGACGCTGAGGATGGCTGCGGCGCGCAGCACATCCAAGCCGAACACGCGCCCGCCCGTCAGTGACGGCACGCCCTGCGCAGCTGAGTTTGACGTATTCAAAGCGGCGAGTCGAACGGGGAACCCGGCGGTGGCAGGCGCGTGATCAACGTGGGAGCGGTCCTCGCTTGATCTCAGGCCACCGGGAGCGCCGTACGATTAGACCGCCGCAGCGCGCCGCTGCCACGCTTCGACAATTTGCCGGATCGTATCTTCGAGCGACTGGGTGATGTCCCACTGCGGATAGTGGCTCCGCATTTTTCGCAGGTCAGAGTAATAGCAGATGTGGTCGCCGATCCGATTCTCGTCGAGATACGTGTACTTCTGGGCGCGGCCGGTGAACTTCTCGGTGATCTTGAAGGCCTCGATAATGGACGTGCTGTTCGCCTTGCCGCCGCCGAGATTATAAACCTCTCCCGTGCGCGGCGCCGCGACGAAGGCGGCCATGAATCGCGCGACGTCGAGCGAGTGGATATTATCGCGAACCTGTTTTCCTTTGTATCCAAAAACCTTGTATTCGCGGCCCTCGAGATTGCATTTCACCAGGTACGAAAGGAATCCGTGCAGCTCGACGCCGGTGTGATTGGGACCCGTGAGGCAACCGCCGCGCAAGCAGCAGGACGGCAAATTGAAATAGCGCCCGTATTCCTGCACCATCACATCGGCCGCGACTTTGGACGCGCCGAACAGTGAGTGCTTCGATTGATCGATCGTGAATGTTTCCGCGATGCCGTGTTCATACGCCGGGTCGGCATAATCCCAACGGGTTTCGAATTCCTTGAGCGCGATGCGATTCGGGGCGTCGCCGTAAACCTTGTTCGTGCTCATGTGCACGAACGGGGACTCCGGCGCAGCCTGCCGCGTCGCCTCCAAAAGGTTCAGCGTTCCGACTGCGTTGGTGTCAAAGTCGTCAAACGGAATGGCGGCGGCGCGGTCATGGCTCGGTTGAGCGGCCGTGTGCACGATCACGTCGGGCCGAACCGATTTGACGAGCGCCAGCACCCCGGCCCGATCGCGGATGTCGAGTTCATGGTGCACAAACCCCTTCAACTCGCTCGCGAGCCGTTGCTGGTTCCACCTCGTATCGCCCTGCGGACCGAAGAAAACGGCGCGCTGATTGTTGTCCACGCCATGGACGGTGAACCCCAGTTCACGGGCGAAGTAGACGCACACTTCTGATCCGATCAGACCGGACGAACCTGTGACGAGAAGAGTTTTAGCCATGAGTGAGTCAGAAAAGAGCAAGCCAAGAGGACCGTAACGGTGCTGACCAGAGGAAACGGTGGCGGCAGCGGCAGGGACCAGCGGCGTGGGCTTTGGTTCTACCAGGCAGGCTTTCCGGCGGTGAGATGAACGGCAGTGGCGGTCGGCGCGATTTTGCCCAGAGCCTTGGATTCGAAGTAGGCGATCGCGTTGCCGAATTGGAGCAGCCGTTGAAACAAACCCTTGCGCGGCGCGGCTTCACTGCGGGCGTAATACGGATTACCGCTCCAGTACGTTGCGTACACCCGCGGGTGCAGCATCAGCGCAAACAGCGTGTAGTCCATCAAGCTGCCCAGCAGGTGATAGCTGTACCGCCGATTTGAAATCTGGAGGCCGACTTCCGTGACGAGTTGCTCGAGCTCCTTGCGAGAGAAGCGCTGGATATGGCCGGCGGTCGATTCCTTGAAATGCCGCCGAAACAGCCAGGCAGAAAGTCCATAGATGCTCTGGCGTTCAGCCGGACACACGAGGTGCAGACGGCCACCTGGCTTCAGCACCCGCACGATTTCCACCAGGGATTGCCGCGGACGTTCGATGTGCTCGAGGTAGTCGAAGAAGATCACGAAATCGAAACTGTTGTCCGGGAACGGCAGCGCTTCGCCGTTGCCGCAGACGAAGGTGATCGTCGGATGGTTGCTGCGCGCGAGTTCGGTTTGTTCGGCACTTAGATCGATTCCTGTGAGTTCAAGATCCGGGTCTCGTTGATGAATGCTGGAGAGGATCCGGCCGCTGCCGCTGCCGACTTCGAGGAGCCGTGCCGACTTATTCGCCCTCTGCCCCAGCAGTTCCATCAGGTAGTGCAGCTTCAAACTGGGCAGATCACGGGCCGAGCGGATCGCCACCGTGCCCCATGATTTCGAGCGATAAAATTCCTCATCAAGCGTCGGCATTCCCCACAATTTACGCGGTTCGCCGGTTGAACAAGCAAGGGCAAATGCCGCGGGCCATCCGGGCCGCATAGGTCACTCCGGCCCAGCTGAACGGCGCCTGGCCGCACCAGGTAGGCCAGCGCGCTCGCGCGCGCTCCGAAACCCGGTTGAGCGCGCCTGCAGGGCGGCGCAAGCCGATCAGCTCCCGGCAGGCAGACTCAGCCGCCGTCGGCCGACGTTCGACAACGAAGTGCGCTGACACAGAGCAGGACAAAGAGGATGACACCCGCGGCGCTCAGCCAGAGCGTGAGGGTGAAGTCGCGGGGCCAGTAGCTGAAGGCGATGCGATAGGTTCCCGCCGCCGGCAGAACGATACCCTTGAACGCGTGATTGACCCGAAAGTAAGGCACGGCGCGCCCATCCACAGTCGCGCGGAAATCGTCGGCCAACCACGTTTCGTGCAGCACGGCGACACCCGCACTCGGAGCGACGAGGGTGAACGTGGTGCGATTCGGCTCCAGCAGATAGTCGCGGGCTGGCACCGTGGTACGCGACTCATTTGAACCGACTGACGTCACGACAGAAGGGAGCGGTTCGCCGGCTTGCATGGCGGCGAACGGTTCGCCCGGCGGGCGCGTCCGGATCAAGTGCACGAGATCCGCCGGCGTGGTGTACGTTTCGATACGGCTGGAAAAAAATGCTCGGGGCCACGCGTGCGAGGATCGAAAGACGTCGAAGTCAGTTCGCGCCACGCGTTCGTAACCCGGCGGATCAACCATGGCTTCCACGGGGGCTGAGACAAAGCGCACGTTGAGAAAATCAAGCAACGCGCGCCATTGCGGCAGAGCCGAAGCGCTCATCTCGAACCGCCAATCACCGGGCGTCGCCATTCCGCCGGCTTCCGTCAGCTCACGATAGCGCGCGTTTTCGAGGGCGTTCGGTCCATTGATTCCTTCCAAACCGTACACGGTCGCGAAACCGGGGAAGAAATTTGCACCGGTGCCGATCACGCGTCCGGGCTCGCCGCTGAGCTCACGCTGTAGAAACTCCACCGCTGGCGAACGCGCGAGGAGATCCGTCCGCTTCCCCGGCGTCACGAGAAAGCCGGTTTCGGTCGTGAGCGGCAAATGCTGACCATGACGCCCGAGCAGGACAACGAGAGCCAACGCGACGGCGAGAACCATCCCGGCGCCAACTGGCTGGCGCCGGAGCTGACGTCCCGCCGCCCACAATAAAACGGCCAGCGCGAGCGGCAGCAATCCGACGTGCACGTACAGGATCGCTTGGGGCCAGGAGACGTCACGGCCGAAGTGCCACGGGTGACCGGCCGTCCAATCCGGCGGCTCCACCAGAAAATAGGGTATCAGCAAAACCGCGACGACTCCGGCGGTGCGGAGGGCCAGCCGCGTCGCGTGGCCTTGCGCGAGCGGTTGCCGCGCGACGGAATAACCCCAACCGGCAAGCGCGAGCAGGTGTACGATCGCGACGCAGGAGAAAACGTTGTTGAGATGATAAATGTTTCGGAGGAACGGGACATGGAGCAGCCAGCGACCTGTTCCTCCGTTTGGGCCGATCTGGAAGGCGCAGCAAATTGCGAGGCCGGCCACGATGAGAAGCACCGTGGCGGCGCGATTCGAGAAGAGTCGGCGAGGTTGCTGCAACGCGCACACGACGCCGAGCAGCATCAGAAAGTTTGCTGCGGGCTGGTAGACTTGGTGGCCCGGCATCAACTCGCGATAAAAGAGATCGTCGAAAAGCCCGATGAACCACTCCGGACGGTTTTGCAGCGCCGAGGGAACGTCGTAGGCTGTGTACGCCGTCGCGAGCGCTTGCAGAAACGTCCACCACAGCGGACTCGTCGCGAGCAGCAAGGCGCAGGTCGCAAGGCCCACGTAGGTCGCTGATCTCGCTTTTGTCGCCCAGCTGCAGGGCTGACCCCGGAAAATCAAAACGCCCGTGACGTTGAGCGTCAGGCCGAGGAGATAGGCTTCTTTGACGGTGCCGCTGGCCAGCAGGACGGCGTTGGCGACGAACCATCCGACGAGTCCAGCCATGAACTCGCGTCGGGTCTTGGCGTCGCAAATCTGGAACCAGGCGACAAGGACCCAGGGTGAGTAACACAGGCTGAAGATCGCCGGGTGGTTGAAACGGAAGTTGAAGAACGCGATGAACGCACTCGCGAGGGACACAATGGCCGACGCGGCGAAGTCGCGCGTCATCGCCCAGACGATCCACGCGAGGCCACACGCAAAGAGGGCTTTTGCCAGGAGGAACTTCACGTCGAAGGCCCACGACGCGCCGCCGGCGGCCAGCACAATCAGGTGAAACGGATCGCCGAACATTGACTGTCCCTGGCCGAGGAGAGTCACGCCGGCGGAATTGGCGCGATTCCATAACGGCAGCGTGCCCTGACGCAGCGCACGGCTTTGCTGCACGGCGTAAGGCAAGTGTTGCCACATCATCGCGCCCGTATCCGCGCCGTGGGCATCGTAGACGTCGGGATCGTTGAAACCGGGAACCGTGGGACTGTTTTCGTAAAGCAGCGGCCCGCTGTTTTGGGGCGAAACGAAGCTCTTGCCGAAGAAGACGACGGGATAGGAAGCCGCCACGGTGGCGGCGAGGGCGCAGGCGGCGAGCGCACGGCGCGGATGCTGACCGGAATAGTCGCGCAGCCACGCCGCGCACGAGCTGCGCCGCCGCCAGATCCGCGCACCGCCGCGCAGCAGCGCCAAACTGATGATCGTCGCGAGTACGAAACGTGGAGCCTGGAGCGACGCATTGGCCCAAACGCCCACGCCGAGTCGCAACGGCGGATCGAACGTCAGTGAAAGTACGGCCGGAGAAACTCCCGATTTGGTTTCCACGAATACAACCCGGTCGGTCTCCCGCAGCCTGGCCACGGAGTCGTCGACCCAGAAGCTGGCCAGGGAAAAGCGGTGAACCGTGCGGTCGTCGAAGGTCGCGATCCGGGCGTTTCGAAACTGAACGGATCCCGGACGGTCGCTCGGCTGGAAACGCATCGCCTGGTACTTGCCCGGCAGCAGAGGCAGACGAACCGGCACCCATTGATCGGTGCGCCGAAGTTGCTGCTCGGCAGCTTCCGAATCGCGCCAGCCCGCGCCTCGATTGTAGCTGACCCGAGCTGAGCCGGGCACCGCTGATTTGATTTCCGCCTCAAAAAAATGCGGGCAATCCGGCGGTGGCGCAATGACCCAGCACCACAGCACCGCCAGGAACAATGCTATCACAACCGACCGGAGAATCTCAGCTGCGCGCGACGTCATGGGTTGAACGGGACCGCACGTGCAGGACTCCAAGTGCCACGAGGCAAAATAGCAGCAGCATGGCCCCAATTTTTTGAATCAGCTTCCCGGATGCAGCCGTACGCCACGCCACATACGAGAGCGAGGGCATGAACACCGGCTCCGTAAACCCGAGCCGCTCCGCAGGTGAGGTGGTGCGCGCCCGCAGAACGATTGGGCCGGCGGGCACCGCGACCGTCGCCATTGACCACTCGCGTTCGTTGGTCGGATGAGCCTCCGCCAACAGTTCGTCGGTCGCGGCGGAACGAAACTCGATGGCCGAGCCCGTGCTGCCGACGAGCGCGAAGACGAGCTGACCGGATCGCGGGAGCGAATGCAACGTCCACTCGCCGTACGCGAGCTCGTGGTCCTGCGACGTGGATCGCCACATGGCCCGATGCAGCGGTGCGTCGGGCGAACGGGCGGGCGTGCTCAGCGCGAGCATGAGTCCCGTGCTCGCCGTTTCGTCCCAAGGCAACGGGGCGAGAGACATCGAACGATCGAACCCATGTAGCTTCGGCGTGGGAATGACGGTGACCGCCGGACGAACGCTGGCCGGCAGCAGCGGGGCGAGCTCGGGGCGGTTCAACCGGTCGACGAAAGAGTCGGGTCCCGGGTACGGGATGTCTTTGCTTTCAAGGTACGCGAGATTGCCGGAGTCGAGGTAAGCCCGGGTGCGCGCGACCGCCTGCCGTTGCGAATCTCGCATCGCGAGCAGGTCACCGTGCAGGGCCGACTTCGACTCGTGATACAGTCCAACGCCAACCACCGCGAGCCAGACACTCGTAAAGGCGCCTAATCGGATGGTCCGCCTATTTGTCTTGGGACCAAATGCCGGGCTTCCCCTCAAGGCGTCGGACTTGTCGTTGCGCGCGCGCTGGCGCAGCAACCAGCCGAGCGAAAGAAAATTCACGACGTTACCGAGGACGAGCGTATCCAAATACCGGGTCGACGGCGCGGGACCCCCGGCGCCCCGAGCGAACGCGGTTGCGACGACATTAAGAATAACCCAGGCTCCAAGCGCGAACAGCAACCATGCGTCCATCAGCGATCGGTCGGCGGTGCGTTTGCGGCGGAGAACGGACCATGCGACCACCAGCCACGGCAGCCAGATGATTGCGCCAAGACACAAGGGGACTGCCGGCCACGCCAGAAATCGACTCAACGTCCCGAAGAAATCCGCCGCATTCGCCGCCTTCAGTGTCGCATGATACGCGACTTCGTGACGCATGAGAATGCCGAGGAGGACCACGCACGCTGCCACGACGAGAGTGGGCCAGACTTGACGAAAACGGAGGCTGCGCCGCGACAGCTGAATCGCCACCACGAGCAGAATGATGGCCGCCGCGAAACTTCCGGACGCCATACTCAGCAGCGCCAGCGCGCTGGCCAAGCTACCGAGCCACCAGCGCCAGGTGCCGGTCGGCGTGAACGGCAGCCAAGCCAATGCCACGCACGACAGACCGATCACGAAAAATTGCTGCGAGTGGAATCCCGCAATCGTGTTATGCCACGCGAACGGCAGGCCCCATGCCGCGATGAGCACGGCGACGAGGATAGGGCTCATCACCGACCCCAAAAAGCGGGCGCCCCAGCAAAGGAGCGCCAAGGCGAGTCCTGCCGGGAAGAAGGCGTTGATCACACATTCCAGACGCTGATCCCACTGGCCGTTCAGTAACGTGACGGCGAGGTTGAGCAGCTTCGTGAGGACCACGCGGTGTTCGTTGTGCGGGGTGAACAGCTCGGCCAGCATCGGCTGATGTTGGAACCACGGGACGAGGGTGTGCAGTCCCTGTGCGTCCCACTCGTCCCACGTCGGTAGATCGATCGCGTAGCGGTCAATCAGAGTCCAGCGCAGTCCCAGAATGAGGAGGACCATCCCACCTGCCACACCGGCGATCAGGAGTTGTTGGATCCGGGCCATGAGCGCGTCTGAAGTCCGCAAGGCGGGACGCTACGCGGTGACCGGCGCGTCCGATGAACGCATGCGGAGCCAGCGTGTGGCAAACAGGAGGATCGCCATGAGCACGAAACCAATGGCCCCAGCGATCAACGATCGCGTGAATCCGCGCGGCCAGTACTCAAACTGGATCCGGTGCCGCCCAGCTTTGGGGAGCACGATGCCTTTGAACGTGTGATTGACGCGGAAATACGGCACCGGTTTGCCGTCGAGCGTGGCGCGAAAATCATCGGGCAGCCAGTTTTCGTGCAGGATCGCGTAGCCGGGCGTGGCGGTCACAACGGTAAACGCCGTGCGGTTCGTGCTGAGTTCATACTCTCCCGCCGGTTGTACAATCGGTGGAGTAACGAGGGGCAATCGTTCGGGGCCTTCCTCGCCGTCCTGCACCGCCGCGAACGGTGCAGCGGTGGCGCGGTCGCGGATCATGCCCACCAGGCGCGCGGCGCCGTCATAACGCTCCAGCTGAGTCGTGAAGAAAGCCCGGGGCCAGCAGTGCTCGCTCTCGAAGACATCGAAATCGAGCGAAGCAATTTTGTGATAGCCTTCGGTGGACGGGAGAAACTTGTCCGGTGCCGCCAGGTAACGCGTGTTGAGAAAATTCGTAATCGGCCGCCAACGCGCCCGGTCGCTCGCGGGCAGTTCATAGATCCATTGGCCGGGTGCAACCAGGCCCGCGGCCTCGACCAACTGGCGGTGTCGCCGGTTCTCGAGCGCGTTGGCGCCGGTGATTTGCTCGAGCCCATAAATGCTGGTGAAACCGGCGAAGAAACTGCGGCCCGCCCCCATCACGCGACCGGGCTCTTCGGCGGTTTTCTGCTGCAGCAGGCGCACGGTCGGAGACGTTTCGAGCAAACCCGCCCGCGTGGCGGGTGCAGCCACCAAGGTGCTCGGAATCAAGGCGAGATGCTGGCCGTGCCGGCCAAGCAGGACGACGAGCGCGACGACGGCCAGCGTGGCGCCCCGACCCGTCAGCGTCCGGCCGCGCAGCGTGCGGGCGGTGAGGACGATCAGGATGGCGGCGGCCAGCGGCAACAGCAAGACGTGAGCGTAAACCACCGCTTGCTCCACGGACATCGTCGACCAGCCATTCCACTCATGCGCGGGCAGCGGATAAGACGGGTTCGCGATAAAATACGGAATGAACAACGCCACGGTGATCAGTGCCATGCGTTGCAGGTATTTTCCCTCGAGGCCGGCCTTCAGCGGCTGCCGCGCCGCAGAGAAACCCCAGCCGGCCAGCACGCAGAGATGCACGACGGCCACACAGGAGAAGATCGTATCGAAGTTGTAGATATTGCGAACGAACGGGATCACCAGCAACCAAACGGGCGCCCAGCTGGGCGGGCCAAAGCGAAACGCCAGCGCGACGGCAATGACGGACGTGATCGCTACGATGACCATCGGTCGAGCGGCCGTGAGCCGCCGCGGCTGCAGCACGGCGCACAAGACACCCAGGAAGATCAGAAAATTGGCGGCAGGTTTGAAGACGTCATGCGACGGCATGAATTCACGATAAAAGATATCGTCGAACAAACCGATCAACCGCGCGCCCGGAACCTGGCTCAACCCGGGGACATCGTACGCCGTGTAAGCCGACGAAAGCGCTTCAAGGAACGTCCACCACAGCGGACACGAGGCGAGAATGAACGAGATGCCGGCGCCCACGACGAACCCGGCGCGCCGCCATTTTTCTCCTCGTACGTCGGCGGAATTCAGGAAGATCAGCGCGCCAGTAAAGTTCAGCGCGCAGGCCAGCATGTACGCCTCCTTGATGGTGCCGCTCGTGATGACCATCCAGTTGGGGCCAAACCAAAGCAGCAGCGCGTGGCGAAACGCCCTCCGATCGACTGCGCCCGTCAGATGGAGCCACGCCACCAGGATCCACGGCGAATAGCCCATCGTGAAAATCGACGGATGGCTCAGGCGATAATTAAAGAACGCGATGAACACGCTCGCAAAGGTGAGGATCGCCGCCGCCGCAAAATCGCGCGTCAGCGCCCAGACACACCATCCGAGGCCGCACGCGAACAGCGCCTTGATAAGGACGTATTTGAAATCGAACGCCCACGTTGCGCCGCCGGTGAGCACCACGAGGAAGTTCAGCGGATCTCCGATCATCGACTGGCCCTGGCCCAGCAAAGTCAGGCCGCAGGAGGTGTAACGATTCCAGAGCGGCCACTCACCGGCCTTCAGCGCGTGACTCTGCTGCACCGTGTAAGGCAGGTGTTGCCACATCATGGCGCCGATATCCGCCCCGCGAGGACGCTCCGCGCGCGCATCCGTATAGCCCGGCACGGACGGCAATGCATCGTACAATAGATGCGTCGTGTTGGGGGAGACGAAACTCTTGCCGAAGAAGACGACCGGATAGGATGAGACGATCGCGGCAAGTCCGGCGAACAACGCGAGCGCAAGACGCGGACGCTCCCGACTGAGCGCGACCAGCGATCGCGAACGGGCCACACGGTGACACCACATGTTTTCGATCGCGAGAAAGAGGAGCAGGCAGCTCAGGAACCAGCGCAGCAGCCAGCCCCAGCCGGCGGTCAACTGGTCGAAAACGCCAAACTTCAGCTGCAGCGTCGGTTCGAAGGTGAACGAGAACTGTGGGTCGTCCGCGGTGGCCGTGGACTTCATTTCCAGCATGCCGTCGATCATCCGCGTGGACTCGATCTGCTGGTTGGGCGTCAACTCCGTCGGCGGAACCCGGCGCAAAATCTTACCGCGACGCGATACGATTTGCAGTTCCCCGAAAGAGACGGTGCCGCCCCGGTCAATGGGGTCGAAGCGCAACGCGTGATAATTTCCCGCCGGCAGTGAAAGGTGCACCCGTGTAGTGCCTTTCGCGATGCGCTGCGCGCTTGAATCCATTTCGCGCAGGCCTTCGCCGCGATCAAAGTAAACCTGGGTGGACGCGGGCGCGATGGACTGGATCGAAACCTCCAGCGCATACGGAAACATTTCCGGCAGGTAGAGCGCCCACCACGCAAGTGCCGTGGTCATTGCCGCCGCCAGCGCTGCGCCGAACACGGTTCTGCGCGTTGGCCGCAGTCCGCGCCGAACGATCGCCGGTGCCGTGCTCGTCTCAGCTGGCGTCATTCAAGGAGTGGCGTTTCCCCGCCGGCTCCGCGCGTGCTCCATTCGGAGAGCGGCCGCAGGGGCAGCACGCGGATGAGGCCGAACGTCACGAGCGCTAGAACCAAGCCCACAGCCGCCAGCGCGAGCGCAGTATCAAACCGTCTTGGCCAGTAAGTGAACGCCACCTCGTACGTGCCTGCCCGCGGAATTTGGAGACCCTTGAAAGCATGGTTCACGCGGAAGTAGGGCACCGGCTTGCCGTTCAATGTCGCCCGAAAACACCGGTCCAACCATGTTTCCTGGAGTACGACGATCCCCGGCCCCGTGGTATCGACCGTGAACGAGGTTGAATTGCTCGTGATCTGATAACGACGTGCCTTCGCCACTGCCGGTAGCGTGGAACTTGGCGTGACCATCGCTCGCAGAGCGGGTGTTTTCTCGAGGTCGGTTACCTGCACGCTCGCGAACGGACGACCGTTCGACTCACGCACGCGGTCACCGAGTTGCTGAGGGGTTTCGTAGGTCGTGAGCGTACTGCTGTAGAAAGCACGTGGCCAGGTGCTCTCGCTCCGATACACGTCCAGGTCCGCGTGGTGTACGCGGTGAACGAGGGTGGTCGGTAGGTTCGAGCCACCGGGTTGGTCCAGATAGTGCCGCACGTTCAGGAAATCCAAAGCCTTTTTGAGTGTGGGCAACTGCGCCGCCGTAACGTAAACCCGCCAGTCCCAGATTCGCTCAACGCCAAGTCCTGAAATCAGCTCTCGATAATACGGGGCGAGCAAGGCGTCCGCGCCACCCACACCTTCGATCGCATACGCGGACGACCAACCGGGAAAAAGATTATCGCCAAGACCGACATCGCGCTCGGGCTCATGCTCGTCGCTTTTGACGCCTTCGATGGCCGCCGACGCAGCATGGAAATCCGCGCGGACTCCGGGAGTGAAAACATAATCAGCCGCGCCCACGTTCGTCGTGTGTTGCCCATGCCGCCACAACAACGTGGTCAGGGCCAGGCCGATCAAGAGGACGCCGGTGGCATCAAGGGAACGATGGACCAACGCCCGACGTACGGACCACAACAACAACGCCCCGGCCGCGGTGAGCGCGATCAGGCTGCCCCAAACAAAGCCGCTGACCGGCAGTCGTTGTCCCCAATGCAGAAACGTAAACGTCGTGCCTTCGCCAAACGTCGGTCGGTGGACTGTTTGCGTCAGCGAAATCCACGGCACCACAAGAAGCGCGTACAACCCGGCAACGCGGCCGAGATCACCGGGCCCATCAACCGTCCCCAAACGCGTAAACGCCATGCGCCAGCCGAAGCCCGCGATGACCACCGAAAGTACGATCAACACGCACGAAAAGCTGTTGTCGATATGTACCACGTTGCCGAGGAATGGAACGCTCGCGATCCACTGCGGCGGCAAAATGCCGAACACGAGCGCCAGAGGCAGCAGGGAGCCCCACGCCAGCGCCCGCGCGTGCCGTGCCTGTTTCGCGCGGCTGAACGTCGCCACGAAGTAGAGCACCCCCATCAGGACCAGAAAATTGGCTGAGGGATTGAAGACCCGCTCCTGCGCGATGAGCGGTCGATAGAAGATTTCGTCGAAAAATCCGACGGCGATGCTGGGATGGATTTGGTACGCCGTTGGCATCGCGTAGGACGTATACGCCTGTTTCAGCGAATCCATCAGCGTCAGCCACGTCGGTGCCGTCAGCAGGACGAACAACACCGCCGACCAGATCGCCGCGCCCACCGCGATCAAGCGCTGCGGCCATGGCCGTGCCGTGGACACCACTACGACAAATCCGGCGAAATACATTCCGAACAGCAGCATGTAAGCTTCCTTCACCGTGCCGCTGTTGAGCTCACTGACGCTGGCGAGCACCAGCAGCCCGCACCAGCCCGCGAGCTGTTTCCAGGTCACGGCGTCCGCAATCCGAACCCACGCATACAGCAGCCACGGCGCGTAACAGAAGGAGAAATACGCCGGATGATTCAGCCGGTAGATGAAGAAACCAAGGAACGCCGAAGCGAGCGCCGCGACCATCGCCGACGGCACGTGTCGCGTGCAATGCAGGACGAGCAGTCCAAGCCCCAAGCCGAGCAGCCAGCGCGCGAGGAGATACTTGAAGTCCCACGCCCACGCGGCTCCGCCGGCGAGGATCACCGGCAGGTGCAGAGGGTCGCCGAACATCGACTGACCTTGGCCCAACAATACCGTGCCGCCCGAATTATAACGGTTCCACAGCGGCAATTCGTGGTCGTGCAGCAGCGCGCGACTTTGGATGAACGCATACGGCACCTGCTGCCAGATGATCGCACCCACATCCGAGCCCTTGGCATCTTCCATCGTCGCGTCCGTATACCCGGGCAGCGTGGGGAACTTGCCGTAGAGCAGATTCGTGCCGTCACTGAAGTTGGGTGACACGTAGCTCTTGCCGAGAAACAACACGGGATAGCTGCTGACCGCCACCGCCAACACCGCCGTCAACGCGACCGCCCGACCGGGATGGGCGAGCAGGAATGCCTGGATGCGCTCTCGTCGTTCCCGGGCCCGAAGGCGCCACGCCGGTGGACAGAATCGCAGAGCGATCAGCCCCGCCGCGAAGACGACAAACACCGGGATCGCGCGCTGCAATAGATCGGATACCACGGCCCGGTGTTCAGCGAGTTCGATAGGCCGTTCGAGTTGTAGGCCGAGATTCGGATCCGTCCCGTTCGCCGCGGTTGCGACGGTCAGTGCGTCGCCGCTCACCCGAAGCGATTCGATTTGATTTTGGGCCGTAAAGTCCGACGGCTTGAACGTGTGAATCGCGGTTCCAGTCAGGGTAACGATGCGGGCGGACTTTAGTTGAACTTGGCCGGGGTGATCGATCGGGTCGAAGCGCAGCTGACGATAATCGCCCGTCGGAAGGAGGAAGTGCAGCGTGGTGAACGCCGATCCGCCGGGCACCGGGGCATGCACCGAATCGGATTCGCTGAAGCCGCGGCCGATGTCGTAGAAAAATTGCGCCTGCCCCGGGTCGTTGCTCGCGACGTCGACTTCGAACACGTAGGAACGCGCGGCAGCTCCCAGCGAAGGGAGGAACGGAATCACCACCACGCAGCTGCAAACCAGCGCGGCAAACAGTGAACAGAGGAACGGGGAGAACTTCCCTGACTTGTCGAGGGAGGTCACTTGCAAGCCGCGGCGTTTACAACGTGTACCCGGCTTCGGCCGCGTCGCGCGCGAACATCTTCACGGTGTCGCACGACAGCTCCGTCAGGTCCATGCCGAGGGTTTTCGCGGCTTTGGCGAGGATGTCGTGAGTGACAGTAACAATGTGACAGCCGCACTCATCGGCCTGCAACACATTGAGGACCTCGCGCACGGACGCCCAGAGCAACTCGGCCTGCGGCCGGGCGCGCAGACGCGACACGGCTTCTCGCATCAGTGGCACAGGATCGACGCCAGCATCGGCGACGCGACCGGCGAAAATCGAGACGACCGCCGGGACTTTTGGGTTCAAGGCGGCGATGGTCCCATCGAGCTGTTCCAGCGTGAGCAAAGCCGTCAGATTGAGCTTCACGCCTTCCGTCGATAGCTCGCGGATCAATGGCAGGGATGATTCGCCGTGTGAATTCGTGATCGGAATTTTGACGTAAACGTTCTCGCCCCAACTCGCGATCTTGGCCGCCTGCCGCCGCATCTCGGCAAAATCATCGGAGAGGACTTCGAGGGAAAGTGGCTTCGCCGTAACGCTCTGAAGGATATCGCGGGCGAACGTCTCGTAGTTCTTCACGCCCGCTTTTCGCATCAAGGTCGGATTCGTGGTTAAACCCTTGATGTACGGTTTCGCATAGAGCTCGAGAATCCCGGCTTTATCCGCGCCATCGGCGTAGATTTTCACCTTCAGATCTTGGAGCGACTTGGGCATCGGTCGAAGGAGGGTTCAGACGGTGGGGTGGGCAAGAACAATTCTGACCGCGTCCATGAAGCTGCGAACCTGGAAGTCGGGTTGTGCCCGCAGCGCCTCGGCGTAACCCCAATCAAGGAAGATCGTGCGAACACCCGCGCGCCGGCCACAGTCAATATCGCGCCACCGATCGCCGATCAGCCATGAGCGCCGCAAATCGAGTCCAGCCGCGCTGGCGGCGTCGAGGACCATCCCGGGTTCGGGCTTGCGCCGCAGGGACAATTCTCCACGGCCGGCGTCATAGCACACTTCAATCTGGTCAAGCTCGGGGATTAGTCGACGCAGTTCATGATGAATCGTTTCAACGAGCTCGCGCGACTGCGTGCCGCGACCCACGTCGGGTTGATTCGTCACAACGACGAGAACGAAGCCGGCCGCTTTGAGGGCTTTGCAACCCTCCGTCACCCCAGGGAGGAGCTGGAGTTCGGCCAGCGTGGCGGGCGGGTAAGGTTTGCCTTCACGAATGATGGGTTCGTTCAGCGTGCCGTCACGATCCAGGAACACCGCAGGCCGAAGCTCCATTTGGTAGGCGATGAAAATTGCGCGACGCGATTTAGACCGCCGGAGGAGTGGCGACGCTCTCCCATTTGGTCTGGCGCACCTTCAACGTCGGATGAGAAACAAACAGATGCCAGACCACCGCTTGAAACGCCTCCGAGTGCGGCGTGATGGTGGCCGGATTCACGACGGGGATGATCACGCACGCGTCCGCCACGCTGGCGGTGTAGCCTCCATCTTTTCCCACAATGCCAATGATCCGCGCGCCCTTTTGCTTCGCGAGCTGCAGCGCGAGGACAAGATTCGGTGAAACGTTTTGCGCGAGGTTGCCGCCACCGACAGACAGAATGAAGACGCAGTCTTTGCTGTTGAGGCGTGAACCCAGCAGCCATTCGGAAAACACCGTCGGCCAGCCCTCGTCGTTGGTCCGCGCAGTAAGTTCAGACACGTTATCGGTCGGCGCATACGCTTCGATCCCGGCGATCTTGCGGAAGTCATTCACCGCGTGACTCGCGTTGGCGGCGCTGCCGCCCACGCCGAGAATAAAGAGCCGTCCTCCGCGTTCACGTACGTCGACGAGTTCGCGCACGCAGGCTTCACAGGCAGCGGGGTCGAGTTTTGCGACGATGGTGGCAGTTTCCTGCAGGTGCTGAACGGAGTACGTCATGGTAATTGGAAAGGGAGTCGCGTGGATCGATCTGGAATAAGGCCGAGCGTTCAGGCGGCCGACGAGGGATCGGAGCGGTGCAAATCACCCTCGTGGCGCAGCTTTTGGTCAAGCTCCGCCAGGCCTGCGGGAGAGCCGATCTCGTAAAAGCGCTGATGAACTTCGTAACCCGCGAGCTCGCCGCGGCTGAGCAGCGCTTTTTGGACGTCGGCTAAATCCACGACCGCGTCGCGCGGCCATGCGGCGAATGCTTCCGCTCGAAAAACGCCGAGACCATAGTCGATATGCAGCATCTGCGGCACGCGGAGCTTTTTGTCGTAGACCTTGATGCTGCCGTTCTCGAACCAGACATTGCTCGAATCGTAACGCTCGCGGTTTTCGAAGACCGTCATGAGCCCCGATTTATCCGACCGCTCGAAAAACGTTCCGACCGCTCGAAAGTCGATCGGCAGATACGAATCACCATAGAGCACGTAAAAGCACTCTCCGAGCTTTGGCAGCGCCTGGATGAGAGCACCGCCGGTCCCGAGCAAAGTGGGCCCATCAAAGACGTAGTCGATCGTGACGCCCCATTTCGCGCCGTCGCCGTAAACCTCGACGATCTTCTCGCCCAGAAAGCCGACGCAGAGCACCAAACGCGTGAGACCCGCGGCCTTCAGCAGGCGAATCTGATGGGTGAAGAACGGCTCGCCGGCGACCTCGACCAGGAGCTTTGGCACCTTTTCAGTGATGGGACGCAAGCGTGTCGCCAGGCCGCCCGCGAGGATTGCCACTGGAAAATCACCTGCCACGGACTGACGCGCGGATCCGTGCATCGTCGTATTCAATCCTGCGCGACCACTTTGCTGCCCTCGAAATCAAACCGGAAGCGAACTTCCTGCAGTCCTTTCTCGCGCATCGCGTGGCGGAGCTTTCGTTTATCCGCGGCGTAGAAGAGCAGGAACCCGCCACCGCCCGCACCGATCAGTTTGCCGCCGAGCGCGCCATTCTGCAGGGCGTGGTCATACCACGCGTTGATCTGCGCGTTACTCATGCCGGTGGAACGCGTTTTCTTGCGCTGCCAGTGGACGTCCATCAGGCGCGCGAACTCGTCGAGGTCGCCGGTCTCGAGGCAGGCGAGAGATTTGACGCCGAGATCCTTTGTGAAATGCAGATTCTCCAGCATGGCCGGGTCATGCTGCTTTGAGCGGTCATTCTGGTCTTTGAGAATGGCCGAAGCGCTGCGGGAATATCCGGTGAAAAAGAGCAGCAGGTTGTCCTCGAGATTGAAAAGCGTCTCCTCCGAAAAGCGGACGGGCCGGTACTCAACCCGGCCATCTTTATGAAACGTGAAGGCCGTGATGCCTCCGATCGCCGCGATGTACTGGTCCTGCTTGCCAATCGGTTCACCGAGTCGGTCGATCTCGATCTCGCACGCTTGAGCCGCGAGTTCGGCCGGCGAAATGATGTTTTTCTTCGAGGCGTGGAGAGCCTTGAGCAAGGCCGTCGTGAAACTTCCGGAGGAGCCAAGTCCAGTGCCGCCCGGAATATCCGCCATCGAGGCGAGTTCAATATGCGGCTCGGTCACGCCCGTCATTTTCAAGGCCTCACGGACGATGGGGTGTTCGATCTCATCGACCGAATTCACGCGTTCGAGCCGTGAATACTTTACGACGATCTCCTGTTTGAACGTGCGGTGCTTCGTGATGTAAACGTACTTGTCGATCGCGGCGGCGACCAGAAATCCACCGTGCTCAGAATAGTAGGACGGCAAGTCGGTGCCGCCACCACCGAGGGAAACACGAAGCGGGGAGCGGGTGATAAGCATCGCAAAAAGCGGAATGAAAACGGGGACGAACGACCTATTCGATCGGCTCGCCGATGTGCAGGAAGCGCGCGAGCGGGGTGAGTCGCAGCTTCGTGATCATCCAGAGCCCCAGCGGAGCGTCGCGCCACATCCGGATTTTTTTCCCTTCCGCATGCGAGCGGGACCGATAATTCACCGGTACTTCGACCGGCGTGTAGCCTTTGCGGACGACTTTGAGGAGCAGCTCATAGTCGAAGTTGAAATAGTTCGCATGAAAACCGATGCCCTCGATGCAGTCGCGCCGGCAGACTTTGAACATCGTTTGGGGGTCACGTAGATGCAGACCGAAGAGCAGGTTGATGTAACCGGTCACCAGGACGTGGGCCAGGTTGTAGAACGCGGCGAGAAACGGCTTCGTGAATTGACGCAGCTTCCAGTGTTGGCGTCCGCCGTGCCGCGAGCCGAGTACGAACGCTTCGTGGCCGCGGATGATCGGGTTGAGCAGCGACACGTAGTCTTCGATGTCGTACTCCAGGTCCGCGTCCTGGATGAGCAAGATATCCCCGCGCGCTTGATCAAGTCCTCGTCGCGTGGCGTGGCCTTTCCCCTGCGGACGATCCTCGAAGATACATGTGACGCGGGGATGCGCGGCGTAACCTTGGACAATTTCACGGGAGCCATCGGTGGAGTTGCTCTCCACTATGACCACCTCGAGCTCGGCACCCACCAGTTGGACCGCGAGAACGGCGTCGATCACCTTGGCGACGGTCGGCTTCTCGTTGAACACGGGAACCACAATCGAAACCAAGGGAAGTTCTCCGGTGCGTGGCACCGTGAGCAACGCCGTCTGAACGCCACGAGCGGTCACGTGAATGCGCATGCGCAGGAACCGTGGCAGCAGCCCAATCAGCCCGAGCCGGGCACGCCGATAAGCGGTGTTGTCGCTGGAGTGTGACAACCAGTGTTCCAGCGAAACCCGCTCGCGCAAACGGCGAACACCCATGCATCGAAAACCCGCGCGGTAAAGAATCGTGAGTGCCGTCGTCGTGTCGACGTACGCGTTGCGCTCCTCCGCCTGCTTCTCCCAATCCGGCGTTCCGGCGCGTGCGCTCTGGTGAATGTCTGAAAAAACGAATACGACCGGTTGTCCGGGGAGCAGTTGGGACCTCAGCTTGCGCAGCGAAGGCAGAGGATTGGTGAAGGCATCCAGCTGGCCGACGGAGAGCGTGATCGGAGGCAACGTTTTGTCTGGCGTGCCGTCGATCGCGGAAAATCCGGTCAGGACCTCGAGCGTTCCGTCCCATCCCCAATCGGCGATCTGGATCGGCGCTGAGAGTTCCGTCGGCCGGACGATCTGAGCGAGCGCCCGGTTCAGATCCGGCGGGGTGCGCGCTAATTTCTCGGCCGCCGAGCTGCCGCGAGTGAAGGCGGGGGAGGCGGTGGGAGAGGTCCGCGCGGTGAATTTGCAATCAGCGCATTGCAGCACGCGCGTCTGCCGAATCGAAAACGCGTAGTGCAGTCGATCGCTGCCGCAGATCGGACAAACGGCGGTGGGATCTTTGTCGGCAGCCATCACACGACGAGTCGAATCAGCGGCGGCTTGCATAGACCCATTCGTTTTGTTGCAGCCACTGCAGCGTGCGAACGATGCCCTGCTCGATGGTGAGCCGTGGCTTCCAGCCGGTGGCCTGAATTTTTGCGGTATCCAAAAAAATGAAAGGGTTGTCGCCGATCCACCCGCGGTCGCCGCCGGTGTAACGAAGCTCCGGCTTGAGCCCGAGTGCCCCACAGATGAAGCGGATACTGTCGTTCACGCGAACGTATTCAGGTGCACCCAAGTTGTAGATCTGGGTGCGCGGGGCTGATGCGTTCGGGGATGCCCCGAGCACGCGGAGGATGGCATCAACACAGTCCTGGACGTAGAGGTAGCTCTTCCGTTGCAATCCGTCGCCCAGCACGCGCAGGTGATCCGGGTGCTCGCGGAGTTGCTGATAAAAGTCGAAGACGTGGCCGTGCGTGTAGCGCTCGCCGAGAATCGAGACGAATCGGAAAATAAACGCTTCGAACCCGTAGCCTTCCGCGTAGGCCTGCAGGAGTCCTTCGCAGGCCAGTTTCGACGCACCGTACAGGGACGTTTGGAGCGGAAACGGGGCGTCCTCCGGGGTGGGGATGACGGCGGATTCGCCGTAAACAGAACCCGTGGACGAAAAGCCAATTCGCTTGATGCCGTTCGCGCGCATCGCCTCGAGCACGTTGAACGTGGCGATGGTGTTTTGCTGCAGATCTTTTTCCGGATGCTCAGTGCCAAACCGAACATCGGCATTGGCGGCGAAATGAAAGACGGTGTCGCATCCAGCCATGCTGCGCGTGAGGGCTGCGCGATCGAGATTGTCTCCTTCGCAAAGCGTGAAGCGAGGATGCTGCAGCGCACCTTCAACGAATTTGCGCTGACCGGTCGAAAAGTTGTCCCAGCCGACGACGGATTTGCCGTCCGCCAGGAGACGGTCGACAAAATTCGAGCCGATAAACCCGGCGGCTCCGGTCACGAATATTCTTTGCATGGACGGAACAGCAGGACGACGGCGGGCAAAGCGCTCAAGACTAGTTTTTGTGATGAGCCCGGCCTGAAGGAAACGACGCCGGCATCGCCGATGCTCCAAGCCGTATCGATTCAAACGAACTCAACCGGGGATTGTGCAGATTGACGCGGATCAAGGCATTGAAAGCAAAACAGGGCACTCGAACGAATTTCACCCTCCAGTTCGTCATGGCTTCCTTTTCACTGCCTGGTGGCTGCATCCTGGAGTATCCGCGTCTATCCGTACTACTATATCCAAACCTGATGCCTCGCTGCGAACATTCCTCACCAACATTTTTGAAACGCTAATCCTCGCTTATTTTTCGGAAGGCGAACTCGGTGCTGTGACGTGCGTGCCTCGCCTAATCGGCGAAGCGCCAGGCGCCCGATGGTTCCCCAGATTTTATTAGCGATGATTAGCGAAGATTAGCGGTTCTCACTGACTTGGTTGCGGCTGCTACGCTCCGTGATATCCGCGGGTTCAAATGCATTGGTCCAGTTAAGTGTCCCTAACGTTCGAATTGCGGCCGTTGCTCCGCCTAACCACCGTCCCCGCGTCAAACGTCACAAATGGCAAAGAGGTGGTTGTGCAGCGGCAGTCCCTCGGGCGTTCGAATCGGAATCGGTGCGTACGTCAGCACCTCCACCTTGCGGAAATACTGGGCGAGCAAGTGCCACAGGCTGGGTCGGGTGAAGAAATTTTTGTGGTCCCCTTCAAGCAGGTGCCATGGCACCACGAGGTAGCGGTTCAGGTAGGGGATGAGTTCGAGGTTGGGCACAGAGACCAACAGCCGCCGTCGCGTCACGCGTCGGATCTCGCTGAGAAACGCTTCGGGATTTTCGATGTGCTCCAACACTTCAATGCAGATGGCTGAATCGTACGTCGCATCGGCAAATGGAAGCGTCCGGCCGTCCACGCGTTGATGCGGCAGTCCCATTCGGGTGAGTTCGACGCAATCCGACTCCTTCACCTCGACTCCGAACCACTCATAGCCCGCCGCCAGCAAGGCGCGGCCATAGCCGCCAAACCCACAGCCCACATCCAGAACACGGACGGGCGCCGGTGGCAGGTACCGTTTCACCAACGCGAGACAATCCGGACTGATCTCCGCGACCGAGGGTCCTGAGGTATAAATATCCGACCGGTGAAACAGTCTCGTCTCTTCCGGTCGAACGAGCGCGCCGTAGTGATTCTCCCGGTGATCATGACGAATCAGGCGAACCTCGCGCACGGTCCCGATCGCAGTCGACGCGTCACGGAAACGCGCGCGGCATTCGAGTCGGGTCACCTCGCGGCCGAACAATTGCGGCGCGCAGACGAGAGCCACAAAGCCCGTGAGTGTACCGGCGGGCAGGGTGTGATAACGAACTACGTCAGGTCGCTCCAAGAGGATCGACGTCTCACCCACGCGCTCGCCGTCACAGCAGATTTCGATCGCTTCGATCGCTGCATGGTTTTCGCCGCCATAAAGCCAGCCTTCCACCTGCAGCGCCAACGGATCGTTGAGTGAACCGGTCGGGGGAAAATCAATGGCAGCTAAAACGGGCATGGGCGGCGGCGAACAGACTAGCGCTCGCAGATCGCAAACAGATGATACGGGAGCGGAAGCTGATCCGGTGATGCGGTGGACTGTTGGCCAAAGTCCAGGATTTCAACCGAGCGAAAATGCTTTTGCAGGAGAGGACGAAGATTGAACCGGGTGAAGAAGTTGCACTGACGCGGATCGAGCAGGTGACGGGGGACGATCATTCGGTCCGCGAGGAAGGGAAGCGTCTCGACGTTTGGCACGGAAAAAAAGGCCTGATGCTTGGTCACGCGGGCGATTTCCGCCAGCAACGGATCGGGCTCACGCGTTCGCGCCAGGCCGTCAATGCAGATCGCGGCTTCGAATTCTCCCGTTGCCGCGGGTAGCCGCAGCGTGGCCCAGGGTGAGACTGATCGTTTGATCGCGCGGTGCGGACGGCTGTGCAGCGCGAGGCTGTGCAAGCTGTCCAGGCTGGCTTCGCAGCCGAGCCACGCATGACCAAGTCGCCGAATTGGCTCACAGTAGATTCCGTCGCCGCAACCGACATCAATCACACTTGCCCCGGGTGTGAGATAATCGGCCAGCAAATCGACGCACTCCGGATTGGCCGCGGGCGGCGTCGGATCGAGCGCAAAAATGTGTTCGCGTTGCCGGACGGTGGTGTGCTGTGGATTGCAAAGCTCCCCGTAGGCTCCACCGGTGAAATCGTTGGGCAGGAGTGCAACATGGATGCCCGCCAGCGGCACGACTGAGCCGTCAGTAAACTCGGCTCGAATCTCAATGCCCACGGTCGGTGATTTGACCGGATAGGCGTTGAAGGCGGCGACGAAACGGAAGCCGGTTCGAACGTTACTTTTCAGACGGAGCGAAGCGGTCACGTCATCGCGCGCATAGAAATGACTCGTGGCGCCAATCTCCCCGGCTGGCGCGTGGGCCGAAACGCGTTTCAGCCGCTCGTGGCGGTAGTCACCAAAGACCCATCCTTTGACTTCAATCCGCTGACGATAATACGCGGCTCCAGCGACCGGGGTGTCGATGACGCTCTGCAGGCTCATAGCAACGCGGGCGATCGGCGCTTAGGTGCAATGAAGGAATCGAAAACCAAGGATGAACACGGATGCACACGGATTCCAGATGGCGGACCAGGGTGATGCCCGGCAATGACGGGACCGAGCCTCTCTGAACTTACGCGATCCGGGGCGTCCTTATTCGTGTTCATCGTGTCCATCCGTGCTCCGCTGAATGGATCCGACTTAGCGCGGGGGAAACGCGAGGGAGAAGTCCTCGTGGTTCAGGCTGAGATTCGGGTTGTAGGCCGGATCCGCGTCCAGCAACGGACCCCACGTCCGGCGCATGTAGGCAACCTCGGATTGGAACCGTGCGATTTTCTCGGGAGTGTCCTCGAGACCGCGCGTGGCGGACTCGTGATGATAGAACTCGGCGAACGGCGTCCACAGATTGCGGTATCCGGCTTTGCGGACGCGCAGGCACAGATCGATGTCGTTGAAGGCGACCGCGAGGTCCCGTTCGTTGAACCCGCCGACCTGATTGAAAACGTCGCGCCGGATGACAAGGCACGCCGCCGTCACCGCCGAGTAGTTCTGAACGAGTCGAAGGCGATTGCGCTGACCTTCTGAACCGCGCTTGGCGCCTTTGAACGCGTGGCCTGCCACACCTTGTTCTGCCGCCGAACCGGTCAGGCCAAGAATGGCTCCGGCGTGCTGCACGGTATCGCCCGGGTAATAAAGGATCGAGCCGACAGCTCCGATTTCCGCGCGCGCGGCCTGCGCCACCATCTCATCGAGCCAGTCGGGCGAAATGACTTCGAGATCGTTGTTGAGAAAGGCGAGGATCGTTCCGCCCGCTTGCCGGACGGCGAAGTTGTTCAGCGCTGAAAAATTAAACGGCGCCGCAAAATCGACGACGCGTACGCCCAACTCCCGGACTTCGTTGAACAACGTGAGGGCAGCCGGATCGTCGGACCCGTTGTTCACAATCAGGATCTCGAAGTTTGGATACGTGGTCTTCGCGAGAATGGAGTCGATCGTCGTCCGCAGCAGGTCCACGCCATTGCGGGTGGGGATGATGATCGAAACCTTGGGGGCTGGCGAAGGAATCGGGTATTTGATCCGCCAGTGATATCCCGCGACCGCGATCAGTTCTCCGGCAATTCGGGCTCGCGACAGGTGTTCGTCGAGTGCGCGGCGGGCCGCCACGAATGGATAGTTATCCTTTTGGTCGATGACCAAGGCGGTGGAGCCGGGAATCGCGCGCCAGTGGTAGAGGATGCGCGGAATGTGGTGGATCTGCGCTGGCGCAAGACCCTCCGTTGCCCGCAAGGTGAGGTCCCAATCCTGGCTGCCTTCGAAGCCTTTGCGAAATCCGCCGATCGCTCGAAGCCGGGCGGTCCGAAACGCCGAAAAGTGACACGTGTAGTTTTGCCCGATCAGCAGATCGGGATTCCAATCCGGTTTGAAGTAGGGATCAAAGCGTCGCCCGAGCTCATCCAGTTTGTCCTCGTCGGAATAGACGAACACGCGCGCCGGGTGGGCGGTGAAAGCGAAAACTACCTCGGCCAGGGCGTGCGGAGGGATCTCGTCATCGTGATCCAGCAACGCGGTGAATTCACCGGTCGCGAGCGCCAGGGCTGAGTTGGACGCCGCCGAGATGTGACCATTGCGATCGCGAAACGTGACGCGAATGCGTTCGTCGCGTCGGGAATAATCCTCGAGGATCTGGCGAACGTGCGCCGCGTTCGACGCGTCGTCCGCAATGCAGAGTTCCCAATGCGGATAGATTTGCGCCCGCACGGATTCGATCGCCTTGAGCAACCACGCTTCCGGCGTGTTGTACACCGGCATGAGGACGGAAATGAGCGGCCGTTGATCAGCCGCGAGACCCTCGACGCGCGCGCGCAACGAAACGGTTTGCTCCAACGTCGGCGTGTCGAAGCGTCGAACCCAGGTCGCGTAGTCGCGACGTTCGCCTTCGGGAATATCGGCGAGGGTGCGGACGGTGGGCGCCGCGAAGCACCGCCAGCGTCCGTCGTTCGTCAAGGCTTCCAGCGCGACGACCTGGCCGCGCCCGGGCGTCAGAGTGAACTCGAGCGTGAATCCGCAGTTGAGCCCCTGCGCATTCTTGGGTTGAGCCGCGGCGATGTCGGGTCGGGCAAGACCGAAGACCGCATTGAACACGCGCTCCGCTGTCCGCAACCGCACACCCACGATCAAAGCGCCATTGTTCGCGAGGACCCACCCACGCACGGTGCCCGTTGGGTAAACCGCCGACCAGTCGCTTGGTTCATCGATCGCGTGCAACAGCGAGGTATCCAGGCTGGGCGCACGCAATGGGGCCGCTTTCGGATCGGCGTTGAACGGATCGAGCACGGCCCGGCGCAACGAGCGGAGCGGACTCGTGGCGCGCCACGAAAACGAGCGGGTCAGCCGACGAATCTTTTCGTCGCGTTGCGCGAGCTCGGAGGTCGCTACGGCCGCCCGATGCTCCGATGAGTCACGTTGGGCTTGGAGTAACTCAAGCTCCCGCCGCAGCTGCTGAAGCTTCGTCCGGTGATAATTCTCCTCCGCTTGCGCCTGATGAAGTCGGCGGCGCTGCTCGGCGATCGTGAGTTCTTTGGCCCGCATGCGCAGTGCCGCATCGCCTTCGGCCAGGAGCACATCCTCCGAGGCGGGCGTGTCGGCGGATTTAAACCGCGGCATCGCGGCGGCTTTCACCCGCTCGTAAAATGAAAACAGCGCCCAGGTATTCTGCGCCAAATCGAAGTGCGAGCGGGCGAACTCGAGCGCGCCTTCACTCAGGCGACGCGCCAGCGATTCATCGTGGAAGACGCGTAGACATTTTTCGGCGATCTCCGCCGGCGCGCCGGTTTCGAGCAGGAGGGCGTGGCGTCCATCCTCCATCTCGCGGGCCAGATTCGCCCGCGGAATGACCACCGGTCGACCGACACTCAGAAATTCCGGAATTTTCGAGGGCAACCGAAAGTCATTGAAGTCATCGGCGGCGCCGGGCTGAACCAGGACGTCGGCGAGCGCGAGCAGAGGCGACAACCGGGCTTTCTCGATGAAGCCGAGATCGATGACGAAGTCCGCTCCGATGGCAGTGAGTTCCTGGTCGAACTCCGGCGGATTGATTCCGGTTCGAACCAGTTTGCAGGGCGTGCCGGACTCGTTGATCAAGCGTACGCTGATCAGCAGCGAGCGCACGTCGGCGAGGTTGGCGAAGGTCGTGCTGCCGGTGAAGACGAGCAGCCGTTCGTTGTCTTTGACTCCAAGGCTCTCCCGCAGCGCCTGATCCGCGTCGGCCGGTTGATACACGGCGCGATCGATGCCTGGCAGCAGGCGATGGGCCGGCGTGCCTTCGGGGACAAACGCGCGCAGCCGATCGGTGATGTACGTGACCCCGTGCGCGATGCGCAGGAAATTCTTGAAGCGAACGGGATGCGACAAACGCGGCGAAAGTCGCGCGGCCAATTCTTCGTCGGAGAGTTCGCGCAAGATCGCATAGGGCTGCCGGGCGAAACTTTCCAACAGGAACACTTCATTGTCCTCGAGATGAATGATCAGCGCGGCGCTCGGGTACTGCCGAAGATAGAGCAGCGTGAACTCCCGCACGTTTTCGCGCGGCGTCCAGGCATGCACCACATCCGCGGGCCGGCGGTCGGGGAAGATCGGATCGGTTTCCAGCGCCCGGGCAAAACTGTGCGCGGTGAACAGTGGCTTTGCGATCACTGCGATGCTGCTCGGGTTTTTCGGCACGGCGACAACGCAGGCGTGCCCCAACAACGTCAGGCGGTTCGCGAACGCGCCAATATGATTCAGACTGTTGCTGGTGAAATCGCCGTAGTTGACGAAGAGAATATTCACGCGAAAGAGAGGCGAAGCCCCGGGAACGGACGCGTGGGTGAGTCCGACGGATGTCCTGCTCCACGTCGACTCACCGGCGAAACGCGACCAGCGCAAAACGGCGGCGCGTTTCTGGCGGTGGCGGGCGGTGGCGGGCGTTCAGAGCGATTCAGCATGCGGTGGCAGAGGTGGGACGAGAAACGTGCAGCGAAGGTAGCTAGAGCTTCTCGATGAATTCGAGCACGGAGTTTGCCGTCGCCGACCACGAAAAGTCCCGTCCGCGTGCGAGCGCCGCCTCTGCGCGCCGGACATAACCCGCCTGATCGGCTTCGAGGGCCAGCATCGCAGCCGCGAATCCTTCCGGATTCTCAGGCGCAATGTAGCGCGCCGCCTCACCGCCAATTTCCGGCAAACTTGCGCGGAGACTGGCCAGCGCGGGCACTCCCGCCGTCATGGCTTCCACGAGCGGCAGCCCAAACCCTTCGTGCCAGCTGGGAGCGAGCAACGCGAAGCTACGCGCGTAAAGTTGTTCCAGTTCCGCGTCAGGGACGTAACCGAGTGGCTGGAGGGGGACACCGCGTTCAACCATTCCCGCGATTCGCGCGTGCAGGGCGTCGGACTTCCAGCCGTGGCCACCGGCGAACACGAGGGGACGTCGGTGCGAAGAGTGCGACCGGTAGATTTCGTAAGCGTCCAAGGCGCAGGCGTGATTCTTCCGCGGTTCCAGCGATCCCACCATCAGCCAGGGCGCGTCGGGTGACCACGTTTGGGCCGTTGGTCGCGGCGCGAACCGGCTCGCACCTCGCGAGAGGGCATAGGGGCGGCGGGTCGTTTCCAGCCATCCCGGAAGCAGCAGCTCAAACTCGCGGCGGGTGTAATCGCTCACGAAGAGAAATCCGGCGGCCCGCGAGAGGGCCTGCAGCAATTCGCGCTGACACACGAGCCGGGTCGCGTCCGTTGCAAAGGGTGGGTACATCCAGAACACGAGGTCGTGGACGGTGTACACCAGTTTGCTGTGAGGCATTTTCGGCGCGTGGTAGCTGAAGGAAATCACCACCTCGGGTTTGCAGGGCAGCGGTTCACCGGACTCGATCGCCTGCCAGAACTCGCGTGCTTGCGCGGCGTTCATGTGACGCAGAGGCGCGTTAACGCGAGGGTCGTCGACCATCGTGCCGCGACTGGTGTCCTGATTCACCCAGTCGCCGAAGTGATGATACAGTTCGAAGGAATGGCCTTGTGCCAACCCTGCGGCGATCAGCGCCTTGGCGAGGGCGTCGGCGTGCCACGCGCAGCCGGCGCGTTCCACACAGGTTTGCGCCACGTCGAGTCCGATCCTCATGAGGCGAGAGGCATGGCAAAGACGCGAGTGCGAGCGTTCGTGAACCGAGGGACGGTCATGGCGTAAGTCGATGCGCGGCGCAGTCGATGAAGTGAGCGAGCCGTCCGGCCTCGAGTGAAAGTGAGAACGCGCCAAGCCGAACGCGGCCGCGTGCCACCAGGTCTTCGCGCAAGCCCTCGCGGATCGCGATGCGGCGGAGCGCGTCGGCGATCAATCGCGGATCCGTGGGATCCACGAATAAACCGGCATCACCTGCCACTTCGGGAATCGAGGTGGTGTTTGCGGCGAGGATGGGCACGCCAAAGCGCATGGCTTCGAGCAGCGGAATACCGAAGCCCTCATGCAACGACGGAAACACCAGCGCGCCGGCGCGCGTCCAGAGTGCGGCGAACATCGCATCGTCAACGTGGCCGAGGAAGACGACCGATCGTTCGAGGCCCAATCCCTGGGTGAACTCCTGCAGGAGCTTCATGCGCGCATCGGGCTGTCCCGTGAGTACGAGCGGCCAGGCGCGCGAACCAGCGGCGTGCGCATAATGCCGGTACGCGACCAGCAACGTCTCGTGATTTTTATGCGGCCAGAAATTGGCGGGGTAGAGGAAGAAGGGACCGTCGGGAGTTTCCGAAGGTGCGTAGGTCGTGGCGGTGGGCGCCGGCAGCCGATTTTGGACGGGAATGTAGGTGTGGAAACAGCGCGCGGGATGCACGCCATAGTGAACGCCCAGGCGACCGACCACTTCGCGTGAAATGCATTGAACGTACGTGGCGTCTTTGACTGTGCGGCCGAACCACTCGTGGCGAAAGTTTACCTCTTCGATCGGCAGGGCGGCCGGTAGATCACGGTGCAGCAAGTCAACGATGAGGCTCACGCTCGGGATGCCGTGTCGCACGAACCGCGATACACCAAACGGGGCGTAGATCACATCCAGTTGCGCCCGCCGGCACAGTTCATCATTCAACTCGAAGCGACCGGCGTCCCGCCACTCACTGCCTTCACGGCGCGAAACCGCGAGCTGCTCGCCGGCCGGCTCGAGCACAAAGTCTCCCGCCCGCAGCAACGGCGTCAGTTCATCGCGGAGCCCGCGCTCGGCGATGAGGGCGAAGTTGAACGCGCGACCCCGCTGGCGGCCCATTTCGGCGAGGAAGGAAAACACGAGCGGTTTAACGCCTCCGTTGGCTCCGCCTGGCAACATGCGAAGCAAATCAACGCCGATCCGAATGGGACGTGCCGCGGCCAGACGCGTTCGCCGTTCCGCGTCCAAGGCCGCCCGGTGCTGACGACGGAGCACGGACGATCCGAACCCGAGTCGGCGCGTCCATGGCGCGAAATAGCGGCGGGCGTTCGCGGCCGCGCGGCTCTGCGCGTCGGTGAGCAGCCATTCTTTTTCGAGTGCCGCGGCGCGTGGTCCCCACCGCTTGAGGAAGCGCTCGGCATTGCGGTATTCGAACGTGGCCCGGCCGGGCGAGCGCGAGATGTGATGACGCACGACACTGGACGTCGCCACGAGGTTAATGAACCCGTCCTCGCGAGCGCGCAGGGAAAGATCACTGTCTTCGAACCCGTTGCGGTAGCTTTCATCGAAGCCGCCCGCACGGATGAACCATTCGCGTCGGACCAGGCAGCACGCTGCGGTCACGGCGGGGAAAACGGCATACGCGCCGCGGCTCTGCGCTTGGGCGAGTGATTCACGATGGTGAACCGGATAACCGCCGTCGCGGAAAACGACCCCGGCATGATCAACTTGGGCGGAGTCAGCGGTGACCTGGATATTTCCGACCAAACCCGCTCGAGGAAACTGGGTGAACGCGGCGAGCATTGGCTCGAACCAACCGGGTTGGAGGACCAGGTCGTTGTTCAGCAAGGCGAGAATGTCGCCTTGCGCGATGCGAGCGGCGCGATTGTTCGAAGCGGAGTAGCCGAGGTTTCGCTCGTTCAGCAGAACGAGGTGCGGCGGAGCCAGCTCGCGGAGGAAATCACGCGAGCTATCCGTGGAAGCGTCGTCCACCAGGATGATTTCATGGGTCAGACCAGCGGGCAGCGTGGCTTTGAGGGAGGCGAGGCAGGCCTGCGTGTACGCGAGCTGGTTGTAGACGGGTATGATAAAAGAAACCTGCACTCAAATCAGGTTGATGAGCGCTCCCACGATTGTCTACGGACAATCGCACAACGTTCTCGCGTCACATCGGCTGGCGGTTGCAGCAAGATGTGCGGAGGCTCGCTGCTGAATGGCTAAGGTTGCGCGGAGCGGCCGGGTGGTTCGGGTCTACGGCACCTCGTAAATCTCGGCGAGCGCAATGCCACTCGATCCATCAACGGAGGACACCTGAACGGAGTAGGCGCCGGGATCGAGCGTGAGCAGCATGGCCGCGTCCTCGCTGTTTCCCGTCAGGGCAAAGGCACCGACGGTCGACGTGGCTGCGACGAGTTCAGCCAACTTGGTATTCTGACTCCAGACGTCGTTCGATTGGATCGCCACACCCTTGTTATTGAACAGGGTAAGTTTCGGGTTTTTCAGGAATGCGGTGATACCCTGGCCCGCGAGCGATGGGCCGACGCCGCGCAGGAGCACTTTGAGCGGTTGGGAGCCGGTGACCACAAAGCCCGCGATCAGTATGTTCTCACCGCTGCCCACTTTCGCGCGCGCCGACAAATTCAACAGTCGCGCGTGGACGGAGGACGCATCGTAGAATTCCAGCAGCGCCACGCCGGATTCACCGGAGGCGCCACGCACGACGGCGGAATAAACCTGTGGTGTCGTGCTGTAGTTGAGCTGCTGACCTTGGCGGAGCAACGCGGCATCCAGCGACTTGGAGTCGAAGGGGAACGCGCCAACGGCGGCCGAAAGCTGATTATAAAGCGCAAGCGTCGCTTCCGGAAGGTCGCTCCAGTTGTCGTTGTTGGCCTGGAGCACCTGCTGTCCGTTAACGACCTGATAGAGGTCGACGATCGGGTTCGCGAGAAACTGCGTGACGCCCAGGCTCTTCAGGGCCGGGCCCGCAGCGCGTGCGAGCACCGTCCAGTTCGCCGCGGTGACCGGCCCATTGTCGTTCGCCAGAACAAAACCGGCGAAGAGGGCGTTCTCCCCCGTGCCAACATTGGCCCGGGCCGAAAGGTTGATCAGTCGCGACTGCCGCAAGGTCAGCCGGGCTTGTCGGCTCGTAACACTGCCCGCGCGTCCGGTGATCACGACATCGTAGAGCCCTTCATCGAATGGCGAAAGGTTGCCGAGGTAGATCGACGCACTCCGCGTGTCGATGTTCGGATGGTGGGCTGACGACGCGAGGGGCTGGCCGTCTTTGCGCCACTGATACGTGAAAGGTCCGCTGCCGGCCGCGGTCACATTGAAACCAGCCTGACCGTGCGGGATGGTGGTAACGTCCACGGGCTGGCTCGCCACCACGGGCGGCTGCGGAGGGAGATTGGTGACGGTCGCGGTGGGGCTGGTCACCGTGCCGCCCGGCCCCGTGATCGTGACCCGATGGAGTTGAGCCACCGCAGAGGTCACGGCAGGGAGTGAAATGCCCAGCGTCTGTCCGGTCTGGCCCGGGATGGCGACGTTGTCACGATACCATTGATACGTAAACGGGCCGGTACCCGTGACCGAGACCAGCAGGGTCACGGAGTTCGAGCCTTCACCCACCATCGAGACATCGTGGGGTGCCACGACCACGTTCGGTGCAATCGTGCCACCGGAGGTGGTGTCGGATTGCACCAGGGTCCCGGACCAGCGCGACACCGCGACCCATTGGCCGTTTCCATACGCGAGATCCGTCAGGATACTGGACGAATGACTCTCCCGTGCGGTCCAGTTGATGCCATCGGTGGACGTGTAGATCGTGCCGTTCGGACCGCCGCCGACGAACGTGCCATTGGCGAAGGCCAAACTCGAAAGTTGGAACGTGAGCGTCGGCCGCGCGACCCACGTGATCGCATCGCCGGAGGTAAACGTTTCACCGTTCTCCCGGACTAGAACGAAGACGCCGTTGCCGTAGGCGAGCCGGGCGACGCTGCTGCCTCCGATCGTTGGCACCGCGCGAGCAGTCCACGTCAAGCCATCGGAGGACGTGAGGACCTTGTCGGTGGCCGTCGCGATCACGAAGCGGTCGTTGGCGAAGATGATCTCGCTGAGCGTGTCATTTGCGACCGCTAGCGCATTCCATGAAACCGCGTCGTCGGACACCATGACCTGATTGTAGGCACTGATGATCACGTATCGTCCGGCGCCGTAGCTGACGCCGACCGGCACACTATTCAGGGTCAACGCGAGACTGCTCGTGACGCCATCGGAGGAGGAATAGACGCGATAGGGATAGTTCTGCTGAAAGGCGAAGAACCGTCCGCCGGCGAATTTATAGCGGTAAGAACGGTCGGAGTAGTAGTAATAGTAGTCATTCGACGGAAGCGAGGTGCCGAAGCCGCCCGGTGCCCAGTGGACGCCATCGCTCGAAACGTACTTCCCGGCCACAAACATGCCCAAGCCATAGGCGACACTGGGCGGCGGTTCTAGAACCTGCGAGCGAAGCATCCACGCGTCGGCGTCAGTTGATGAATAAAGGGCGCTGTAGACGAAACTGTAATACGAGATTGGGCTGTAGCCGTAGAGCTGGGCGATCGTGACATAGGCGCCGTTGCCATAGCGGATCGTTGCCGGATGCTCGGCCTGGTAGCTCAAGGCGGTGGATGCGACCCACGTCAGCCCGTCGGTAGATGATACATTTTGATTACTCGTCCTTTGGCCGGCGAAGAATCTGCCGTTCGCAAACCCGATTTCGCGCAACTGCACCGTCGCGGCAGACAGCGTCCACGTGATTGCGTCGGTTGACTGTGCGGTCGTGCCGTCGTTCAGCAACGCGACGAAGAAGCCATTGCCGAAGAGAATGTTGGTGACGTTTAAACCGCTCGGAAAACTGCGTGGCGTCCACGTCGCTCCATCAGGTGTCGTCAAGTAGACCTTGGTGCCCGTCGAGGCCGCGAACAAATTTGCGCCGAAGGTGATCGAGCTACCGTTGAGGGTCGTGCCCGTGGTGCGTTGGGTCCAGGTGATCGCGTCAGGGGACGTGGCAAAAAGATTTCCCGTCGAGATCGCTACGTAGGTGCCGTTCCCATACGCCAACTCGCCCAGGCCGCCGGTCGAGGTACGCTTGGTCCAGGTATCGCCGGTGGGAGAGGTGTAGGACACGCCATTTCCGTCCAAGGCGACGAATTGCCCACCCCCGTAGATCACCTTCGACAGGAACGGATGTCCCGCCAGTCGCGACGTTTCAGTCCACGTCTCACCGTCGGTCGAGGTGATGACTGCACCGCCGCTCCCCACACCGACGAACTTGCCCGCGCCAAAGGCGACCTGGCCGATGGTCGCATCGGAAGGCGTCGGATTGCGCACAGACCATTCAGTCTGAGCGACGACCACTGTGGTGATCGTGCACCAAAGGATAAAAGAGAGAAGCCGACCGGTGAAGGACATCATGGAAGCTGGCCCAGCGCGCTGCATCAGCAGCGGTGTTCCACCCAGAATGACACATTAGTCGACTCAACCCGCTACTGCACGGTCTCGATTTGCGCGGGAGGCGATTAAAAAGTCGCTTGCAACGAAATCGCGTACGTCTGCCTCCGCCAATCGCCGTACGGTTGAACGCCGGCGCCCGACGCATCATTGGCATAACGCGGTGGGGCCGCATCGAAAATATTGTTGACCCTGAGTTGTCCGCGCAGGCCAAACCGCGAGCTCTTCCACGGCAGCCATCGCGCGAGATCAGTTTGCAGGTACGCATCGAACTGCCAGTTCGGATTAATCTGTCGATGACTGGTCGTCGGCCATTCGGCGGCCGGAATATTGCGGGAATGAAAATAGTGTCCATCGAGCCCGAATCCAAAGTTTCGATTCGACCAGCCCGCGCCGAAATTTGAACGGTGTTTCAGGAGTCCCACCGCGGTTCCATCGGGCTGTTCCAGCTCGTCGACCATCGCGGAACTTGGGGCCACCTGCAGTTCATATTTTTGAAAATAGACCCAACGCCCGTAGACGTCCAAACGGCCGCCGAAGCATTGGGTCCACGCGTAGTCGAGTGAGGTGCTCCAGTTCTGGGAGTGTCGCCACGCCAGGTTTACGTTACCCGTGCGCAGGGAACTGATCCGGCCCGGAACGTTCGTGTCCGAAGCCGCGCGCGTCACGCGAGCGGGAAACAACGCTTCAAGGTTCACGACGGTTTGTGGTTCAAGCCGGGTCAGCTCTCCGGATTTGCGAGTGTCGGCGAAGTCGACGGACAGCCGCATGCGATGAACCCGGCCCTGCTGGTAAATCAGCCCGATCGTTCGCGTCACCGCCGACTCAGGGCGCAGGTTGGGGTTCAGCGCGTCGCTCGCGGAGACGGAATAACGTTCGTTGCGCAGCGGATCGAAGATTTCGGTTTCCGATACCTCGCCGCTACCAACGTCGCCGGCCGGCCCGGAAATTTTTCGGCTGAGGAACGGTGACGGGAGACGGTTCGAGGTGGCGATTGTGCCGCGAAAGGAAAAACCGCCGGCTAAATCGAGCTTTAGCCCGCCGGTTGGCGCCAGGTTGGATTCTTGGGCGGTGCCGGAGATGACATAGCGCGCGGCGACGTCGGTTTCGATTTCCTTGATCCAGCGGGGAAGCCAGGTTCGGGGCACGAGGGGAGCCTGTAATTCTCCGAACGCACTGATCCGTTCGACCGTCCGACCGGCCCAAATCGTGGGAGTCTCGACCAGGGTGCCGTCGCCGAATCGGCGCTCATCGGTGTACTTGGAAAGTCGATTCATGCGGTAATCCCCGCCGAGGCTGATCGCGCCGCTTCCGGTCGGCAGAGCAAAGGATTGGTTGGTCACGCGCAACGCGGCGTCCAACGTCTGATAATCTCCCAGCGTCACGAATCTGTCGCGGGCTCCGTAGTAGACGATCGTGTGATCGTAAAACGCCTCGGGTGGGCCAAATTGCTGCGTGTCGCGCAACGGATTGTACGCGCCGGTGTCGACCAGCTTTTGCCACGCGGTCCGCCAGGCGTCCGAATCCGCCGCCGCCAGTCCACGGAACTTTGTCACGCTGTGGCCGTACTGTGCGTCCATTGACACCCGCCATTCGGCCGGCAACCGAACCAGCGCGCCTACGACCATGGAGGAAAAATCCACGCGGGCTTCCCCGTAGCTTTCGCCGAGCAACGGCGCCGTCTCGTTCAAAGAAACCCGTACCTGTTGGCCAAACGGATTGAGTGGCGAGTCGGCCGCCAGCGTGAGATCACCGCGAAACAGATCGAAGCCGCGATTCACCGTCGACTGGGAGTACATGCCGTCGAGTCCGAGCTGGAGCCATGGACGAATGTCGTAGGTGGCCGAGCCAAAGTAACTGGCGCCGCGCTGTCGCCGGCCGTAAAGGTAATCGAGACTGTTGAACGAGTTCGCGACTCCGACGGGTAAATCGTAGAGGCCCGTGCTACGAATGCCGAAACGCCCCGTGAATGCGTTCAGCCCGCCACCGCCGTTCGCGCCGGGCGCAACCGAGGTGTAGGCGGCGGGGTTGCTCGAAACGAGTGGGGTGCCATCGGCGCTGCGCACGTTGGGCGTAGCCCGGTACAGCGGCACGTCGGTCGCCGCTGGCGTCACGACGTTCGCCTGGATGTAGCCGAGCTCCGTCTCGGTGGCGGGCATGGTTTTCGTCAGCGTCGCGTTGAGCCGGACTTGAAGTTTTCCACCGAGCAGCGATTCGCCGTGTTGCAGTGAGACGGTGGATTGCGGCGCATCGAAGCCGGCGAGCGCGTTGGTGTACGTCGCGGTGACTTCCGTGGAGTTAACGTTGGGGCGCAGGACGATATTGATCACACCGCCCACGGGATTTCCGCTGTAGAGCGCTGAGGCGGATACGGGGAGCACTTCAACGCGTTCCACCAGGTTCAATGGAATGAAGTTTACGTCAGGGGGCGTGCGGTCCTGCGAAACGCTCACGAGGTTTTCCGGCAAGCGGCGACCGTTCACCAGGACGATGGTTTCATCTGCGCCGTAGCCGCGGAGTTTCGCCGCGGTGCTGCCGGCGATGTAGAGCTGCTTGTTGCCATCCTGCTCCGGCGGTCGTTCGGCGGCGTTGCCATCGATCACGTTGCGTTGGAGGAAATCATTCAAGTTCACCACGCCGCTGCGCGCGATTTGGTCGCGATCATAAATCGTATAGGGCAGGGCGTCATCTTCCGACCGTGGAAGATCGAGATTTCCGGCGGCGCGTTGCGGTTGAAAATCGGCGACGTCACGCACCTTCCAGTGACGGTAGAATTTTCCTTCGACGATTTGAGGCGCGAGTCGGACGAGATCGTCAGCCGGTTGGAGAGTGTGCGTCTCGACGTTGACCGATCGATTCGCGTCCACGCGCACGCCGACAATCTCGAGCGGGCGAAAGCCGGGCGTGGCGACGTAGATGTGATAGGCGCCGGGCGCGACGGAGAGAAACTCGAATTCGCCGCCCGGCAGGCTGGTCGTCGTCAGTCCTGTATCCGCGATCGCCACGGTCAGGTCGCGCCCCGGCGCACCATCCGGCAGCAAGAGTTTTCCCTTGATGGAACCCGTGGGCGGGGCCGTTCGCGAGACGACGAATTTTCCGCGGGCGCTCCGGCGGGCGTAGAATCCGCTGTTGCGGATCAGACGGTTCAGCGCCTCTTCGGGTTCAAATGTGCCCTGCAGTTCTGGCAGCTGCACCGACCGCAAATCATCGAAGGCGAAAAGCACCTCGACTTCCGCCTGCTTGGAGAACTCCAGCAAGGCAGAGGCGGCGGACTGCGGCGGAACGTTGAAGGCTTTCGGAGCAGCGAAGGTGACTACCGGCAAAAGCCAGACGCAGCGCAGGAGCCACCAGGGAAGCCAGGCAATCGCACGGTGCAGAAGCCGGAAGGATTGTCGGGTCAAATGAAGCGACGGGAGGAGGGTGAGCTGGAGTGAGCAGGCGGTGAGATCATTGCTCGTCGCGCAAACGGACACGGACGGTGCCTTTCGCGTCCGTCACCGCCTGCACTGGAAAGGCGTCCTCGAGTCCTTTCAAGAAACCGTTGGGATCATCCAGACTGTATCGACCGCCGACCGACAGGCCCGCGGCGGCGTCGCTCACGGTCATCGTGCGGCCATGGTAGTAGGCGAAGCGATTCAATGCATCGCGCAATGGAACACCGTCGAAAACCACCCCGCCTTTACGCCACGCGAGCACGTCTTGCAGCGTTGACGGCGTGACCTGCTTGACGGTGACGCCATGAGGGCCGGCCAGCAGCCGATCACCCGCGCCGAGCAACACGGGGCGACTCGCCAGCGTGCCGTTATCGCCGGGGCGAACCTGCACAGAGCCTTCGACCACGGTGACTTCCAGGGCCAATGCGTCTTCAGTCCGAACGTTGAACGTGGTTCCGGTGACGCGAACGGATCCGGCGGACGTTTCGATGATGAAAGGGCGCGACGCATCTTTGTGCACGGCGAAGAAAGCCTCGCCCGAGGTGAGCCGGACGCGTCGCTCGGACTTGCTCATTGAAACCTGCAACGTGGTATGGGCGTTGAGGTCGACCTGGGTACCATCGGAGAGCGTGATGGATTCGCGATGCGCGACGGGTGATTCGATGTGGTTGAACGAGGTCCGTGGTTGAGCGACCCAGATCGCCACGGTGAGCGCGGCGGCCATGGCGACGAGGGCGGTCCCGGTGATCAGCTTCCAGCGGCTCGGGCGCGAGGGGCTCGAGAACGTGGGGAGCTGGACGGCGCCGGAGGAGACCAGCGTCGAAAGCGGATGTTCGAGATCCGCGGAGAACTGGCAGTAGCTGGAGAGCAACGTGCGGTGCGCTGGATTCGCTGCGAGCCAGGTGTTCAACGAGGCGCGGTCAGCGGCCGAAAGATCGGAACCGTCGAGGCGTGCCGCCCAGAGGGCCGCGACTTCGTCGGCGGCGGGGTCGGAAGAGGAAAAAGAAACGTTCATGAGCTGAGCTCCTTTTCGGAGGAAAGTTGGCGGCGTGGAGGCGATGAGTCGTTTTGGGCGGACAAGGCGGTGCGCAGAAGCCGGAGGGCGCGCGCGTGTTGTTTTTCCACGGTACTCACGGCGATGCCGAGCCGGTCGGCGATTTCTTGATGGGAGAGGAGTTCGACTTTTCGCAGCAACAACACGGAACGGCAGCCGGGCGGAAGATCGGCGATGGCGGCTTCGAGCTGACTGAGTTCCTGGCGGGCCATCACCTGCTGAACCACGCCCGGTGTGGGGGACGGCGCGTTTTCAGCGTGGGCTTCCTGCGAATTGAACGGTGCGATCTGTCGCCGCTTGATCCGGTTGATGGCGAGGTTGCGGGCGGTGGTGTAGAGAAAGGCCTGGGGATTGTCGGGCGGAGCCTTTCCGTCTTTCGGATACACGCGAAGATAAGCATCATGCGCGATGTCTTGCGCCTCATTCGGATCGCCCAGAAAGCGGGTGAGGTAGCGACGCAAAGGCGCCAGCGTAGCGCGGTATAAACGGGCGAATTCGGACTGTGCTGGCTCGTGTTCAGCCATGGGGACCGGAGGAGGCATAAGGGAAGTCGGTTCCACGTGCAAAAGATTTTGTTTAGCCGGACAGCGGGGAGAAAGGGGAAGCGGGAGCATGCACTCGCCAAAAATGACAACGCAGCGTCCACCATCCGCTATTGGTGCAATCGTTTTTGTTTGGTCATATGCGAGAGGGTTCATTTTGAAGCGCAAAGGCGCAAAGGCGCGAAGTTCGGAGGATGGTGAGGGATTGGTCCCGTGGGCCAGCGCGCTTGCGCGCGCTCTGGAGGATCGGGATTCCGATGCGGGGCGTGCGTTCGAACGGGATCGTCGGAGCGCGCGCAAGCGCGCTGGCCTACATTAAGATCCATGAAATTCCGTGGTTTCCGATCGATCGTACCGCGAATTCGCGGGCCGCGTTGCTCCCGGCGCTACGCGGCGGCGACGGACGAACGGCGGGCGCAGAAATCGCGGGCTTGCGTGATCGCTTGGGCGATGCGCATCGAGGCGAGTTCGCAGGCCGCGTGGCCGTGCGCGCTCATCACCTGCAAGCGGAAGCGCGCCGTCGCCCGAGACACGGCCGGATATTCCACCAGATTCGTCAGGACACCGGCCTTGGCCAGGAGCCGGGCCGCGATCCGCCCGACGTCATCGCGTCCAATGAAAACGGGTACAATGGGAGAGGGCGTGCCCATGACCTCGACATCGCGGGCCGCAAACCCGGCGCGGAGGATCTGGACCGCGGCCATCAGCTCGTTGCGGCGCCGCTCTCCTTCCGACGAACGGACCAGCGAAAACGCCGCCAGTGCGACGGCGACCTGTGCAGGCGCGAGTGCACTGCTGAACGTCGCGGGCGGTGACAGGTACCGCAGATAATTGCAGAGATCGCGCTCGCGCGTGGCGATGAAGCCGCCATTCGTGGCGAAGGTTTTCGAAAAGCTGCCGACGACGATGTCGACCTGGCCCAGCATTTTCTGCAACCCGAGTTGCCCGGTGCCCTGCGGGCCGGTGCAGCCCAGATCATGAGCCACATCGACGACCAGTCGCGCACCGAACTCCCGACACACCGCGGCAAATCCCGCGATGTCCGGGGAATCTGAATCCATGGAAAATAGTCCCTCCGTGATCAGGAGAATGCCGTTGTGAGCATCTTTTGCCCGGATCGCGGCGAGTTTGATCCGCGCGTGCGTGAGATCGAGGTGACGGAAAAAATTGATGTTTCGGGTCGCTGCGGCCGCTCCCTCCTGGAGACAGCTGTGGGCGAGTTGATCGATCACGACGTGATCCGTGTCGCGCACGATTCCCCTTACCGCGCCGTAGCCCGCGGCCCAACCCGTCGGGCAGAGCATCACGTGGGGCGTTCGTAAGTGGCTCGCGACCGTCGCTTCGAGTTTATCCGAAAGATCGATCGCGCCAGCCAGCACGGGCGCACCGCCGCTGTGCACACCGTAGTGGTCAATAGCCGCAATCGCCGCCGCACGGATGTCAGCGTGCGACGCGAGGCTGAGATAATCCTGCGACGCGAAATTCAAACCCGACGTGACGCTGCCATCCAGGAGTCGAACGGAGGTCTCGGCGGTCGGTGCTTTCATCAGTCGTTTCGAGAAAGGAAATCCGCCGTAAGCGACGCGGGCGTCGAGCCAGGCTGAGATTCCCTTGGTCTTGGAAAAGACATCCGCGTGTGGACCGTTGACGAAGTCGCGGGTGCTCCCAGCAAGCGGGTCGGGCGGTGACGAAGGAGCGGGTGATCCGGCAGCAAAGAAAAGTGACATGTTGGATAACGCGGAGCTCTGGTTCGCCGGCCGTCGTGGGATGGCGTCCGAATAGGAAGTCGGGGTGAACGCAATATGTCCTCATGAGACATGCGAAAGCGAACAACCCTCTAGTCTCCGACCGTTAACTGCTGGTGGGGCCGATTCCCGGGTCGGGCCCGGGAGAATCGCCGATCACGCGCGGACGTTTCCGCTTAGCTCAGGCTCAAGCGTGACCTCGCGGTGAATACTTCAATCCGTACAGCGCCAACCCGACGGCGCTCAATCCGGCAATGACAGCCAGGCCGGCGAAGGCCAGGTGCGCTGAATCCGTGCGTTCACTGCGGATCAAAGCCGGCCAGCGCTCAGCCAGTCGCGGATCGTCGCTCTGGGCAGGTTGAGCCACGCCCACCCAACCGCTCGTGTCCTCGCGTCCGTCAAACAGATACAAGCTGGCCTCCGCCCCGACGTGGGCGCTGGCGTCGATCGCCCAGATCGCCCAGCTGGAGCCTGGATTCGGTCCGACATAGCTGACCCATGTTTCTGTTCGCGTTCGCGGATCGAAGAACCGCCACCGCAGCCCATTGCCGTTGGCACAGGGGTAACCGGTGAACGGCACGACCAACTGCGCGTGATTCACCGCGATCGGCTGGGAATGAAGGATGCCGCGGAAATCGGTGGGGCCTGACAGGCGGGTGCCGTAGGCGAAAGCTCGCGCATCGGGCGGTTCACTCGCAACGGCGCCCGTGGCAATGACGGCAGGGTGTTCGTTGCCGTCACCGCGAACGAACGCCAGCGGTGTGAAGGTCGCGCCAAAATTGGGCGGATGGAAAATATGCGCGAGGCGTGCTTCACGGCTGAACACCAGCGGCGCGTCCCACGCCAGCGCCGCGCCGGCGCAGATCAAAGCCACAAGGCCGAGAAGTCCCGTCGCGAGCCACCAAATACGGCCAGGCGTGGTAACGAGCTCCGCTTGCTCGAGGACGTGAGCGCGGCGCGAGGCCGCGCCAGACCAGAGGAGTGCGAGCAGGCCAAACAACCCGAACAGTTTTGCACTCGGCAGCAGCAGCACCGGAATCCAGCCCACGCGGCCATGGTCCTTGCGAGCGCTGGG
This sequence comes from Opitutus sp., assembly GCA_039928945.1. Classification (GTDB taxonomy): domain Bacteria; phylum Verrucomicrobiota; class Verrucomicrobiia; order Opitutales; family Opitutaceae; genus Opitutus. The sequence goes on along the minus strand of JBDSSD010000026.1, from coordinate 131,657 downwards.
TGCACCCGTCTCGGGGGGGAGCAACGCTTGAAAGCCCGGATGATCGAGCAGCGGGAGCAGCTCCGGCGGATAACTGTAGAGTCCCCGCCCATTGTCATCGCTGATCAGGGTGCTGTCATGGGACGAGAAATACGCCCGCAACGCGGCCTGGTTTCGCATGTTCTCCTCGTTCCTCCGGCTCAAGTTATAGCCGGCATGACTCTCGGTGGACTCAAATTGAAAACTGCGGATCGGCGCAATGAGCCAGATCACGGCAAAGGCAGTAATGATCGCGAAAACGCGCCTCGATGGATAAGCGAGGGTCAGGCGGATGAGACAAGCCGCGTTGACGAGAAAACCGAGCAGGAGAAAATCGCAGTAACGCGAGACGAACGTATATGTCGCCGCGCCGCGGCCGTAGCCAATCGCCGCCGCCTGGGCGCCCACCCATAGGCCAAGGACCAACAAAAACGAATCAACCGGATCCAATCGACGCCGGTTCAGCCGGTCGAACATCCAGACGAGCCACGGCAGGTACACGAAAAACGCCCAAGCCGGATGGGGCAGGGGAAACGCCAGCTGTCGGAGGAACACATCCAATCCCACCGGCCAGCTATCGGCGCGCAGCGCGGCGGTTTCGTGCAAGCTGGGGAAGAACGCGGCGAAGAGTGCGATGGCGGATACAGCCTGCGCCAGGCCCGCCAGAGCCACGCGACGATCGCCGTCGCGCCGCAGCCAGCGCCAGCCGAGCAGAGCGACGACGGCAAAATGAGCGAGGATCGCGGAGTGCTGCGTCAGCAACAGCAACCCACCGATGATCTGTCCGCCCCACCACGCGCCGGAAAATCGGCGCTGGGTGCACACGGCGGCAAGGTAGATGAGGGAGAATAGAATTTGCAGATACACCAGCGACTGAATGCCCCACAGCGTGTTCTCCCACGTGATGGGAAGGGCGAACACGGCGCCGGTGAGCAGCGCAAAAGCCGGTCGCAGCCAGCCCCGCAGTCCCGGCAGAACGACAAGGAGAAACGTGGCGATCGCTGCACTGAACAGGAGCGCGTTGAACGAGGCCTCAACCAGGTTGTTCCACTGTCCGTTCAGCCGAACGAGGAGAAAGGACAGTGCGCGAGTGAGCACCGGCCAATGATCATTCAGCGGCGTGAAGAAATCAGCCGCGTGCAGGCGGTCGTTGACCCAGGGAAACAGAATATCAACGGCCGTGCAGCGCCATTGATCACGGTATGGCAGCGGCGTTCCAAACGCGCGAAGCAGCGCCACGTGTCCCGCCAACGCGATCAGCGCGCCACCGGCTGCACCGGCTCTCACGCCTGGAGGCGTTACGGGCGCGGGGTCCTCACTCGGGCCGGACATGGGTCGTGCGCGGGGATGTCGGCGGATAAATGCTTTCAACCACGTACAGCGGACGACCTTTCACTGATTCGTACATGCGGCCGATGTATTCGCCAATGATCCCGAACGCCAGGAGGTTGATGCCGCCAAAAAACAGGATGGTCAGCATGATCGAGGAGTAACCGGGAATGAAATACGTCGGATTCACCAGGCGGATGATGAAAACCACGATCGACATCAGCGCAGTGATGGCGAGGACCACAAGCGCGCTGTAAGAAAGCAGGCGCAGCGGCAGGACGGAAAACGACGTGATCGCGTCGATCGCGAAGGAGAGCATTTTCGCAAACGGGTAGTTGGTCGCGCCGGCAAAGCGGGGCTGGCGATCATACATCACCGCCTCCTGGCGTCCTCCGACCCAGCTCACCATGCCGCGGATAAAGCGGTGGCGCTCGCGCATCAGCTTCAGGACGTTGACCACCTGCCGGTCCATCAGGCGGAAATCTCCCGTGTCCTTGGGAATCGAGCGATCCGTCGTCCAGGAAAGCAGCCGGTAAAACAGCTTCGCGGTGATCAGCTTGAAAAACGATTCGCCCGATCGCGTCCGGCGCTGGCCGTAGACGACGTCCACGCCGTCGCGCCATTTCGCGAACATTTCGGCGATGACTTCCGGCGGATCCTGCAGGTCGGAATCGATCAGCACGACGGCGTCACCCTCAGCCAAATCCAGCCCCGCGGTCACGGCCGCCTGATGGCCGAAATTCCGAAAAAAGTTCGCCACGCGGAGGTGGGGATCGGCTTGCGCCAGACGAAGCGCGACGGCGAGCGTGAGGTCACGGCTGCCATCGTTGACGAGAATGATCTCGTAATCGCAGCCGATGGTTCGACATACCGCGGTCACGCGGCCGACGAAGTTGGGCAGAGTTTTCTCTTCGTTATAGCAGGGAGCGACGACGCTAAGCTTTGCAGCAGGGGACAATTGTCTCATGAGGCAGGCTGATCACTAACCCGCCGAGCGGATGGCGGACAGCGTGGAGTGTGAGGGCGAGTCCGGAATGGCGCGGCGGAGCCTGGGGGATTTTGCGAAGATGACAACGTTCCAGCAGAGAGGTCCGAGAAAAGGGAACAGGCCAATGAGCGCACGATCGAGCGCGGCGAGCGGACGATAGAGCCAGGCCCAACTGTCGGCCTCATCGATGACCTTTTTCCAAAACCGCTCTTTGTTCGGGCTGCGAAATTGAGCCACGACCATCAGAATGAAAATGAGCTGCGTCGTCAGCCAGAACCACGACACCTCTGAACTGGCGAAACAGGATCTCACGGCGCGGATATCCTGCAGCCGCAGGGGATGCTCATCCTCGGTGCGAACCTTCGTCGCGATCGCGCGGTAGAGGTTGATGATCGGATTGTACGCCACGGGATCCCAACTCACGAAAACTCCCTCGCGCTTCAGGTGCGGCAGAATGTTGTCCATCGTCTCGCCGATGTCGGCGTGATGCAGCGTGTTTCCGGTATAAATGATATCGAACTGCTGGTCGCGCGAAAGACCGAGGTCCTCGATCGCGGATACGTGCGTCGTAAGCGTGACGCCATTGGCGGCGGCGAGCCGCTGGGTGGCGGCGCACATGCCGGGCGAAATATCGGTGGCGGTGACGATCGCGCCCTCCATCGCGAAATAAACGCTGGCTTCGCCCAGACCGCAGCCGACATCCAGCAACGTTCTTCCCTGCAGGTCGCCCAACTTTTGCCGGATGTACCGCATCTCGGGCGCGGTGCAGGCCTCGTTGCGGTGACGGACGTTGATCTGAGTCACATCCTCACTCGCGGCCCACTCGTCGTGGAAAACTTCCTCCGCGTGTTTACGGTCGTGCGTGGAGTCGGACGACGTGGCTTCGGCGGGCTTAAGCGGTGGGAAAAACGCCTGCAAGGTTGGCGGATCGAACACGCCAGCGGCGGTGAGCATGATGCGCAGTTCACTGTCGAAGAAAGCGACGTTGGCGTCCATGACGCGATCGTCCGCGAAGGTGAGTCCGGCTGAGTTCTGTCGCTGGTAGTGCGGCTCGGCGTCACCGCGGGTGTAAAACTTGGCGTTTTTCAGCGCGATCGTGTGAGCGCCGGGCAAGGGCGTTTGCCAGGACACCAACACCGCGCCGGGGCCGGGATTTTGAAAGCTTAGTGCCGCGATCCACTGACCCAACGTTTCCCGCGCCGACGGCCGGGTGGAAGAGACCCGAACCTGCAGCCGCTTTCCCGCCCAAAGGAGCTGATGGATCGCGCTCTCGTAGAGGATCTTTTTCGGCATGAGCGGGCGGTTGAGGAGTGATCTGCGGCGCGCAGGTTAGAGGGCGGGTACGGTCGCCGTTGATCCGGCCGTATCCTCATCCCGAGGATTCGTCCTTCCCGCAACGACGAAAGTTGCCGAGCGTCGGTTCGCCGGCAGTCGTGAGTAAACCGAGTAGGAGCGTGCAGCCACGTCGTTCACGTGGGAGCAGCTAGCTCAATTCGGCCACTTCCTGGTCGGCCTGATCCAGGGTCATGCGATGCAAATGGCCGGGCAGCGAAATGCGTTCACGTGGCTCCGTACGGATTCGATCCGCAATCGTGAGCATCTCCTCATACGAGACCGGCCAGTTTTTGACGGGCGGAGCAGCGAGAAACAATTTCGCGCGTTCCCATTTCGCGGCGAGGTAGCGCATCGCGATCGTCATTTCAGGATAGCTCCCGTACATACAGCCTGAGCACGGCTTCGTGATTTTCAGGACCTCATCCCGAAACACCTTGCTGCGATAAACCGTCGGGAAATCCTTATCGTAGCAATGGACGTGCGACGGAATTCGATGGTCGCAGCACGGCGCGAAATCTCCATTCGGCAGCACCGCAAAATAGAGATTCGGGCTGTCGCACACTCCGTCGTTTTTCTTCCGCCACGTCGTGGGCGTTTCGGCGGCGAACCGCTTCACGTCGTCGAGGTACTGATCGCTGTCATACAACAAAAATCCTTCTCTGCGCATCGCGCGGACCCGCTCAACCACGGCGTTGACGTAGGGGAGTTCGTCCTTCTTCCAGCGCTTCGTCTGGTCGAAGGTCCGAAAGTTCATCGGCTTGTCGAAGGTCGTGACGTGAATGGGCACGAGCGAGGTAAACCAGCTGATCGCAGAGCCGAACCGAATCACGTCTTCGATATCACCAAGGTTGTCCCGTTGCAGCACGCACCCGAGCGAGGCGAAACTCTCCTTCTTCGGGAGGTATTTCATGAACGCCGCCATCGCGTGGAGGGCGTCGTGCCACGATTTGCTGAAACCGCCGTTGATGTCGTCCTGATTTCCGGGCCACAGCGAATCGAGGGAGATGGAGATGTCCTTACCGCCGTACTCGATGACCTTCTGAATCCGTTCCTCGGTGGCGAGTCCGTTGGTCTGCATGCGGACATGCACGCCACGGGTCTCGAACTCGCGGATGATTTCCGGCAAATCCTGGCGAGTAAACGGTTCGCCCCCGGTCAGCAGAACCATCGCGACGCCCATTTTGGCGAAGTTGTCGGCGATTCGCTTGATCTCCTCGAGGGTGCATTCCCGCACATCTGAGTTGGCGTAGATGATGTTACACTGTTGGCAGGTGAGATTGCACCGCGCCGTGATGTAAAACTGCACGTACACCGGCGCGTCCTGCAGGAGGGCGGCGCGGGCGAGGGTGGTCTTGGAGAGAGTGGAAAACATGCTGTGGCCGAGGCGAACTCGAGACAGAGAGTTAGCACTCAACGCCCCCGGCGGGGAATTTCAACCCCTGAGAATGACCGAACCGTCAGCGGAGCTGGCGCATCAGTTTCTCCCAAAGCGCGGCCTGAGCGCGTAATGGCAGCACGGCAGCCGCCAGACTCATCGCGCGGGCCCGACCCCCAATGAAAACGAGCGTTCGATTTTTTTCGGCCGCCGACAAAATCGTGGCCGCGACCGCGTCGGGTGACAGCAGCTTTTCCTTTGGGTTGGTGCCGACTCCGGCCGCGGATTGAAAACCGGTTTTCGTCCCGCCGGGCACGATCGTGATTACGCGATCGCGGCGACCGGCGGCGGCAACCTCTGCCGCGAGCGCGAGGCTGAAGGACAGGACGAAGCTTTTCGCCGCAGCGTACGTGGCCATGTAAGGCAGCGGTTGAAACGCGGCGGTGGAGGCGGTGTTGATGAGGATGACCGGCGCCGGTGATGACTTGAGGAAAAAATTGGAGATGACGGCGGGCGCGGTTGCATTGACGGAGAGAACGCGCTCTGTTTCCGCGGGAGTGGCGTCCCATGAATTTCCGCGCCAGCCCACACCCGCGTTGTTGATGATCAAGGCCGGCCAGGGTAACTCGCGCGGGAAAGTCGCCGCCAACTTCTCCGCCAAACCGGGCTGCGAGAGGTCGATCACCCAAGGCTGTGCGCCATTGAATCGGCGGCAGCGTTCGAGCAGTTCGGTTTCGCTTCGATCCGCGAGCAACAGCGGATAGCCGCGAGCGTAGAGCTGCCGCGCGAGGCAGGCACCGATTCCGCCCGCCGCGCCCGTGATCAACGCGGGCGACGCATGATGCGACGGGAAGAGCTGGTTCGAGTTGTAGCGAGCGAGCGGGACGAGGAAATTTTCGTCGCGGGCGGCGACCTCGATTCCGAGTTCACGGGCTTTGCGCGTCGAAACCACGAGCGAATCGGTCACGAGGCATTTGAGCGTGAACGGAGCCAGCCGTGAGCCGAATCGGATCAGGGACCAAAACCAGTCGGGCAATTGCATCGACCCTGCGGAGGTGCGACCGATCGTTTGGCCCATGGTGGCGAAAAGTTCCGCGATCGACACGGGCCGATCCTCGGCGAGGAAAAAGACTTCGCGGTGGGCGCGCGGATTGGCGGCGGCTTGAACGATTTGTTTCGCGGCTTCCCTGACCTCGATGATCGAGACGCGACCGGGCCAGTTAAATCGAGTGGCCGCAGCGCCGAGGCGAACGCGGTTCAACAGATTTCTGACGTGATGACTTTCCGCCATGCCCGGTCCGTAGCACCACGGAATCCGGGCGATCGACCAGCTGAGAGCCGATTCACGGACCAAAGTTTCCTCAGCGACCTTCGCCCGACCGTAGGGAGAGGTTGGATGCGCGGGCGATTGTTCGTCGAGTGCTTGGGTGGCGGGATCCGACCGGCTGCGATCCAGCGCGCCCATGGTGCTCGTGTAGACCAGCCGGCCCGGTTTTAAACGGTCACACGCGTTGAGCAAACCGGTCGTCGCGCGGAGGTTGTTTTCGTAGACCTTGGCGCCGCCAAAATAATCGACCGCGGCGGCGAGATGAAAAACGGCCGCGTAGGTTCCGTTGAGGGCGGAGGTAAAAGCGTCGTCGGTGAGGTCGCCAACCTCCGCGTGGACGTGAGGATGCTTCGCGAGGTCGCCCGGCAATCGACTGGGATCGCGCACCACCACATCGACGCGCACCGGCTGCTGATTCAGACCGTTCGCCAGGAGCTCGCGCACGACCCATTCGCCGATGAAGCCGGTCGCACCTGTGACCAACACGGCGGTTGCTGGCATCGCGATCGAAGGCGGAACGGGCGCCGTGAAGCCGGCCAGTTTCGGTCGGCGCGTGAACCACATCACCGTGCGTGAAGCGATCCAGGGATGTTGAACGACGTGACTTCCCAGCTGGCGCAAGCCCACGCTGCTCATCCGGCTGACCCAGTCGGCGGGCGGAAAAAAGCGTAACCGATCTTTCGGATAGAGACGGGTGTCCCAGAAGCGCGTGTGGCGGACATCCAAGGCATCGGCCGGGTCCACCTCTTTCAGGATGATGATGCCGTTTTCGTTCAGACACGCAGCGGCGTGTTGCAGCGCCCACACCTGACGTTCGGGACTGAGATGATGGAGAACGTCGTTGAAGAGGATGGCATCAGCGCCGCGGATTTCGTGTTCGAAAAAGTCGCCGACATGAAACTCAGTCCGCGGGTTCGTCCGGCAGACTTTGGCCATGGCGATTTTCTTGTCATCGAGATCAACTCCGATGAACCGGGTCTGGGGCAGAGCGCGCGCAAGGAGGTTCGTCAGCAACCCCTCGCCACAGCCGAAATCGAGGACCACGGCGGCGCCATCGAGCAAACGGGTCAGGAGAGCACCCGGATAGAGCGACTGCTTGAGGAGCACACCTCCGAGCCCAAGCCCACAACGGCCATAAGCCTTGGCTAGAGCAAAGTCGCGCATCGTGACGGGTGAAGTTTGGAAAAGGTGGGCAAAATCGTTGGACAGTTTCGCGGAAGGCGAGCTGGACGCTACTCGAACCGCACGCGAGCGATATAGGATTGGTCCCAACTGCGATCGCCGTGCGCACCGATGTCAGTCGTGACGATCACATGAGCGCCGGCGGGCAGGGTCGGAATCGGAATAGTAATCTCAAGCGCGCCGCGGTCCTGCGCCTGGTGAACCGGATCAACATACCGGCTCCAGATTTTTTGTCGGGGCGTTCCGGGTCCTTCGGCGTACACGGTGAAACCAACGCCATCGCTGTTGCCGCCGTTGGTGTAGGCTCCGGGTAGTAGCCCGATCTCCGCGTGCATGGATTTGGCCGAGGTTGGAACATCGAGGGTGAGCTCGTTGGGAGCGTGGAGCAGGAAGACCGGTTTTTCGCCGACGCTGGCGACCGAGTCGTGGGGCAGACGGTGATTGGAGGGGATGACGCCGAGTCCGCTGAATTGCTCCGCAGTCAACGCCCCGGGCTTGATGTTGACGCGCGTCACGTAGGATTGGTCATGGCCGCCGTCGTTGTCGGGACCGGGATGCGTGCGAATGCGAAGTTGCGCGCCGGCTTCAAACGGCGGCAGCAGGACGCGGGCGCGATGCATGCCCCGATCCTGCGGCACCGTGTGGGGACGGATCATATGTTTGAATACCACGCGACCATCGGTCGGAGGCCACAGCACCTCCACGTTGAACTCGACGCCGTCGCTCGTGCCGCCGTCAAGGTAGGCCTTGGGCACGAGCCCGTAGCTGAAGATGACCTGCTGGTCGCCTGGAGCCAGGTTCCACGTGATGCTCCCGGGTGCGTGGACCAGCGTGATGGGTTCGCCGCTGAGTTCGTGAATGCCGGTCTGCTCCGTGACGAGCGCTACGGGGTCGCGATTGTAGAGCGGGAATTTTTCGTAGGTGAGAATTTCCGTTACGTCGGTGTCGGTGGGCGACGGCGGACGCGGAACCGAGTAGAACGAAACCGCGAGTTGATCGATGGCGAAGCCTGAGGCGGGATCGAGCGTCAACGACCGTACGTCGTTCATCTCTTTCCCGCCGTAGAGGTCGAGCACATCGGTCGTGTCTTCCAGTAGCGGCGAAAGGATCATGGGATCCTCGAGTATCGCCGGTTTGAGGACATAGCTGCGACCACCGGGATAATGTTGGGTGAAGAACCGGCCCTCGAGGAGGGGCGGGCGGTAAATGAAAGAGCGCAAGCGGCCGTACGCGTTGAGCGGAGCGTGCAGGCTGAACAGGATCATGCGGCCGGGGGCGGCACGCGGAACGTCGATTCGCTGCCGGGGCCGCGCGGACACGGTGCTAATCAACTCGGGATGGGCGATTGCTGGACGATCTCGCACCCGTTTCAACAACAGGTAATCTCGCTGCATCAGGACCGGACTGTAGCAGTCGAGAATGGCGCGCAACGCGAGTCCATCATCGCCGGTTGCGAGGCGATCATCGAAGGGCGCGAGTTTCAGGATCTGCCACGCGGGAGCTTGGGTGGGCGATAAAACGAACGCTTCGTTGTGCCGTTGCAGCCAGGTGTTGACGACGTTGAACGTGCCGCCGCCCATGGGGCGCGGGTGATACTTGAGATCGTTCAGCAGGATGATGCCTTCTTCGTTGCCAAAGAAATCGACCGTGTCCGCGCCGATCGCGTTGCGCAGCTGAGGTGCGTCCGTTGCGATCCGCACTTGGGCGAGTTCATGATCCAACCGCGCCTTCGTTTCACCGGGACGAACCAGGTAACGCAGATGGGAGGAGAACCGCTCCGGGGCGGTTTTTGCCACGAGCGCGAAACGTCCCAGCCAAAACTGAGTGCACCCGATCACGGCAAATCCAGATACGAGCGTGATCAGCCCAAGGCCGACCAGCGCGCGCCAGCGTGGAGGCGAGGTGGTGCCGCTGTCATCGCCCAGTCGAGAAAAGCCGACGAGCCAGGTGGTCATGGCCACGATGCTCGCGCTGGCGAAGAAAATGTAGACGTGGCCGTCGGCCCGGACGTAACCGTGTTTCCACTTCAGGAAGGCGAAGAGGCAGATGAAGAACCAGGCCGCGGCACTGCGCAGTGACCGCACGCCAAAAAGAGCCGTCCAACCGTGCACGAGCACGAGACCGCCGGCCAGTCCGGCGCCGGTTTGGAAGAAGAATGGATCCTCCTCGAGCCCCATCGTGAGGCTGTAGCCGGAGGCAAGTTGTGACGTGGCGATCAGGTAAGCCGGCAGATTCAGCGGATCCTGATGCGCCAATATCCAGAACAGCAGAAATGCGCCCAGAAAAACGGCGCCGGGTCGCAGCACGCGGGTCGGTCGACGCTCGAGGAACCCGAGCAGCAGCAGCGTTCCGAAAACCGCGATGCACATCATCACGTGCGTGCCCTTGATCAGCGAAATAAACGCGAGCAGGACTGCACCGAGATAAGCCCAGCGCCCCGGCTTTTCCGGTGGCGCGAGCAAAAGGCAGAGCGCCGAAAGCAAGACTGCGGCATCGAGCAGCAAGTCGTCGATGAACGGTACGACCAGAATCATCACGCCCAACCACGCCCAGCGCACGGCTCCGGGCTTCGCGCGATGAAAAAGATGGAGCAGCAAGGCGGTGAAGCCGGCGCAAAGGAAAAGATCCCCGAGCAGGCGCGCGCCGTACAGTTCTCCTGAGTAGCAATAGCCGAAGAGCACGAACCCGAGTGGTCCGGGCATCGGCATGACATCCACGCCCCACTGCAGGCCGTGAGTCACGAAATGCGCGTACGTCGCGTAGTTCGACTTATCGAGCGTTTGATCGAAGACTTCGCGGGGCGGCGAAACGAAGTACACCGTGAGGAGCAGCCACGCGGCCATCCAGCGCCAGCGACGTGGTTGAGTCTTCGAGAGGTGCATTCAGCGACAGGATGAGAAAGGTTGGAACGCGGTCGGCAAGCTTCTGCTGACGTTCAACGTAGTTCCAGTGCCGAAACATAAGCCCAGTCGAAGCTGTTATTGCCCGCGGGACCCGGGTCTGTCCGCAGGCGCAACGTCGTACCGGCCGGAGCAGGCGGTAGAAGAACGGAAAAGCTCTGATCGCCGCGGTCGCCGACCTCCGTGCGCGGTTGGAGGAGACGGGAGAACAGGCTCTGAATGGTTCCGTCCGGTAATTGATACTCGAGGACGAATGTCGCGCCGTCCGTCGCCCCGGCAGTATAGCTGGACTCCAGCATCCCACCGGTAAAATCGAGTTTACGCTCGGTGCCATTGAGCGCGAAACTCATCCCTCCGGGAGCCGCAATGACAACCACCTCTCGTGAACTGACGGTTTGAGGGCTGACGGAACCGCCGTCGCAACTCACCGGTAGGACTTTGAAGCCGGGGAATTGCTCTTTCACGTAGATGCCGCGGGTCAACTTAACGTTCGTGGCAAATGCCCAGTCCCAGCCGACGTCATGGTTGGGCCCCGGGTCAGACCGGATGCGGAGTTTGGCGCCTTTGGCGATGGTGGGAGGCAGCGCAGCAGTCAGGGTTTGCAGCCCGCGGTCGGAAGGTTGGTCGCGGGGCTGCAGAAAACGACGTTGGAGCAAGCGTGGTGGTTCACCGGGCTCCAGGAGTTCAACGTAGAAATCAACTCCGTCGGTTCGGCCCGCGAGATACGCCTGCTCGTCGACGCCGATGGTCATGGTGAGAAGGCGTTCGTCTCCGCGCAGCTCATAAGTGAAGCTCGCAGGTGTATGCAGAAATTGCACACGGAGATTGCGATAGTCGTCCACCATCGCATTGGCCGGCTCCACCACCGCGGGGGGATCCTCGTACACGCTGGCCAGCAGCACGCGACGCATGGCGTCGGAGGGGATCGGCGTCGGCCGACGGATCACCGAAAAAGTGATGAACATTCCTGACTTTCGAAAGTTCGCCGGGCCGGAAGTGGTGAAGCGCAGTTGTCTCACCCGGTTCGGCAGCTTTTCCTGATAGAGCGCGAGATAGTCATCCGTGTCGTCGAGCGCGGGGCTGAGCAGGGCGTCGACCGCCAGACTCTCGGGCAGCACGCGAAAGGTGGGGTCTTTGCGCAGGCCCTCGCCGCTGAGGTGCATCGACACGAGCGGTGGCTTGTAGACAAACGACCGCAATCTCCCGCTGACGCTCGGCGGCAAGGTCACCGAGAACAGGACAAGTTCATCGTCGCCGACCTGGGGCACCACGATCTCTTCGTCGAAGTGGAACCGGCGCCGCAAAATGACCATGGGTCGCTGCGGACGCGCATGATCGGTGCGAGCTTGCAGCAGAAGTGCGTGGTGCTCGAAAACCACCGGGTGGTAGAGATCAAGAAAGGCGAGGAGGCTGAGCGAATCGTCGCACGGGACGAAGCGTTGATCGATCGATTGAATTTTCAGCAGCATGAACTCCGGTCGACGTTGCGCGTCGAGGAAATGAGCGGCGTTGAGCTCCTTGAAGTAGCGGTTGTAAACGTGATAAGACCCACAGCACATCGGTGCGGGTTGGTAGTTGAGGTGGTCCAACAGAAGCACGCCCATCTGATGTCCGTAGAAATCGACCGAGGCTCGTCCCACCGTCTTTCGCACAAACTCGCTGGTCTGGATGTTCTCACGAGCCGCCAGCTGGCGTGCTGCGCGCTGATGCGCCTGCTCGGGTGCAAACACGTAGCTGAGATTACGGCTGAACCGCGGTGAGACGTTCGCGAGCAACGAGCGGAACCGACCTGGTTCAAGCGTTTCACTGCCACTCAGGGAAAGCAGAACGACCGCCGCCGCGAACGCTCCGCTGGCGAGACGAGGGAGGATGCGATCATCCGGAACTCCCCACGGATGCCGATTCAGCACGATCAACGAGAAAACGAGCACGACGCTGAAATCGAAAAAGACGTAGGCGTGACCATCGGTGCGGACGTACCCATGTTTCCACGTCACCCAGGTGATGCCAGCCAGCAGCAAACACGCCGTGACCAAGAGCGGCCGTCGCCAGTGGCGGAACACCATCACTGCGAGGGCGAGGAACGAGAGGAGCAGGAGCGCGACGCCAATCCAGAGCACCACCGCCGATTCATAGAGCGCCATGGCTTCGTTGTAGCCTTGGGCAATATGGCGGAGCCGATTGATGTAAGTGAGCAGGTGAAGTGGATTCTGTCCGGCCGCCACCCACCAGCCCATCAGTGCGGTGCAAAAAGTGACTGTGATGAAGCCGGCGGTGCGCCACGCCCGTTGCGCAATGGCTAATCCAATCACGGTGCCGACGATCCCAAGGGCGGTCGCGAGCTGCGTCCCTTTCATGAGGGAAAGGAAAGCGAGCAGCGTGAGGACCAACACGGTTACAACCCGGTAAGCCCGTTGGCCGGCATGTATCAGCAGAAACAAACCGCCAAGCAGCAGCGCCAGATTAAATTCGTTGTCGCCGTACTCGATGCCCAGCAAGGCGGCGCCGAGCCACGGCCAGCGCCAGCGTGACGTGGTGCTCCAGAAAAACCATAGGCAGAGAGCGGAAAGTCCGGCGGCGAACAGCACGATCAGAGTGAAGCGTGGCCAAAACAATTCCCCGCTGTAATCCCAACCGTACATCACAAAACCGTACGGTCCTGCCGTCGTGTTTACCTCGGAACCGAATTGGTAGCTGTGGGCCGTGAAGTGGGCGTAGGTCGCGCGAATCGACGAATCCAAATTCGGTTCCATCACGGTGGTGACGGGAACAACGAAATAGAGCGCGAGCAAAAGCCAGCAGCAGCCGATCAGAGCGGTCCGCCGGGCGTCACCCCATCGCGCGAAGCGTCCGTTCATGGACTGCCGGAGAACCGGACTTCCGCGACATAGGTCCAATCCCAGCTTGCGTCGTGGTGCGGTCCGACGGACGTGCGTACTTTGAGTTTTGAACCCGCCTGGTAGGCCGGAAGCGGAATATCGAACGTTTGGGTACCGCGGTCGGCCACGACAGTTTTCGGCGTCACCATTCGCGCGTAAATCGTTTTTGACGCCTGTCCGGTTTCGATCAGCTCGACGACGAACTCCGCGCCGTCCGTGTTTCCTTCGAGGTAGGCGCCGGGCATGAATCCACCGAGAAACTGAATGCGGCGCTCTTTGCCGGTGAGGATGAACTCGATCGCTCCAGGCGCATTCAGGAGCAGCACGTCGCGACCCTCGTGCTGGATCATCCGTGGCTCGGCTCCTCCAACGTCGGACGGCGCGACGCCGAATCCGGCAAACTGCTCCACTCTCAATGGCCCGCGATGAAGCTGGATATTGTCGTAGTAGGTCCAATCCCAGTCGGCCGCACCTCGGAGGCCACCTCCCGTGCGCAATTGCAGCTGAGTGCCCGGTTTCAACAATGGAAGCCAGAGATGTGCGTGCTGCCGTCCGCGATCTGCGGCCATGTTCTTCGGATCGCGTCGACTCAAGAAAAGCTGTTCCGCCGGACCGCTGGCCGGCAGCAACTCGACGATGAAGTCGGCTCCGTCGGTGGTCCCACGCGTATACGATTCTGGATCGAATCCGTAATCGAAACCAAGTTCACGTTCGTCGCCGTGCAGGGGGAACACAATGCGTCCGGGTGGCTCGAGCAACTGAACGGTACGGCCATCGATCTCTTTCAGCCGGGCGTTGGACGCCTCAACGACAGTGGGTTTGAGATTGGCGGAAGGGTAGGCGAATTGGCCGGCGATTTCTTTTTTTCGCCCCGGCTCGAGAGCGGTCGGACGAGTTCGCGCGTAAAAGGTGACTGAGCAATTGCTCCAGCCGAGGCCGCTGGTCGGCTCACAGTTGAGTTGGATAGTTCGGGGCCGCCCTCCTTCTTCCGGCGAATACAGCGCCAGCAGGTCCGACGTTTGCTCGAGTAGCGGAAACAGAATGAAGGGAGCGCTGGCCATCGACGGGATGATTCTCCGCGTGAGAGCGGTTGGTTCGCCGTCGATCGTCAACGTGAGGGAAACGATGGGAGCCTTGTAGAGCGTCGAGCGGACCACCGCAGCCGGCGAGGGCGGAAGCTCGAACGAAACGAGCAGCATTTCATCTTGTCCGACGTTCGGAACGGGAACGGGTTGGCCCAATCGGATTGCGGCGTGGTTGACCTCGCGATCGGCGGGAGCAGTCGCCTTTTGCGCTGCGTCACTTTTCCGCATGAGAAGCATTCCGCGTTCAGCCAACACCGGCTGATAGAGTCGAAGGAGGGCGTTTAGACTGCGTGCGTCATCTTGGGGGATGTAGCGCTCGTCGATCGTCTGAAGCTTGACCAGGTAAAACAGCGGGCTGGTTTCGGGCGTGAGGAGATGCTGCTCGTTCAGCCTCTGGAGATGAGGCGTGAAAACGCTGAAAGGGCCTCCACCAGCGACCGGACTCGGAATTTCGTTGAGTCCGTTCAGCGCGAGGTAGCCGCTTTCGTAGCCGAAAAAGCCGATCGTGTGATCTTGAACATGTTCGATCGTTTCCGGCAGACGAAAGCGAACGCGGTTCTCGGCGAGACGAGCGGCGAGCTGCTGCTTCCGGGCGATTGGATGGGCGAGTTGCTGCAGCGCGGATGGAATGTTGGCCGCAAGGGCGCGTCCGTATTCGGCGAAACGGACCGCGATCCCTGCGCCTGTACCGTAGAGGGCGAGTACCGTGGCAATCGCGGCGAGCAGCGCGCGGGTGCGGAAAAAATGGACCTGCTTCCGACCGACGACATCGAGCGCAAGCAGGGTCACGCTCCCGAGGATGCAGTAGTGGAAAAACAAGAACACGTGCCCGTCCGCGCGGACAAAACCGTGTTTCCATTCCAGGAACGTAAAACCGAGCAGCACGCACGTCGCGGTGATCAGGGAAGAATCGCGACGGTGCGGAGCCAGCAGGATGAGCAATCCCGCCAGCGCGACGACCACGGAGGCGACGCCGATGATGAAGGTCTGCGTGGTCTCCTGCAGAGCCATGCCGCTCACATACCCGGTCGAGAGTTCCTGGATATTGCGGATGTAGGCGGGGAGATGCTGCAGCTCCTGCCCCGCCGCACACCACAGGATCACCAAGCTGGCGAGAAAACCGCCGATAAGGATCGCAAGATCGGCCCACGCTCGGCGCCAGGCGACTTCCCCCGCCACGACGGCGAGCACCGCCAACGTGAAGATGAGCTGGGTTCCCTTGCAGAGCGCCAGGAAGGCCAGAAAGAAAACGGTCGCGAGGGTGAGCCAACGGCGCGGTCGCTCGAAAATGAGCAACAACGCAGCGTACAGAACAGAAAGATCGTAGGTCAGCTCGGTCGTGGTCGGAAGAACGAGCAGGTTCGCAATCAACCAAAGCCAGCCGATGCGGCTGCCGTTGGAGCGACGGAAAAACCAAAGCACGAATAGGCCAAAGATCAGCTTCGTCGCAAACTCCAGGACGAGTCGGAGCCCGTACAGGTCACCGTTGTAAACCCACCCGTAGACGACGAAGCCAAATGGTCCGGCCATGGGCACCACTTCCGTTCCAAACTGGCGCTGTTCCGCCGCGAATCGGGTGTAGCTCGCGTAATTGGAGGCGTCGAGGGACGTGTCGAGAACGGTGCTGACCGGAACGAAGCAATAGATGCCAAGCGCGATCGCCCAAAGCAGCGCGATCAACTGACGGGTCAACCGTGCGCGAGGCGGAGCCGTGACATCATTCATGCGAGGCACGCGTGGAGTCTGGTCGCGGCGGAGTTACTCGGAAAATTTCACGTCGGTCCAGTAGGTCCAGTCGAACGCGATGTTGTTCGCGGGTCCCGCGGTCGTGCGCATGAGCAGGCGCCCCGGCCCGATCGGCAAATCGATCTTGAAGGCTTGCTCGCCGCGGTCCTCCGGCACATCGCGCGGACGAAGGAAACGCTTGAACAAAGTTCGGGTCTTCTCGGTGGCATCAATCCACTCGACGATGAATTCGGCACCGTCGGTGGCGTTGCCTTCTTCGTAGGCCCGCGAAACGAAGCCGAAGTTGCCGCGCAGGTGGTGCAGCGTGGCGGGGATCGAGAATTCAAGCGTACTCGGTGGATGAGTGAGCATGACGTCCTTCCCATTTTCCGTCATAACTTCGGGAGGAAACGGGGTCGCGACATTCGTTGGCACCAGATTGAAGAGCCGGAAGCGAACCTCATTGGGGCGATTGTCGCCCTTGTTCAGGGAACGCGGGAACGGCGGCAATTCATAGAATGTGACGGCGATGTCGCGCTGATAATATTTTCGCTGCTCCGGCGGGAGTTCCACGGCGAGCTCCGCGATTCGCGGACCCGGGCCACCTTCCTGGAACTTCACGACGTTGTAATTGCTCATGAAATGCGGGTAGACGAGAAAGCCAGTCTTGGCCTGTCCTCGCACCAGCCGGAACACCGATTTGTTGCCGCCACCATCGGTGACCGCCAAGCGGAGTGTCGGAGGTTTGTAGAAGAACGTGCGCAGACGACCGAGCAGCGAAGGCCGGATGTCGATCTCACACCAGACCGGCGCGTCGCCTTTGTCGGCGGCCCGAAACGGAACTCCGAAGCGCGTTGCTGACGTGGAGATCAGCGTGCGGGCATCGCGAGTCGCGTCGGGCGGCGTGCGCTTCCACACGAGGAACTCACGGTCCTCCATGATGAACGTGTAGTGGTGATACAGGTACCGGGTGGCGAGCGAGTCGTCGAGCGACGGCATCCGGTTGTCGATCGTGTTGCCGTTGATTTTTTGAAGGACGAACTCGGGTGCCTGCGCGGACGCCATGTGGTCCCCATCCAGTTTTTCCAGACGTTCGTTGTACGCGGCGTAGCCCTGCAAGGCGGGGCGCGGGTGGAGCTTGAGCTCGTTCAAGATCGCGTACGCGAGCTCGTTGCCGAACACATCGACGGTGGCGCTGCCGACCACGGCTTTGATGGAAGGAAGAGCGAACGTCTTCTGCGCGGACTTGAACTGCTCGCGGGCGTTGCGTGGCAGCTCGGGCAGGAGCAGCAGGCTATGCGCGTTGTCCACGACCTTCGTGTTGAGCGTCGAGGGCGCGTAGAGTAACGTGACGGCTGAATTCAGGCAGAGCCCGATGAGACTGCACGTGGCGGAGATGAGCAGCAGAATGACTTTGGGCCGGCGACGGAGGTCATCATCCTGCAGCAGGACCGGAAAGGTGCAGGCGAAGAGCAGCGCGATGATGAAATGCGCCATGACGTGGCCGTCGGCGCGAACGAAGCCGTGCTTCCAATTGAGAAATACGGCTGCGGCACCGATGACGACCAGCGCGAGACTGCGGGCGAAATCCCTTGGCCGATAGAGGGTGAGAGCGAAATACGCCGCGAGTGAAAGTCCGGCGCCCAGTCCCCAGGCGAGCGTGGAGGCGGATTCATCGATGCCCATCGCTTCGACGTAGCCGGTACTCACGCTGAGCGAATTGATCAGATAGGCCGGAAGGTTCGCGATCGCCTGGCCGAGCAAGGCCCAACCGCCCACAAAGCTGAGCAGGAAAACGCCACCGACGACTGCGACCTCAGTCCAGCGCCGCCGCCACCCATAAAACCCGACGATCGCGGCGACGCTGACGCCGGCGAGCATCAGGTTGGTGAACTTGACCAACGAAATGATGGCGAGGCTGAGAGCCAGCGCGGCGCTCAGTCCGCGCCGGGCCACGATCTGTTCGCGCAGCAACGCCACGCCGAAAAGTACGATCACGATCATGTGGACCGCATCGTTGTAGGCCAGGCCGAAGACGAAGAAGTACAGGTAGTAAACGGTCTTGCGCCAGCCGATGAACGAGCGTCCGAGGAACCAGATCGCCAACGCGAAAACCAGATTGGCTCCGATTTGCCAGATGAGGTGCTGAAAGTGCAGGCCGCCGGAATTTGTCGAAGCGAGCAGGTACCCGAGCGGCCCATACGTGAAGACGACTTCCTTGCCGAACTGCCAGCCATGTTCGGCGCCATAGCCCATGGCCATTCGCCACGAGGGATCCAAGCCCGACGACGGGATCGTGGGAAAATGAATCAGCGACAGCCACAAGCCGAGCACGAGCGCGACGTTGCCCACCAAGCTGGGAATTGAGGTGCGAGTGCGAGTGAGCCAGCTGGTCGGAGAAATCTTGAGCATCGAAAGGGCGGTAAGGGCGACTATGGAGGGGACTAGGCGCTGGGATCAAGGAGGCGAATCACCGATTGCCCGGTGCTGGCTTGACGGATTCGGACGCTGTCTTGGGCCTAAACGGACCGATCCAAGCCCAGTCCCACGTAATATCATTTTGTGGTCCGGGCCCGGCGCGGAGCACAAGATGCCCTTCGACGCCGGGCGGGAGCACAACTTCCGCGGTTTGCCGGCCGCGATGTTCGGGCCGATTATACGGGGTGAGGAGTTGAGAAAAGAGGGGATGAACCTTTCCAGAGAGGTCCACGAGCGTGACGGAGAACTCGACGCCGTCCGAGTGTCCCTCTTTCGCGGTATAGGCGCCTTCATCGATCCCGTAGTCGAAGGACAGAACCGAGAGATCACGCGGTCGCAGCCATTCCACCCTGGCGGGCGTGTTGGCGGACCATTCTCCGCTGGCCCGCGCCGCCATCGCTTCGCCGCCGGACGACTCGGCGAGAATGGGAAAGACTTCGGCTGAACCCACGCGAAGGGGCGGTCCCGTATCGGTGCTCTGCAGATCACTCACGTCGATGCGATCAGCGTCCGCGTTGTTCTGTTCGCCATTCAGAAACTGAACGGAGAGCTGACCAGCTCCGTGTGCTTTCGGCAGCTCGAGCCGGACCGGTTGCGGCAGCTGGTCCTTTCCTTCGGTTCGCGGATGCAGGCGTTGCTCCAGCAGTCGAATCGGTTTGCCGTTACCCTCGGTCCAGTCGACCACGACGTCGTACCCGTCGCTGAGCATCTGGGCAGGTTCGACCAATTGATGAACGAACGAGACGCGTTCGAGCTCCGCCGGGCAGTCGTACACGAGCGTCACTGGGGCAAAAACACGCCACGTTTTCGGCGCGGAGTGGTCAATCAGGCCGTGCGGACTGTCGATCGCTCGCGGAGGACTTTCCGCGCCGCCGAGATGCAAACGAGGTCCGGAGAGCGGAATGTTTTCGGCGGTTTTGACATAGTTCGCGAAATCGTAGTCGGCGCTCCGGCTCTGCCCCGCGGACGTCGTGACGACTGCACGCCAGGGCTTTTCCGGATGCGCGGCCGGGTCAGCGAAGAAGAGCACGTCGACGACTCGATCAACCGGATACGCGACGCCGGCGATCCGCTCGCCGCCGGCGTAGAGCTCGACCTGATGAGCACCGGCGGGCGCGGTGACGCGGACTTGCCAGCGCTCATGCGCGCGGAACGACGTGAAGCCAGAAATCGTTACGCCCGGATCGACGCGAACGGTTGAGCTCAACGGAGCTTCTCCGGGCGAAAGTTTACGGTACAGGCGCGTTCCGCGAGAATCTGGATCGTTCACGCTGACCTGCGCGTAGTTCTGACGAAGCACGGTCCAAAGCCGTGATTGATCGTTGATCGGATATTTCAAGTACCCGCGAATGCTGCCGGAATCGACAATCAGCGCGGGGGGTTGACGGGAGAGATCCTCCATCAAGCGATCCCATGCGTGGGGCACAACGGCGTAGGCGGTGTCGGTGAGCGGATCGAGATTGGTCCAAGGGATCAAACCCGTCACGTAATTCGTATAGATGAAGCGCGTACTGGGTAACCGATGAGCCATCAGGTAAACGTTCGGGTAGTAGCCCCACACGAAGATTCGCTCGGTCGGAGCGCTGTGCGTTTGCACGAGCGAGAACAAGCGACCTTCCGGTGCGTTGTCCTGCGGATTGATCGATTTCCAATTGCGAATGAAGTCGAAGCCCGTCCAGGCGCCGGCCGCCGCAAACGCGATGACGACACTGGCACGCATCCAAATCGCCGATGCGGGTTGACGGAAGAAGGCGACGCATCGGCTGACGATCCAACCGGCAGCCAGGCTTAGTCCCGGAATCAATTGGATCGCATAGTGACCGAACGCCCGGCCGCTGAGCGCGGTTGAGATTACGCCTGAAGCGCTCCACCCGGCGATCAGCCACGCCAGCACCGGAACGCTGCGCGTTCGATTCACGGCAGCGTCGCTCACGTCGCGCAGGATCAGGAGGAGTCCACTGGCCGCCAGTAAACCCAGTGCCGGGGCGTGCGCCACCGCGAGATCGAAGCCGAGTTTCATTCCGGCGATTCGTTCCCACGCAGGAACGGCCGGTACGTAGAGCCGCGTGTTGTAGGTCCACGCATAGTACACGAAATCGGCGAGGGCGTCGTGCTTCGAAAAGTAAGCGATCGTCAAGGCTGCCACGACGGCGAGTCCGGCCACGCTGCCCAGCCAAAGTTTGACGAGCTGACGTCGATCGGACGCGTGACTGCGCCAAAGCAGGAGGATCAGCACGGTGGTCACGGCATAGTCGAGGAGCCCTGGTTGCTTGCACAAGGTACTCGCCGCGAAGGCGACACCGATCAGGCAGCCCGAACCAAAGCCACCGGTCTGATAAACGCGCGCAAAGAGCCAGAATCCGAGCGTGGAGAAAATGACCACGAACCACTCGGTGTGAGCCGCGAGCGCGTCATCGCCTCCCGGCAACAACAGGGCGAGCACCGTGAAGACAATCGCAGCAGCGACACCCGTCGTGTGCTCGCCGAGCCGGCGACAGAGATCCCAGAGCAGAAACGCCACCAGTCCGAGAGCGAGGGCCAGGATGACGTGGACCGCGTGCGCGTTCCAATCACCCCAGATCGAAAAGACCAGCGCTTTCAAATAAGGGACCAAAGGCGCGCGGTTGTCGGCGGCGTCGCGGTACAACACGGCTCCTTCCCGGACTTGCTGCGCCATCGTGAACGTTGCGCCCTCGTCCAAGTTCCACTGCGTGCGTTGGAGAAACGGTGCCCTTAGGCCGAACGCGGCGCCCGCGAGAATCAGGAGCCAAAGCAGCGCGCGCAGCGGAAAAGTCTTCATCGACGCAGCTTCGGCTTAGCGAGTGAGTCTCGCGGTAGGATCCATGCAAAAGGAGCACCCTCTCCTGGAGATCGCGTAGCGCACGGGCAGAAACCGATCGGTCACCAGCTGGATTCCGCGCGATCGCCGCGACCCGAGCGACGCCGGGGCTCGGTGCGATGCAGGTCACGGTCAAAGTCCAACAGCGTCTGCCGCGCCATGTCGGCGTGCTTGGGCAGAACTCGG
The DNA here is from genome assembly GCA_039928945.1 of Opitutus sp. Taxonomy (GTDB): domain Bacteria; phylum Verrucomicrobiota; class Verrucomicrobiia; order Opitutales; family Opitutaceae; genus Opitutus. Next base: position 110,011 of record JBDSSD010000026.1, on the reverse strand, counting down.
TCAATGTTGTACGCCCGCACCACTTTCGAATAACCCATCGGCGCGGTGGACGTGCCGTTCTGTTGCTTTTCAAGGCAGGTCTTCATCACCTTCGCAAACTTCACGGGGTCGCCAGCTGGGACGAGGTATGCCTCGGCGCGATCGGTGACCATCTCGGGAATTCCGTGCACGTTCGTGCTGACGATCGGAGTTTCGAAGGCCATTGCTTCGAGCAGAACGCGGGGAAACGACTCTTCGTAGCTCGTGCAGACGAACATGTCCGACAGCACGAAAAAGTCATAGGCGTCGCGCGTCTCGGTGATGATGTCGACGTTGTTGATGCCGAGCATCTCCATGTCGCGGATGAGGGAATCCTGGTATTCGCCGGGCCGTCCGCCCACGAAGAGGAAGCGGTATTTCGCTCCGGCGGCGTACTGTTGCATGAACGTCGCGATGGTGCGGATGAAGATGTGCTGACCTTTCCGTTCGCAGACGGTGCCAACGTTGGCGATGATCGTCTCGTCGTCAGCGTAGCCGTATTTACGGCGAAGGGACGCTTTCGTGTGCTCACGCTTGAACGCCTCGATGCGCGGCAAGTCGATCCACGAGGAGACGAAACGGAAATTGTCGTAGTCGTTGAGCTCCTCGAAAAATGACCGGCTCGAGCGGCAAAGGAAGCACACGCGCGTGGCCTGGCGAAAGGCGGCGCGGGCGACGTGTTGCATGTGCGGGTGCAGCATGCGCGAGAAGAACCGTTTGATCGTGGCGCTTTCGTGCACGTACATCATCGACGGCTTGCCGGCGGCCGCCGCGAGGTGCACGCCCCACCAGCAGGCCACGGTGTTGCAGAGCACCACGTCGACGGCGGTGAGATCGAGCTTGGCCCGCATCACTTCCAGCTGCTCGGCGAATTCCTGATCGTTCCGGGCACCGTGGAGTGGGTGGCGATCGACCAGCGTGATTTTGATGCCCAACGCCTCGTACGCCGAGCGCAGCGGACCGTCTTCGGCTGCCAGCAACTCGACGGTGAACCCTTCTTTGCGAACCATGAACGCCGCATACTCGAGCAGAAACAACGGCGCGCCTTCGTAATTCAGATTATGCGTCACCAGCAGCAAATGCAGCCGACCGGCGCGCGAGGAGTACTCGTAACGGTAGGTGTCGAGCTTGAGCGTCGCGTGCTCGAGGTACAACTGGCGCGCATAGAACGGATCGACGAAGCCGGCGTACTTGCGCAGGAACGCGACGTGCTCGTTTTCGTAGTACGTGTTCCCGCGGGAGGCGCTGCCCCAGTGCCACAGCTCGGCTTGCGGCGTGTACACGACGCGGTGACCCGCCGCGCGCAGGCGGAGGCAATAATCCACGTCGTTGTAGGTCACGCTGAAATCCTTCTCGTCGAAACCACCGAACTCCCGGTACAGCGACGTGCGCGTCATCATGCACGCACCCGTGACGGCGCTTACATCCCGCGCCAGTTTGTGCAGGGGATGGAACTCATCGGAGTCTCCGTCCAACCCGGCCAGCGGCACGTCAGCGAGTCCGTGGTGAGGGCCCACCGCGATGCCGGCGTGGTTCAGGTGGTTGTTCGGGAAGAGGAGTTTTGCTCCGACCACGCCCACCTCGGGGGTGGAGAACCAGCCGGCCATGGCCTCGACCCAGCCCGGCCGCAGCGCGTCGACATCGTTGTTGAGGTGCAGGACCAACGGTGTGTCGAGTTGCGGGACCGCGGTGTTGACGAGCAGCGAATAGTTGAACGGTTTCGTCGGATCGACCGAGGGGCGGACGACGCGGCAGTTGAACTCGCGCCGCGACGGCAGGAGTTTCAGCAGCCGAACCGTTTTTTCGTCGCGGGAAAAATCGTCGACGATCAGGAGTTTGACATACCGCCAGTCCACCGTGAGCAGGAGCGCTTCGAGGCAGCGTTCGAGCAGGTCACAACGGTCGCGGGTGGGAATGACGATCGTAACCGGATTGGCGGCGAGGAAACTGTTTTCCCAGTAGAGCTGATGTTCGAGAGTGCCCCGCTTTTGGGCGAAGGCGGGCTGGAAAGCGCGGGCGGGGAGCTTCCGGCGCACGATGGCCGCTTCGAGCGCATGCCGCGTCTGCTCGAGCAGAAGACCGTGCGCCTCCTGCGCCGCTGGGTTCGCGGCGGCATGATAACAAATCGCATCGACGTGCTGGACGTGCGCGCTGGCGACGTTTTCCGAAACGCGAAGAGCGAGATCGAACGCGTGAGCGGGCGCGTAATCGGGCATGAACTCACCCGCGCGCATGTAGAGCTTGCGATGGATGACGAACAGGTGGCCGGGTTGGTAACCCGATAAGACCCAGCCGGGATTCCACTCCGCCTTGAACTGCGGATCTGAGCGCTCTCCACCGTCGGTCATCCGGTCCTCATCCGTGAAGACGAGCTCGGTGGCGGGAGCACGTTGGATTGCTTCGGCGATAAACAACAGTGCGATCGGTGCGAGCCGTCCGCCGGAATTCGGGAAAATCAGCCAGTCATCCGTGATCGTGTGCGCTGCGGCGTTCAGCGCCGCCGTTCGGTTGGCATCCGGTGCTGGCACCACGCGAATGCGCTTATCGGTCCCGGCGAGGCGAACCAACTCCGCCGCGAATTCCGTCGACGCATCATGTGGCTGCAGCAACGCGACGCTCCAGCGGCTGTACAGCTGGGCGCGCAACGAGTCCAGCAGTCGGGCGACGTTCGACGCCGCTGCCGCGTGGGTGTCGATCACGATCGCAAAGCTCGGAGCAGTGGGCCCGTTCAGGGCGGAGGCACTCTGGGTCAGCACTTCGGCCAGGCGCGGCGCGAGCGAATTATGAGCGAGCCAGCTGTTGTAGTCCGGTCGCGTGGACCAATCGAACCACGGCAACGGATCCTGTGATTCGTCGCGATAAAGTTGATGCGCGGCGATCACCTGGCGCCAGAACGCGAGACCGCCGGTCTTGATCTTGAGCTCCCGGCATGCCTTCAAAACCGACCGGATCAGCGCGCGATAATTGTCGAAGGAGTAGGGCGGCAGTGGATGCTCCTTCTCGAGCGAGTTCCAGCTGTAGAGCCGCTTGGTGAAGCCGAGCACCTTTTCACCGTTCTCGAGGACCGCAAAAATCTTGAGACAAACGGGTTCAGCCAGATGGGAAGGCAGATCGACGTTGCCGCGAAATTGGGCCTTCAGCGCGCGCGGCTGACCTGGAAACAGCGCGCCCACATCCTCCCGCTCGAGACCGTGGATGAGATTGTTTTGGGTATGATTGTCCGTCGTGGCGATCAGCCGCTGGATCGGCTGCTCCGCATGGAAAATCCAGCCGCCGATGTGGAGCTTGTCGTACTGCGTGTGCGCGTTGACGTGCGGGCCTTCGAACACGCCGTACAGGGGCGGCACCGGCAGCGTTTCGAGCGGAATCACGGAACGCTCCTGCACCAGTTTGCGGGCGTGAGCGTCGCGGGTGACGCCCGGGCGATACGTCGGCTGCTTGAGCAACTCGAGCAGCATCGATTTCACCAGGTCCGGATTCAGCGTTGGATGCAGTCGTTTTCCCGGACCTTTCCCTTTGACGCGGATAGGGACGCGCCAGAATTCCGCCCAGTCGTTGTTTTCGTTGAGGATCTCGAGGCGGATCAACTTCGCGCCCGGCCACGGATCCAGTCGGAACGCGAAGCCCGGATGCTGGCCGACGGTCCATTGTGGATACACCGCTTCGATGTCGCGACGCGGGAGTCCGAGCAACCCCATGAACGGGACGTCATCGATGAAGGCGCGAACGTCGACGAACCGGACGCTGTTCTTCGAGACGAACCAGCCCGTGATCCAGAACTGCTCGGGCGGCATCGACCACTTGACGGGCTGTTCGACGCTGAAGACGTACGACTCGTTTTCGTTCATCGGCGAGAAACCTTAGCCCGCATTAATCACACTTTTCATGAAGATTTTTTTGTCACTGAGTGCACGGAGCTCGGACACAGAGGTCACAGAGCCAAGCACCCTGTCTTGCTCTGTGACCTCTGTGTCTCGCCTCCGTGTCCTCTGTGGCTCATGCATTGGATTGGGTTGGTGTGAGTGTTTCAGGTTAGGTGAAATACGCCTCGTGCGCCATGGCCACGTGAGCCGGCAAGGCGACCCGGGCATCATAGAACCGGCACATGCGGGCGAACGCCATGGACACCATCTTGTCGTCGTGCGCGAACACGTGGTCGAGGCAGGTTTTCATCGCCGCCGCGAGTTTGGCGTAATCGCCGGCGGGGATCAGATAAGCCTCGTCGTTGTTCTGCAGCATTTCCGGAATGCCATTCACGTTGGTGCTGATGATCGGAATCTTGAACGACGCGGATTCCAGGAGGACGCGCGGGAACGACTCCTCGAAGCTTGTGCAGACAAACACGTCCGCGAGCCGGTACCAATCATAGATATCGAGCGTCTCTGGAAAAAGTCGCGTGTTGGTCAGCGCCATCAACTCGATGTCCTGTTGGATTGACTCGAGGTAAAGTCCCTCTCGTGCCCCGACCATGATGAATTCGATTTTGCCCTTACCCGCGAACGATTCGCCATGCTGCTTCATCAGCGCGTCAACGGCACGGATGAAGATGTGCTGGCCCTTGCGCTGACACACCGAGCCGATGTTTACGACCAGCGTGGCATCCGGATCGAGGCCGTATTTCTTGCGCAGTTCGCGTTTGTCGTGGGTCGAAGCGAAACGCTCGATCCGCTCGATATCGACCCAGCTGTCGAGATTGCGGAAGTTGTCGTTGCCGCTGAGCTCCTCGTAAAATTGGCGCGTGGATCGAGCCGTGAAGATCACGCGGCCCGTTTCCTTGATGGCTTGCTCGACCAGCGGAATGATCTCGGGAGCGGCGAGATTGTGTTCCGCCAGAAACTTCCGCGGCGCGTTGCTCTCGTGAACGTAGAGCGCGGACGGTTTGCCGAGTTGCCTGGCCAGGTGAACCATCCAGTAGGACACGACCGTGTTGCCGACAAAGAGATCGAAGGTCGCCCAGCGAGGATCGGTGGCGAATTGCTTGATCTGCGTGGTGAACTCGGCGGCGGTCTCCGCTTTGGTGAAGGCAGTAACGTCGAGCAGGGTTACGGGAAGCCCGGCATCTTCGAACTTCTTGCGTAGTGGCCCCTCGACCGGCGAAAACACGGTAACGTCCCAGCCCGCTTTCTCGGCGAGATAACGAGCGTATTCAAAAATAAACAGCGGCGCGCCTTCGACGTTCAGATTGTGGGTGACGACGGCCACCCGGAGTTTCAGCGGGCGATGCGCGTAGCGATGGTCGGCCACGTCGATCTTGAAATTGGACGTGCCGTAATCGACCACCTCGCTGATGTACGGGTCGCGGTAGTTCGGGTATCGTTGGACGAACGCGAGATGCTCTTTTTCCGTATAGCTGTTGCCGCGCGACGCGCTGCCGAGATGAACCAGCGTGGCTTGGGGCGTGTAGACCGTGCGGAAGCCCGCGCGGGCGGCGCGAAGACAGTAATCGACGTCGTTGTAGGCCACCTGGAACTCGGTTTCATCGAACCCGCCGAGCTGGCGATAAAGATCGGTGCGGGTGAGCAGGCAGGCGCCCGTTACGGCGGAGGTGTTCCGGGCGGCGTGCGTTAAAAACAAATACCCGAAATCATCTTTCGGCTGGCCGAAGAAAACCGAGTGGGCCAACCCGCCGTGCGGACCCACCCAGATGCCGGCGTGATTCAGCGTTTCGTCGGGATGGATGAGCCGTGCGCCCACCACGCCGACGCCCGGCACCGTACTCCAACCGACAAGGTCCTCGAGCCAGCCCGGCTCGCGCGCTTCGATGTCATTGTTCAGATGCAGCAGAAGCGGAGTGTCGGCCAGCGCCGAACCCAGGTTGACGAGCTTCGAATAATTGAACGGCGCCGTGGTGTTGCCGGTGCCAATGACTCGACATGGCAGGTCGGTGCGAGCCTCGAGCGTGGACAGCAACTCCAGCGCTTGGGGCTCGGTCGAACCGTCGTCGACGATGATGAGCCGGACGTGCTGCCACTTGACTGTACGTTCGAGAGAAGCGACGCAGGCCTTGAGCAATTCGTGCCGGTTTTTCGTGGGAATCACGATCGTGACCGGATGCTCCGCGAGCAGCGACGCGTCCCAGTTAAGCTGATGCAGGCAGAGGGCGTGCTCCTTCATCAACGGCGGGAGCACGACGGTGGCGCGAAGTTTGCGGCGCTGCACCGCGTCTTCGATGCCGCGGCGCGCCGCCTCAAAGAGATAACCCTTCTGGTCGCCTTTGCTGGCGGTGCTGTGCGCGTGGGCCCGCCAGTGATACCCGATGTGCGGCACGTGAATGATTCCGCCTTCGGGAATCAGCTCCACGCAGCGCAGAATCAAATCCATGTCCTGCGCGCCTTCGTAGCCGAGGCGCAACCGTCCGGCCTGCTCCACAATGGTCCGGCGGATCACGCGCAAGTGGTGCGTGTAATTGTGGGCGATCGCCATTTCCGGACTCCAGTCACCTTTGAACTGGGGATCAAAGCGACGGCCCGACTCGTCGATTTTGTCCTCGTCGGTGTAGAGCATCTGCGCCTGCGGCTGCGCGACGATGGTTTCCGCGACGTGAAACAACGCCGCGGCGGGAAGCAAATCGTCGTGATCCACAAACCCGATGAAGTCACCCGTCGCGAGGTCGAGCGCTGAATTCGTCGCGGCGGAGATGTGTCCGTTCGTGGCGCGAATGACGTACTTGATGCGGGCGTCGCGTTGCGCGGCGGCGGCCAGGATTTTTTTGATGTGAGGCTGGGGCGACGCGTCGTCAGCGAAGCACAGTTCCCAGTTCGGATAAATTTGCGCGGTAACCGACGCGATCAGTTCATCCAGAAAGTCGGCGGAGGTGTTGTAGGTCGGAACAACGAGACTGATTTTCGGGCCCGTCTTCGCGAGCGCGGCCGCTTCGCGAGTGAGCAGTGCGGTCAGGCGCGGAGTCACCTGATTGCGCTGCGTCCACAGGGTGTACGGATCCTGTTGCTGCCAGCTGACCGGAGCCTCGGTCTTGGCGGCGCGACGAATCATTTTTTCCGCGAGTTTCTGGCGGGTCTTGCGCACCTCGGACCAGAAGGCGGGCCAGCTTTCCATCACGTAGTCGCCGGCGAGGGCGCCACGAACGAAAGCCCACACGGCCCGCGCGAACTTGACGTCGTTGTAAACCGCGATCGGTCCGGAGTTCTCGTCGATCTTGTTAAGGAAGACGCGCTTTGACCTCAGCAGCTGCCGCGGACCATCGGGGTACTCGACGAAGATTTTCAGGCAGGCGGGACTGAAGTTCTCGGGCCGAACATCCACCAAGCCGTAGAAGGCCGAGCGCAGCGCCTGCGGGAACGTGGGGTTGTGCCGCAACACGTCTTCGCGCTCCTTGCCCCAGATCAGCCGATTTTCGTTCACGGCGCCGATGGTCGCGACGAGACGTGAAATTGTCCGACTCATCGAGAAGGCCCAACCGCTCACGCGAAATTTTTCGTAATGGGCGTTCACCCACTCCTGTGGAAGGTCGAGAAAACCGACGAGATCGTTCTCTGGCCGCATTTCCGTGTACTGGACCGTGACTTCGGAGAGCACGCGTTTGGCCTCACGCATAAGCAAGGCGTGGGGCTCGAAGTGGAAGTGGCGGTAAAGATAATACAGGCTCTCTCCCACCAACTCTGTCCGCAAAACCGGCTTGGGCCGATGGGACGGCAGCTCGGCTCCAGTCACCTGGACGTCGGTACGGTGAAACTCTGTCCAACTATTTCCTGGCCGCAGAACCTCAAACACCAGCGTTTTTGCATCGAGCCAAGGGCGGATGATGATGCGGAAACCCGACCGGCGTGCCGGCAGGCCGCCCTTGAAGTGCGCCTCGATGTCCGGCCGGTCCAAACCCATGATCCCGTACGTGATGACGCCATCCAGCTTGATCCGGATGTCGCTCAATTCCTCGCCGTTTTTCGCACACACCCAGCCGCGGATGTCGACCTTTTCGCTCGTCAGCTGCCACGAGCCCGGTTGATCAAAGTGAGCGTAGGAAAAGTGGGTTTCTAACATTAAAGAGGAAGATCGAAGCGGGCCATGCCAGCTGCGTAAAGCATGGTTTTGTAAGTCCCATGGTCGCCTAACGGATCTCCACCCCAGTCCAAAATGCCCAATCGAAGCTGATGTCGTTGAAGGGGCCGGGTAAGGTGCGGAAAACGAGGTCCCCTTTGGCGCCCGAGGGCAACGTGAGCTTCAGGTGCTGCGGGCCACGATGGGCGGGGTTGGTGGCCGGACTCAACGTCATCTCAAATAGGACCGTTGACGTCCCGGTTTCCGCCATCAGTTCGATGCGGAACAGCACACCGTCGGTCTTCTTTTCGGCGGTGTAGGCGGCGGGCAGAATCCCATAATCGGCCGTGAGCGTGCTAAACGAGGACGGCAGCGGTACCGTGACCTCAGTGGGCGCGTGGGCGTTGAGGGCGCGTTTCCCGTCAACCACGGCGGTGCTCACTCCGAACGGGGCGAGGATCTGGCTGGGGCGCGGAGCAAACATGGCGACCTCATCGGGATCGGGCAGATCAGCTGTGCGATAACGCCGTACCTTGACGCCATTGATTTCAGCGTCAGCGGGCGTGTTGACGGCGAAGGTCGAGAGACGAAGACGCTCGAGGCGCGGGACCGCTGTCGGCACGAGCCGCCGCGCGAGAAACACGACGACGGCGTCATTGCGCAGGATGGGCTCGGGCTGGAGATTCAGCTTTTCGACGAGAGCCCGCGTGAAGGTCGCGTCGTCGCGACGATCATTCGAGAGGGCCCAGGCACCGATGCTGTTGGGCGGCAATCGGCTCAGAACTTCTTCCAACTCAGCCGGATTTTTTGCCGACTCATCGGTGACCATGATCGCTCTGCGATCGCTGGCGTAGGGAATCCCGGGATTCCAGGCGAACCCGTGGAGCAGCAGGACGTCACCGGGGTTGGTGATCTGGCCGAGGACACGCGCGAGTTCAGGTTGTTCGAGATCGTTGCGGGTCTGAACGTGAAAATAACTGTGGGTGTAGCCGTAGACCTGTGCGCCCAAGGTACCGATCACAACGGCCCAGCGCAGAACGACCGGCACGGCGGTGCGATTGAGCAGTTCGTTCGAAAGCACGATCACCGCGCCGAGGAGGAAAACTCCCGTGGCGTAATAGTAGTAGTCGTGCAGGGAATACAGGTTGCTGAAAAGCAGCGGTCCGGCCAGGAAGCAGGTCAGCAGGACGGCCAGAATTAACCACACGCGTCGGCCTACGAAGACGGCGAGCGCGATCAGGATCACCATGGTCGCGAGGTGCAGGACGGAGCTGGAGGACGTGCTCCATAGCGTCTGCCAGAACTTCGGGTCGAAGCGCTGCGCAACCGTGCCGTAGTTCCAGGTATGCAGTTGTTCCGAGGTCAGGAAGCGGCTGAGCGGGTTGGAGTTCTTAATCGCGTCGCCATACGCGACCCAAGCGAGGGTGACCGCGAGGGGCGGCAGCGTCATCTCCAACGCCGCGGTGACAATTGCGCCGAGTTCGCGTCCTGGTTTTTCCGACCGCCGACGTGCGTGCCAGAGTTCAACCGCCATGAGCGCAACGGCCGGGACCAAGAAAACGGCGAACGTTGTCGCTTTGACCAAGCCGGCGAGAGAGCCGAGTAGCACCGCGGTGACGATCCAACGGGCCTCGCGCTTGCGCAGCGCGGTGACGAACGCCCAAAGGAACCACGTCGCTGCACAGAGCGCCGCGGATTCGATCATGAACGACCGCGAGTAGTAGACGTACACGGGCGTGACCAGCAGCAAGCCGAGAAACAGCCAGCGCCGCGGCGGCGGTATGCCGACGGTCCCGAGCAGGAGATAAAATGCGGGCAGGGAGAGGTAAAAGAAAACGAGCGAAATGAAGCGGCCTGCCGGCTCGAGCTTCATTCCGGTCCAGGTTGCGAATCGGGCCACGCAGGTCTGGTAAAGAGGAAACTCCATCGGCGCAGACCAGGGAGGACCGAACAGGGGCATGGGGCCGGCGAACGTCCAGCCGTCGCGTTGGATCGCGCGAGCGGCCAGTGCGGTCTGGGTCTGTCGAAACTCATGAACCTCGCGTAAATTGTGCGACCAGCCTACGCGCGACAGCCCGATGTTCACGACCAGGCAGACGACAAACAGACTGACGCACAAAATCTTTTCCCAACGAGGCCCGCTGATCATTGCACGCGGATTTTCGCCCAGTACGCCCACGCACAAGCGATGCTGCCGGTCTGGCCGGGCAGCGTTCGGAACCACAGCTGTCCATTTTCGTGAGCCGGTACCTTGAAGCGCATCGTTTTCGAGCCTGCGTCCTCGGGACGTTCGTTGGGACTGAGGTAGACGCTCTGCAAGGTGCGATGAGTGCCCCCGGATGAGACGTACTCAACGCGGAATTCGACGCCGTCCGTGTGGTTGGTGCCGGTGAACGCTTCGTTAATGATGCCAAACTCCGCGACCACTTCGGTCGGTTCGGTGGGTGCGCGAAACACGACGTCCGTGGGGGCATGCGCGTTGAACGCAGGTCTTCCGTTGACCGTGTGAAGCGTCAGGCCGAACGGATAGATGATTTCCGTGGGACGCGGAGACATCATCGCGACCAGGTTGTCGTCGGGCAGACTCAAACCAAGAATGCGCAGCCGCGGAATAGACGACGATGAGTCCGTGGACGGCGCCGCGAAATTAAAGGTTTTGGGTGGCGCATCCTCGAGACGCGCGAGCGCTTCGGACACGCGCGTCTCAGCGAGATAAAGCACGCTATCGTCGTTGATCAGGATGGGATCACGGCGAAGTCCGAGCCGGCGAACGTAGCGCTGCAAGGCGTCGGGATATTTGCGGAGAGTCCCCGACGCGACGAGCGCGGTGACGCGGCCCGGTTCGATCCGATCGAGGACGGAGGAGATCGCGTCTGCGTGGTCGTACTGCGCATCCGGAATCATCACGGCCTTGCGGTGTGCGTAGTACGGAACGCGTGCGGCCCAGTCCTGACCGAAGATCAGCACAATATCATCGGGGTTCGTGCTGGTTTCGAGAATCGCCGAAAGCTCCGGTGGCGTGCTGAGCGGTTGACGCTGCGCCTGGAAGTAACCTGGGACGTACGCACCCAATTGCGCCGCGGCGGACACCGCAATGACCGCCCACCGTCCCGAGTAGGAAAAGGTTTCGAGCTCGAGAATCTGGTTCCAGGCGAGCACGAGGGCTGCGAGCAGGAAAACGCCGCTGGCATAAAAGTAGTAGTCGTGAACGTAGTACAGGTTGGCGAAGACCAGCGGCCCGGCCAGGAAGCCGACAAGGACGAAGCCGATGCGGGCGCGACTGCCGCGGCCGAGCAGCAACGGGAAAATCAGGATGAGGCCCAGGTTGAAAACCGGTGCGAGCGCGATCCGCGTGTGGTAGGCAATCCGAGCCCAGAACTCAGCGGAGAACCGCTGGCTCAGGGTGCCGAAATTGAACGCGCGCATGGGGGTAGATGCGAGGTAGGCGGACAATGGATTCGAAAGTTTGACGCCATCGGCGAAGCGAACCCAAAGCGCGCCCGCGACGATCGCCGGAACCGTCGCAATCAGTGCACGCATGAGGAGAGCGGGCGCACCGCCGTTCGAAGTCTGCCTGACCCGCACGAGCATCCAGACCGTGTAAATCGCTGCGGTGATAAGAAAAACGCCGATCGTGGTGACTTTCACGAGGGCGCCCGCGACTCCACAGAAAATCGCGAGCCCAAGCCAGGCGAGCGACCGGGTATCCAATGCGCGGATGAAGGCGAACAGGAACCACACCGACACGCACAGTGCGGTCGACTCGATCATGAAGGTGCGCGAGTAGTAGAGGTACGCCGGAGTGAGCAGTACGAGGGCCGGCAACAACCAGCGCCGTTCGGCTTTCAAGCCCAAGGTGCCGGCGAGACCGAAACAGGCTGGCAAGGATGAATAGAAAAAGGCGAGCGCAACGACGCGCCCTGCAACTTCGAGCGGCAGGGGACTGACCCGGGAAAGCTGCGCGACCAGGAATTGATAAAACGGAAACTCCATGGGGACCGACCACGGCGGTCCGAAGAGCGGGGTGGGATACGCGAGACTCCAGCCTTGCTCAAGCAAGCCACGCGCGGTCAGAGCCGTTTGGATCTGACGGAAATCGTGCACCTCGAGCAACGAATTGTGCAGCCCGACGGCCACGAACCCGAGGTTCAGCACGAGGCAGATGAAAAAGAATCCACGACAGAGTTTTGCTTCCCCCAAGTGCTTCAGCATCGGAAACGGCTAGCGCACTTCGATGCGGCTCCAATAAGCCCAATCGAAGTTGGGGTTGCCGGCAGGAAGTGTCCGGAAGAGCAGGCTGCCCTCCATGGGCGCGGCGGTTTCCACGGTGAACGTTTGGCGGCCGCGATCACCGGCGAGGAGGGAAGGCTGAATCACGCGGTTGAAAAGCTTCTGCCGCCAGCCGTTCGGTCGAAGCAGAATGACTTCAAATTCCACGCCGTCGGATTTGTCGTAGGCGCCGGGATTCAGGCCGAAATCTGCTGAGATATGGGTGGCTCCAGAGGGCACTGGGATTTCGACTTCGGTGGGGGTGTGAGCGGCGAAGGAAAGCCGGCCGTCAATTTGTTCTGCGCCCAACCCGAACGGCACGGTGACTTTGACCGGGGCCGGATGCATCATGCTGAACATCGACTTATCCGCGACTTGGTCGACCCAAAAGACGATCGGCGGCTTTTCGTCCGGTTTGGCCAGCTGGCCCTGATACAACAGGAGATCGTGCAGCGGAAAACCGGCGAGGGCCTTCAGCGCTTCGGGAACGAGATCCTTGCGAAGATGCACCGTGTACTCGCCGGTTTGGAGAAACGGATTCTCGTCCATCGAAAGTTTCTTCAACCACGGCGCGAAGAAAGCGGGCCCGGGCTGAGTTAACCGCGCGAGAATGACCGCAGCCACGCGCCTGGAACCAAGATTCGCGAGCGCCTTGGTGATTGCGACATCGTCGCGGTTAAACTCATCGGGGACCATCATCGCCCGGCGCCCACTGTAGTAAGGCAGCACAGGATTCCAGTGCAGACCAAAGCCGAGCAGGACGTCAGTCGGCTGAGTGACCCGTGCGATGGCGAGCGCAAGATCGGGCGGATTCGGGGCGGCCGTTATTTGCGGTTGGTAGTAGGTGTTGAGGTAACCGCAGAACTGCGCGATCAACGCCACCACAACGGCACCCAGTCGGGTCCAGAACGGAAAATCGGTGCGCTCGAACAGCTGTTTCAAGGGCAGCGCCAACACTGCGAGAAACAAAACGCCGCTGCCGTACAGGTAGTAGTCGTGAACGAAATACAGGTTCGTGAACACGAGCGGACCCGCGAGCGCGATCAGCAGGAGCGTGGCAAACAACCGCCAGCGACCACGCAGAAAGAGCAGCGCGATCAGCAGAAAAACCAATACGGCGCCCGCGGGCAGAATGGCGCGCTCGAGTTGGACCGCAAACTGGGTCCAGAACTTCGGCTGAAACCGCAAGGCGAACGGTCCGTAGTTCCAATCGTGCTGGTTGCTCGAAGTGAGCAGCGTGCCGAGGACATTCTTTTTCTTCACTGCGTCGGAATGGAATACCCAGAGTGCAGCGGCGATCACGCCAGGCGCGGTGGCACTGATTGCCCGCAGCAGAACCTTCCGCCCATCCGCACGATTTTGAGCCATGGTCCAAAGCGCGAACGCGGTGGCGGGGGCGAGGAACACGGCGAGGGTGGTGACCTTTGCGAGTCCCGTGGCGATACCGAAGAGCATTGCGCCGACGAGTGCGGCCATTCCACCCGTGGTGATCGCGACCTCGAAAAAAAACAGGAACCAGATCGCGAGACAAAACGCCGTCGATTCGATCAGAACGGTCCGGGAGTAAAAAAGGTACACCGGGCACAGCAGAACCAGGGCGAGAAACAGCCAGCGCTGCCCCGTCGGCACGAGCAGTCGGCGCAGGAGCAACCAGATGCCCGGCAGGGCGGCGTAGAAAAAGAACAATGTAACGGCCCGACCGGCGAACTCCAGAGGGCAATGGGTCGTCCGCACCACTGCCGCGACCGCCATTTGATAAAGCGGAAACTCGATCGGAATCGACCAGGGCGCACCCATCACGGGGGTCTCGTAGTCGATTTTACCTCCGTCCTGAACCATCCAATACGCCGTCAACGCCGTCTGGGTCTGGCGGAATGGATGGGTGTCGAGCAGCGTGTTTTTCCAACCCGCGTGCGTAAACGTCAGGCTGGTGGCGAGTGCGGCCAGAAAAACGAGGAAACAGGAAACAGCTTCGCGAGATTTGATCACGGCATCAAAAGAGTACGACCATCAGGCGAGCCAGTTCCTCCATTCCGTCCAACTCGCGCATCCGGCCATGGTGGCTGAGCAGCGAGCGATCGCGAAGGGGAATGACGCTGGGTGGTTCAATGCGGCAGAGAACTGAGCACAGAAATTCGAAGCGACGATCCGAAAATGGGTATCAGATCAGATCTTCCCTGCGGTGAAAGGGAACTTATTCGAGTGTGATGGCGCCCCAGTACGACCAGTCGTAGGCAAAGCTGTTGGCGGGACCGGGAAGCGTGCGGAAGAAAACCTCGGAGTTCGCGGGAACGTCCGCTTTTACATCCAGAGTTTGCATACCGCGGTCGCTGAACGCGCGCTCGGGATCGAGCAACCGTCGGAATAGCACCTTTTCAGTTCCATCCTTTTGCAAATAGGACACCACGAATTCCACGCCGTCCGTCGCGTCTTTGCCGCCGTAAGCGCCCTCGCCAATGCCATAGACGCCCGTGATGTGTTGGGTCAATCCGGTTGGCCGGAAAACCAATTCAGTCGTCGCGTGAGCGCTGATCACATCCTTGAAGTTCACCGTCGAAACGGTGAAATCGTTGACGGCCGTGACGCGAATCGGACGTGGATGGAAGCCTTTGAACTCGCCTCGTCGCTGAATCTGGCGGGCCAGCAACGTACGCGGTTGCCCCGTAACGCTATCGTCAGGCCTGAGTGTAAACGAGGGGAAGCGGCTAGCATCAAACTCATCGCGAACGGCCAGCTGACGGCTTTTTGGAACCCAAATTCCGAGGTCCTGCATGAAAAGGAACGGCCGGGGGCCGACCTCCAAAGCACCGAACGCACGGCCGGCGTAGCTGCCATCGCGCCAGAGCGCACCATCCACGAGAACGGCACCGATTTTCGAGCGATCGATGTGCTGCAAGGTACGGGCGACGCCCTCCGGATCAAATTCACGGACTTTTAGCAACATCAAGGCGTGGCGGTGCGCGTAGTAGGCAAAGGAGCAGTCCCAATCCTGCCCGAGGATCACCACCGTATCGTCGGGTTTGGTGATCGACTGGAGCAGGGCCACCGACTCCGGCACCGGAATATTCTTCCGTTGAAAATCGCGGTAGGTTCGCGCGTAGGCACTGACCTGCAAGGCCAGCACCGTCACCACAATCAGCCAGCGACTCCAGAGACGGAGAGCGGGGTGGCTGAGGAGCTCGGCGAGCGCGAACCCTAGCGCCGCGATGAGAAACACTCCGCTCGCATAGAAGTAATACGAGTGGACGAAATACAGGTTTGAGAAGATCAGTTGTCCGGATACGAACGCGATGAGACAGCAGGTCACTGCGCCGCGATACGTTTTGCCCAACAAACCATAGTACAGAACGATCAGAATGATGCCGGCCTCACTGACAATATCGCCGGACCAGACGGTGAACGTGCGGGTCCAGAATTCCAACGAGAGGCGTTGGGGCAAATCCCCAAAACTCCAGAAACCGAAATGCTGATCCAGAAAACCGGCTTCCGGATTCCGGTGGCGCACGACCGTGGCGTGAGCGACCCAAAGACCCGTTAGAATCAGTGGCCCAATCACTGCGCCGAACGCTCGCCCCAGGAGTTGCCAGACGGTGGGAAACATCGACTCGCGCGTTCGCCATCGACCGATCAAAAGCAAGAGTGCGGCAACGAGGAAGACCGCGAACGTCGTGACCTTCACGCTGCCCGCGAGGCTGCCGAACACGAGCGCACCCGTGAACGCTCCACCGCGAGGCTCAATCAGGAAGCGGTCGAAACAAACGAGGAACCACAGCGCCAGCGAGAGCGCAGCGGACTCGATCATGAAACTTCGCGAAAAGAAGATGTAGAGCGGGCTCAACAGCAGCACCGAGAGGAAGAGCAGGCGATGGCCGGCGGGCAGTCGGAAACCGTCGAGCAGAAGATAACAGGCGGGGAGCAAGCTCAGGAAAAAAAGCCAGCTCATCAGGCGGCCGGCGAGATCGAGTTCCATGCCGGTCGCGTTGACGAACCACGCGGTGCACGCCTGAAACAAGGGGAACTCGAGCGGGATTTCCCAGGGCGGTCCGAGGATGGGGGTGATGTAGTCGAACGAGATGCCGCCGTGGATAAAGTAGTACGTGGTGATCGCCGTCTGCGCCTGGCGAAAACTATGAGGCCCGAGCAGCGTGTTATTCCAGCCGATGGCGGCGAGGCAGAGATGGACCGCAACGGCAGCGGCAAAGATCAGAACGCAGATGCGTGTTTCCGTGGACCAGCCACGGCGGGGAGAATGCGGGAGCGTCACGGGCGGGGAGCGAGGTGGTTACAATCCGGCTGCGGCGAGCTGGATACCGGCCGCAAGCGAAACAGTCGGCTGCCAGCCTACTGCTTCGCGAATCTTTGAGTTGTCGAGCAGGCTGTCGTGAACATCCCACGCGTGGGCCGGCACGTGCTGCACCTTCACGCGCTTCCCGAGCGATTGCTCAGCGAGCTGGATGACCTCGTTGACAGTGTGAGACTCACCGCAACTCACGTTGAAAATTCCCGGTGGACGAAGCCGCACGATTTTCTCCAGGGCGCCGACGAAATCGGTGTGATGCAGATAATCTTTTCGCGCGGTGCCATCGCCCCAGACCGAAAGCGGCGTACCCTCCCGTGCACTTTTGAGGATGAAGGGAATGATCCCTTGCGGCTTGTGGGCGGGAACTGCGAAACCGTACGGGTTCGAGATGCGAAGGATCGTGTAGTTCAGTCCCTGTCGTCGGCCGAACTCAACGATGAGGCGCTCCGCCGCGAGCTTGGCCTGACCGTACCAGCCAATCGGCTCACACGGATCCGTCTCACGGCTCGGGCGACTGTCCCGCGCGTTGCCATAAACGGCCCCGCCCGAGGAGAAAAAGATGAAATGAAGCCGCTCGCGATTCGGCGAAGAACAGATCGTGGAAAGAATCTTCAACAGCAGCGGCAAATCCTGTTCCCACTCGAGACCGACATGACGTTCAGAACTGAGCGGCACGGTACTCCATGCCATGTGCAGGAGCGTGTCGGCGTGATCGAGGACGTTGTTAACAAACAGATTTTCCAAGCCCAGGTGCGAGTCACCCTCCGAGCGCGAGAGACTCACCAATTGAGCCCCGCAGCGCGAAAAGTGCTGGCGAATAACGCCGGCCAGACGGCTGCGTCCTCCTGTGAGAATGATGCGTTTGGCAAGAGGGGCGATGTCGTTGGACACAGGCTTAGGACGATGCGGGGGCGGGCAGAGGCGTCAAGGAACGGTAGAATGCCAACAGCTCACGAGCGCTCCGTTGCCACGAAAAATGAGCGGCGCCGAATGCGAGTGCCCCTCGAGCCAGGTGCTCCGACAGCGTTGGATCGGCGTGCAAGGTCGCGATCGCATCAGCGATCGCGGCTGCGTCGGCGCGCGGCAGTACCCAGGCATCTTCACCATGGCGGACGACGCCGCCGAGATTCGTGGCCGGCAAGATTACAGGTCGGCCGAGAGCAAAAAACTCGGGGAGTTTGGATGGGAAGCGGAAATCGTTGAACGCGTCGGGCAGCCCGGGCTGGACGAAGACATCGGCCAGCGCCATCAAGGCCGGCAGGTGCTTGGCGCGTCCGACGTGTCCGAGATGGATGAGAAAAGGGCGAATCGATGCATCACCGTCGGGCAGGAAGTCGGGAAAATCACGTCCGGTGCGAACAAGCAAGGTGCGCAGACCGCGACGGTTCAGCAGCGCGACCGCCTCATACAAGCTGCGGATCTCAGCGGCGTTGGAGGTATGCGTGTTGCCGTGGTAGAACAGGACGATATCCGTCGGCTCGATACCCAAGGCCCGGCGCATCCGCTCGTCGCGCGGACGCGGCCCGAAATACTGCGCGTCCGCGGCCGGCCAGATGACCGCGACGGGCTGACCGGCGGGCACCTGTTCCTTCAGCCGTTCCACGATGACGGTAACGCCGGTCGCGGCACCGAGGAATTCGGGCGCGCGATGCGGATGGGACAAAACATCCGGCACGATGCGATCGAGCTCCGCGTCCGGCAGAGCTGCCAATTCGGCGAACGGGCGCCGCAGCCGCGTCTCGAGAATATCCCGTTCGTTATCTTCGAGGTGCACAAAGACAGCGCTGGCAAATTGCTGCGCGACCTTGGCGGTGAATTTCCGCACGTTTTCGCGCGAGGTCCAGGCGTGAACAATCGAAGGGCCGCGGGCGTCCTTGAAATAGCTGGCGATGTGAGGCAGCTCGTCGAACTCCATCGCCATGAAGTTTGCTCGCGGGAGCGCGCCGACCGTTTCTTTGTGGCTGGGAACGGCGACCACGCAGTCGTAGCCGAGCGCGATCAACTCGTTGGCCAAACTCGCGACGTGCAGCGCGCTGTTGGCGGAGAAATCGCCGTAAAGCGCGAAGAGAATATTTCGATCACCGCGCTGGCGATTCGGCTCTGCCGGGACGGTCGGCGCTTGTCGATTGGACGCGGCCGTGGAGAAATCGCGGACGGGACTCGGCGGCGGTGGGTTGGGAATCCAGCCGGTCGTGATCGCGACGGTATGGGCGGAGCGAATAAAATAGACGCGGCCACACACCGTCGTCGCGCGAATCTTCACCAGGCCGGAACCGCGCGGAAGATTTTCACTGGTAATGAATCCGCTCGTGGCCGCCGCGGTGTGCGTCGGAAAACGCGCGGCTACATCTGGTCGTTGCATGCCGTAGTCGCACGGCACTTCGACGTTGCCGAATTGCAGCACGATTTCGCGGACGACGAATTCCGGATGAAAACACCAGCCGGCGATGCGGACGGGTTCGGTGATGACCTGATCCGCCGAGGGTTTTTCGATCGCACCCAAGACGGGATGCGAGCTCACCGGGATGCTGAGAGGGCAGACGCGCTGCCATTCGACGCCGTCGCCTGACACCTCCAACACCCCGGTATAGAAGCCGAAGGGGAGATAGCAGATGAATTTGAATCCGCTCGTGCGGGCCGCTGGCTCGTCCGGAAATGTGTTGGCGACATCGGGACGCTCGATGCGCTCGGTCGGTAGGAAGATCCGATCGCCCACCACGATGCGCACGTGGTTTTTCTCTAGACGCGCCTGAAAGCCGTCTCCGGAAAATGGAGGGACGACCTCTGTGTCGTCCGGATTGGGCGCGGACGACACGGAGGTCGTCCCTCCATTGGACGCAGCGTTGCCGGCGGGCAGGAAGGCCCAGCCGATGAGCTGGAAATAATTCTGGGTGGGCGCGAACGGATGGAGGGTTTCGAGCCCAAATTGCGGCACGGTGGCCGTCAGTCCGCTCATGGCTTGGGGCGAAAAGGCGCGGTCAACTTCCAGAGTTTGGAATCGTGAATGGCCGCGAGTTGCTGTTCGATGGCAGCCTTGGCGGCAGCGGTTTTGGCGAGGTCACCGCGTGTTGCCTCGAGCTCTGCGCGTACCGCGGCGAGCGTTGACTGCGTGGCGGAATGATCCGCCCGCAATTGCTGCGCGGCGGCCTCGAGCGCCGTGAGCTTCTCGCGCGTTTCTGAAGCTTCCCGCGCGTAGTTGCCGGCCAGCGTGTGAGCTGAGCCCAGTTCGCGGTTCGTCTGGTCGAGCCTTTGCACCAGGTCGGCGGTGATGGTTTCGTGCGCCTGCCGCGCGTCGGCTGAGGTGCGCTGAAGTCCGTTGATCCGCTCGTTCAGGAGGCGGTCGAGTTCGAAGATGTAGTTGATCTTCCCTTCGAGTACGAGTTCGGCCTGACCGAGCAGAGCGACGGCGTCGGCCTTGTCGGTTTCCTTCTGCAGGACGGTGTCCTGAAGTTCGAGTACGGTGATCTGCGAAAGAATGAGTTCTTTGCGCACGCTTTGAACGAGCTCACTCTTTTCTTGCAGTTCGCGGGTGAGGCGGGCGAACTCATCGGCGGAAGGTTCAGGAGCGGCTGGCTGCGTCATCGTGCGCTGAAGGTTTGGCCGAGCGCCGCAAGCGTGTGAAGCCTCGTTTTACGCCGGCAAACTGCCTTGAGCTCGACCGTCGAATTCGGAGACCACGGATTTCACGGATGAGCACGGATGCGGAGGGATGGGAGGAGGGTAGCGCGGCGTCTTTGACCCGCGTTATAAAAGGTCCCTTCTCCACCCGCCTTCCGAACACACACGCACGTCTCGCCAGCGACTCAGCCCTCCGCATCCGTGCTCATCTGCGCAATCCGTGGTCTCCGGGCAGGCACCGAACGCTCATCGAACCTACACCGAACCTACACCGAACCTACACCGAACCTCCAGGCCAGCTACAATTCGGCGGAATGGGCCCGAAATCAGGGGTGACGGATCCCAAACGTCCGCCAAAGAAACTCGATCCAGGCGCTCTTGCGCAAGTAACGGAGCAGACGAGGGTCGGTTTCCACTTCCGCAGGGCTGAGCAGGCGGCCCTGAGTTTTGGCGCGGAGTGCGGCGATCTCTTTCGCGCCGAGACTGTCGATTTGGGCGGACGTTTTTTGCACCGGATGAATGCGAAAACAGGCCAGAAAATACGGCACGCGGACAATGTTTGCCCCGGCGTTCACGAAGCGCAGCAGGAGATCCCAATCCATCGCGAAATGGAACGACGGATCGATCCCTCCGACGCGATCCCAGATGCGGCGACGCCAGAAAAGTGTTTCCTGCGGCACGTAGTCATTCAGCTGCAGCATCTCGTTGTTGTGCGGCGGCAGAAACCAGCGACCTATTTCGCGGGATTGTTCGTCGATCAAAATGCGATGGCCGTAGATCGCGTCGACGTCCGGATGCTGGGCGAAGTACTCGGCGACGAATTTCAACGCGCCCGGAAGGTAGACATCGTCGGAGTTGATCCACGCCATGATGTCAGTCGGTTCGCCGGTCGTTCGCCGAAACGCGCGGGCAATCGCATCGGCCTGTCCGTGATCGCGTACGGATTCCCAGGATTTAAGCTGACTCGAGGCTTCGGTCAGAAGCGCAACACTTCCGTCGGTCGAGGCCCCGTCCTGCACTGAATAGCTCACGTCGACGCCGGCCTGATCGAAGACGGACCGGAGCGTTTCACGCAGATACGGAGCCTGATTATAGGACGGCGTGACGATCGTGAGCCGGGGAAGGCGCGACAACGGAATGCGAGAGTCGGGGAATCGCTCCAGCTGAATGTCACGCGGCGCGTGCGAGGGCCTCGCCCCGAGCTGAAAATGGACGAGGTCGTTCGCTGCGCCGCCGGGCAGCCACTTCGGACGGATTCTAGGGATAACGTTGATCGGGAGGGTCGCTACGCTAAGCCAGTCACCGGCGTCGTCCTGAAATTCCAACGCTGCAGAATAGCGGCCGGCCGGCAGGACTCCCCAGATTTCGAAACCGATCGCCGGAGAAGTGGCCGCGGGAAACACCGCTGCGACGTCGGGGCGGTGGGTGCCGTAACGGCCAAAGATCGTGGCAGTGGGCACGACTAAACGAACTTGCTGTAGACGTAAGGCCGTCGAATAGCACCAACCACGCATCCGCAGGAAACCGCCGGGCAGAGTGAAATCGCGTGGCACGTCGACGTAGTGGTGCAGGGATTTGCTGCGTTCCGCCGGTGGAGCGACGTCGGTGCGCAGTCGGTAGTCGCCGGTGCGGCGATTTGAAAGCGCGGGGTAGAAGGGATCGTCTTGATCGAACAATGTTCGCCATTTGTCCTGCAGTTCAGCCGACGCATACAGGGCGGGAGCAATGGAGGTTGGCGCTGATGAACGCTGTTCCTGCAGGCGGGCACTGGCGCAAATCACGTTGCGTCGTCCGGACGTGTGGAGCGCCAGGCACAGGTCGATTGACCAATCGAAAAAAGTGTTCGGCAAGAACTCGCTGGTGACGGACAGCAAGGTCTCTCGTTCGACGACGATGCACTCGGGTGAGATGGCCAAAACTTCACGCGTACAAACGAGTGAGCCGTTGTAGCCCTCACCATCACCGGCGAAGCCGCGCATGAGAGGAACAATCGTCCCATCCGCGTTTAGCAGCGTGCCAGCAGATGAGACGTAGCCATCGCAGTCCAGGAGTACAGGCCCCACTGCGCCGACACCTGGTTGTGCTGCCACCATCAAAAGTCGCTCCAACCAATCCGGTTTTTGCGGCTGGAGCGGACACGTCACGATGGCAATCCACCGGGTCGTGGCGCGTCGGACGGATTCGACGATCCCGGCCGGGTGATTCGAAGGCGCCACGATCACGGCTCGCGTCCCCAGTGACTCGGCGACGGTTTGATCCGTGCCGATCAGAGTGCAGTCGCTGGATGCGTTTTCCGCGAGGGGAACTAACCCAACGCGATGTCCACCCATGGCGACCGCACGAGCCAGGCGGCCGGTGCGTTCGAGGTGGGCGCAAACGGCTTTGAGCTGGAGCGCATCCATGTCGCCTTTGACGTTGCCGGTGAGCGCGCTGCTGCTGGCTGACATGCGCCAATGATAAAGGATGCGCCTGACGTGAGCGATGTGCGCGGTGCGTTCCGTGAGCCGCAGGAAGAATTCGTAGTCTTGAATGCCATTGGACTGAGAATCGAACCCACCCAGCGAACGCGCAATGGACGTTCGGATACAGAGCAGATGTCCGACGAACATGACGCCGCAGAGCAGTAACGGGGACGGATCTGGTTTGAGCAGGGGGACGCGCCGAACACCGTCCGCATCGATCTTATCCTCGTCGCTATAGATCGCATCGAGGTGCGGGCTTTCCGCCAGACGGGCTGCGAACTCCGCGAGGGCGTGCGGCCGAACGACGTCATCGTGATCGATCAGGACCACATACTCGCCTGTGGCGGCGGCGAGCGCGTCGTTGGTGGCGTGAGCGATGCCCCCGTTGGTCGCACGGCGCTGCACGGCGATGCGTGAGTCATCGCGGAATTTACTTTTCGAGAGTACGGCGTCGACGTTCTCGGTCGACGCATCGTCGACGATCCGAAGCTCCCAGTGCGGGTAGTGCTGACGTTGCACCGAATCGAGGCACTCCTCGAGGAACCGCGGCGGCGTATTGAAGACGGGGAGCAGGAACGAGAACTTGACCACGGCCTTGGGCTTAATCGCAGGCGCGCTCGGATCCGGATCATGGACCGAGGCCCACGTGGCGAAGTTTTCGGTCAGCGTCGCGCGTTTTGGCGCGCGAGGCACTCGCAACGCGTGAAAGAAGGATTCCCGACCTGATGGGTGTCGTGCGATCAGTGTGACCAGCCGACCACCGAAATGGGGCGGGAGATCAAGTTGGTACCCGGAGTTCAACGCCGCCGGCGAACCGGAGAAATGTGCCGCTACATCCGGGCGCGACGAGAGGGAGCTGCTGGCGATGCGGACCCCGTCGACGACCGCATGTATAACCTGCGGCGGATCGTCTGCTGGTTCGTGATACCAGCCGCTGATGCGGAAACAGGCCGGCTCGAGATCGAGCCACCGCGCTTCCTCCACGCAGCAGGTCTCAGCGTTGCCGGTGCTCGGCTGAACCAAAGCTGACGTACATAGTTCCAGCTCGAGCCAATGCACCTCGTCATTGCGCACCGCGAGGTCGAGGTCACGCAGCAGGACTTGCGGATCGCCGCTGGACGACTGCACCGTTGCACCGAGAGGCGAGAACGCGCAGGTCGAATCACCCAGGGGAGCGACCGATCCACCGTCCAGTTCCTGGGTCGTCCGTGACACCGAAGTCACGTGCTCGTGATCCAGGAGACGGAGGCTGTGCAGCAATGAGGAGGGCCGCGACGAGCTCGGATCGATTCGCCAGGGCACGCCCCGATCCCTGGCCGAGAAGACGACCGATTGGTTGCGTCCGACGATGTACTGCAAACGCTCCGACCGCTTTTCGGACCAACCCGGTTCGACAGGGGAACTCCAAAACAACTGAACCGTTTCAAACTGCGGGGGAGACGATGCGAACGTCGCCGGCCAGGGACAGTTGAGGTCCGAACCGAAAAGCCTACCTGACAGCTCGCGGATCGTACTCAGGCGGTGAGGCAGCCATTGCGCGACATACTCAGGTGTATTCAGCATGGCCTCACGCTCCACCTGAATCAGCCAGCAATGGAGAAACGCGGCGTCTCCGGGCCGAGGCATGAGCGCTTCGAAAAGACCTGGTTGTTCCAGGGCTGAATCGGACAAGGCGTGGAAGCGGGCCGCCTCCACGTCGAAGAAGTGGGACCGCTGCGCAAACTCGAGATCGATGAGACGAGGGAAATGCTCGCTCTCGATGAAAATATTTTCGTCGGTCAGATCACCATGGACCCACCGCGTGACAGCGTCACCGGAGAGACGAAGCAGCTTGAGCCGCGCAAGCAGCTTCTGCAGGAACGCCCGGTCCGGTGCGTGCCAGACCGCTAGCGAGGTGAGGGCGGTGGACAACGCCTCCCACTCGAGCTGACGGTCCACGGCGTTGGAAGCCGTTTGCGTGGCAGCCAACTGCCCGACCAGATCGAAGAAGGCGCGATGGATGTGACGGCGCGGCAGGGTTCGTTCCAGCGTGGCGCGGCGGAGAGAAGGGCCCTCGATGAACTTCTCTCCGACGACGTGCCAATCGCCAATCCGCTGCTCGAAGTGCAAAGCGGGCGTCAACTTCGGCAGAGCGGCCGCCCAGGAATTCGCGCGTCGAACCAAGCCAGTCAGATCCGCACCGATCGTGATCTTTCCGACGGTGCCGTCGGACAGACGTACCCGATAGATGGATTTGCGGTTGAGCGCGCGGTCTTGATTTCCTCCGGCCAACGCCTGTGGCGGAGTGGCGTCGATCAAGCCGCGCTGGCGAAGTTCGCGCCAGACAGATTCGAGCTGAGCGAGATTGTTCATGCAGGCCGGCGGTCAGCTGGCTCGAACGAAGAAGCTCGGCACGAACGTATGCGCGGTGTGCTCCTGCGCGAGGGTCCGGTAGTGGGCGGCGAGAGACTCGTTAAATTCGGGACTGAGGGGTGAACCGTCGTAGCCGTTATGCTCAGCGGGGACGGCACCACCATTTGCCAGCCACGTGTTCAGCTCCTGTCCGTTTTCGCCAAAGGGCCGAATGACTTGCGGGAGTTTGTAGTCGGGAAATGCGCCGAAGAACTCGATTTTCCCGAAGCCGGCGGTGCAGAGCATTTCGGAGAGTTCAGCGGGTGAATAAGTGAAGCTCTGAAGGGCATGGCCGGCGTGGGTCAACCAACGTGCTTTCGCGAGCGGCGCGGGCAGGCAGGCGATTCCCGGAACTCCGAGATGATCGTCGGGGCATCCGAGCAGATATTTAAGGCCAATCCGATTTTCGATTCCGAGGATCAAGTGCCCGCCGGCGGTCAGCTCAGACCGAACTTTTTGGAGAAACCGCCGCTGACGGTCCTGAGGATCGCTGTGAGTTTGAAATGCTCCGACCCATTCGAGCACGCCGATGGCACAGATGGCGGTGAAACGAGTTTCCAATTCCAACTCGAGGTAGTCCGCCTCCAAGTAGGTGATTTGTTGATGCACGCCTTCCTGCCGGGCCGATTCCTCGATGAAGTTGAGGCGCTCGGCGACGGGCTCCAGCGCTACGACGGGGCGTTGATGCGCAAGCGGGCGCGCGATCTGCCCCCAGCCGGAGCCAAGGTCCAGGACCAGGCCGTCGCCCGACGGCAGAACGGATTCGAAAAACGCCGTGCGCGCCGGCGAGGTGATGATGCTATGCAACCACGGCTTGGTGGCCGAGAAACGGGCGTCGACCACCGAACGCCACGGCTGACCGCTTCGGATCGAACTAAGCAGCGACTCCAGTTCGGATGTGGGCGTGTCGCGGAATCCAGCCGCCCGGGGCGCAGAGAATCGTTCGCCGCCGATGAGGGCATGGCGGGATCCGTTGTGCAGAAAACGGGCAGTCGAGAGAGAGGGCACCGACTCAGGAGGTCAGAGTCAGCGCTCCGATTCAATAGAGTAGGTGTCCCCTTTGAACGTCACGGTGACGTTCCCATTCATGCCGCTGACGTACGTCGGGATCGCGTGACTCGCGAAGTAATTCCGAATGCGCATGCTGCGCCCGGAGGCCCAGAGACTTTTCGGCCCTGGAACGAGGGCAGCGGTGGGATGCACCCGATCAAAGAACTCGTCCGGCGCGCACGCCTCGGTGCCGTGATGCGGCACCTTCAAAACGTCTGCGGCCAGATCGAATTTGCTCGTTGCAAGCCACGTACCCAGACCGTGGTTGAGGTCGCCGGTAAATAACGTGCGGTTCGCACCGTGCGTGAGACGCAGGATGATACTGGTGTCGTTGACGTCCGTTGGTCCCATGGGCGCGTTGAGACCCTGGTATAAACAAACCACTTCGAGCTTGGCCAGCGAGCGGCCATCGACGGTGGATTCGATCAAACAATCCCCGGCTGCGGGAGTGAAGTACGGTACGCCTCGTTTCCGAAGTCCCGCCAGCGTCGCCAATACATCGTCGTAGCTGCAGCCCCAAGGCTGCTCGGCGCGGGCGGTGGCTTCATCGGGTACGTTGACCGCGACTCGTTTGATTTGAACGCCTGAGTCGATCAGATCGAGAAGGCGGCCATAGTGATCAACGTGAAAGTGACTGATGATGACGAGATCGAGACGAGTGACCTTCGCGGCCTTGAGCGCAGCCAACGCGGCCCCCGGTGCGTCGGCTGCCTCGCCGATATCAATCAGCACGTTTCGTCCGTCGGGCAGAACGATGAGATGGCAGTCGGCTTGTTCATGGCCGGGCGAAACATTGAGCATCTGCCATTGCGTGACGTTTTGCGTCAGGCACTTGCGGTCGGTGGGTCTATTGGTCGCCGCAAAACCAAGTCCCGAGAACAGGGCCAGCAAACCCAGCAATTGTGCCACCGCAGGAATGCCGCAGCGCGGCTTGCACAACATCGTAACCAGCCATGGAACTCGCGTCATCGGGGGTAAGGCGCACGTTCGCCCGGGTGGCGAAGATTAGCAACCGGGCTCGCGCGTCAACCGGTATTAATGCCAACGATACGTCGGGCCGACCTCAAACTGCACGTCAGCTGCGTCACGCGGGAACCGCGCCCGAGTCCAGCGGCAGCAGTCGGCGTACCGCGATCGTAGTGGGGCAGAAGGCGATACCGAAGGACTTGTCCACGGGCAGGACGTCGAATCGGATGACATCGTAGCGCCGATGAATGACCTGAACCTCAGCATTTTGCAGCTGCACCCAGCCGACCGAGAGGAAGTAAACGCCCGGCAACACGTTCAGTCGGACGTCGAAGACAACCTCAACCCTTGACCCCGACGGTTGGGGCGCGGTCGTCACGCCTTGGAAATAGGTATTGGTGCCGTACACCTCTTCACCGCGCGAATTCTTGAGGGTAACGGCGTAGATGGGTTCCTGGATCTCGCTCACCGCTTCGCACACGATCGCGAGCCGAAGGGTGGACGCGGTCGGAAAGCTCAGGCGCGGGCGGTCTTGATCGTCGGTCACCACGACGACGGAAATGCGTCCGAGTTCTCCGCCGTACGCGTACTCTTTGTCGGAGATCTGCTGGTGGATCCGCTCCTCACTCAGCAGCGCAGAACGCGCGGACTGATCGACTACCGGAGCGGGGGTGGGCGCTTCGGCAGGAATGACTCGGGTCACGGTGCCGCCGAGCTGGGCTTGCGCCTTGAACGCGGCAATGTCGCCGCGGACGCTTTCCAATCCTTGCGGGCTGGTGATCAGCTTGGTGTAGATGTTGACGACATCATTCGGGGCTCCCTGCACCAAGGCCTCGCCACGCTCGAGTAAAATGGCGTTCTGACACAATCGCTTGACCGAGTTGGTATCGTGCGAAACGAAAATGATGGTGCAGCCCTCCGCGAGTTTCTGATCGAGGGTGGCGTGACATTTGAACGCGAAGCGCGCGTCACCGACGGCCAGAGCTTCATCAATGATGATGATATCCGCATCGACATGGACGCAGACGGAGAACGCGAGTCGCAGCGTCATGCCGCTCGAATACGTCCGGACCGGTTGATCAATGAATTCCTCAATGCCGGAGTACGCCACGATCGCGTCGAACTTGGCGTCGATCTGGTCGGTCGTGAGGCCAAGGATCGTCGCGTTAAGATGAACGTTTTCCCGGCCGGTGAAATCCGGGTTGAAGCCGCTGCCCAGTTCCAGCAATGCGGCGACGCGACCGTTGACGGTGACGTTTCCAGCGGTGGGCCGAAGCGTTCCGGCGATGATCTGCAGAAGGGTGCTTTTGCCGCTACCGTTGCGCCCGATGATGCCCACGCTTTCACCTTTGCGGACTCGGAACGAAACGTCCTTGAGCGCGTAGAAATCGCGGTAGCAGCTCTCGGCCTTCGCGCGAAGTCGCCTGGCGGTCTCGCTTTGCTGCGGAAGGGCGCCGGCCACGCCTTGCAGGAACGGCGCTCGCAACCGAGATTCAGGCGTTTCCCAAATGCGATAGCACTTGCTGACCGCGTCGACTGAAATGATGTCCTCAGGCGAATTCGGAGCAGGCGTCGTCATAGGACATCAGCAAACGCCGGAGCCATTTTTCGAAAGCAGCAGTAGCCGATCACGGCGGCGACTGAGCCGAACGCCATGAGGTAAGCGAGGTGGAAAAACTTCATGGGTTGGTCCCACATGGTAGCATCGCGCATCAATTCGATCGCGAGCAACATGGGGTTGAACCGGAGGATCGACCAGGCGGTCGGGGGCAGGGTGTTTGCGGAGTAGAAGACGGCGCTCGCAAACATCAGGCCCATGCTGAGCAAGCTGACGATCTGGCTGATATCGCGGAAGAAAACCCCGACCGCGGCGAAAAACCACGCCATCCCGAGCAGCAAAAGAAGAAGCGGGAATAGAATAATGGGGACCCAAAAAACGTTCGCTGTCAGCCCTGGCCCTAACGCGGCGATCCCGATGAGTGCGAGCGTCAGACTCCCGAGCATGTGAATGAGCGACGCGCCCACGCTGGCGGCGGGCAATACTTCGAGAGGAAAAACCACCTTCTTCACAAAGTTCGGATTCGCCATGATGACGGTCGGCGCGGTGGCGAGAACTTCGGCAAAGAGATGAAACACAATCAGCCCGACGAAAATCCCGAGCGCGTAGTCCAGCCGAGTTTCATTCGGCAGAATGCCAAAGTGGCCGCGCTGGATGTAGCCAAAGACGAACACATACAGGCCGAGCATGAGCAGGGGATTGAGCACGGACCAGATCAGGCCCAGTCGGCTTCCCTTATGGCGAAGCTCAACGTTACGAAGCGTGAACTGTTTCAGGAGGTTGCGATTCCGCCAAAGAGCGACGATGAAGGCGAAGGGATGGTAGTCTGAAACGGCCACGGATTTGAACTGACTCACGATCGGAAAGACGCTGCTGGGGACGGAAGAGTAAAGATTTTTCGATGGATCGCTCCGACGCAGCCCAGCCTGATTCGACGGGCAACGGACCAGGCCTCGAACCCGTCGGCTCTCACCGGGCGGAGTGAATGGTCACTTCCAGCTTCTGCTTTGCAGGCCAGCGGTGGTTTGTAGCCGGTTCAGCTCCTCGATGGCGTCCGCTTCGAAGCGAAGAATCGGATCGGTCGCGCCGTCCGGAGCTTCGATCTTGAGCGTGTCGCCCTCGGCGTTGACGAAGACATCGTGCACGGCTTTGAGACTGTGGGGAGGCAGGATCGCAATGGTTCGATTGCCGTGGTCGGCCACGCGCATCGCCCGGACTCGCACGATTCCCGGACCTTCGAGCGGATCAAAGCGCAGCGCTTTGATTGGTCCGAGCGGCAGCGCGAAACGGAGCACCTGAACCCCGGTCTGCGGTTCGTACTGCTGGCGAATGCTATTCTTCTCACTCACCCCGTTCCCATCATCCCAAAACACCTGGGCCCCTGAAGGACGGTCGGACTCGAGTTCAATCTCCAGTTGTAAGCCAGCGGGCACGAGGGGGACCGCGTAGCGCGCTGCCCACCCAGAATTTTTTATGAGGCCACGTACGCCCACGACCGCGAAGGACGCGGCCAGGAAAACGATGAACGCGGTGTCTCTTCGCCAGTTTGGGCTGAACGGTGGGCGGAAGGCGAAATAGCCGGCGCAAAGCAGCAAGGTCAGGATTCCCGTCAGATAGGACCACGAACGAACGCAGCGCAGAAAATTGCGGTGGTTCATTTCCGCTGGCAGAAGTGGAGACGACAACCGGAGATGCGTTGCCGCTGCCATGTCGCCAGCCGCCGCCGCGATGGTCCATCCTTCGGATACGGCTCGGACGTTGGCGACTTTCGCGTCGTAGGTGAACTGATCCCGCGTGAAGCGCTGAATTTCAGCGCCTGATTGGTCGGTAACGCGGAATCGATTGATCAGTAGCGTCGCTCCGTTCGCCGGCATTTCGACGTGAAATCCTTCGACCGGCGCATCCGGGAGGGGAAACGTGTAAGTATAACTGCGGTCCCCTGGTTCGACGGGAAAACGAATCGAGTTCGTCGCAGGGTCGCGGTGCGGAACGTCGTAGCGTATGCGAACCATCGCCAAGCGATCGCTCGTGCAGGTAATCTCCAGGTAGAGCGTCCCCGGCTCGGCGCGATTGAGCGGCAGGAATTCGAGGGGAAGTTGCTGCGGAACCCAGAATGCAATGAGCGCAGTGGCCGCGGCCAATGGCACGCGCCATCTCCAAAACCGATGTGCAATGATCGGGGTGGTGGCTGCGGCCGGAGTTGCGCTGCACATGCGTTGAACCGGAACCGGTGAGTGGGATACAGCGCGGCCGAAAGGGAGGATCTGGCCGGACGACCGGCGCCGTGTGGCGCGAAGCCTGCCCGTTGGATCGGCCGTTTACGCCGGACTTCGCCGTGAGCCGACCAGGTTCAGCAGGCTCAACCCCAGACCAAGAGCAAGACCGAGGATGGCGCCGACAACGGCAGCGGTCACGGTGGGACGAAGCACGCCGGCGGTTCTGATCTGCTCGCTGAGCCGAATGGCGTTCCCAAACTCCTGCCGAACGTAGTCGGCGTGAGTCGAGCGGATATTCTCGATGAGCTTGGAGTAGTTTCGCTCAAGGTTTTTGAGTGAAGCTTCCACCTGGCTGGTCACGATCGACTGGTCGGTGGAGGCGCTCTGCAGAAACGATTTCATATTGTCGCGCAAATGGAGCAGCTGATTCTTTTCCGCCTGAATCCGTTTGACCTGCAGGCCCGCATCAAGCGCGCGACGGATGAGGAAATTGTACGCGTCGTTCGCCAGGAGTGAGTCAATGAGATTTTGGTCGAGCACGGTGGAGTCGTTCCGCGGTTGAGCCGCCTGCGACTTCACTCCCAAAACCACGTTTTGAGCGCGGGCCTGGCTTTGAGCCAGGAGGTCGCGCACCACCTTTTCGTCCTCGAGGGCCTGCTCTTCGCGTTCTTCCAGCAGGCGCAGATAATAATTCATCTTCATCATCGCGGTCGTTCGGTTCCGTGAGAGTCCGTTCTCGTGGATTAACCCGAGCGTCTCGTTCAATTGAATTTGCGAGAAGAGATTGGTTTGTTCGAGCAGGTCCTTGAACGAGAAGTTGGTCCTTTGGGAACGAAAGGAGGCAGCACCTTTGGCTCGCGGCGTGACGTTCGTCTGAGTGGTGGGTTCCTGACCGATCTGGTCCGCGAGGTAGGCTTTGATGTTCTCGATTTCTGAGGTGAAGATAATCTCGTACTCAGGGAAATCTGCCGTTCGCAACGTCTCGAACGCGGTGCCGAAAGCGAGCGGCGTGTGACCGTAGGTGCGGTTGAAATTCTCGCTGTAAACGCTGACGACTTCTTTCAGCAGCCGTTCGCGCTGGTCCGGCGCCAGCGATGAGCTGCGGCGCAGCGAGAGGGTGATGGTATATTCGTCAGGCACATAAGGCGCGGGAGTCTGGCCGGCGGCGCGTTGCCGGTCGCGTTCCTTGACGATATTGGGCGGAATGATGCCCTCGACGCCGATCGCGCCGCGAATCTGGCCCTGGAATTCGCTCGATGTATTCAGTCCCTGGCGTCGCAGCGCCTCGGCGATCACCGAGGGAGCGCGCAGGTCGTCCGGTTGGAACTTGGACCGGTCGGGATATTCCCCACGTTCGAAGCCCGGAAAACCAAAAACCACGCGCGTGGTTGTAGTGACCGGCTGGGCCATCGCGAGGAGCAACGCAATGACGGCGGCAATGACGAAACCCAGGAGGGTGGTGCCAAGCGTGAACGGCAGACCGTTCCGCAAACGGCGGAGCAGCTCGGTGAGATCGACCGAATCTTCTTCGATCTGCATGGGCGGTGAGGAGTGCGATTCCATGGTGAAGGGCGAAATGGGTTCGGGGACGTCAGCCTACATTGAGCCGAAGTGAGGCTGGTATTCGGGAACGAGGGCCTTGATGGCGAGCTTTAGTTGACTGGCGTCCAAGCCAACAGACTGGGTTTGCAGCTGATCGAGCTCGACCTGAAGCGAGTCGAGCCGCCTTGGTTCACTGAGAAACCGCATGATTTTCGGATGTTCCGTTGGGACCATGTTCTCGGTGTTGTGATTGATCTCCTCGAACAGTTTTTCGCCGGGGCGCAATCCGGTGAACTGAATCTGGATATCGGTCTCCGGTTCCAGCCCGCTAAGCTCGATCAGCTGGCGCGCCAAATCGACGATTTTCATCGGGCGACCCATATCGAGAACGAAAATTTCGCCGCCTTCTCCGAGCGTCGCGCTTTGCAGTACCAGTCCGACTGCCTCGTTGACCGTCATGAAATAACGAGTGACGTCCGGGTGGGTGACCGTGATCGGCCCGCCGGCAGCGATCTGTTTTTTGAAGGTTGGAATGACGCTGCCGGAAGAACCCAGCACGTTGCCGAAGCGAACGGCCATGAATTTGGTGGTGCCGGTCCCGTGTTTCTGCCGGGCCTGAAGATAGAGTTCGGCCATCCGTTTGGTGGCGCCCATCACGTTCGTTGGATTGATCGCCTTGTCGGTTGAAATGAAAACGAAACGCTCCACGCCCATGGTGGCGCACAGATCCGCCAGTTTACGCGTGCCCATGGTATTGTTGCGCACCGCTTCCGACGGCTGATGCTCCATCAACGGCACGTGCTTGTGCGCCGCGGCGTGGAACACGAGGCGCGGGCTAAACCGCTCCATGATGCTACGAATACGCGCCTCATCCAGAATGTCCGCGACCAAAGGAACGATTTCCGCCTGGTAGCCCAGCGTGACCAACTCCTGCTCGATCTGGAAAAGTTGAACCTCACAACGTTCGATGAGCACGAGGCGCTGCGGATCGTACGACGCGATTTGTCGGCAGAGCTCACTGCCAATACTGCCGCCCGCGCCGGTGACCATCACGACATTTCCCTGCACGAGTCGACGAATGCGATCCGCCTCCAAACTGATGGCGGTGCGGCCGAGTAAATCCTGAATTTCAACGGCGCGAATTTGTGAAACCCGAACCTTCCCCGTCACGAGTTGTTCCACCGAGGGAACGATTTCAAATTTCAGTCCATGTCGGGTCAGGAGGCGAACGATCTCCTGCACGCGTTTGCCCGTCGCGCTGGGCATCGCGATGACAACCTCATCAAGTTTCGTGATACGGAGGAAATCAGGGATGCTCTCAGGAGCGCCCACCACGGTGACGCCATGAATGCTGGTGCGCCATTTTCGTTGGTCGTCGTCGAAAAACGCCATCGGCTTCATTCCGAGGCCGCGGCGCACGATGAAATCCTTCGCGACCGAAGCACCCACATCGCCGGCGCCGATGATTGCGACCTGGCGCCGGGGCGCGCCGATCTCCGGGCGACCATTGAAGTAACCTTCTCGTACCAGACGAAATCCCATCCGGATGCTGCAGAGAGCAAGGAACGAGATCATCAGGTCCGTAAGAATGACCGCGCGTGGCGGGGCCCACGCGATGCCCCCGAACGCCCAGACGGCCAACGCGGCGAGGGCAGAGAGAAAAGTAGCCGCGAAAATCTTCTGAACGTCGTGAACGCCGAAGTAACTGAGCAGGCTCCCAAACTGGCCAAAAACCAGCAGGAGGATGAGTTTCAGACTCACCAGGGCGACGAGGATCAGTCCGAAATGCTCAAAGTACTCTGCGCCCGGTCGAAAATCGAACCGCAGCTGATAGGACAGCCAGAGCGACACCACGAGTGAAGTGGTGTACAATCCAAACAGCGCGGACTGGCGCAGAATGACCGTGGGTTTGAGGAACAAGGGGACTCGTGGGGACGAGGTCTAAAACCGGGTTTCGACTTCGTTCGCGCCGGGCGGCGGAAACGGCTCCAACGGCTGGCTGCGGCCGGCGATCTGGATCAGCTGCTCATCTGCGCGCAATCGGCGCAGAGCGCGTTGTACACCGACCAAGGCACGAGGGCGCGAAACAATCGCGGTCAGCGTCAGGAAAATCAGCTGAAGGTCGGTCCAGACGGACTGGCGCTGCGTATAAAAAATGCCCAGGCGGCTCTTCCACGGACGGATCACCTGGTTGTACTTGAGATCCGGATTCGGACTGCCACGCAGGATTTCCCCTTCATCGGAGAAAACGATCGAGGCAAAGTCCGTAATGCCCGGGCGGGCGTCGAAGAGCCGATTTTCTTCCGCGGTATAAAGCGCGATGTCGCGCATCACCTGCGGGCGTGGACCGACCAGACTCATGTCACCGATGAGCACGTTCCAGAGCTGCGGCACCTCGTCGAATTTCGTTTTGCGAATGAGTTTTCCGACCCACGTGATGCGGCGATCATTCGCGGCAGTGGACGCGCCGCCTTTTTTGTCCGCGTTTTTCACCATCGAGCGCAGCTTCACCATGTTGAACGTGCGATCTTGCGCGCGGGCGCGCGGCGCAATGTAAAAGGGGCTGCAGAAATCCTGCAGCCAGATGAGCAACATGGCCACAAGAAGGAATGGCCAGAGCACCAGAAGTCCGATCAGAGCCAGCGTGAAGTCGAACAGGCGTTTGAGCATGAATTAGGAACCGAGGAGTGCGCGACTGCGTTGCACGATGCTTGAAGCATCCATCGCGTAGGCGGTTCGCAGGTAACCTTGTGAACCGACGATGCTGGAAAAACAACCGTTCAGGCCGATGCGCAAAAACTTGGCGGGGAACGCGCTCGCGTCGGCCAGCGTTTCAAGAATCAAACTGCCGAGGCCGCCGTGAATGGTATGTTCTTCGACCGTGACAATAGCTCGGTGCGTCCTTGATGCGTCGACCACCGACGCGGGTACGAACGGTTTCAACGTGTGAACCGAGTAGATACTGGACGTTATGCCGCTGCCGGCCAGTTCGTCGGCTGCTTTCGCCACCTCGGACAGAATGCCGCCGGTGACGAAAAACGCGACATCGGTTCCGTGGCGAAGTCTTCGCGGCACGCCAACCTCGAAGGCTTCCGCCGCTGCTCCGTCGTGGCCCTGGTCCTTGTCGAGGCGAAGGAAGCAGGTGCCAGGTCGTGCCACAACGGCCTTGGTCGCGGCGGTGACTTCCGTGAGGCTGGTGGGCGAAAAGCAGGCGACATCCGGAAGCGACCGCATGATGGCGAGGTCTTCGGTCGCATGGTGAGAAATCCCAAGCTGGCCGTAGCTGAAGCCGCCGCCGACGGACACTACCTTGACGTTTGCTCCGTGATAGGCGGCGTCGTTTCGAATCATTTCGAGGCAGCGAAGGGTGGGGAAGTTCGCGATGGAATAGGTGAAGACGATATGTCCCTCGAGCGCCATTCCGGTCGCGACAAGCGTCATGTTCTGTTCCGCTACTCCCGCATTGATGAATTGCCGCGGGAAGCGACGGCGGTAGTCGTCGAGCACAGCGAAACCCAGATCGCCCGTGATGAGCATGATCCGCGGATCAGCTTCCGCCAAAGCGCAGAGCGTGTGAATGAATCGGTCGCGCATCAGGAGTTGAGTTCAGCCAGTGCGCGATCGAACTCGTCGCCTCGAGCCGTGCGATAGTGCCAGAGAACGGTATTCTCCATG
Organism: Opitutus sp.; assembly: GCA_039928945.1. GTDB lineage: Bacteria > Verrucomicrobiota > Verrucomicrobiia > Opitutales > Opitutaceae > Opitutus. The sequence goes on along the minus strand of JBDSSD010000026.1, from coordinate 73,951 downwards.
AACGACACGCCTTTGCCTTTCACCGTATGGGCAATGACAACGGTCGGTCTTCCCGCTTTCGCCGGCAGTTTCTTGAGGGTGGCGGCGAGTGCCTGGTGATCGTGCCCGTCGACCTCGACCACCTCCCAGTTAAAGCTTTCCCATTTCTGGCGGAACGGCTCCAACGCGAGGGTTTCGGCGATCGGCGCGAGACTTTGGATTTTATTATAGTCCACGATCGCGACGAGATTATCGAGCGCATGATGTTGCGCGAAGAGCGCCGCCTCCCAAATCGTACCTTCGTCGCACTCGCCATCAGAGAGGAGTACGAACACCCGGGGATCCCGGCTCGCCAGCTTCAGTGCTTTCGCCATCCCAACTCCGACGCCCAAGCCGTGGCCCAAGCTGCCGGTCGAGAGTTCAACGCCGGGAACGCCTTTGTGGCTGACGTGACCTGAAAAAATTGAGCCGTCCTGATAATGGCGTTTCAGATCGTCGGTCGAAAAGTAGCCGACTTCCGCGAGCGTCGCGTAGACGGCTGCGCCTGCGTGGCCTTTGCTCAGAATAAAGCGATCGCGTTCGGGCCAGCGCGGCTCCGCTGGTTTGTGTCGCATGACTTCGCCGTAGAGCACGGCAAGAATGTCCGCGATACTGAAGGCTGCACCGACGTGAGAGCTGCCGCCGCGGCTCGTCATGTGCAACGCGTGAATGCGGACGCGCCGCGAGAGTTCAACTGTCGTCATGGAGCCGCCAACGCTCAACGCCGGTAGAATTCGAGAACCGTGTCTGCCACGTAGTTCACGTCGTCGTCCGAAAGCGACATGTTCATCGGCAGCATCAGCAAGCGCGTGAAGAGAGCGTCCGTGCGCGGGAGATTTTGCGTGAACCCCAGTTTCTTGAATTGATGCACGGCTTTGCCGCCCCACTGAATGAGAGTGCCGACCCCCTTGGCTTTGAGGTGGTCTTTCAAGGCGTCTCTCGACTCAGCTTCGATTTCGTAATTCTGGAAAATATCAAAGTGGTCGGGTTCTGATCCTGGTGCCGGTGGCAGCTTGACCTGTTGACACGCTCCGAGGCGATTCTGGTACAACGTGGCGATCGCCCGCCGACGCGAAGCAACCTGCGGGTAATCCTTCAGCTGAAAGTCGAGATACGCCGCTTCCAAGTTGTCCAACCGCGAATTCAGACCCCAAACGACGACATCACCGGTGTGATCGCGGCCGTGATCGCGGAGTAGAAGCAATTGACGGTAGAGTTCCTCTTCGTTCGTCAGCACGGCACCGCCGTCACCCAGACAGCCGAGCACCTTGGCTGGATAAAAACTGATGCACGAGGCGCGGCCGAACGTACCCGCTCCTTTGTTCTTAAACTTGGAACCGAGCGCCTGAGCCGCGTCTTCATAGACATCGAGCTTCCGCTCCGCCGCCAAGGCCATGATTTGATCCATGTTGCACGTGCGACCATTGAGCTGGGTGGGGCAGATGGCGCGAGTTCGCGGCGTGATCGCCGCTTTTACGGCATCGACGTCGATCAGGTGGTCCGCCGCGGCTTCCACTGGAACCGGCACTCCGCCGGCGTAGTGCACGGCGGCGGCGGTGGCGACCATCGTGTGCGAGCAAATGATGACCTCGTCACCCGCGCGTAATCCGCCCGCTTGGAACGCAAGTTGCAGACCATCTGTAGCGTTGGCGACGCCGACCGCGTATTTGGCGCCGGTGTAGGTGGCCAGGTTTTGCTCAAATTCGGCGAGCTCCTTCTGCATGATGAAGGCGCCGCGTCGACCCACCGATCGGAAGGTCTCGATGAACTGAGCTTCGCTCGCGGTGAAAACGTGAGGATAGTTAAAGTAAGGAACGTTACGCACGATGCAGGTTGATTTGGCGCAATGCAGAATGCCGCGATTTGGATTCGCAATCCAGAAATCGAGCGGCGGTGCGCCGAGGCGGTAGGCCGCTGGTCAGACCGGCTGCCTGCGCAATGCAATGGAGTGCGGCGGTTCGACGCCGCCTTGGACGGGCCGGCTCGACGGCCCGCCCTTGGAGAGTGCGGACGTCCAAACCGGGCGCGCCGCGTCGAAAGCGGCGTCGAGCCTGCGCCCTCTATATCGTGCTCCACCGGAATGACGCCGGTGAAGCTCATCACATGCCTGCCTAATTCTTGATCTTCCAAGAGGGCGCGGTGGTCCCGATGAACACGCTGGAAGTCAGCGAGGTACCGTTCATGAGCCAGATGTAGCGGTCACCGTTACTTGTGTTCTGCCAGATGAGGTCGGATTTTCCGTCCGCGTTGAAGTCGCCCGAACCCGCGATCTGCCACTGCGTGCCGTTAGTTCCGAGAAACACACTGGAAAGCAGGGAAGTCCCGTTCATCAGCCAGACATAGCAATCACCGTTGGCCGAGTTCTGCCAAACGAGGTCCGATTTGCCGTCGGCGTTGTAGTCGCCGACCGCCGCGATCTGCCAGTCGGGGCCGGTGTTGCCGAGGAAGATACTCGAGCTGACAACCGTCCCGTTCATGAGCCAGATGTAGCGATCACCATTCACGGTGTTTTGCCACACCAGGTCTGATTTGCCGTCGCCGTTGAAATCGCCGATGGCCGCGATGTCCCAATCAGGGGCGACCGTGCCCAGGAATACGCTTGAGGCGACGGCAGTTCCATTCATGAGCCAAATGTAGCGGTCACCGTTCAGCGCGTTCTGCCAAACGAGATCGGCTTTACCGTCCGAGTTGAAGTCGCCGCTGGCGGCAATTTGCCACGCGATCCCATTATTGCCGAGGAAGACACTCGATAGGAGTGAGGTGCCGTTCATCAGCCAGATGTACGAATCGCCGTCGCTGGTGTTTTGCCAGATGAGGTCCGATTTTGTGTCGGAGTTGAAATCGGCCGCCGTTTGTCCGCCACCCGTTACTGCCCGACCCAAGGACCAATCGAGGCTCGTAACGCCGAGGGAGGTCGAGCTGCCGACGGCCGTGCCGTTCATCATCCAGATGACGCGCTCGCCCGTGATGGTGTTCGTCCAGATCAGATCCGACTTACCATCGGAGTTGTAATCGCCGGATCCCGTGACCTGCCATTGCGCGCCGTTGTTCGCCACAAACACGCTCGAACTCAGAGCCGTGCCGTTCATCAACCAGACGTAGCAGTCGCCCGACGAGAAGTTCTGCCAGATGAGATCAGCCCGGTTATCGCTGTTAAAGTCACCGACGCCGACGATCGTCCAGAGCGGCCCATTCGTGCCGATGAACACACTCGATGTCAGCGCGGTGCCATTCATCAGCCAGGCGTACGCGTCACCGCTGGTGGTATTTTGCCAGATGAGATCGGGCTGCCCATCGGCGTTGAAATCACCCGTGCCCACGACGTGCCAGGACACACCGTTGTTGCCGAGGTAGACGCTCGAAATGAGCGCGCTGCCGTTCATCAGCCAGATGTAGCAGTCGCCGTTGGCCGTGTTCTGCCAGATCAGATCGGCTTTGCCGTCGGCGTTGAAATCGCCCGTCGCACCAATGACCCATTGCGAGGTGTTGTTCCCGATAAATACGCTTGAGGTGAGTGCGGTGCCATTCATCAGCCAGGTGTAACGATCGCCCGTGACGCGATTTTGCCAGAGGAGATCGGATTTGCCGTCGCCGTTGAAGTCAGTGCTCTTCGCCGCACCGTTCAGAACGGTGAACGTGCGTTCGAGGTAGTAAACATCGTTGCCTTCCTGCGCCGCCCGAACGGTCACGGAACCGGGGCCGGTGAGCGTGATGAGTCCATTGCTGGTCGTAGCCGGCCCGCTCACGACCGAGTAGCTGACCAAGAGTCCAGCACTCGATGTCGCACCCGGTGCGAATGGCCCGTCGCCAAACGTCTTCGTTGCGATTGTCGGGAACGTCAGGGACGCGGGAGTGATGCCGGTGCGTATCGTGTTCCCGGCGACGTCGGAGATATAGATGCGACCGCCCGCATTGATCGTGATACCGTCGGTTTCCCACCATCGCGCTACAGTGCCAAGACCGTCGGTACTACCAACGCCGAGCTCGGGAAAGCCGCCGCCGAGGAGCCGGATCGCTCCAGTCAGAGGATAGTACTTGAAGATGGACGCAGCGAAGCAGACGTAAACGTTCCCGTTGCGGTCGGCTGCAACTCCCAACGGAAGCGCAGGCGTCTGGAGCGCGGTCGTGACTACACCTGTAGACGTTACTTTCCGCAGGCGGTTGTTCGAGCGATCGGCCACCCAGACATTGCCTGACAAATCAACGGCCACCTTCCAAGGATTGTTGAAGCGAGCGGCGGTACCGGTTGCATCGGCGAAGCCCGACGTCGCAGTTGTGCTTCCTGCGAGCGTGCTGGTTGCACCCGACGGCGTGATTTTTCGGATCGCATGATTGGTCTGATCTGCGACGTAAACATTTCCAGTCAAGTCGACGGTCACGCCACGAGGTGCATTGAACCGGGCAGTTGCGCCGGTTCCGTCGGTGCTGTTCGAGGTTCCGGACGTGCCAGCCAAACCAGCCAGAGTACTGACCACTCCCGCCGGGGTAATTTTCCGGATCGTGTGATTGCCGGAGTCAGCCACATAGAGATTGTCCGACAGATCGATCGCAATTCCGCGGGGATTGTTAAATCTGGCGGTGGTCGGATCATTACCCGCGCCGTTGGTGTTCCCAGAAGTGCCCGCCAGACCTGCCAACGTCGTGGTTACGCCCGCTGGAGTGATCTTCCGGATAATGTGATTAGTCGCGTCGGGAACGTAGGCATTGCCCAAGCTATCGACCGCCACATCGTTCGCTGCGCCGAATTGTGCTCCCGTGCCCGTTCCGTCGTAATTGCTGGCGCGTGGTGCGAGACCGGCGACGGTAGTTACGACGCCGGCTGGAGTGATTTTGCGAATCGTATTATTCCCCGCGTCCGTGACGTAGAGGTTATCGTTGCCGTCGATGATCACGCCCGATGGCGAATTGAAACGCGCAACGGAGCCAGTGCCGTCCGCGCTTCCCGCGCTTTGGGCGAGTCCGGCAAACGTGGTGACAACACCCGAGGGCGTGATCTTGCGAATCGTGGAATTACTGGAGTCTACCGCGTAGAGATTTTTGGCGCTGTCCATTGCAAGGTGTTGGAGCCCGTTGAATCGAGCCGCGCCGCCTATACCGTCCGTCAACCCAACGCCGCCGCCGCGGCTCGAAGCCATTCCCGCCACTGTGGTCACGACGCCACTGGAGGTGACCTTGCGAATGACACCGGTGGAATTGTCAGTCACGAAGAGATTGCCGTTCGCAGAGTCACGGACCAACCCAAACGGCCGCGTGAACCGCGCTGACGTTCCCGTCCCATCGACGTCTCCCGTCACGCCGGGAAAGCCGGCAAGCGTGCTCACTGCGCCGGTCGCAATATTGATGGTGCGGATCGAACTGTTGGTCAGATCGGCCAGGTACAGATTCCCCGCGCCATCGATCGCGATTCCGTTCATTCGGTTGAACCGAGCCGCAGCGCCCACCCCGTCGGCCAACCCGAAAACTCCGGCGATGCCGGCGAGGGTGGTGACGGTTCCGCCCGACGTGACTTTTCGAATCGTCGCATTGAAGTTGTCGACAACGTAGACGTTATGCGCCGCGTCGACCGCCAGCCCGGACGGATTATTGAAGCGCGCGAGGTCTCCGACGCCATCGGCTGAGCCCAGGATTCCGGCTTTGCCGGCGAGGGTGGTCACGACTCCTGTCGATGTATTGAACTTTCGGATGACATGGTTGCTGGTGTCGGCGATGTAAATTGTAACGCCATCAGGATCCAGCGCCATGCCCTGCGAACCGGCGAAGCGGGCATTTGTGCCCGTCGCATCGGTGGAATCGCGATTGGAAAGGCCGGCAAGCGCGGTGAAGTTGTAGGGTTGTTCCGGGACGACGGTGAGAACGCCATTGCCACTGGTGGCCGTGCCGACGCTGTTCGTGACCACGAGCGAGTACGTGCCGGCGTCGGAGGGTTGCACATTGGAAAAGCTGAGGATTGCCGTGGTGGCGCCGCTGATACTACCACCGTTGACCAGGTTCACATTGTCTTTTTTCCATTGATACGTGAAGGGTTCGGTGCCGGTGATGCCTGGAATCGAGGTGCCGAGGCCATTGATCGTGGCGATGACGTAGCCGGTGATAAGGGGGAACGACTGGCCGGCGGTGGCCAGGCGGGTGCCGGGCACGGTTCCGCTCGCGATCACGGGAGCTTGCGGAGTGACGGTGATCACCGCGGCCTGACTCGTGGCGGGCGCGCCGTTGCCGTTGGAAATAATCACGGTGTAACTGCCGGCATTAGCGGCCTGCGCGTTGGACAAGGTGAGGGTCGAATCCGTGGCTCCGACGATGTCGACACCGTCTTTTTGCCATTGAAACGTGAGCGTCCCTGAACCAAACGCGAAACCCTCCAGCACCGTGCTGCCACCTGCGGTGAGGGTTTCACTTTCTGGGTTGTCCGTGATTCGGGGCGGCCCGAGTGCCGCAGCTGTAGCGCTGTCGACTGAATTGCCGGCGCCATCCGTTACCCGCACCCAATATCCTCCGGAAGTGGAAAGAGCCGGCGTGGTAAAACTGGAACTGTCGGTGCCGACCGGGATCGAGGTATCGTAAAGATGGTTCTGCAGGGGTTCTCTGTACCACTGGTAGTGGACGCCCGTTCCGGTGGCCGTGACATTGAAGGAGACCGTATTACCCGAAACAAACGTCTGGCTGCTCGGTTGGGTGGTGATGGCGAGGGTGTCCGCAGCGGGGTTGGACGTGACCAAGACGCCGTTGCCTGACGTCACCACAAAGCGTCCATTGCCGTAACCGATTCCCGCAATGGTGGACTGATTGAGCTGATGCAGAGTGGGGTTTGAGGACGCCCACGTGATGGCGTCGGTCGAAACGTAGAGCAGGTTCGCGTTGGTCAGATTCGTCGCGACGAAGAGCCCGTCACCGGCGGCAACGTCCGTAAGATTGACGGAGGCGGTGCCAAGAGCCTGGGTCGTCCAGGTGATACCGTCGGTTGACGAAAGGACGGTGCTATTCGCTCCGACCACGACGCACTTTGATCCGTTGAAGGTGACACCGTTGAGCTGGTTCACGGTGCCGGAGGTACGTGTTGTCCACGTTGTGCCGTCGGGTGAAGTGATGAGCGTGCCGTTGGCTCCTACCGCGACGAAGCCGGTGAACACTCCGGTCGATCCATAGCCGACGCCCAGCAGATTATTCGCGGTGCCTGACGAGACCGAGGCCCACTGGTAACCGATGTCATCGTCGATGGAACGAAACGCCACTCCGGCGTTGCCGACGGTGACAAATGCGCCGCTGCCAAACGCGACGGCCTGAAGGTTGGGGCTTCCTCCAGGGACGGTGTTTTCCCAACCAGCATTGCTGGGATTGTTGAAAAGCTCGTACGATCCCGTGGTGAATATAACGCTGTTGCCAACGGCGACAAAGTTGCCGAAGCCGAACGCCACATCGTTGAAGACGATCCCGCCCCCGGGAGAGAGTTGATACGGGGTCCACGTCGTACCGTCGGCCGATGTCACGTAGGTCGAGGCGCCGTTACTGCTCACCGCCAGGTAAATGCCGCCGCCGTACACCGCATCGACGTAGTTGATGACCGATACCGTTTTGTGCAGGGACCAGTTCACTCCATCCACGGAGGTGGCGATTTCACCGGAGAAACCACCTCCGACAAACTGGGTGCCATCGAAAATGACCGTGCGCCACTCGGTGAAGATGCTGCTGAGCCCGACCCAGCGTGTCCCGTTGTCCGAGGTGAACACGGCCGGCAGAGTGCCGACGACGCCGACCGCAGCGTATTCTCCGTTGCCATACGCGATGGCCCGCAGCGTGGTGGAGGTGTTGGGCGTGCTCGTTTGCACCGTCCACGTTGCACCGTCGGGAGAGGTGGTGATGGTGCTGTTGTTCCCCACGGCAACGTACTGACTGTTCACCCAGGCAACGCCGTTCAGCTGGTTCGCGGTGCCGGACGTGGGGGAAAGCCAGGAGGTTCCGTTCGTCGAGGTTCGGATCGCGCCAGTGTTTCCAACGGCAACGAACACTCCGTTGCCGAAACCGATCGCGTTCGAGTTTGCCGTTCCGCTGGTGTTGGTGCTCCAGGTGATGCCGTCGGCGGACGTGGCTACGGTGGTGGTTGAACTCACCGCCACGAACAGTCCGTTGCCGTAGGCAACCGAACGATAGTTAGCGCTGCCGGCTGAACGAGCGGTCCACGTGGAACCGTCGGGCGAAGTAACGATCAGCCCGCCGCTGCCGACGGCAACAAAGAGGTGCGGGGAGCTGTTGAAAATAACCGCGGTGAGCGCGCCGGTACTGCTGGAGCCGTTGCTGTAGCTCCGGACCCAGTGATCCACGTCAGGGGTGGATGTAAGGATATCGCCGGCGCTTCCGACCGCCACATACGTCACGTGGGCCGCTCCGTCATCGCCTTTCGCCACCCCAACCAGGGCATCAGCGGATAGTGACGGATTCCGCACCTGCCAGTCCGGTGCGATCGTCAGCCGGTCGGTGCTGAGTCCCGTCACACTGGATACAGTCACAGAGATCGGTCCGCTCACGGCGCCCAGCGGAACGGTCGCCGTAAGGCTTGTGTCGTCGGTCACATTCACCGCGGCGGCCAGGCCACCCGTCCCATCAGCCGAACCGTTGAAGCGGAGCGGTGTGCCGGTCGCGCCCGTGAAGCCGGAGCCGGTCAACGTGACGACCGCCCCCGGACGGACCGTCGCCGGGGAGATATTCGTGACAACGGGTGCAGCGAAGAGAGGGGTTGAGGCGAGTACAAGCTGGAGCAGTACAACCGGGATGACGGCAGGAATTAGGCGCATAGGGGGTAGAAGTTGGATACAAAAAAGGGACGGCCGGACTCGTTCTGGTCGGCGAGGTCGCAACTCGTGAGACTCTCGGGTCGGTGGCCCGCAGGGGCTTCGCTCGAGCTTGGGATGCAGCCAGAGTGGTTCGGCGGCCCGCTGCCGCGTTCGAGGAGTCGGTCCAGCAACGCAGTCGATGCTGCGTCGCATCGAGCCGTCGCCAATCGAGTCCCGACGCGCGTGTTCGGGACAAAGCGGTGCCAATTTCCCATAGTTGAACGCTGGAGCGTCCGGCTTCGAGCATAGCGCTTTTGACGCCGAACGGAATACGTACGACTACGTAGCAGGTTCCACCTGTCGACGAATCCGCCCGAAATTAATCCTCAGACGCGCGGCCAACCGTGAGCGGCTCGGCCGAAACGCCGAGGCGGCTAAGGCAAGGCGGCCAGGAAAGTTCGAGCGAGCGCACCAATTTCCCGAGGACGCTCAAAAATCAATCCATGGCCGCACGCAGCGACAGACGCGAACTGACCATTCGGCAGGTGCCGCAGCACGGCTTCGTGTTGGTAAAGATGGCCGTAAACAGGATCTGAGTCACCGGAGATTACCAGGGCCGGCGCGACGATGCCTGCAATCGCGGCAGTCGCGTCCGTGTAGATTCCTATTTCGGCCACTGCTTGTAGAGCCCAGCGAGGCGTGCGGCTAAATGCGACCAGTGCGTCATGAATGATCGCGCGCGATCCGACGCTGAACCAGCTGCGGAAAGCATCCTCAAGAAAACCCAGATCCCCCGCGTGATCCAAAATATGGGTAACCGTTTCGCGGGGTAAGTCCACGCAGCCCGGACCGACTGCTCCAATCAAAATCAGACCGCGAACTCTGGCTGGTTCCGTTGCGGCGAGTTGGAACGCAACTTTACCGCCGAAGCTGTGGCCGGCTACGACGAAACGAGGAACCAAGAGGCAATCGGCCAATTCGATTACGTCTTGCGCCAGGCGCGACAAAGTGAACGTACATGGTTCTCTCGTCGAACATCCATGGCCGCGAAGGTCGAGGGCGATGGCGCGATACATCTTCGGATCAAGACCTTCGCACCATTCCCGCCAAAGCCCCGCTGATCCGCCCATCCAATGCAGGCAGAATAGGACATAAGCGCCTTCGCCGTAAACTTCGTAGTTCAGCCGAACATGGTCGTCGGTCACGAAGTCAGGCATGAAGATTGGGCGTGAATTCGAACGCGCTGCGCACGGCTGCGGACCGGGTCTCGACGCCAAGCTTGGCCAAAATCTGCTCAACGTGCTTTTCAACCGTCCGTCGACCGGAGCCAACAATGACGGCGATTTCAGCGTTCCTTTTTCCTTCCGCGATCCAGTGGAGGATCTGGGTCTCACGGGTCGTGAGTGCGCCCGTGACCGCCGATTTTCGTAGGGTTGCCGATGGGATCTCATCGAGCAACAAGAGCGTGTCAGCAGCTGTCATCTTCAGCACACGGGCCGAAAAGCGCGCACTGGCCGACCGCACAATCAAGGGAGGTGCCGGTGTGACCGGATTGTCCGATAGGGACCGTGACGAAATCGCTTGGGCCAGCAGCCACCGTTTGATTTCGTCCGGGACCGGTCCGGTGCCATCGGAATCAGCCGGAAAGTGACGCCGCAAGATAGACGCCGAATGCGAACAGAGGGGCCGCATGGTCCCGCGTAACGTGTCGACGAGTACGGCGAGTTCCTGTTGGCGCGGGCGCCGCGGTCGCTCGAGAGACGCAACGGTCTGGGCGTTCTGCCAAGCCTGACAGATGTGGGGCGCAACAAAGTCGAACAGCGCACGTTCCTCAGCGCGGAAGTCTTTGCCCGAACGGTTCACCGCGGTTCCGACGAAAGTCGACTCGCTGAGTAAATGACCTGCACTGAGTTGATGTCGTACGCCCAAGGGCACGAAGTACTCGTGCTTCAACACGCTGGATTTCCACCATGAACAGTCGCGGTAATCGTTCAGCGCGATGGTGCGGTTCATCTTCATTCCCGCCCGGTTTCGAAACAGCGGATGCTCGAGGACGTGAGCGGCGTAGATCGCACCGAATCGTGACCACCAGCTCGGGATTGGAGAAGGTAACACCCGCTGTCCATCAACGCCCAACTCCGCTTCGTTGAAGCTGGCGCGATCGCACGGAATGAGTGCATTCAATCCGACGGGTATTCGCTCTCGTAATACGTTGAGACCGAGGTTGGCGTTTAGCTCCAGGACGAACTCATTGGCCTTCTTTAGTGCGCGATGCGGGATGCGATTCATGCGCGAGCGGTTGAGCTGAGTTTCCGGAGCTAAGCCACTTCGTCAACGGGAGATCCGTAAGTTCAGAGAGGGACCGTTCGAATCGATTGCACGTCGGCCGGCCGGATCGGCGATTCAGTCTCGTGATGCAATTCGTATGAAGAACCGCCTTCCAAGTGTTGGTCGAAGGGGTTCTCAGATTCACCTGTACCGTCAGGCAGGAGGTGAATGGCGAAGCTTGGAGCCGCGGCTGGTCCACCGAAGCGGTCGAGCGGTTTGGTCGGACCACCCGCACGAACCGGGATTCGGGTCCCCGATAAACCAAAGGCCCCACCCCAGTCAGATCGCGATCGGCGAACGACTGGCGGCGGGGCCTGAAGGTTGAAACCGTTCGCTCAGTTAACGATCTGCCAAGCTGGAGCGGAGGTGCCGATGAACACACTGGAGCTCAAAGCGACACCGTTCATCAGCCAGACGTAGCGGTCGCCGTTGACGGTGTTTTGCCAGATTAGATCCGCTTTGCCATCCGCGTTGAAATCGCCGGATCCCGCGATCTGCCAGGCGGCAGAAGCGTTCCCCAGGAATACACTCGAACCCACCGCGGTGCCATTCATCAGCCAGATGTAGCGGTCGCCATTCGCCGTGTTCTGCCACACGAGATCCGTGATCCCATCGGCATTGAAGTCGCCGGTGGCCGCAATCTGCCAGGTCGTTGCGATCGACGTTACGAACACACTCGAGGCGAGGGTAGTGCCATGCATCAGCCAGATGTAGCGATCGCCCGTCACGGTATTTTGCCAGACCAGGTCGCCGTCGCCATCAGAGTTGAAATCGCCGCTACCGCAAATTTGCCACTGGGTCCCATTGTTTCCGACAAACACGCTCGAGAGGAGAGCGGTGCCGTTCATCATCCAAACGTACACGTCACCATTTGAGTTTTGCCACACCAAGTCTGGTTTGCCGTCTCCATTGAAGTCGCCGCCTGACGCCGCGATTTGCCAGCTTGGTGCCACGGTCCCGATGAAGACGCTCGACGCCACGCTGGTGCCATTCATGAGCCAGATATACCGGTCGCCATTCACTGTATTCTGCCAGACCAAGTCCGATTTGAAGTTGGCGTTGAAATCGACAGGAGCGGGATGTTGAACCGCGGTGGTGCGTCCGAGCGACCAATCGAGGCTCGTGACGCCAAGTGAAACCATGCTGGAGAAAACGGTGCCGTTCATCAGCCAGATCCGGCGTTCGCCGGTGACCGTGTTGGTCAACACGAGATCAGATTTCCGGTCGGCGTTGAAGTCGCCGGACGCGGTCACTTGCCAGTCAGTGCCTACGTTGCCCAAGAGTACACTCGACGAGAACACGGTGCCGTTCATCAGCCAGGTGTAGCAGTCACTCGTGGCCAGGTTTTGCCAGATCAGGTCTGACTTCCCGTCCGCGTTGAAATCGGCCACGCCCACGAGCTGCCACTGGGGTCCGTTGGATCCGAGGTAAACGCTCGAGATCAGGCTGGTGCCGTTCATGAGCCACACGTAGGCGTCGCCATTGATGGAGTTCTGCCAGACGAGATCAGATTTGCCGTCACTGTTGAAATCGCCGGACGCAATGATCTGCCACTGCGGTCCATTGCTGCCGATGTAAGTGCTCGAAATGAGCGAGGTGCCATTCATCAGCCAGATGTAGCGATCGCCGGTGATCGTGTTTTGCCAGATCAAGTCGGTCTTGCCGTCGGTGTTGAAATCGCCGGTCCCTGCGATCTCCCACTGCGAACTATTACTGCCGAGGTAGACGCTGGACGCGACCGAGGTTCCGTTCATCAACCAGACATATTGATCGCCGTTCATCCGGTTCTGCCAAAGCAGGTCGGATTTTCCGTCGGCGTTGAAGTCAATCGAATCGATGAGCGAAGAAACAACCGTTAGAACGGCGGCGTTGCTCGTGATGTTGCCGCTACTGTTGGTGATTCGAAGCGTGTAGCTTCCGGCTTGCGACGTCTGAACGGTGGGAAGAGTTAATTGAGAGGACGTCGCCCCACTGACGGGAGTCGCGCCGAGATACCATTGGTAGGTAAATGGCCAGCTGCCTGCCGGGGTCACGACCATGGAGACGGTGCTGTTGCTGATTGCGAGCTGACTTACGGGATGCGTGGTCACCGTGGGCGCCACCACGGCGCCAACCGGTCCCGCGACCTGCACGGGTGCGCTGCGGTTAGTCGTCGTGGTGTCACCTAATTGACCAAAACCATTCCAGCCAAGCGTCCATAGCGAACCGTCGGTTTTTAGAAAAGACGTGTGATACGTTCCCACGCTCACCGCGCTAATTCCGATTGCGACCGGCACTGGAGTGGTGCGATCGACCAGCGTACCGTCGGCGAGTTGACCAAAAGCGTTTGCGCCCATGGCCCAGGCGGATCCATCGGTTTTGACGAATACGGTGTGGTAATTTCCCGTGGATACGGATGCGACGTTGGTCGCGATCTGCACCGGCGTTTTACGCGGCGCGGTCGTGCCGTCGCCGAGCTGACCTGTCGCATTTGAACCCGTCGCCCACAAGGTTCCGTTCGTCTTGATGAACAACGTGTGGAAGGGGCCCGCTACCACCGAAGCGACGCTGGTCGCAATCTGCACGGGTGCGGACCGAGTCGTATTTGTACCGTCACCGAGCTGGCCGTCGACGTTGAGCCCAACGGACCACAACGTGCCATCGGTCTTCAAGAAGACCGTGTGATAATTGCCTGCGGCGACTGATGCGACATTGGTCGCAACCTGAATGGGGGTGGGCTGATTCGTGGTGGTGCCGTCGCCGAGTTGACCGGAGAAATTGTAACCAGCGGCCCAGAGGGTGCCGTTGGTTTTGACAAACATCGTGTGCACGGTGCCGGTGGCGACATAAGCCACACTCGTGGCGATTTGGCCTGGGGTGGCCCGGTCGTTGTAAGAGCCGTCACCGAGTTGACCGAACGCATTGTAGCCGGTTGTCCACAGCGTGCCATCCGTCTTTAGAATCGCGGAGTGACCGATGCCGCTTTTCGCCGACGAGACGTTGGTGCCGACCTGTACGGGTGTACTTCGACTCGTGGTTGAGCCGTCACCGAGATCGCCGGTGGCATTCAATCCTGCGGCCCAAAGCGTGGCATCCGACTTGATGTAGAACGTGTGATCATCGCCCCCACCTAGGCTCGAGACGGTTTGAGCGTTGGTGATCACAGAGACCGTGCTCAGTCCACACAGCAGCCAGATTGCCGACGAAACGCAGCGACGACGTGGGGACATTGCGCTCCCCCGCGTAAGATGAGTGAGGTGGGACAAGGTGGATTGAAGGAGCGACATGTGAGTTGTAAGTTAGGTAGGTAAAGGCCTGCAGATCAGTTTTGCCCTGCTCGAAATGTGAGGGATATCTACTGAGCTGAACTGGGGGTTTCAACCCGAAGGACCGCCGGACTAAGTTTGTACTGATTTTTAGCAAACTGTTCCGGCTGTGTGACTCTCAACTTTAAACACCGGCGACGCAGCGATATGCGGCGAAGGAGCCACATCGGGTAAAATTCCTCTCAGGTTAATTCATTACCCGCCAGACAGGAGCGACATTGCCTATAAAAACGCTGGATGAAACGGTCGTACCGTTCATCAACCAGATGTATCTGTCACCGGTGAAGATATGCTGCCAGATCAAGTCTGCAGAACCGTCCGAATTGAAGTCTCCGGAACCAGCCAGCCGCCACGGTTGACCGCTGCTGCCTAAAAACACGCTCGAAAGCAAAGTCGTGCCGTTCATCAGCCACACGTAGCTGTCCCCGTCGTACATGTTTTGCCAAATCAGGTCCGGTTTGCCATCCCCGTTGAAGTCTCCAGCTCCGACAATGTTCCATGCGGGAGCCGTGTTGCCTAAAAACACGCTCGACGAGACAGATGTGCCCGACATCAGCCAAATATACCGGTCGCCCGTTTGATTGTTCTGCCAAACCAGATCTGACTGGCCGTCGCCGTTGAAGTCTCCGCTCGCGACGATATTCCAATTAGGGTCCGCGCTGCCGATGAAAACTGCGGAGATCAAAGACGTGCCGTCCATCAGCCAGATATACCGATCGCCGTTCAATGGGTTTTGCCAGACAAGATCCGTTCGGCCGTCAGAGTTGAAGTCTCCGCTCGTCGCGATTTCCCAAGCCGTTCCATTGCTACCGAGATAGTAACTGGAAAGAACGCTCGTTCCATTCATCATCCAGATGTAGCAATAGCCTTCCGTTGCATTTTGCCAGATCAGGTCGGATTTTCCGTCGCCGTTGAAGTCGGAGGGCGCAGGTCTAAGTGTCAGCACCGACCGTCCGAGTGCCCATTGGAGATTGGTGACGCCGAGGGAGATGGTCGTCAGCGGGTTGATGGCGTTCATCAACCCAATCTGGCGCTCTCCGGTTATCGTGTTGCTCCAAATGAGGTCGGTGAATCCGTCGCCGTTGTAGTCGCTGGCTCCGGTGATCTGCCAGATATTCCCGCGATTCGTTGAAGGTACGCTCGAACCCAACGCCGTCCCGTTCATCAACCAAAGGTAGCCGGCGCCTGTGGTGGAATTCTGCCACACCAAGTCTGACTTCCCGTCGGCATTGAAATCTCCACTGCCGACCACCAGCCACTGTGGTCCATTTGTGCCGACGAAGACACTCGAAATGAGAGAGGTGCCGTTCATCAGCCAAAGATAAACGTCACCCGTAACGTTATTTTGCCAGATGATGTCGGCTTTGGCATCGTTGTTGAAGTCTCCTGTTCCGCGGATCTCCCACTGCGCGCCATTATTGCCAAGGTACGCGCTGGAGACCAAGGACGCTCCGTTCATCAGCCAAACATAACAATCGTAGGTGTGCGAATTTCTCCACATCAAGTCGCCCTTGCCATCGCCATTGAAGTCGCCGGTTCCGACCATCCTCCAATCCGTTCCATTGTTGCCGAGATACAAACTGGATGCCAGAGCCGTTCCGTTCATCAGCCACGCGTAGCTGTCGCCGTTCGACGTGTTCTGCCAAAACAAATCAGCCTTGTTATCGCCGTTTAAGTCCGAGCCTCCGACAGCGCCTGCAATTGGCTGAAGGAAAAGAGCAGCGTAATTACTGGTTATCGAACCCGCGGCGTTTGTCACCGTGACTGAGTATATCCCGCCATGGGAAGTTTGGATCGGTGCAACGGTCAGTGTCGCCGTAGTTGCACCGGAAACGGTGGCCGAGTTCAGGAGGTTCACACCGCTCTTTTTCCACTGGTAGCTCAACGTGGGGGTGCCTGTCGCCGTTACCGTGAATGTCGCCGATCCCCCAATTGTTCTTACAAGGTTTTGTGGAGGGGTAGTAATTGCCGGCGGTATCACTTGAATGACGACGGTCGCAGCTGCGCTGGTCGTCGAACCGCCCGGATTAGTTACCGTTGCCGTATAATTTGCCGAGTCACTTTGTTGAGCATTTGTAATCGTTAGCGCGGTAGTTGTCGCACCCGAGTAGGTGCCACTATTGACGAGCGCTAGGTTGTTTCTCTTCCACTGGTACGTCAGCGGATCTGCGCCGGTCGCGACCACCGTCAGCACAACGTTCGCTCCGACGGCCACGGTCTGTCCTTGCGGCTCGGTCGTGATCACAGGTGGTGCGATGACTACGTTCACCGTTAGGGTGGCCGCCTGTGATGTGTCGCTTCCGGCGGAATTGGAAACCACACACCTGAACTGATCGCCGCTCATGCCTACTGTAGGATTTGCGATCGAAAGGTTGGGAGTTCCGGTGCCAGAGTAAGGCGCGACATCGCTGAGATCGGTCCAACCTCCACCCAAAATTGCGAGACGCTGCCAACGGAAATTTGGACTCGGCTGACCGGAGGCTGACACGTTAAACAGCGCGGTCTGACCGACCGGCACCACTTGGATCACCGGCTGGCTCGTGATGGCTGCGGGGACGGTCGTGACTGCAGGCGTAAAGATGAACCCCAAGGTCACAGACCCGCTTTGGGCCTGCCATCCGTCGACGGCGACGTAGTAAGTGGTTCCGCCGACGGCGTTGAACGTCACCGTACTATAGCTGGCGCTGCCTGAGGCCTCGTCGTTCGACGCGATCGTCGTCAACGCAGACACCGAAGCGCCGGTGTAAATTCCGAGCAGGGTGTCGAACTTGCTGCCGTTGGTCGTGATCGTGATGCTGCCGCCAGCCGCAGCCGTCCATTTCCACCACGCTGAGCGACCGCCGGTCGACCCAGCATGATTTGGTTCACCCGCTTCTTTGGTGGTATAGTAGGTCGTGCCGACCGCGGTGGCGGCGTTGTTCGACAAGGTGATCGAACTCGCATTGGCGAAATTATTGTTTCCTGGAACAGAGGTGTCGCCGGGCGCGCGGTAGATACTTTGGGCACCGGAAATGTCGTCAGCGGCCAGCGTATCTAGATTACTGACATGGCTGCTCATCAGTGCGGGAATGGAGGCCGACTGACCGCTTTCGTCCGGATGTCCCAAGCCCAAAACGTGACCGAGTTCATGAAGCGCAACCCGGCGGATATCCTTGTCGCTCTGCAAGACGCCCCGATAGGAGTTCCACGTGTAGAACGTATTGAAAAAGATATCTGTCTGGGCGATCTGATGGATGGAAGGTCGAGAGTAGGTCAGGGTGACGGCGAGGACGCCGGTGCCAAACGCCTCGCCATCCACGGTGTCGCTGAAGACGATCTCGTTGACGGTGTGATTGGCGTCGGTGGTACTGCTTTCTGTCACGGCCGTGCCGGCAAACTGTACGACGCCGACATTGGTGTTCCACAAATCCAGCGCCGCCTGGAGGCTGGTGGTGAAATTGGTTCCGTCCTGCAACGGGCCAGTGCCGGTGCCGAGTTTGATTTGAAATGGAATGGAGCCGGGCAACCAAACCGAACTCGACGCTGAATAGACATACGCCAGGGCTTGGGAGGCAAGCGACGAGGCCAGCACAATCGCGAGTGCCGTGCGGAACAGTCTAGTTTGCACGGAGAGACGATTTGGTGGCTGCGGCGCGGATCTGAGTCATGAAGTCGCGAGGTCCCATCGCCTGAGCGGCGAGCGCTTTTCGCTCGGCGGCCGAGAGGGCGAGTTCTCGCACGGGCCGGGCGACATCACTGATGTTGCGCAGCGGTACACCATCACTTCGCTCGATGTATTCCCGGCCATTGCCCGATTCTTTCTGAACCCGGTAGAGGCCGTGCATCATGCGCACGAGCGGATAGATCTGACGTCCATTTCCCTGGACGAAAAAGATCGATTCATCTCCGACCGCAAACTTCGGGGTTCCCGAGATGGATATATCCAGATCGCCAATGCGACCGCCGAGGACGCGCAGGACGAGCGGGGTGGGCGGCTTGCCTGCAATCGTCTCGGTCACCACGAGCTGAACATTCGAAAAGACGACTTGGCGACCATCTGGCAAAGTTCGCTCCTCCGGGACGACCGATTCGACCTTAGCTCGGACGATGAAATCCGATTCGTTGACGAGTTCCGGGAAGGCCGGAGGAATCACGGAGGTCGCGAACCCCTGGGGCGAGAACCAAAGCCCGAGGAGACAAGCGAGCAAGCGTGAAACCGTCACGGCCCCGCGGGTGAGCCCAGCAGAGCGTTGAAGCATGGAGGAGAGGACAGGCCTGTCTAAGGAAGTCGGGTCGGGAGGGTAAATGGAAGCGGAGAACTCCTACACGATCGGCGCATGTCTCGTTACCTTGAGAAGGCGCGATTCGTTGCAGCCGTGGTGGTTCGGCCCGGTCGGTCGGCCGATGCAGATTTCATGGGCTTCGTTCGATGCTGAATGACGCATTCGCAAACCGAACAACTAGTTCGCGATGTTCCACGATGGAGCGGTCGTTCCGATGAAAACACTGCTCGAGAGCGTCGTTCCGTTCATCAACCAAATATAGCGGTCACCATTCGAGGTATTTTGCCAGATCAGGTCAGACTTGCCGTCACTGTTGAAATCACCGGATCCAGCAATCTCCCACACCGTGCCGTTCGTACCAAGAAAGACACTGGAAAGGAGCGAGGTCCCGTTCATCAGCCAGATGTAGCAATCGCCGTTGGCCGAGTTCTGCCAGACGAGATCGACCTTGCCGTCGTTGTTGAAGTCGCCCGTTGCCGCGATCTTCCAGGTAACGGCCGTGTTGCCGAGAAAAACGCTGGAGAGAACCGACGTGCCGTTCATCAGCCAGATGTAGCGGTCACCATTCGCGGTGTTTTCCCACACAAGATCCGACTGCCCATCGCTGTTGAAGTCACCCGTGGTCGCGATGCGCCAGCTTGGGCTCACGTTGACCACGAACACGACGGAGCTGATGCTAGAGCCGTTCATGAGCCAAATGTAGCGGTCGCCGGTGGACGTGTTCTGCCAAACCAAGTCGCCTTTGCCATCACCGTTGAAGTCGCCCGTGCCGGCGAGTTGCCAGGGGGCGCCGTTATTGCCGAGGAACACGCTCGAGCCGAGCGTCGTGCCATTCATGAGCCACAGGTAAGCGTCACCGTTGGCGGTATTCTGCCACAGGAGGTCCGACTTGCCGTCGGCGTTGAAGTCGGCGGCCGTGTGCCCGGTCGCAGCCACGGCCCGGCCCAGGGCCCAATCCAGGCTAGTGATGCCAAGCGATGTTGAACTAGCATTGCTGGTACCATTCATCAGCCAGATCTGGCGCTCGCCGGTACCCGTACTTGTCCAGACGAGGTCAGAGCCCCCGTCTCCGTTGTAGTCGCCCGTGGCAGTGACTTGCCACGAGAGACCGCGGCTGCTCACCAGCCCGCTGCTGCCCAGCGCGGTGCCGTTCATCAGCCACACGTAGCAATCTCCGTTGGTCAAACTCTGCCAGAGTACATCCGATTTGCCGTCGCTGTTGAAGTCGCCCGCGCCGACGACCTGCCACTGCGGACCGTTTGATCCGACATAGACGCTCGACAGCAATGAAGTCCCATTCATCAGCCACGCATACACGTCGCCCGTCGTGCTGTTTTGCCAGAGCACGTCGGTTTTTCCGTCGCCGTTGAATTCCCCGGTGCCGACGATCTGCCACTGGGCTCCGTTATTTCCCAGATACACACTGGAGAGCAGCGTGGTGCCGTTCATCAGCCAGACGTAGCAATCGTGATTGGTCAGATTGCGCCACACCAAATCAGTGCGGCCATCGGCGTTGAAATCACCCGTTGCGACAATTCGCCAATTCGTGCCGTTGTTTCCCAGAAACACACTCGAGCCGAACGAGGTCCCGTTCATGTACCAAAAATAATTGTCTCCGTTCGTCGTGTTGGACCAGAGCAGATCGGAATTGCCGTCCGCATTGAAATCGTTGCCCCCGACCTGTCCCCCGAGAGTGAGAACGGCGACAGCGCTGACGGTTGTTCCCCCACCATTGGTGGCGAGGACGGAGTAATTCGCCGCGGCGCTGGCCTGCAAATTGTTCAGCGTTAGCGTGGGACCCGTGGCACCTGCAATCGCGGTCCCGTTTTTGCGCCATTGATAGGTAATCGTCGGCGTGCCCGTGGCCGTTGCCGTAAAGGTCGTGTTGCCGCCCAGCGCGCCCACGCGGCTGGATGGCTGAAGCGAAAATACAGGTGCGACGGCTGATCCGAGATAAGTCACCGTGGCATTGTCACTGGTCGTCGAGCCCGCGGCATTCGTGACCACCACCTTGTACGTTCCGGCGAGCGCAGCACCCGCGCCACTGTAGTAGTTGTAGTAGTACGAAGTGGCGCCGACGATCGCCACCTCGTCGTGATACCATTGGTAGAGCTCGTACCCGGTGGGGTCGAGGATGCTGACTGAAAGCGAAAGATACTGATTGGGCGAGATTAGCTGCGACGTTGGTTGCGCCGTGAATTGCGGCGGCGACGCGGCGGAGGTGGAAACGACGAGGTTCGCCGCTGCACTGGTTGTGGATCCATTCGCATTCGTAACCACGACGGTGTAAGCGCCGGCGTGGGCGGAGATGATATTCGACAGGTAATAGTTGGAACTCGTGGCGCCGGGGATATCGACACCGCCTTTTTTCCATTGGTACGAAAGTGGTGACAAACCTGACGCCTGCACGGCGAATCCTCCGCCTGATCCTACGGGCAGAGTCAGCGAAGTGGGTTGGGCTACAATTTGCGGCAAGCTTGCCGCGTTGAGCAGGCTCACCGCGATGGGTCGGCTGACCGAGGTGCCCGAGGTTGTGGTCACCTCGGCCGTGTAGATCCCTACCATGCCCGCGTTGAAATTCGAGAGACTGTAATACAGCGAATAAGCGTTGGGGATCGCGGTGCCGTTCTTCTTCCATTGTACCGTATAGGCGCCGATTCCCGGCGCGACCGTGATGTTCAGGTCGGCGTACTCTCCCCCGGGGAGAGCGCGACTGCCCGAGACGGAGATGATCACAGGACGGGCGGAACTCAGGTCGACCGTGATCAGGTTTTCGTAAGTCATGGACGATCCGGCGGCATTCGTCACGATCGCTTTGTACGCCCCAGCGTGGGCAGGCTGCGCGTTCGAGATGTAATAGTAGTCGGACGTACTTCCCGCGATTTCGACGCCGTCGTGATACCACTTGATCGTGCTCACCGCCGGATATTGATTCAAATAGCCGACGCTGAAACCGAAGCTGGATCCAACGAGCAGACTCGCGCTGGCTGGATGGGCTATAATCACGGGTACGTCGGCGGGAGCGACCGTCACGACCGCCGCGTTACTTGTGACCGAACCGGCGCTGGTGCTGACGACGACCGTGTAACTGCCAGAATCACTCGATGCCGCGAGGTACTTCGTGTAGTAGTAGCCGGTCGCGTCCGGGATGGCCACACCATCTTTCTTCCATTGATACGTGGGAGAGGGATGGGCCGAGGCACTCACGCTCAAGTCGAACGATTGTCCGGCGGAAATGGACACGCCACGCGGGTGCGCCGAGATGACTGGAATCGTTGCCGCCAGAACAGTAAGGGTCGCCGGCAAGGAAGTGACGGAGCCATAGGCGTTCGTGACTCCAACGGTATAGCTGCCGGCATCGGAGGAGGCAGCTGTGCCGGGAGGCGAGAAGTAGCTGGAGGTCGCGCCCGGAATGGAAACACCGTTTTTCTTCCATTGGTACGTTAGGTTGCCCGTGCCGATCGCATTCACTCCGAACGAAACGTTATCTCCGACGTAAACTGCAATCGAGCGCGGATGAACGGTGATGATCGGAGATAATGGCCCCACGACCGACACCACCGTACCGTTGCTCTCGGCGGAGCCCACCGCATTCGTCACGACGACCGAATAGGTGCCAGTATCATCAACGGTGATATTGCTTTTTGAAAAGTAATAGAACGTAGCTCCCGGAATATCGACTCCGTCCTTCCGCCACTGATACGTGAAAGGGGACGTGCCGCTTGCCGAGGAATAGAGACTGATCGATTGATCGAGCGCGACCTTGATTGGACCGCTTGAGATGGAAACGCCGCTGGGTGGAGTGGCTGGCAAAACCGTGACCACGGCGGCGACACTCGTCGTGGTGCCGACTACGTTTGTCGCCTTCAGGGTATAGGAGCCACCGGTGGTGGCCTGAAAGTAGTAAGAAGTGGCGCCAGGAACGGCGAGTCCGTCTTTGTACCATTGATACGTGACGCCCGCAGAGTTGGAGATGTAGGCCTGCAGCCAGAGATAGTTCCCGAGGGTAATTGCCCCGCCGGTAGGTTGCGTAGAAAAGATCGGTGCGACTCGCGCATTTACCGTTACGATGATCGGTTGCGACGTAATGGATCCCGCGACATTCGTGGCCGTAAGCGTGTAATTGCCCGCGTCGACGAGCTGCACGTTGCTCTTCGAATAGGTGTTCGTGGTTGAAGTCAGCGTCACGCCATCCTTTTTCCAAATGTATGTGATGGGAGCGCTGCCATTCACGTACGGCGTAAGGTAGACGTCATCGCCTTCGGTATAGGTTGGATTACTCGGGACGTACGAGAACTGGGGAGGCGACGCCGGCAGCACGTCGATCAAGATGGCGGGGCTGGTCAAGGATCCCCCGCCATTGGTGATCGTCACGCTGTACGATCCGGCATCAGTGAGTGCCACGGTTGCGATGGTGTAGGTTGAGGAGGTGGCCCCAGGTACCGCGACTCCGGCTTTTTTCCATTGAAACGAGAATGGCAGAGTGCCGTTAACCGAAACCGAGAACGACAGACTCTCGCCCTCCGTCAGTGTCTGGCTCTGCGTGATCGACGCGATCGTCGGCGCAATTTGAGCATGAAGGGGCAGTCCGGCGAGGGTCGCGAGAACCCCACACCAAAATATAAGTCTCATAAGCTGGAACCGCGAGGGTTCCTCAGACCGCCATTCGGTGCAAGATAATGCCGCGACGCTGGCGAAAACGCCGGGTCCTCGTGTAGTTGCGCCAGCCTTACGCGCTGTATACCGTGTATACGATGCGTGCGAAACGCTATTCCGCTAGTTCAAACGCTCCGAAAAGCCGGAGCCCCCAGCGGGCTTTCCGCGTGCCGTGCCCGCGGCGCTCGAAGCCTGCTTTCTCGGCTACGCGGACGGACGCGCCATTGTCAGGCTCACACAGATACCAGAACGTCCGTTGCGGCTTGCGGCACGCCGCCACGGCCTGCCTCAACCCGAAAGCGGCGAGTCCTCGTCCTCGATGCGCTTCGGCGGTCCACGTATCGCCAATTTGCAAATCGACCGGCCGCATAAACGGAAAGCGGAAGTAGCCCGGAAAGACGCATGAACGGTGCGCAACTTGTCCTTCGTGGCGAAGGATCAGGATGCGATAATCCCGGTTCGCAAAGATTCGGAAATGGTGAAATCCGAACCACACAACAAAGGGAAGCGCCGGCAATCCCTTCGGGCGGGTTGACGATCCTCGAGGTTGCCACCACTCGATCGTATACCCCGTCGGCACGGGTTCATCGAACGTCGAGGCCGCCTCTGACCGTAAAGAGAAAAATAGATGATCTCCGGGCATTTTGCGTCAGTTCAGTGTCCGTGGATTGCGGCTTCGAAAACCCGTTCGTATTCCTTCGCGGCGACGTGGATCGACAGGTTCTCACGATAAAATGCAGCGGCCCGGTTTCCCATTTCAGACCGCTCGCGGGACGATAGTCGGCAAAGTTGCTCCACCGCATCGACGAGTTGCTCGGTTTTTTCGGGGGTGAAACAAATGCCGCCACCCGACCGTTCCACCAGGTTCCGAGCATCGCCGGCGACGCCAGCAATGAGCGGTTTGCCCGTGGCCAGGTAGGCTTGGACCTTCGACGGAATGGTGGTGCGGAAAAGCGGTTCGTCCCGGAGGTGAACCAGAAGTCCGTCAGCCAAGCCACAGAGCGCCGAGATCTCCGTCGGCGGAACAGCGGCCAGAAACTGCACGTTGGTCAGACCGTCGGAGGCCGCTTGTTGGCGCAGCGCTTCTCTTTCCGTGCCACCGCCGACAAGGGTGAAGAGCACCTCAGGCCGCGTCTGAGACAGCTGTCGTGCCGCACTGAGTACAACGTCGAGCGCTTGAGCTTTACCGATATTTCCGGTATAAATGATATTTAGGCGGCGCGACATGCCGAGTCGCGTTGCCAGCGCAGGATCAGCCGGCTGGGGCTGATGCGTGATCTCATTCGTCCAGTTATAAACAACCGTCACTTTGTTTGCGGGGACACCGCGAGCCACCAGGCTCGCCTTGAAACCGTCGGAAAGCACCAGGAGGTGGGACGCCTTTCGGTACACGAGTTTGAAGAACGATCCCAGGAGCTTTTCAATCGATGACCACTGGGACATCATGCCGGACGCAAACAGGCTGTCGGGCCACAAATCCTGAATGTCGTAGACGAACGGAACGTTTTCGAGCCAGCGGAGGACCATCGCTGGAAGGCCCATGGGGTTGTACGCATAGACCACGTCCGGTCGGCGGGTCAGCCACGGGCCAAGCAACGAGGCGCTCAGGGCAAAAGATCCGTAATTGGCGGCCCGCCGCGCTGCGGAGCTGTCGTGGCTGGGATACAACGCCACCCGGGTGACAGGAATGCCCTGGATGACTTCACGTGACCAAGGGCGGATTTTGTAGCCGGGGTAAACTTTCCCTCCGGGATAGTTGGGGAAGCCGGTCAGGACTTCAACGTCGTGTCCGCGATCGCGCAAGGCGCAGGCCATCGGAATGCATTTGAAGTCAGGTTCCGGATGACACCACTGAATGAGCATCAAAATCCGCATGATGGCGGGCGAGGCGTGGACCTACGCCTTGGGCTCGCGGCGCCAGACGGTGCGTTGCACATAGTCCACGTAGCTCAAAATGATCCGCACGATTTTTTCGGATACGTTGTTCACGTCGTAGTCACTGACGACACCGTTGAGTCTGGGGCGGGAACCCTGCAGCGTGAGTACATCGAGTGCTTCCATGACTCGGTTGATTTGAAGGCCGGTCATGATCGCCGTGGCTTCCTCCATTCCTTCGGGACGTTCGTGGGCCTCGCGCAGGTTGATCGCGGGAAACCCCAGGATCGACGATTCCTCGCTGATCGTGCCGCTGTCCGACAGCACCGCCGAGGCATTCATCTGCAACTTCACGTAGTCCGAAAAACCAAGCGGCTTCAGCAGTTCGACCTTCGCGTTCAGCGTCAGCCCGGCGGCGTCGATCCGCTTCCGGGTACGCGGGTGGGTTGAAACGATGATTCGTTTCCCGGTTTTAACCGCGAGGTGGTTGAGCAGGTCCGCCAATTTCTGAAACTGCGCTGCCGAATCGATGTTCTCCTCGCGATGAGCGCTGACGACGAAGAACTCACCTCGAGCAAGACCCAACCTCTGGAGTACCGTCGAGGCTTCGATTTTGGCCGAGTAATGGTTCAAAACCTCCTTCATCGGGCTGCCGGTTTTGATCACGCGGTCAGGCGGTATTCCTTCTCGCAACAGGTATTCGCGCGAGATCGAGCTGTAAGGCAGATTGATATCGGCGAGATGGTCGACGATCCGACGGTTGATTTCTTCCGGAACCCGCTGATCGAAACAACGGTTTCCAGCCTCCATGTGAAACACCGGGACTTTGCGGCGTTTTGCCGCGTACGCGGCGAGACAACTGTTGGTGTCACCGAGCACCAGAAATGCATCGGGCTGCACTTGTTCGATCAGAGCGTCGGCTTTCGCGATGATGTTGCCGATCGTTTCCGCCGTCGTTTTTCCCACCGCCTCGAGAAAGTGGTCGGGCTTGCGAAGCTCGAGATCGTCGAAAAAAACCTGGTTCAACTCGTAGTCGTAGTTTTGTCCGGTGTGAACCAGAACGTGGGTGAACGCGCGATCAAGCGCGACCATCACGCGGGACAAGCGGATGATTTCTGGCCGCGTGCCGATAATCGTCATTACTTTCATGGAGAATGGGGTTGAGCTGGCGGAACAGCGGGCACCGGCGAGGCAAAGGTATCGGGTCGGGTCGGATCGAAGATTTCGCTGGCCCAAAACAAAGTCACCAGCTCCCCGGTGCCGACGTTTTCAATGGAGTGCGAGTAGCCAGGCGGGATGTCGATGACTTTGAAATCAGCTCCGTTCACCCGGTGTTCGACGTGTTCGCCGGTGAGCACGTGCCGGAATCGCACGATGGCGTTTCCCTCGACCACAAAGAATTTTTCGACCTTGGTGTGATGATAGTGATGGCCGCGGGTGATACCCGGAACCGTACGGGAAATGAACACCTGGCCAAAATTTTCCTGTTTGATGAACTCCGCGAGGCTGCCTCTCGGATCGGTGCGGCGCTCCAACGTGTAGGCAAATTGAGGCCCTTCGAGGTAGCTGACATACGTCGCATACAACTTCCGATTGAACGCTGTGGCGAGGGAAGGCAGGGTGAGGGATGTACGGGATGCCGCGAACGACTGCAGCAGATTCGCCAGTTCGCGCAGCGGAATCCGCGTAATGGGTTGGATTGACCGGATGCCTGATGGCGCCGACGGGTCGTTGACGCTGACACCGGGCTTCACGAGCGAAACGAATTCGGCAACAACATCGTCGACGTAGATCAACTCCAGCACTCGCTCGGGATCGTTGATCGCGATCGGCAACCCGCGTGAGATCTGATGGCAGAAGGTTGCCACGGCGGAGTTGTAGAAGGGTCGACACCATTTACCGAATACATTGGGCAGGCGGAAAATTGCAGCGGACGTCCCGGTCTCCTTGGACCATCGTTGCACAATCGATTCAGCATCCCGCTTGCTCCGACCATACGCATTGTCGAGCCCGGCTTGAGTCGAGGAGGCCAACACGAACAACGGCTGACGTTTCAGCTGTACAAGCTCGCCGCACAACCGCTCGGTGAGTCCTGCGTTGCCGGACGCAAACTCGGTCGGATCCTGGGGCCGGTTTACCCCTGCAAGGTGAAATACCACAGACGCAACCGACAGGAATTCAGTCCACTGAGCCGCTGTCGTGTCGCGAGTAACTTCACAAATGCGACAATCGCCTCGCTCCTTCAGCGCCTGGACCAGATTCCGACCAATGAAACCTCCCGCCCCCGTGATGACGACGGTCATCATGCGGATTTCGGACGGAGTTTCCGCTGGTCAAACGCAGCACGAATTTCCGGCAGGTTGCGCAGCAATCCCATCGTCTCTTCCACGTTCAGCTGGCGGGTGTTGTGTGAATGGTAATCGCGCTGTTCCGCAATCTTGGCATCGCCCTTGGAGAAATAGAGACTGTAGTTCAGATCCCGCGTATCGGCTGGCACGCGAAAATATTCTCCGAGGTCGTCCGCATGTGCCATCTCTTCGCGGGTCAAAAGGGTCTCGTAGAGTTTCTCCCCGTGTCGTGTGCCAATCAGGTTGATCGGATTGTCGACCTCGAACAGCTGCTTCATCGCTTGAGCGAGCGTTCCGATCGTCGTGGCGGGCGCTTTGTGCACGAAGAGATCGCCGGCGTTCGCTTTTTCGAATGCAAAAAGGACGAGATCGACCGCCGCATCCAAACTCATCATGAAACGGGTCATGTCCGGATCTGTGATCGTGAGCGGTTTGCCCGCTTCAATTTGTTGGAGGAACAAGGGGATCACGGACCCCCGCGACGCCATGACATTGCCGTAGCGAGTGCAGGCGATGGTGCATCCGTGTTGTTCGCCAACGCGGGCCCGCGCGATCGCGACTTTTTCCATCAGCGCCTTTGACATGCCCATCGCATTAATCGGATAGGCCGCCTTGTCGGTGGAAAGGACCACCACCTTCTTCACTCGCGCCGTATCTGCTGCGAGCAACATGTTCTGCGTTCCCAGGATGTTCGTAGCGACCGCCTCCATCGGATAGAATTCACAGGACGGAACTTGCTTCAGCGCCGCCGCGTGGAACACGTAATCTACGCCTGACATCGCCTGCTCGAGGCTGTCGCGATTGCGCACGTCGCCGATATAGAACTTGAGCTTGGGATTCCGATACTCATGGCGCATGTCGTCCTGCTTTTTCTCGTCTCGAGAAAAAATCCGGATTTCTGCGACGTCAGAAAGCAGCGTGCGACGCAGCAGGGCGTTCCCGAAGCTGCCAGTGCCACCAGTGATGAGGAGCGTGCGGTTGCTAAACATGATCTTGAAAACCTTAAATAGCGCGTGGCGGCGAGGCAACGTTCGATCCGCTTAGAAATGTGGCGAGACGCCGACCCTCAGCAGGCAGCGACGCCCGAGCTGCGATAAAGCCCTGCATGCGTTGCGCAAAGTCGCGCTGCGCTCCAAATCGCCCTGCCGCAACCCCGCGGAAAATATCTGCGAGAGCGGTGCTGGATTCATTCTCCAAGACGATCAAATGATTCTCGTAGTCGGCTGGAAGGCTGGGGAAGCGGTTCGTCACGACGAAAGAGTCGGTCGTCATATACTCGAGCAGTTTCGACGGAAAACTGTAGCGAGCGTGTCCCTGGTGGCTCAGTCGGAGACTCACCAGCAGAGTGGCCCGGGCAATCTTCTCCTGGAGCTCTGTCGTCGAAAGGAAGCCGAAGAACGTGATGCGAGGATCGTGTTTGGCCGCTGCCACGACAGCTGGTTCGAAGTCTCCTCGACCGGTGATCCAAAGCCTGGCTGAGGGAAGCGCTAACTTTCCAAACGCCTCAACTAACAAACCCACTCCATACTCGGCCATCAACGCGCCCGAGTACATGATGATCAACTCAGGATTGGTTTCATCGCCGTTTCGCTGATCAGATCGCCGATCGCGCGACTTCTCGGCGATCCCCGGCATCACGAGGTAACGCGTGGTCGGAAAAAAATCGCGTGCGATGTGTTCGCTCAACACCACCAATCCATTCATGCGGCGCAATAATCCGCGCACGACAGCCGCGTCCAAGGGCCTCAGCCAGCGTTTGTACCACGGATCTGCCACGGCCAGCAGTCCCGGCATATCGGTGATGAATCCGGTCGCGGGAACTCGGAGCAGTAGCGACGTCGCCGCGGCCGCGAGCAAGTGGGGAAAATAGCAGTCGCCCACCACGACAACGGTGGGCTCGCTGCTCGCGCGCAGCCCGCGCGCGATCGCGCCCAAAAAACAACCGGCGAAGACGGTCAGCTGTTTCAGGCCGATCACGTTGATCATGGGTACGACGAGATCGTTGCCCGCTTGCTCGCGATGTTTCCAGCGACGGAGTCCGGTCACCCGGACGGCCGAGTAATCCGTCGCCGGCGGTGAAGCGACAATCGTGACCTGATGCTGTGAGTCGTGCTCGAGCGAGCGAATCACCCGCGATTGGAACACCTGCGTTTGCGAGGTGATGTAGCGGTCGAGTGCCGCCAGTTTTGCCGACAAATCCTCGGGTACGACGAACCCGATCCAGATGATCCTCATGGCACGGCCACATGATCCTGCCGCGCTGCGAGGGGGACCGGTCGCGCTCGGTTCCGAATCCGCCGGCAGGTGATGAGAAAAGCCAAAAACAAAATCGAAGGTGTAACAAATCCGGAGGAGAACGCTGCGAGCAGGGGAGTGTTACCCAGCATGGGCAGGCTGTAGAAATTCATGAGCAGGTTGAGCGTGCGGATCTCCGTGGGATAGCGGCGAAACATGTGATCCACCCAGACAACGAGCATCAAGTAAATGCAGGTTGCGACGAAGCAGCCGGGCAGTCCGGCCCCGGAGTAGGCGGTCGGCAGAATTCCTGAATTCGGGTTGTATGAGTAGCGACCACCGGTAACGAAACTCGCAATATCGCGAGTACCCACATCGGCTTCGCCCAAGGTGGCACCCATGCCGAGGATTTTTGACCAGCCGCGGAAGGCAAACTCGTCGGGAAACGCCGCCAAATAATAATTCGCCGTGATGCACGGCGACATGAAGATACGTGAGAACAATGAGGTGAGTGGGTTTTCGCCGACGTCCGTCCACGTGTAGACGGCGAGGCCCAATGCGGTGAACGCGATTCCTCCCAAGATGAAGATCCGGCGCATGTGTCGCGTGAGGAGCTTTTGCGCATCCCGAGGGTTGAACTTCACGGCCGCCCACGCCACGAGCGGGAACGTCAAGGCGTACAGCACCGGCGCCCGTTCCAGAAAGACACCGACCGTCAGCAGCGCCTGAATCGCAGCGGCGGCCGCCAGCATGCCATAGTGAAGGGCATGGCGCTTCCGAAAAACGTAAAGACCAACGACCACCACCACGGGAACCGTAATGTAAACGGCGGTAGTTCCGTGCGCCACGCCTTTCCCCGTTTGACTGACCAGTACGGCTGCAACGCCTTCGCGGGCCTCGTAATATTCGCCGCCCGACCGAACGGCTGCGATGACCGAGCCGAAGTATTGCCACGCACCCGCTACGAAAAAGAACCGAAGAAATCCGATGAACCCGGCCAGGAAAATGCCGCCGAGAACAACGAACGATGTCGCCGTCGGTTCCACGGAAAGCGGGGCGTGTCGCGTCGGACGCCGGTAGAACACCAAATCGGCAACGACGCAGCAACTGACGAAGATCAACGCCATGCCCAGCCCGCGACGGATGGTATCCTCATTTACGATCGCCCACGGATCGCCATCGACGAACGGGTAGCAGAGCAGGGCAATTGCGGTGTAGCTGACACACGTCAGGTGAAAAAGCGTCAGCGTCCGCAGTATTCGAATACGACGGAACATCCAGAAAAGGAAGCCGAGGCAAACAACGAAGTGCAGAACTGAAAGCACGATTATGCCTGGGGCGCGGAGTTGCCGGTCAGGCCGACTGGAAAACGATGGCGCCGCATTTTCAGATGCTGGAAGGCAAAGCGCTTGAGGGTGCGCAGCAGCCACCACCGCTCACTTCGCCAGGAAATCACCGGAACGTCGAAGCCATGGGCCTGCATTTTTCTCACCTGATCATCAAGGAGCTGGAGATAGCGGTCATAGATGTGACGGCCGCGTCGTATTCGGTACGTCGAACTTAGCCGAAGTAGATTGCGCCCGACGATGCGAAACCCATGAAAATGGAAAAATACGGAGAAGTAAGGTGCGTTCGCCTGCTCCTGAAAATGGTCTACGTTCCACGGAGCGAGCGTTTGATCCACTTGCTGGAGCACGTGGACGATATCGCCGTGCTGCTCGGGCCACGCCTCGAGATACTTTTGATCCCCAAATCCGGGGGCTCCCACCGTCGCGACTGCCGTGCAGCTTTCAAGACACTGCTCACGCCAGTGCTGAAGCACGGCCAAGGCCTTCGCATCATTGGAAAAGGTGAGAAACTGGACGCAGAAGCGACCCGCCAGATGCGTCGAACTCGCGTATCGTGGAGCATAGGCATGTTCCGTGATGAGGACGCCCTTCGCCGCCGATTCGAGCTCGCGAAAAAAGGGGGTGGGGCTGGAGAAGAACGCCAGGTCGGCGTCAACGTACGTGACGCGAGAGCACTCCGGATGATTCTTCAGCAGGTAGAGGCAAATCGACGGGGTGAGCGTCCAACAGTATTCCGTCCAACTGCGGTTCGCTTTCGCCGCCCGCAATTCCGGATCTTCGACCGAAGCCAACGGCAAGACGCGCAGACCCGGTAGATCCAGCTGGCGAAGCTGATGCTCCGCTTTCTCGTCCATGCAGACGACCCACAACGTACACGGCGACGCGTACTGTTGGAGGGACGAGTGCAGGACGAGTCCTTGCGGCAAAAACTTGTGATCGAAAAGGGTAACGTAGTGCTCCACGGCGTTACACCCGACTGAAGGAGTTCACCGCTGCCACCACCCGAGTCACCTCGTCGTCGGTCAAATAAGGATGACACGGCAGTGACAAGCACTCTTCCGCAAATGTCTCGGCACTCCGCAGTCCGTTGGGATCACGGCCAAGATGTGCACACGGTGGCTGATGGTGAACGCAGACGGGGTAGTGAATCAACGTTTGGACAGCCTTCGTCGTAAGATGGCGCTGGAGTTCAGCGCGGGCCCTGGAGCGCACAACGTAGAGGTGATACGCGTGGCTGGTGGTCGTTTGTGGCGCCGCGAGTTTGAAGACGACTGAAGAGTTTAGCTCTGCATGATAGCGCGTCGCAATTTCCCGTCGCTTCGTGGTCGCCGTGGGGAGTTCGCGTAGCAAAACCTCGAGAATCGCGGCCTGGATTTCGTCGAGCCGGCTGTTCGAGCCCAACGTTGGATGATGATAGCGTTCGGACTGCCCGTAATTTCGAAAGCTCGCAGCCGCGACGGCGGTATTCTGGCGATTGGTGCAGAGGGCGCCACCGTCGCCGAAAGCGCCGAGATTTTTTGTCGGGTAGAAGCTGTAGGCCGCCCACGCTCCAAACGTGCCGGCGCGCTGACCATGCCATTCCGCGCCGTGAGCTTGCGCAGCATCCTCCAGCAGCAACAGCTGATGCGCAGTACAAAAATCCGTCCACCGATCCATGTCCCGAATCTGTCCGTACAGATGAACCAACAGAACTGCTTTGGTTCGTGGGCTTACGCAACGCGCGGCGCTCGCCACATCGAGCAATCCCGTATCGGCATCGATGTCGGCCAGGACCGGAACGGCGCCAGCGCGGATAATTCCGAGGACGGTGGCAAACGCCGTGAGCGGGGTCGTGATGACCTCGTCCCCGGGCCTGAGCGATAGCGTCTGCAGCCCGATTTCGATCGCGTCCATCCCGTTGGCTACGCCGACCGCATGTGCCACACCGCAATACTTCGCCCAAGCCTTTTCGAAGGACTTCAGGCGCTCGCCTAGAATATACCAGCCGGAGTCGAGTACCTCGGCCATCACCCGATTTAATTCCGCCTTCAGCGGTGCGGGCAGACGTTTGAAGTCGTTCAACAGGATCTGTTCCATGGTCAAAGATAGGACGGCAGCGTTGCGCGGAAATAGTCGAGGGAGGCCAGCAATCCCTCGTGCAGCTTCACCTTCGGCTTCCATCCCGTGGCGGCTCCAAGTTTGGCGAAATCAGAATAATAATCGCCGATATCGATCTTCTTTCGCTCCGCCGGGAATTCATGGATGGCGAATTCACCCTCGCCGCCGTTTGCCCGGATGAGCAGCGTCGCAAGCTCCTTCAATGTGATCCGTTCATCGTGTCCGAGGTTATAGATCTGCCCGGTGGTGCGCGGATCCGCTGCCACCTGCAGCATGGCCTCGGTCACGTCGTCCACGAAATTGAAGTCGCGGAGCTGATCTCCGCCCCAGACTTCGAACGGTTTCCCGGTGAGGAGTTGCTTGATCCAAATACCCAGGAACGTCTGGCGCGCGTCCTTGATGCGCATGCGGGGACCGTAGGTGTTGGTGAGCCGCAGCACGCGGGTTTTCAGGCCGTAAACCGTGTGGTATAAAACATGATACTGTTCGCCCGCCACTTTGTTGATCCCATTGACGTCCACCGGAGTGATCCGATGTTTCTCGTCCACCGGCAGGTATTCTGGCCGGCCGTATACCTGGCGCGTGCTCGCGAATACGATTTCGATGCCCGGGTTGAACTCTCGACAAGCCTCCAAAATGGAAAGCTGCGCGGTCGCATTGATTTCGAGGTCGGTAAACGGATCTCGCATCGAATCCAGATGACTCGTCTGCCCCGCAAGATTGAAGAGCGTATCGTGGCCCTGCACCAGGTAGCGCATGCTGAATCGATCACGAACGTCAGCGATGTTGACGTGAATTTTCCCGCGGGAATCGGAGATGTTTTGCAGGTTGCCGCCGTACTCCGGGATGAGGCTATCGACCGCGGTAACGTCCGCGCCCGCCTGGGCGAGCCGCCGCGCCAGGTTGGAGCCGATGAAACCCAACCCGCCGGTGATCAGAACGCGCCGACCTCCGTACTGCTGTTCGAGGAGAGCAGGCGCTATTTTAGACATTCGACGTAGAGCAAATCTGGCTTGATCGGGGCTCCGGTGGAATCGACGTCGAGCCCGAATCGAACCCAGTCGGGAATATCGCTTTGACCAGCAACTTTCACGCGTGGCTCGCGGAAACCCGCCTGAACCATGAGGCGCGCGAGCGAAAAGCGATCATACATCCAAAGATGAACTTCCCCGGATTGGCGGAATCGTCCCAGCTGCAAAGCGGCGCGATCTGCCCGCGAAAGGAATAGGCCCGCGATGGCTCGTCTGATGATGCCGGGAATCTGGCGGAGCTGGCGCAGGACCTTGTGGCGGCGCTCGGTTGGATCCATGGCGCGAAGGCGCGCGAGTTTGCCGTGATCGCCCGCCTTGAACGCCGCTCTCATGGCCGTGAATTCGTGACCGATTCGTTGCTCGATAAATGCTTCGTTCGGCGCGCCGGCTTTGATCGCTTCTCCCATGGCTCCACCGGAACGCGAGCGGACCATCTGATCGATCAACTCGAGCATCATCCAATCATAATTTGCCTCCGCCGCTCGGTCCCCGGTAACGGAGCGCTCCAGCTCATTCAAATAGGTCCGGGCGATCCGCTCCATGTCGGGAATGCCAATGCGCAGAATGCCACCCGGCTTAAGAATGCGGTGACATTCCAGCAGGAAGGCACGCCCCGTTGCGGGTGAAAGGTGCTCGAGCAGAGCTGAATTAAAGACCGCGTCGCCGTAGTTGGCCGGGAGGGGCACTCCCTTCGCCAGGTCACATTGGCGAACCTCGGGAGCCGACGGATAAAGATCAAAATTCTGCCAGTCGCGATGGAAGCGGCCGCCGCAGCCCAAATTGATAAGAACCTGGTTCATGAAGAGACCCGACGTTGGAAGAGAAAACCGCGGTAGTAGGGATCGCCGCCGGCGAGCAGGACTTGGTCACGTCCATCGAATGAATACACGACGTCGTACGTGCTCTGAAACTTTTTGAGAAACGACGTCTCGTTGAAAAACCACGCCGGGTAGGACGCGCGGTAGAGCGAGCGGGCGTTGTGTTGCAAGGTGAGACGGTCCTGGGAACCGCGGATAAAGGCCGTGCGGTCGATCAAGATGTAATTGAAGCGATGAGCCATCAGGGAATCGAGAAACGCTCCGGGATCCGGCAGATACTGCAGGACGCTCGAGGCAAAGAAGAGTTCAGCGGGGCGTCCCTGCAACGCGTCATCAATCGAAGGGTGAAAGCTCAATCCGCGGCCGGAAAGCTCGGCCTGTCCACATCGGACAAAATGCTCCTGCTCGACCACGGCCCAGCGGATTTCGTCCAAGTGGGAAAGGAAGCGACGGAATTGGAAAAATGAACTGCCGAGGGCACCGCCGAAATCCACGAGCTCGAGTCGGTTTTTAGCGCGGCTGCTGAGCCAGAGCAGAGCCGTCAACGCCGGGAAAGAGTATTCCGGTTCGGGCAAAAGAACCGAGTCACGTTCGAAAACGGCGCGCCCGGCCGTGACCTCCTTCATGGCCGAGAGGGTGCGGTCGAGAATCTCCTGTTCGCCATAGCCTTCAGCCTTGGCGGCGACTTCTGACCAGCTCCGATAATTTCCGGAGAACACCAAACCGTCGCCCCGCGTGCGATGGACCGCCACGGCGGCCGCCTTGTAAAGCAACGGCGGCAGGACGTCTTTGATGGCTCCGCGCAGCTTACCGCTCATGGCTGCGGGCCGCACGGTAGGTGAGGGTGAAGTGTGCGGCATACATCAGCGCCATCACCGTGATCGCGGCGATGATACCGTCCTGGTAGGGAGCGGCCAGCAGTCCGACAAAGGTGATCGCCGCGAACATCAACAGCGCCCGGACAATATCCCACACAAGCTGCGTACGCAGCCGGTTAAGGATGATAAGTGCGGGCATGGTCGGCCAGACCACGCTTCCAACATAATATGGCAAGGCCAATAATTGGGCGAGTTCCCCCGCATGTCGCCAGGCTTCACCGAAGACCAAGCTGAACAAAAACGGCCCGGCGAGGAGCAGCGCTCCGAATGGGAGCAGGCCAAGCAGTGCGGCGGATTGGGCGGTTTTCTTCAGCGCGGCGATTGGAGCGGCACCACCTTCCTCCAGCGCAGATCTAAACCGATGACTAAAGAGTTGCGACAGTGGTTGGCCGAGCAAGACGGTGGGAATTCCCATCACCCGTTCGAGCAACGAAAATACGCCGACGGCTTTCGCGCCGAAGAAGTGTTCCAGGAGCACGACGGGTAACGCGAATCCGGTCGCATTGAGGATGACTGAGGGCGTTGAAACGAGGGGAAATCGTGAGTAGGTGCGCGCCAGCTGGCGCCAAGCCGTTCCAGAACTGGACGACATCCGCGTCGCCAAAGAACCGAGCCCGATCAGCGCAATCAACCCCGTCGCACGCCCCAACGCGTCCCCCATGATTAAGGCGGCACTGCCGTATCCGCCCGCAGCAGCTCCGACCTGGAAGCCAACCGTCGTAAGACTTTGGACGATGCGGGTGCGCGAAATCGCAGAAAAATTCGCGCGACGCACATACCATTGCGTGGCGGCAGTGGTCGCACCGGTAAGGAAAACAGAAGCGCCAACTAGCGGCGACCAAGGTCCAAGCTCCCCCCAACCGCGCCCCACCCACGGACCCACGAAAAAGACGCCGGCACCGACGAGCACGGCGGCGATTGCGGCGATCCCCACGCTCAAAAGAGTGATGGCGCGGGCCGTTTTGTCGTCTGGCGCGACGAGGATGGCCTGGTCGTAGCGAGCGCAGGCCATTAAGCCGGAGACGGTCACGGTTGTCGCGTAGAGTTGGAAGAAACCGAAATCGCTCACGCTGCACCAGCGGGTCAACAACGGGATCGCGGCCAGCGAGCAGAGTTGACTCGCAAGATTGGCGGCGGCGAGCACGCCGAGGTTACGGGAAACCGTTTTCCGCACCAGTGCCTTGGCGCTTCCGAATGCGGTCTGAAAGGCGCCCATCAGGAACGGCCGTAACGCCACCGGTGAACGGTATCGCGCACCCGACGGACAATCTTCTTTAACGAGAGCTTTCGACGGTCGCGAAAAAAGCGCTCAAACTCCGCCCGGCACTCTTGATTCTCTTCCCGCGGCAAAAGTCGCACCGCAACTGACGTGTTGGAGGCGGGCGCATCGGGGAAGTCGGAATCGGCGAAGTGAGTGCCTTCCGCCAAGCCGATGTTTTGGACCAGCGTTCGTCCGGGATAGAGCGTGAATTTTCCTGCCAGAAAGGCGGAAGCGTGCCAGCGGATCGCCCAAGAGTTGTTCCGACCCTCGATTTGAGCCCGCAGCATCTCTGAATAGGGTGCGGCTCCGTCGTAATCGAAAGCGAGCAGGAGGTTGCGCTCATTCAATTGCCGCAAGAGTGCGGCACCGTCTGGATTGAAGCCCTTCCACGCTCGGGCCCAGGTAGCCCAACCCCAACAATCTGCGCCGCGGAGAAGAAAGGTTTCAGGGCGGGCCCGGTTGGAGGGATAAACATAACCGTGGATGCTGGCGACCTCATCGAA
Organism: Opitutus sp.; assembly: GCA_039928945.1. GTDB lineage: Bacteria > Verrucomicrobiota > Verrucomicrobiia > Opitutales > Opitutaceae > Opitutus. The sequence goes on along the minus strand of JBDSSD010000026.1, from coordinate 36,222 downwards.
GGGCTCGTACAGGGCGAGCGCTTCATTCATGTAGGTGAGAAATCCCGACGACGTGATTAAATCGTCTTCCAGCACAATCACTCGGCCGTATTCGGAACAAATTTTCGTCACGCCCTCGATGATCGAGCCGGCGAGTCCAAGATTGCGTTCTCGACTCATGATCTGAACGGATTGGAAGCCATCGATGGCCGTCAGTTCGGCGCGGACCTCCGCGACGGCCGGCGCATCCAGGGGTGTCCGGGGACCATCCGAGAAAACGATGAGGTCCGTTTCTCGCGCCAAATCGTTCGCTGCGAGCGCGGCTAGTGTCCGTCGCAAGTGTCTTGGCCGGTTGAAAACGAACAGCGCGACAGGGGCTCGGAGGGAACGTCGGCGGCTCGGTTCAGCGTTGGTCGGTCGGTGTTCGATAGGTGGTAATGCCGCCCTCAGATTGGACTGCTGGCAAGCCTGCACGACGGACGGCTTCGTCCAGTTCGGGCTGTCCCGCATACCCAAACGCAACTTCCTGGGCGAGCCAATGCCCCGACGCTTCCGCAGTAAACGACGTGGGCGTGTAATTCAGGTGAGGCGACGCGAGCAGCACGACAGAGGACTTCATCCGGTGGGGATTGGCCAGGATGCGCTCGAAGTAGCGATAGTCTCCCGGCGGGGTGTTTCCTCCGTTGAGATATCCTCGATACAAATACGGTGAGTAGATGGTTGGGACCGCCCGAACCGTCTCGAGGACGAAGCTGAGGCGCGATGGAGTTGCGTACAGCCCGTCGCTGGCTGGGGAGGGAAGGAGAGACGTTTGAAACTGATGCAGCGGGGCGCTCATGCCCAGATCCGCGGGTACCCGGGTCGCGAAATTCCAGAATCGATTGTACCCACGATTACCGGGCGGCACGAGCGTCAGAAACGCTGTGGCTGTGATTGCGGCAATCGGCGCGAGCGCTCGAGGCGCAAAAACGGTGCGCTGCGTCGTCACCTCCACCAAGGCGACGACTGCGAGGCCGACCGGAGCGGCAAAAAGAATTCGCTGCAGCACCACGACATTGGCCACCTCAACTTGCGTTGCGTAGTGGGTGATTGGGATAACCAACAGGGGCAGGCCCAACGCGAGAAGCGGTAAAATGGTCAGCCAGCCGATCGTGCGGTTTCGAACGAGGAGAACAGCGCCGCAGATGAGGTTTAGAATACCGAACCAACCGAGCATTCGCCATGCGCTCTGAAATGCGGCGGAGCCAAACGAAGAGAAATCGAAGCTGCCCCAACGAGTGAGCCATCCGGCTTGTTCAAGTTGAACGAGCGTCGCGGTCTTGGGCCAGAAGAGGAGCGTCGCGATGGAGGCGATGATCACAAAACCCAGAATAAAACGAAACGTTCGCGGGTGATGCTCCCGGCAGGTGCGGAGGAGGACAGCTGAACAGCCGATGGCGGCGATCGCGAAGCCTTGGATGTGGTTGGCCGCAATGAGCAGGCTGAGTCCTGCCATTGCGCCGAGAACGTTCAGCCATGGTCTCCTTCCAGGTGCCAATATCTTGGGGTGCGTGTCCACCTGTTCGACGGTGATCCGAATCAAAGCGACGGCGGCAAGCTGGCCAAAGACCGTGGAGGCCAGTCCGTAGTATCGGTAGAAAGAAAACGCGCTGGTGCCGAACAAGACTGCTTGCACGAGCGTGAAGAGAAAAGCGTAGGCCGGCGCCAGTTTGAGGGCGAGCGCGAGGCGATAGTACTGCCAGCACACCAGCAGTGAAACCGCGGAAACGTAAACAGCAGAGAGAGGAAGTTCCCAAGGCGAGTTCGATGCCCAGCCGAATAAACTATAGGCGACGAAGTAGCCCGTTTTGGTCCAATGAGAATGGGTGGTGATGCTGGCGACCGAATTCCATTCGTTGATCCGCCGCAGGTGTTCCCACGTGTCAGCAGGAAACTCGAGGTAGGTTCCGGGAATCAGGAAGAGCAACCCAAGCAAGAGCCACGGCGAGAAGGCCCGGCTGACCGCCGCCCGTTTTTCTGGAGCCGAACCAGGTAAGGCATTCCATTGTTGCCGGGCAGTCAGAAGCGTTAGCGCGAGATGAAAGACGTGAAGCGCCCAGTAGATTTGCAGCAACGTGGGTGCTCCGAGACCCGCTTCGATCCTCACCGATGTGGGCCGGATCCCAACCAGGGCGTAGAAAAGGTAGGCAACGGTGTACGGCAGGAGCATCGCCCAAACGCTGCGAATATAACGCAGGTTCCAGCTTGGGCTGGGACTCGCGGTTATGGGGTCCATGCTGATGTTCGCGGTGACCGAGATTGGTTCCGGAGACCGCGAGCAGTTCCCGCGCCCGAGTACGTTAGACGGACGCGAGATCTGATTCGACCATCAGCTGGGCCAACGCCTTCATTCGGGTCTTAGGCACCCAGCCGAGCGCCTTCTCAGCTTTGGCGTAGTCGCCGATCAGCAGGTCCACCTCCGCCGGCCGCAGGTGACGCTCGTCGAATTTGACGTAGTCATGCCAATCGAGATTCAAGTGCCCGAAGGTGGCATCGAGAAACGCGCGGATCGTGTGCGTTTCGTTGGTGGCAAGGATGTAGTCGTCCGGCTTGTCCTGCTGGAGCATCAGCCACATGCCTTCGACATATTCCTTCGCGTAACCCCAATCGCGTTCCGATTCGAGGTTACCCAGGTGCAGTTCTTTCTGCAGGCCTTTTTTTATGCGTGCTGCTGCGAGAGAAATTTTACGCGTGACGAAACTCTCTCCGCGACGCGGTGACTCGTGGTTGAAGAGAATACCGCTGCAGGCGAAAAGATTGTAGGACTCGCGGTAGTTGATGGTCAGCCAGTGGGCAAAGAGCTTGGCGCAGCCGTAAGGCGAGCGAGGATAAAAGGGCGTCGTCTCCCGTTGCGGTACTTCCTGAACCTTGCCGAACATCTCGGATGAAGACGCCTGGTAGTAGCGTACTTTTTTTCCAATACCGGATTCGATGATCGCTTCGAGAATGCGTGCTGCGCCCACTCCAGTGATGTCAGCGGTGTACTCAGGGATATCGAAACTGACTCGAACATGACTTTGTGCCGCGAGATTGTAGATTTCGTCGGGCTGTAACGCGTAGAGCAGCTTCACTAGCGATACGCTGTCGGCGAGATCACCATAGTGCAGGTGAAGCCGCTTGTCGGTGCCGTGCTCGTATGCGTTCAGGTGGTCGATCCGCCCACGGTTCATCGTACTGGCGCGGCGGACCAAGCCGTGTACTTCGTAGCCTTTTTCGAGCAGCAGTTCGGTTAGATAAGAACCGTCCTGGCCCGTGATGCCCGTGATGAATGCTTTCTTCCTCATGTGAGTTTCTTGAGCTCGGAATCGACCAGTAGAGCAACCATTTCTTTGAAGGGCACCGTGTTTCGCCATCCCAGAACGCGGCCCGCTTTTCCGGGATTCCCGCATGGAGCCACCGGTTCAACACTGGAAAGAAGACCGGCGTCATAGCGCACGTAGTCGCGCCACTGGAGACCAAGATGTTCGAACGCGCAGGCGACGAGGTCCGCCACGCTGTGCAATTTCCCCGTGGCCAATACGAAATCGTCCACTTGCGGCTGTTGCAGCATCAGCCACATGCCACGCACATAATCGGGAGCCCAGCCCCAATCTCGGCGGCCTTCCAGGCTGCCGAGCGTGAGATCGGCCTGCAGGCCGCGTTTGATCCGTGCAGCCGCGCGGGCGACTTTCATCGAAACGAAATTACTGTTTCGGCGGGGTGACTCATGATTGTAGAGAATCACCGCGCAGGTCTGGAGTCCGTACGCGATCCGGTAAATCCGCGCCATTTGCTGGGAGAAGGCCTTTGCCGCTCCATAAGGCGTGGTCGGATTAAGCGGGGTCAGTTCGTCTTGAGGCGAATGCGGGGGCGAACCGAACACCTCGCTGCTCGAGGCGTAGAGAAATTTCGGCGGATGCGGCAGGTCGCGCAGAATTTCGAGCAATCTGAGCGTGGCCATTCCGATGCTGTCGACGGTGCTTTCCGGCAGCTCGAGGCTGAGCCTTGGACTTGATTGACCCGCCAGGTGATAAAACTCATCCGGCTGCGCGCGACTGATGATACGGCGGAGATGCGTGGCGTCCTCGAATGCTCCGTTGTGGAGGAAGAGACGTTTTCCGAGCACGGACGGATTGCTCACCAAGTGGCTGATGTTGCTGCCGGCGAGCGCGTCCGGCCGGTGGACCAGACCATGAACCTCATAGTCACGCTGGAGTAGCCATTCGCAGAGATACGATCCATCTTGTCCCGTGATGCCAGTGATGAACGCTTTGAGCATGAGTCCGAAATCGAATAATGAAACGTGAGGCGGAAAACAACGACGCCGCGGGCCGGTGAAGCGCGAGACAAATCGCGCAAGGTTGGAGTGCCCCGGCGGGGTCGGTCTCCGACGGGTGGAGTAGCGGAAGTGGGGGTTCCGACTGTCGTTGGATCAAATGCGCCGCCTCGCAATCCCAGTCTTGCACCTGATCAATTTGAGCTTGCCTGGGATTTATTCGCTCTGCCTGCTGCGATTTTACGGCGGAACTTAAATGCCTCCGCGTGTCTCCTGACTTTGCTGAACTTTCGTCTTCTGATCCGGCCTTAAATTGTTTCTATTTGTCGCAAACCATCTGATGCACCGCCAAATCCGCCTCCTCGCCGTCGCACTTCTCACCTTTAGCTTCGCGTCGGCCGTCCATGCCCAAAGCGCTTCTGGCGGCAACTTCCCCCTGCCGGAGAAATATTTCCCGACGCTGCAGACGTTGATCGACTCAGCCTCGAAACAATCGCCGAGGATGGTGGCGCGCAATACAGAGAATGCGGTCGCTGAAGCCAACCGCATTTCGGCCCGCGCGGGACAGCTGCCGGCTGCCGGTGGATATGCGTCCTATTATCCCTGGGTAACGGAGAATCGCGCGGTTGCGGGGTCCACACCGGGCGGCGGCTCGTTGCCTGATGCGGTGCTTCATCCGAAGAAACTCTCGTATAGCTTCTCAATCACACAGCCCATTTTCCACTGGGGAGCGTTGGCGAACTCGACGAAAATCGGCGAGCTCGGCCAAAAGATCACCGAAGGCCAGTCCGCCGATGTGTATCGGCTTTTGGTCGACGAAATTCGCGGACAGTTCCTGCAGGTTGTGACGCTCAAAGCCGGGTTGGCGAGGGCGCGCTTCAACCAGAAGATTGCTGACGACCAACTGACCTTGGCGCGCTCCAAACTGGAAAAGCATGTCATTTCGGAAGCCGATATGTTTACGCCGACGATGACGGCGGAGCAGGCTCGGCTCGCCTCCGATCGAGTCGCAGACGAATACGAGAACTCGAAGATCTACCTCGGCAAACTCTGCGGTACCGCACCTTTGACCGACGACCAGATTCCCAACGACATCCCGCCGGTTACTCCGGCGTCCTCAGCCATTCAGAGCGTCGTCGCTGAATTCACCGGCGAACCTGAGCTGAAGACCTACTCGATGCAGGTCATGCGCGACCAAATCGAAACTGAGCGCCTCAATTACAAGGTCGCCAACACCCGGCTGCGCCCGAAGGTGAATCTCGCGCTCGGCACCTCTCAGGATGAGTTCAGCTATTCGGTTAACATCGCGGATAAGTACAAGGTTCGCCAATACTTCGCCGGCGTAATCGTGAACTGGACGCTGTTCGACGGGTTCCAGACGCGCAGCGCGAAAACCGTTTCTCTCGCTCGGCGGCGCCAATTGGAGCAGACTTACAAGGATCAAACGGCGGACACGATTGCCGCGATCAATTCGCAGGTGCGACAGCTTGAGTTCTCGGCGCGCAATCTGGCGATCGTCGAGCGCTTGCTGGGATCGGCAAACGACATTTTGACGCTGAAGAAAGAAGACATGGCTCGCGGCGTATCATCGGACGTGGAAGTGAACGCGGCGCAGCTCGGGCTCTACGATTCACAAATCGCCGCCTACACCGCGCGCAACGAATACATGATGAGGGTTTCGCGCCTGCTCTCGGCGACTTTGAAGGATCCGGCCCTCGTTAACATTCCGGTCACGCGGCGATGAAAAAGATTTTGATCGGAGTGGCGGGCGTTCTCGCGCTCGTGCTCATCATTAACCTGGTGATGAAGCCGACGGCGAGAGTCGCCGCTGTCACCAAAGGTCGCGCCATCAGTGCGGTGCCTGGCAGTGTCACCGTCCAAGCTGAGTTTCAGATGGAGTTGAAGAGCGAAACCAGTGGACGTGTGATCAAGAGCGAACTTGATCCCGGCCAGGCGATCAAGGCCGGCACCGTGCTGGTTCAAATCGATTCCGGCGATCTGACGCTCGAGATTGAGCAAATCCAAAGCGACTACGAAACCGCGAAGAAGCGGATCGCCGTCGGGTCAGCCATCAAGCTCGACCTGGAGAACGCCAACGATGCATTGCAAAATTTCGAGCGCCTGACCAAGGCCGGCAATTACCCGCTCACCGAACTCGAAAAGCAGCGACGTTTGGTGAAGCAGATCGAACAGAAGGTTGCGCTCGAAACGGTCACGAACACTCAGCAGCTCTCCACGTTTGAAAACACGCTGAAGGTCAAACGTCGTCAGCTGGAGAAGATGACGATCACAGCGCCTTTTGATGGAGTCGTTTCCAAGGTGTTCGCTCGTCCTGGTGACTTGATCGGCAGCGGTGCGCCCATTGCTGTTCTCATCGCAACGAAGCGTACGGTTGAGGCAAAGATCAGTGAGGAAAATTTTTCGAACATCAAAGAAGGTCAGAAGGCGAGCGTCCGTTTCCTGAGCTACGGCGATTGGCTTTACGACGCGACCGTGACTAAAATCCTGCCCACGGCAGACCCTGAGACCCAGCGCTACATCGTGCACCTTGAAGTGAAAATCGAGCCGGAGAAGCTAATCCCTGGTATCACGGGCGAAGTCAGCATCATCGTTGGCGAGCGCCAGTCGCAGGCGAACATCCCACGCCGCGCGTTCTTCAATAACAAAAATGTCTACGTCGTGGATAATGGCCGCGTAAAGCTGAAGACGATCAAACCCGGCTTTATCAGTGAAACTTTCGTTGAAGTGCTCGAAGGCCTGAAAGCCGGAGAGCTCGTGATTGTGGACCAACTCGACCAGTACCGGGATGGCCAGCGAGTCCGGACCCAGCTGGTCAACAGGAAGTAAGCGGCGTCCGCCGTTCGCCTCGCCGATATGTCGCCCAATCTGCGCATTGCGTACCGTTTTCTGACCGCGAAGAAGCGCGCGATGCTGATGAGCTTGTCGTGCATCATTCTCGGTGTCGGCTTGTTCGTGGTCACCCAAGCAACCACGAGCGGATTTGAGGAATTCTTCATCAAGACGATCCTCGGAACCGACGGGGCGATCCAGATCAAGGATAAGATCCAGGACACGATTCGTTACATGGCGAATCGGAATGAGGAGGGCGACCAGTTCATGGTGCAGCAGAAAGAAGGGCGCAAATTCATCGAAGGCGTGGAGGAGCCAAAGTTGATGACTGAGGCGATGCGTGACTTTCCGAACATCTCAGCGATGTCCGCCGTCCTCACGGGGCCCGTGACGATGCGCAGCTCGTTCGGGAGCGATTCTGTCCGAGTGTTTGGCATCAACTACGAGGATCACATCAAGGTCTCGGACCTGGAGCATCAGATCGTCATCGGCAATCCGCAGGATTTTCGGGATGCCCCGGCCGGAGCTTTGCTCGGACGTGAAATGGCGGTCCGGTTGCAGCTCAATGTCGGCGATTCTTTCCTGCTGGAGACTCTGAGCCAGCAGCGACGCTATCGCGTGAGTGCGATTTACGAGACGGGGGTAAGTGATTTCGATCGTACCCGACTTTTCCTCCACATCAGTGAAGCGCGCTCGCTGCTGAAAAAGCCCACGGGCGCGACGTTCATTCAACTCAACCTGGTCGACAAAGACCGCGCCGTCGCGGATTCGGCGCAGATCGAGGAGGTCCTCACGCATACGGCGCGGCCATGGCAAGTGCGCGAGAAAACGTGGCTCGAAGTTTTCCGAGCTCTACGCATTTCGTCTGCCATCACCGTGTCGGTTTTTACTCTGATCGCCGGTCTCGCGATGTTCAATACGCTCGCGATGATCGTCATGGAGAAAACCAAGGAGATCGCGATTTTGCGGTCGATGGGTTACACCCGGAAAGACATCTCTCAAATCTTCCTGTGGCAGGCGGTCATCGTCCTGGGCATTGGTTGTGTGGCTGGGTCTCTGCTCGGTTACGCGATCACCGTCGGCGTGTCACACATCCACATCACGATCCGGGGAATTTTTGCCACCGACACGTTTATCGTGGCCAAATCGGGCTGGCACTATGTCGAGGCGGTTCTCACGGCAGTACTCATGGTCATGATAGCGAGTCTCGTGCCCGCTCGTCGCGCGGCCCAACTTGAACCGGGCGATGTTATTCGCGGAACGGCTCAGTAAGCCGGCTGATTTCATGGCAGATCTCACCACTGACGTCGCGCTGCGCTGCACGAACATTCACCGGTACCTCGGGCAGAATGAAGGTCGTGTACACGTTCTGCGTGGCGTCTCTTTCGACGCGAAGGCCGGACAGGTGTACGCGATTGTCGGGCCTTCGGGCTGCGGAAAGTCGACTCTGCTCTACCTGCTTGGACTCCTCGATCGGCAGGAAGAGGGCGACATCTGGATCAATGGTCAGCTGATGTCGAACAGCAGCGATCTCGACCGAACGGCGGCGCGGTGCGCGCATATCGGTTTCGTTTTCCAGTTCCACTTCCTGATGCAGGAATTTAGTGCGCTGGAAAATGTAATGATGCCGATGCGTAAACTGGGTCGGCTGTCGCAGGAGCAGATGGCGGATCGCGCGCATTCACTGCTCAGTTCTGTCGGCTTGGGAGAAAAGACGCATCGACTCGGAACGCAGCTTTCCGGCGGAGAGCAGCAGCGCGTCGCGATTGCCCGTGCGCTCGCCAATCAGCCGGCAATCATTCTGGCGGATGAGCCGACCGGAAATCTTGACGTCAAAAATTCTGCGCTCGTGTTCGATTTGTTGACGCGCCTTGCCAAAGAGAACGGACAGGCCGTGGTGCTCGTGACGCACAACCCGGAGATCGCCAATCGGTGCGACAGTGTTCGGCCAATGCGCGATGGCCTCTTCGTCGCCTAGTCCACAGCGCTCGTTCGAGGATAAGCTCCGGCGGTTCTGGATTGGTCTCTGCGTCGTTGTCGCGGGATCGCTTAGCCTGTCGCAACTGCTGGAGATTCCACATCGCAGCGCTCTGCGCGGTTACGATAACACGTTCAACTATCTCTGGCTGCGTTCTGCGATGGTCGATCACGATTGGGATTTTCGGAATGACTTGATCGCGTGTGACACGCTGCAGGACGAGTACCGTGCGTCCGCGCTGCAGCTTTCGCTGACGAAAGCGGGACGTATTCCCAACAAGTATGGGATCGGCTGGGCGCTGCTTACGCTGCCCTTCTATGTTGTCGCCGATCTTCTCGTCGGAGTAGGGCGGGCGATCGGCTGGTGGGATTTCACCCACGACGGATTCAATCCCGTTTATCAGGTGTGCATTCAGATTGGGCATACCGCGTTGGCGGTCTTTGCTATGGTCATCGCAACGCGCGTCATCTCGAAATGGCTGCAAGGCAGCCTGAACGGAAGAATTCCGGCTCAACCAACGCTCGCTCGCTCGCACCAGAACGGTGAACCAACGGAGAGGCTTCAGGGCAGAGACTATGATTTTATCGCGTCGAGCAGTGTAGCTCTCACGTGGGCCGCGAGCTCACTCGTTTATTATCAAGCCGTGAATGTCAGCATGAGCCACGGCGCGGCGTTTTTCGCGATTGTGCTGATGGCGTACGGACTGATGCGAGCGGTCGAGATGCCTTCAGCGTCACGATGGTGGTGGCTAACGGGCGCAAGCTTCGGCCTCGCCGTGATCGTTCGGTATCAGCTGGTCCTTTTCGCGCTGCCGTTGGGGCTGGGCCTCTTCGGTTTGCGCCGCGATACCGCCATCCTACGATCTGCGCTGGTTTTCTGCGTGGTGGGATTCGCGCCCTTCGCGCTTCTGCAGTGCTTTGCGTGGCATCAGGTTTATGGGGAATGGTTCGTCTTCGGGTATGGGGCCGAAGGGGAAGCCTTCCATTGGGGTAAGCCTGCGTTGGTCGCGTCGCTTTTCTCGTCCTGGCACGGATTGTTTTACTGGCATCCGTTCCTGCTGGTCGCTGCAGCAGGGATGATTGCCTGGGCCGTGCGAGTGAAACGTGAGGCGCTCGCGTGGAGCGCGGCGGTCGGACTTATGGCTTATACCAACGCGGCATGGTGGTGTTGGTGGTTTGCATCCGCGTTCGGGAATCGCGGCTATGACGCTGCACTGCTGCCGCTGATGGCGGGCACGGCTTGGTTGCTGCACGAGCTCAGCAAGCCGGCGCGCCTGGTGCTTTTTGCCGTCGCGATCGCTTTCGGAGCGTGGAATTTTTACGTGGTCGTGCTTTTTCGTTCGGGCGCCATCTCCCGCTCCGAGCGCGTTACGTGGGGACAAATGATCCAAGCGTCGACTGCGCTCGACGAAGCGACCCGATTTTGAGCGAATGCAGGAGGGCTTTTCGCATTAGCTGTCACGAGGTCGTCCGTCAGGAAGGATCATATTTCGCTCCATCCGAGGGCGCTGCAGGAAATTTTGATTTACAACCGAAACCACGCAGCCTTCTTTGGCGGCGATTTTAACCACTCCACCGTCACCGTGACCCACGACCCTTCACGAAAAAGCTTTATCGCCAAGTTGCTCGGCCTTGTTGCCGTTGCGGGGTTTGCGCCGCGCGCTTTGGCGAAGCTTCCGGCGAAGGCCCCGGCCGAAAGTCTGACCGGTTCCGTATCGTCGTTCACGTTACAACCAGAGGCTCGCGCCATTCCCCGGCGTGCAGACTCGGTTTGAGGACGATCGGCTAACCGAAGACTTCCCGGCTCATGTCGAATATTTTCCCGAAATCGGCTAATCGGCTCCCGCTTCAAATCGTCATCTACCTGTGTGTGCTGGGAGCGATCGCGACGGCGGGAGCGACCTACTACATGACGCCGAAGTACACGCGGGTGGGCTATGCGCCCGTTCAGCCCGTGCCGTACAGCCATGCGCTTCATGTCGGCCAACTCGGGCTCGATTGCCGCTACTGCCATAGCAACGTCGACAAGTCAGGCTACGCGAATCTGCCCACGTCGCAAACGTGCATGAACTGTCACAACCAGGTGAAGAAAGACAGCCCGCTGCTCGCCGTGGTCCGGAATAGCTATGAAACCGGTGATCCGGTGCCGTGGGTCAAGGTCCATGAGTTGCCTGACTTTGCTTACTTCAACCACTCCATTCACGTGAACCGCGGTGTAAGCTGCGTCGAGTGTCACGGGAAGATCAATGAAATGGAAGTGGTCACTCACGTGCAGCCGTTGAGCATGGGATTCTGTCTGGATTGTCACCGGAATCCCGCCGTTCACGTCCGTGATCCAAAGAATATCTACGATTTGAACTCGCCCACGATCGCAGCGACTTCCGGCGTGCCCGCCGGAGAAAAATTCGTGCACGACTGGAACATCAAGCCTCCGCAAAGCTGCACCGGTTGCCACCGATGAAACGCAAATTTGAACATCCCGCTCCGTCTGAACGCGAGCTGACCGGTCCGAAGTACTGGCGCAGCCTTGATGAACTTGCGGCGACGCCCGGGTTCAGGGCCCAGCTGGAGCGCGAATTTCCGCAGGGAGCCGCCGAGCTCGATGGCGTTGATCGCCGTCATTTCCTGAAGATCATGGCCGCGTCTTTTGCCCTTGGCGGTTTGGGGCTCGCAGGTTGCCGGCGTCCAGAACGTCACGTCCTTCCGTACGGTAAGTCAGTCGAAGGAGTCATTCAGGGATTGCCGCAGTATTTCGCGACGGCGATGCCGATGCGTGGATCGGCGTTGCCGCTCCTTGCTGAAACTCACCAAGGCCGACCCACCAAGGTAGAAGGCAATCCATCATACCTTCCGCATGGGGGAGCCAGTTCGTTGCACGCCCAAGCTTCGGTGCTGGAGCTCTACGATCCTGAGCGAACCAACGCGCATACACGGGACGGACGCGTGTTGGCGGTAGCCGATGTAAATGATCTTCTGGCCAAGATCGGTGCTGATCACGCGGGCAGGGGTGGAGTAGGGCTCGCGTTTCTCGCCGAACAATCAAGTTCACCGACGCGCGCTCGGCTTGTCGGTCTGCTCAAAGCTCGGTTCCCGACGGCTATTTGGGCCGAGTATGAATCCATTTCAGATGCCGCTCCTGCGTCGGCGGCGACCGCAGCGTTCGGTCAGAATGTCCGTCCCCTTTATCGATTCGCGAAAGCGCGTCGGATTGTCTCGCTCGATGCCGATTTCCTCCGCGCCGACGCGGAGAACCTCTATTACGCTCGCGAGTTTTCGAAGAGCCGTCGTGTGACGTCGAAGGCAGATGCGGAGCAGATGAACCGGCTTTACGTAGCCGAAAGTGGTTTCACGTTGACGGGCAGTATGGCGGATCACCGCCTCCGCCTCGCCAGCAGTCACATGGTTGCGCTGGCGGCCGCACTGGCGGCCAAGGTCACCGGAAACGCTGCCTACGCTCCGTTGGCGCAGGGCTTGGAGACCCCTCCAAACTGGATCGACGAATGTGCCGCGGACCTGCTGGCGCATCGTGGCACCAGTGTCGTTGTAGCCGGATCTCATTTGCCGCCGCAAGTGCACGTGCTCGCGCATGCCCTCAACGCGTTTCTGGGCAATGTTGGAAGCACGGTTGAATTCGTCTCGGTTCCCGCAACCGCCGCAGCGTCTATTCAAGATGTCGGTCGGGCGATCAGTGCTGGGTCGGTGACTACGTTGGTGCTGCTGGGCGGAAATCCCGTCTACAACGCGCCGGTCGATCTCGGCTGGGAAAAGCTTCAGGCCTCGGTCTCGAATGTGGTTCGGCTCAGTTACTATCTGGACGAAACCTCAGCCGTGTCACCGAAAGCGACGCACCTCGCTTCGGCGCATTATCTCGAGTCATGGGGCGATGCACGAACGGTTGATGGCACGATTGTGCCGATCCAGCCGATGATTCTTCCGCTGTTCGGCGGTCTGACGGAGAACGAGGTCATCGCGCGGATTGCGGGCGTCGCCAACCCTGATCCTTATACGCTGGTTCACGAAACGATCAGCGCGTTGCCTGGCGCCAGCGCGGAGGGTTTCCAGCAGTTCCTCCACGACGGCATTCTAGCGAACTCCGCGTATCCGGTCGTTAACGTCAGCTTCAATGCCGGTTCGGCGGCGGGCGCGTTGAACGCACCCACCAAGGTTGAAGCTTTTTCAGCGTCCAACCTCGAAGTTCGCTTCGTCACGGATTACAAGTTGGATGACGGCCGGTTCGCGAATAACGGCTGGCTGCAGGAACTCCCGGACCCGATCACGAAGATTTCGTGGGACAATGCGATTCTCATCAGTCCCCGTCTGGCCAAGGAACTTGGGGTGTATCCGAAAGGTTCTAACATCCAGGTCGCTCGGGTTGAAAGCAGCGGATTCCAGCAAGGTCGGGAAGTCTCGTTCATCGGCGAGCTCACGCTGAATGGCCGGACGGTTCGCGCTCCACTCCACATTCAACCAGGCTTGTCGAACTACACGATCGTTCTGCCGCTGGGCTACGGTCGGACAAAATCCGGCCACGTCGGCACGAATGCAGGACACAATTTCTATCCCGTGCGTACGGCAGCGGGGCAGCACTTCGCGACGGGCGGCAAGCTCGTTGCGACGAAGGAGACGTTCACCCTCGCGAACACGCAGGAGCATTGGTCGATGGAAGGCCGCGACATCATTCGTGAAGCGAATGTCACGGGCGGGCCTGAGAGCTACGCGGAGAATCCGTCTTTCGTGCGCAGCTTCGGAATGGAGTCGCACAGCCCATCGATCCTCGGAGTCAAAGGGGAACAGATGTCTCCGGCTGAGCGGGCCACGGTCATCCCGCGGGGCAACTCGCTGTACACGACGCCGTCATTTGATGGTGTGCACCAGTGGGGCATGTCGATCGACCTCAACACGTGCATCGGCTGCAACTCGTGCGTGATTGCGTGTCAGGCGGAAAACAACATCCCGATCGTTGGTAAGGATCAGGTCCAGCGCGGACGTGAAATGCATTGGCTGCGGCTCGACCGGTATTACTCTGACGGCAATGCCGATGCAGGAGCATTCGGCGGCGAAGGTAATCACGTTTTGCCGGAAGATCCCCAGGTTTCGATTCAGCCGATGCTCTGTGTGCATTGCGAATTGGCTCCGTGCGAAACCGTGTGCCCCGTTAACGCGACCGTACACGACGACGAAGGCATCAACGCGATGGCTTACAATCGCTGCATCGGCACTCGTTACTGTGCGAACAATTGTCCGTACAAAGTTCGTCGCTTTAATTTCTTCGATTACAATCAGCGCCAGCTTGATAGCCTCTACATGGGACCGGCGGGCCCACAGGGCATGCCTGAGCTCGTGAAGATGGTGAAGAATCCCGAAGTCACCGTGCGCATGCGTGGTGTCATGGAAAAGTGCACGTATTGCACGCAGCGCGTTCAGAACGGGAAAATCCAGCACAAGATCAAAGTTGCGAAGGCTGGCCACGCGGAAGATGTCGCGGTGCCAGACGGCACGATCAAGACGGCCTGCCAACAGGTCTGTCCCGTCGACGCGATCGTGTTCGGCAATATCCTCGATCCAAAGAGTGCGGTGTCGAAGGCCAAGGCATTGGGTCAGGATTACGCCGTGCTGGGGTACCTCAACACCCGTCCGCGAACCACGTATCTCGGCAAGCTCCGGAATCCAAATCCGAGGATGCCAGACTACAACGCGCTGCCGTTGAGTCGCGTTGAGTATAACCGGAAGAATCATCCCGGCGCCCATGGTGAACACGAAGCAGGGGAGCACGCCCCAGCCCACGGCTCGGAAGAAACGAAGCATGAGAAACACGGCGCAATTCAGAGCCTCAAACGCTTGGGAGGACTTAGCTAATGGCTCACGCTGATCATGCGGTCGCCGCTCCGGCGATTCTCAGTGAAGTCAAACCGGTGGTGCTGCCGCGCGCGACGCTCGTCGAGCACAACCGCAGCTTCTCATGGATCACCGAGAAGATCTGCAGCATCATCGAAGGCAAAACGCCGGCGTGGTGGTGGGTCTGCTTCATTCTGGCCTGCTTCGTTGCCTCGTTCACCGTCGCGGGCATCACCTACCTCATCTCCACGGGAGTCGGTGTGTGGGGTCACGCGAACCCCGTCAATTGGGCGTGGGATATCGTCAACTTCGTTTTCTGGATCGGTATCGGCCACGCGGGCACGCTCATCTCCGCGATCTTGTGTTTGCTGCGTCAGAAATGGCGTACCTCCATCAATCGCGCGGCTGAAGCGATGACGATCTTCGCCGTCGTTTGCGCGGCGATCTTCCCCGTGTTCCACGTTGGACGCGTCTGGTACGCCTGGTACCTGTTCCCGATACCGAATTCGAATTTGATCTGGCAGAACTTCCGCTCGCCGCTCGAGTGGGACGTATTCGCGGTGTCGACGTACGGTACGGTCTCGGTGTTATTCTGGTACATCGGTTTGATTCCTGACCTCGCGATTCTCCGCGATCGCTTCGAGTCGGCCGGAAATCGTCTGCGCTCCTTCCTCTACGGCGTCTTCGCCATGGGCTGGCGCGGTTCCAATCGGCACTGGAGCAATTACGAAATGGCCTACCTGATTCTAGCGGGTATTTCGACGCCGCTGGTTTTGTCGGTGCATACGATCGTCTCTTTCGACTTCGCGGTTTCGCTACTCCCGGGCTGGCACACGACGATCTTCCCCCCGTATTTCGTGGCGGGCGCGATCTTCTCCGGCTTCGGCATGGTGCTCACGTTGATGCTACCGTTGCGCGGCATCTACAAACTCGAGGATCTGATCACGCAGTACCACATCGACTGCATGTGTAAGATCACTTTGGCGACGGGCACGATCGTCGGCTACGCCTACGCCATGGAGTTCTTCATCGCGTGGTACGGAGCCAATCCGTACGAGGGCTTCGCCTTCATCAATCGCGCATTCGGCCACTATGCATGGGCCTATTGGATCATGATCTCGTGTAACGTGATCACGCCCCAGTTTTTCTGGTTCAAGAAAGTGCGTCAAAACACGGCGCTGGTCTGGATCCTCTCCATTTTCGTCAACGTGGGCATGTGGTTCGAACGATTCGTCATCATCGTGACGTCGCTCGCGCGTGATTTCCTGCCGTCGAGCTGGGGCTATTACTCACCGTCGATCGTCGAGATCTTCACGTTCTTCGGAACCTTCGGCGTCTTCTCCGTCCTGTTCCTGCTGTTTATTCGTTTCCTGCCCATCATGCCGATGGCCGAACTCAAAGCGGTCACGCCACAGGCGGACGTTCACGGACACGGAGCCGATGACCATAGTCACACGACTGGGTTGGGTGATCCGATCAAGCTCGAGAAACATTAATCTTCGACCATGCCCGCACCCTCCTACGGCTTGATCGCCACCTTCGAAACCGCTGCATCAGTTTACCATGCAGCCGAGCAGGTGCGCGACGCCGGATATAAGAACTGGGATGTGATCGCGCCCTGTCCGGTCCACGGATTGGACAAGGCGATGGGACTCAAGCGTTCGATCGTCCCGCGAATCTCGCTCGCTGGCGGGATCACGGGCTTTATCACCGGCATGACGATGATTTGGTGGACGAATCAGTACGACTATCCGCTGGTGGTCGGCGGCAAGCCGTTCTTCAGCCCGATGTTCGCGTTTCCGGTTTCGTACGAGCTCACGATTCTGTTCACCGCGTTCGCTACGATCATCGGCATGTTTCTCGTGAACGGTTTGCCGATGCATTACCACCCGGTTTTGAAATCGCCGAAGATCAAGCGCGGCCTGGATGATCAATTCCTGATTGTGATCGAAGCCAGAGACCCGCGGTTCAACCTGGCGAATACGAAAGCGCTGCTCGAGAAAGCCGGCGGCAAGGAAGTTTCGGAACTGGAAGCCTGAGCCATGCGCAACATCTATCTTGTTACCGCGTTCCTCGTCGTTCTCACGGTTTCCATCTTCGGATTCCGCGGACGCATCTTCACCGCTCCACCGATGGACGTGTTTCCAGAGTGGGCGTTTCCCGGGATGAAGCGTCAACCGAAGTACAAGCCGCAGGCTGAAAGCAAATTTTTCGCCGACGGCCGGGTTGATCGGCCAATTCCGGCGCAAACGGTTTCGCGTGATCCCGTGCGCAGTGTCGACACTGCCTCCGGCAAAGCGGCCGATGGCGCTTGGATTCGCGGCTTCCCAACGGGTGTCACCGTCAGCGCTGAGTTCATGGCGCACGGTCGCGAGCGATACACCATCTACTGCCAGCCCTGCCACGGAGCTCTGGGTGATGGCAACGGGATCACGAAACAGTACGGCATGGGCGCTACGCCGACCTACCACGACGATCGTCTGCGGCAGATGGCTGAAGGCGAAATTTTCAACACGATTACGCACGGCAAAGGCAACATGCTGCCGTATGCGGACAAGCTTCAGCCCGAAGAGCGCTGGGCGGTTGTCCTCTACGTGCGGGCCCTGCAGCGCGCCGTACTCGGCACTCCGGCTGATGTCGCGGACACCACAGCTAAACAAACTCTCGGCCTAAAATGAGCACCCACGCTCCTTCTGCATCTGTTCTTCCGGCCGACGCGTCGTCCCGTTCCTCCGCCTCGAAAGCGCTGATTTTTGGCGCGGCGGGTTTGGTCATCACCGCCATCGGTGCCGTGGTTGCGCCCGACAAGCACGGCGTGGCGATGTCCTATCTGGTGGGCGTCACGTTCTGGGTCGCGATTGCGATCGGCATGCTGATGCTCGTGCTCATCCATCATATCTTTGACGCTTCCTGGTCGGTCGTGCTGCGGCGTCAGTATGAACATTGGATGACGGCGTTCTTGTGGCTCGGACTCTTGTTTCTTCCGCTGGTTATTTCAGCGTGGGTGAACCCGGGGTTTGTGTGGCCCTGGATGGATCTGGGACATGAATTGCATGGCCACGGTACGGTGGGCAGCGACGTGCTTTACCAGAAGAAGTCCAGCTTCCTGAATCGAAATACGTTCACAGTCATGACCGTGATTTTCTTTGCGTGCTGGGTCTGGCTCACGGCACGGCTGCGAAAGGCATCCTTCTCGCAGGATACCGACGGTGACGTGAAATGGACGTTCATGAACCGGAAGACCGCGGCCTTCGGATTGCCGATTGGGGCGCTCACGCTCACCTTCGCCTCAATCTACTGGGTGAAGAGCCTCGAGTATCACTGGTTCTCGACCATGTACGGCGTCTGGTTCTTCGCGAATTGTGTCCGTGGCGCACTGTGCATCGGCGTTTTGATGATGGTGTGGCTCTACCGCCGCGGTGATTTCAAGGGCGTTCTCAACACGAAC
Source organism: Opitutus sp. (assembly GCA_039928945.1). Taxonomy (GTDB): domain Bacteria; phylum Verrucomicrobiota; class Verrucomicrobiia; order Opitutales; family Opitutaceae; genus Opitutus. The sequence goes on along the minus strand of JBDSSD010000026.1, from coordinate 17,839 downwards.
CACTTCCACAGCATCGGACAGCTGATGTTGGCGTTCACGATCTTCTGGGCTTACGTGACGTTCTCACAATATTTCCTGATCTGGAACGCCAACGTTCCGGAGGAAACGTTCTGGTACAACTTACGTGAGTTGAACCATGACGGATCAACCAACCAGTGGTGGTACATCGGTCTCGTCATTTTGTTTGGCCACTTCTTCGTACCGTTTTTCGCCCTGCTGTCTTATCGCTTCAAGGTCACGCATCACATCATTCGCCGAATCGCGCTGTGGAATCTGACGATCATTCTGATCGACATGTGCTACAATATTTTGCCGGCCTTGAAAGATGCTGATGGCGATCCGTACCCGCTGCTTTCGATCAATTTGCTGTGGGTGCTGACGTCGGTTCTCGGCGTTGGCGGCGTGTGTGTCTGGTCTTACCTCAAGAGCCTGCCTACGACGAAACTAATTCCGATTCGTGATCCCCGGATTGGCGAGTGCCTGACCCACCATGAGTGAGACTAACTCCAATCGTGCTTCGCTGGTGAGCATCATCGCGATCTTCGTGCTCTTTGGCCTGTTCCTGGCCGTCGTATATTATGTCTACGTTCCTCGCCAGACCGGAGCGTTCGCGGGCGACGGCATACACAGCGTGCAGCAACGGCAGAAGACGTTGACCGAGCTCCACGCCAAAGAAGCAGCCCAAGCGAAGAGCTACGGCTGGGTTGATCAGAAAGCCGGCGTTGTCCGTCTTCCCCTGGACCGTGCGATGGAACTCACCCTGCAAAAGTACACGGCGAAGCAGTAACCGATTTACGAGATGACCACCGCTTCTCCCGAAGTTAGCGAGATCGACGCCAATGCGCGATTTCCCCTGTCGCTGCTCCTTGCCTCAGCGCTGCTCTGGCTCATCGTGAGCGGGCTGCTGGCGCTACTGAGTTTTGGGCAAAACCTGAATCCATCCCTGCTGGCGGATTGTCCGTATTTCACGTTTGGCCGAACGCGTGCGATGCAGGAAACGGCCTTCGTTTACGGCTGGATCGCCAATGCCGGATTTACGGTTTCACTTTGGTTGCTCGGTCGCCTTGGCGGTTCACCGCTTCGATCGTTGAACTGGGTGACGGTTGGCACCTTGTTTTGGAACATTGGAGTGACTCTGAGTCTCGTCGGCATCGCGCTCGGTGATGGCTCCTCCATTCCGTTCCTGCACATGCCTGCGTACGCGCAGCCGCTCTTGCTCGTATCGTTCGGTGCGATCGCGGTCACTGGGGTCCTGGCATGGACCGGTCGGGCGCATCGTATGACCTTTGCCGCGCAATGGTACGCGGTTGCCGCACTGTTCCTGTTCCCGTGGTTGTTCTCGGCCGCGCAAGCGATGCTCGTGTGGTTTCCTGTTCGCGGTACGTTGCAGGCGGTTGCAGCCGGATGGTTTCAACAAGGAGCATGGACGCTTTGGATCGCGCCGATGGCACTTGCCGCTGCGTACTACCTTGTGCCGAAAATCAGCGGCCGCGTCATTCCGAGCTATGATTTCGCGTCACTCAGCTTTTGGACGTTGCTGGTGGTCGGCGGATGGACAGGCGGCAGGCATTTGATCGGTGGACCTGTTCCAGCGTGGGTTGCGTCGATCGCAATTGTGTCCTGCGCTCTCCTGACTTTCCACTACGTGGTCACAGCGATTAATCTTCGCGGTGCTTTCGGTCATCGGAGCGTTCCCCTCAAGTTCATCGCGTTCGGCGTCGCTGCGTACGTCGTCGGCGGTTTTGCGGATGCCGCCACCGCGATGCGGAGTGTCGCGCAATTCACCCAGTTTACTTGGATTGGTCAGGCGCAGCTGCAGCTCGCTCTCACCGGCACGTTTTCGATGATCGTTTACGGCGCGATCTATTTCCTTGTCCCGCGGATCACGAATCATGCGTGGCCCTCAGCGGCCTTGGTCCGCGCGCATCAAGTGGCGGCCTTTATCGGTACCATTGCTTTGGTTGTCTCGCTCGCGGGAGCAGGCATGGTGCAAGGGCGGGATCTCGCGAACGCAGGTACGAGCTTTGCGGATATCGGCACACATATGCGCCCCTGGCTGTTGGTCGCCGCGGCTGCGCAAGCCCTTTTGCTTTTAGGTAACCTGCTGCTCGCGGTAAATTTCGCCCGTGTCATCGCGGCCAAACCAACGGTCACGGCAGAAACCTTGTTTAGCCAGCCGCCCACGATGGAGGCTTCTGTCTCATGAGAAACGGTCTGCTCTACTTCATTGGCCTTTTCGCTTCCGTCCTCCTTTCGTGGGCCGGCATCGTCTTGAGCTCAAATGCCCAGCTCGGGAAGTTGGAACCTTACTTCGATAAAAACGAAGAGAAGGCTTATCCCCAGCGGCGCTCCGGCGTGGCCGGACAAGGTCAGCATGTCTATGACAGCCTGAACTGCGCCGCCTGTCACACGCAGCAAGTACGGCGACCTGATTTTGGCTCTGACAAGGCACGCGGATGGGGTGAGCATCAGAGTGTCGCCCGCGATTATATCTTCGATACGCGAGTGCAGTTGGGCGACAGCCGGCTTGGTCCCGATCTTGCGAACTTGGCCGGCCGCAAAACGCCGTACGACGCCGAGGATTTGCTCAAGCTGCTCTACGCGGGAAGCGGCACAATGCCGTCGTACAAGTTCCTTTTCGAAAAGCGGTCGCTCGAAGGCCGGCAGCCTTCGAATTACGCGCTCAAACTGCGTGGCGATCTCGCCGCGCCGGCTGGATTCGAAATCGTCCCGACACCTGCTGCACAATCATTGGTCGCGTATCTTTTGAGCCAGAATCAAGCCTACGAATACCCGGAGGCGCGTCCGATGGCGCCAACGAAGGAAAAGAAGGAGGGTGAGCACAAATGAGTGACCAACTTCCTGTAGATCCACGCTTGGACCAACCGGGTGCGACGGACGAAAGTTTGCTGACGGCGCACGAAAAGGAGTTGGCCCGAAAGCCAAATGACGGCGGGCACTACCGCCTCCTTCCATTGGTGCTGTTGTTCGTTTTTAGCGGCCTCATTTTCTATGCAGGTACGTATCTGAATTTCTATTCAGGCCACTACGACGCCACCATCTTCAACGAGAATGCCCATCCGAGCAGCGCGTCGGCGGAAGCTCCGAAGATCGACCCTCTCGTGTTGGGTAAACGCAATTACGAGCAGGTGTGTGCAACGTGCCATCAAGCGACCGGCCTTGGCGTTGAAGGTGTCTATCCACCGCTGGCAAAATCAGAATGGGTTGCGGGCAGTCCTGAACGCGTCATTCGCATTGTCCTTCATGGGTTGAAAGGTCCTCTGACCGTCGAAGGAAAACAGTATGGACAGGCAGCGATGCCCGCTTTCGGCCAGGTTGCGGGTTCCGGTTATAACTGGACCGACGACCGAATTGCGGCGGTACTCAGCTACATCCGTCAGGAGTGGGGCAACAAGGCCGAACCAATCACGCCTGAACAAGTCGCTGCGATTCACACCAAAGAAGGCAATCGCAAGGAGTGGTCACAGGACGAACTCCAGAAGATCCAGTAATCAGCGAAGTTTTTCGCCGCATCGCCTCAAGCGATGCGGCTTTTTTGTGCGCCTGCGACGGCTCAGCGCACGAATGGAGTTACAGGAGCATGGATACGGGCAGCCAACCTTGAAGGGGAAGATTTTCGGAATCCGATGGGGCTCGAAGGCGCCGGAAAGTTGATGGTGATGCTCGATTAAAGCTTTGATTTGGGGAATCATTCCGACGCGATAGCAGAGCGCGTTCATGTTACCCCACCTTTTTTCGCGGCGGACGTACCTTCCTTTTTTGGTAGAATGGGTCGCGGCAGCGGTGGCCCGAGCCCTGTATCGTGTTCGCTTTTCAGGCGCAGAGCACATTCCGGCTCGGGGAGGCGCTTTGTTGATCGCGAATCACCTTTCGTACGTTGACGGGGTCGCACTCCAACTAGCGTGCCCTCGACCCATCCGGTTCGTAATTTTTCAGGGATTTCAAACCCAACCCATGGTCGCCCTCTGGTCGAAGTGGAGCCGGGCGATCTTGATTTCTGCGGACCATCCGAGCTCGGGAATCAAGGAGGCGGTCCTTGCGTTGAGGGCGGGGGACGTGGTGTGTGTGTTTCCAGAGGGGAGAATTTCGCGGACCGGGCAACTGATGGAGATCAAACGCGGATTCGAGGTCATGGCGCGACGGGCCGCAGTACCGGTGGTGCCCGCTGCCATTGACGGTCTGTGGGGGTCGATTTTCTCGTTTGCCGAGAATAAGTACCTGTGGAAATCGCCGCGATTGAAACGTACGCCAGTGTTTATCGCGTTCGGTACACCGCTCGTCGGCGGCGCCGCAACCGTGACGAACGCCCGAATCGCGCTGCTCGATCTTGGCGCCGCGGCCTTCGAACAGAGACCGGCACTGGCGCGGCATCTCGGCCGCGAATGTGTTCGCTCGCTTGCCCGCATACCTTCTCGTGTGCTCGTGGTTGATCGTACGGGGGAGCGTCGCGCCGTCACGGCGGCCCAACTCCTCGCGACCGCAGTGACTCTATCGCGACGACTTCGTCGCTGCATCCCAGAGCGACGGGTTGGAATCGTGTTGCCGCCTGGAATCGGGGCCTTCGTGGCAAACCTGGCGGTCATGTGTGCTGGCAAAATCCCGGTGAACTTGAATTTCACGTTGGGTGAGCGGTCGGCGCGCGCGAGTCTCGCCGCTGCGGGGATCGGCACTGTGATTTCGGCCGAAGCGATGCGAGTCCGCCTTCCTTCGTTTCCGTGGCCCGAGAGCACGCTGGATTTACGTGCGGAGATCGAGTCGGCGGGTGGGCGAAAAGCGATTCTGCCATGGTTGCTGGCCGCATGGCTTCTGCCCAACCAGTGGGTGGCGGACCTGGTGGGACTTCCCCGCGTGGGTGATCGAGAGGAAGCTGGACTTTTATTCACAAGCGGTAGCGCGGGGGAGCCGAAAGGCGTTGTGCTCACACACCGTAACATCCTGGCGAACTGCGCCCAGATTTCGTCCCTCTCGATTTTGCCGAAAGACTGCTCGCTGATGGGGTGTCTGCCGCTGTTTCACAGCATGGGCTTCACGGTCACGCTGTGGTACCCGATGCTGCGTGGCTGTCAGGTTGTGACCGTTCCGAGCCCGTTGGAAACGCGAAAGATTGTAGACGCGATTCGAGAGGAACACGTCACGGTGCTGCTGGGTGCCCCAACGTTTGTGCGCCCGATCCTGAAGAAAGCGCGCCCCGCGGAACTGCGCTCGCTCGACCTCGTCGTCACGGGAGCGGAAAAGCTGCCTGATGACCTCTATCGAACATTTCTCGAAACGTTCCATATCGAGATCCTTCAAGGCTATGGACTGACGGAAACGACGCCGGCGACCAACATCAACCAGCCGGACCCTCCCATCACCACGGCCACGGCCGAACCGCAGGCCGGCAAACGCATGGGTTCCACCGGGCGACTGCTACCGGGGATGAGCGCTCGCATCGTCGACCCGGATACGGGACGGGAACTGGCGGTGACCGAAACGGGCATGGTGCTTTTTCGCGGAGCCAACGTTTTTTCCGGCTACCTGGATGATGACGAGAAAACCCGCGCGGCTTTCCGCGATGGCTGGTTCGTGACCGGTGACCTTGGACGATTCGATGAGGACGGGTTCCTCTTCATCGAAGGTCGACTTTCTCGCTTCTCGAAGATCGGCGGCGAGATGGTTCCGCATGTCACCATCGAGCAAAAGCTCGTCGAAATTTTCGGCTGGGATCAGACGGAGGGCGCAACGATCGCGGTGACGAGTATACCTGACGCGAACAAGGGTGAGGCGTTGGTTTTGCTCACGACCGAGACGGCGAGCGCAGAGGAAATACGCACCCGACTCTTGATCGCGGGCCTGCCGAATCTTTGGATTCCCAAGATCGTTCGCCGCGTGGAGCGGATCCCGATGCTCGGCACGGGAAAGCTCGACCTCAAAGCATGCCGGCAATTCGCGGCGGGCTCCGGATCAACTCAACCGCTCAGATAAACTTTGCGGCCGCGGCCAGCACGTCGCGACGAGTCTGTCGTTGCTGGTGAAGAAAGAGCAGCAAGGTGACGGCGCTCAGCGTGGCGCAGATACCGAAAACGGTTCGGTGATCCAGCGCGGTAGCCAGCCCGCCGAAGAGCAGGTATCCGGTTGTGGAACCAATCCGCGCCGCTGTGATGAATAGGTTAGTCGCTGTTCCAGGTTGGTCCGGGACGTAATTTTGGAAAAACGTAATCGCGACGCCTGAGTTCACGGCGACCATCGCTGCGCTCAAAATCTGAAGAGGAAAAACCTGCCACGGCGCACGGACCAGCAGAAGCAGGCTGTAGTACACGACGGCAATAAGCGTACCGAGCCGGATGACGCGCGTTTGATCGCCCTTCGATGCCAGCACGCCGAAATAGAGCATGAGCGGAATCTCAAACACCGGCCCGACGCTATAGACGATGCCGACGTCGCGTGGCGTTCCGCCAAGCGTGTTCAGGACCATCAAGGGCAAATTCATCATCCCGATCGTACTGCATACATTGATGAGCACAAAACCCACGAAGTAGGCGAGCAGGTCCCGGCGGACGAGCGTGCGACGAAGACTCACGCGAATCGCCTGTCGGCGCGTCTCTGACGGCGGCGACTCAGGAATGAAACCGATGACGGTAATCAAGAGCAGAATGAAAAGCCCGGCAGCGCCGAGAAACATTCCCGGATACGAGTACATCAGCATGATCCACGACGCGATGGCTGGACCGAATGTCCACGCGAGCGCGAAGAACAAGCGGAAGACATTGTTATAAAGCGGCGTCTCCTGTGTCGGTATTTTGGATTCAACGAGCAGCTCGCGGGCGTGGGCGAAAAGTTGGGAGAACGTAATCGATGACAACGCCAAAACGGTGGACCCAATGACGGTGAGCCAGACGGCATCACGGACGAACGCATAGCCCACATAGCCCAGCGCGCCGCAAATGCTGCCCAGGATCAGCATACTGCGACGCGAGAGGTGCGTGTCTGACCATCGGGCGAGCACCGTGCTGATCACGATCGCGGCCAGCGAAGTTGTGACCATGAACACGCTGAATCGCAGCGGCGTCATCTTTGCTTCGATCGTGCCGAACATCGACATAAACGGCACGACGAAGGAATACGCTAACCCGAGGAGCAGGTTGCAGACGAGGACCACGACGAAGCCGCGGTTACGGAGAATGATTCGGGCGGGTAGCAGGACACTTTGCACGGAAGTGCCGCGTTGATAACGGACGAGACCGGCAGCGCGACTCGAAAACCCCCGCCAATCAATCCCGTCTCAAAGTCACCGGTACAAACTCACCCAAGCACCACCGAGATTACTTCGTCGCCGGTCGGGAATCGTTCGCGGGCAACTCCAAGGTGAACGCCGCGCCTTTGCCCAAACCATCGCTATGCACAATGAGAGAGCCCTTCATTTCTTTGGCCGCGTTTGCGCTGGAGTGCAGCCCGAATCCGTGCCCGCCAACGCGGGTGGTGAATCCGTGGGCAAAAATGCGCGTGAGGTTTTCAGCCGGAATACCAACGCCGTTATCGGCTACAATCAGTCGCACCCGGCCTTCATCCGTGCTTTCGATCCGAAGTGTGATCGCCTTGTCCGCCCGGCCACCGTCGTCGGCGGCGTATTTGGCGTTGCGGATCAGATTCACGAGGATCTGGAGGACCTTCGCCTTTTCGGCGAGAACGAGTGGCGTCGACTTGAAGTCGCGCACCACCGTGACGGCGTGGCGTGCCAACGCCCCGAGATTCATTCGTAGCGAGTCTTCCATCAGCTGGACGGGATCCAGTGGTTCGATGATGCTAACCATGGTCGCGTACGACTGCTGCATCGCGACGATTTCCTTGATGTGGTCGACATTCCGTTGCAGCGATTCGGCCTCGGCGAGCAGTCGGTCCCGTTCGGCGATCGAATGCTGGGCGAGCGATTCCAGAAACTCCGGGATGCGGCGACCCTTGGGATCGTTGGCGATGAAGTCGCCGAGGTCGCTGCTGTGCTCGCGGAGCATCGTCGCAATCTTCGCGAGACTTTCGACCTTTGATTCCTTGAAACCCGCAGCGATGACGGACGCGCTCACGTTCAAGCTGGTCAAGACGTTCCCAACGTTGTGCAGAACTCCGGTGGCGACTTCGGCCATGCCGGCAATGCGGGACGCGTCCACCAGATCGCGTTGAGCGCGTTCGAGTGCCGCTTCGGTCTGTTTTTCGCGCGTGACGTCTTTGCTGATACCGAAGGTCCCGATGATTTCCCCTTCCTCGTTTCGCAGCGGCAACTTGCTGGTGAGGACCCACGTGACCCGACCATCCGGCCACGTTTCGTTCTCCAGCTTGCCGATCATCGGCTGACCAGTGCGGATGATGCGCTGCTCGTCTTCCAACGCGCGACCGGCGTGATCGGCGTTGAAGATATCGAAATCAGTTCGACCCAGTAAAGCGGCGGGTGAGGCGCATCCGACCGTCAAGGCTTGTGAGGTACTGACCGCGATGAATCGAGATTCGAGGTCCTTGAAGTAGACATGGTCAGGTATGCTTTGGAGAAATGCGCTAACCAGGGCACGATCAAGGGCGAACGGGTCCCGCTGATCCAAACTGGAGGGAGTAACGTCGCTTGTATTCATTTTGCGGAAACGCCTTCGACCGGCGAGAGTTCGGAGGTGAGGAACCGCTCAAGCATGTTGCGGAGGTCGGCGGTTTTGACCGGCTTGGCCAGATAGTCGTCCATCCCGGATGCGATGCAGATCTCGCGATCTCCCGTCATGGCGTTGGCCGTCATCGCGATGATCGTGAGGCTTGAAGGGAAAAGTGGATCGCCTTCTGCTTGGGCCTTGCGAATGCGGCGAGTGGCTTCGACGCCATCGATATCCGGCATCTGCGCATCCATCAGCACGAGGGCGTAGGGCTTGCGCTTGATCGCGGCGAGGGCTTCACGTCCGTTGCACACCACATCGGCGGCATAGCCCAGATTGCGAAGCTGAAGCATCGTGACCTTTTGGTTCACGGGATTGTCCTCGGCGATCAGGATTCGTGCGTCGTCCGTTTTTGGCAGTGTGGCTTTTGGCGCAACTGGCACCGAGGTTTCGATCAGCGGAGGTTGATCGGCCATCGCTCGGACCAAGGTGGAGTGGAGGCTCCTCGCATGGATTGGTTTCAGCTCACACGCGCCGAAGCCATGGCTGATCAATTGACTGTGCGGGAGTCTTTCCCCGCGCGACGTCAGCAAAACGAGCACGGGACGCGGAATCGACGCGTCGGCTGCAATCGCTCGAGCGAGGTCGAGACCGTCTCGATCGGGCATATGGTGATCCGTAATGACCAGATTGAACGGTGTCCCTTCAGCTGCCGCGCGCTGCAATTCGACGATCGCAGCGTCGGCGGAATTCGCGGTCCGATGGCGCAGGTTCCAGCCATGGCAAAGGTGACTGAGGAGCGTTCGATTGGTCGCGTTATCGTCGACCACCAGCGCGTGATGACCTTCGAGCGTCGCCGTCGGCACGTCGACTTTCTGAAGCGGGTTGGCTGATGCTCGGAGCTCTGCTGTAAACCAGAATGTTGATCCTTCGCCGGGTTTACTCCGCACTCCGATCTCACCATCCATCAGCTCCGCGAGACGCTTGCAGATGACGAGACCCAATCCGGTTCCGCCGAAACGTCGTGTCGTTGAGGTGTCGGCCTGAACGAAGGGTTGGAAAAGCTTATCTTGAACCCACGGGGGGATGCCTATGCCGGTATCTGTCACAGCAAACTGCAGCCGAAAACGATCGGGCCAGGTGCGATCGATCGTAACGTTCAGCACGACCTCGCCGCGTCCCGTGAACTTGATGGCATTACCGACTAGGTTCAGCACAATCTGCCGCAGTCGGCCGGGGTCGCCTCGAACTTCGCGTGGCACCGCTGCATCGATGTTGAGCAGGAGTTCGAGTTTCTTGCGCGAAGCGGCCTCGGCGTGAAGATCGAGCGCCAGTTCGAGATGCTCAACGAGATCGAAGTCGATGCACTCAAGTTCGAGTCGGCCGGCCTCGATCTTCGAAAAGTCCAGGATATCGTTGATGATCGTCAGCAGGCTTTCGCCGCTCTGGCAGAGGGTTTCGGCGAGGTCGACCTGCTCGGGATTGAGTGGCGTGGCGAGCAACAGATTCGCCATCCCAAGCACGCCATTCATCGGCGTGCGAATCTCATGGCTCATGTTCGCAAGGAACGAACTCTTGGCGCGATCGGCTGTTTCGGCCGCTTCCTTCGCGCGCTTTAAATCCATCTCAACGAGAGTCCGCCGGCCAATCTCGTCATGCAGCAGCGCGTTCGAGCTTTCCAAGTCTTCCGTCCGGGCTTTTACGCGCTCCTCCAGCTCGACCGCTGCGGCCGTTGCCGCCTGAAGCAAGTTCCACTTCGCGGTGAGCGCGTTCGCAAGTTGAAGAACTTCGATCGTGTCGAACGGCTTCTTCAGGATTACGAGTCGATCTGATCCCTCGATCTTGGCCAGAAGGTCGTCCCAAGAGTAGTCCGAGTACGCGGTACAGATCACGATCTGCAGGTCGGGGGCAACTTTCCAGAGTTCGAGCGTCGTTTCGACCCCGTCCCAGCCAGGAGGCATGCGCATGTCCACGAACGCCATTCCGTAGGGCTGCCCTTGGGCTAGCGCTTGTTTGACCAGTTCGAGCCCTTCGCGCCCCTGATGGGCTGAATCGACGGTAAAGGTCGGGACGCCTCGTTTAGGCTTGGACGCCGGCGCAGCACTGTCGGAAAAAAGCTCGTTTTCCAACGCATCCAGTTGGCCGCCAGTCGGGTCGGCCCGCGGACATAGAATCTTCCGGACGTCATCGTGAATCGCGAGGTTATCGTCGATTACGAGCACGCGATTGCTGCGTGCCGGGATTCTAGATTGCGGGGTGAAAGGCATTTTCGGAAGTGCGCAGAGGGGTCTTATTCGCAATCGGCACATGTGGCGGACGGTTGAGAGCAAAGGCGCGGGAGGGCTCTCCGGGACGGGGTGGACAGGGTTTCCGGGGCCGAACGGCGTCCGCAGACGAGACTTTGACCCGTTTCTGGTCTCGCGGACTGGGAACCGGAGCTTTTAGAACCTGTTCATGTTGTTCCCCGCAGCCACTCGTCGCCTACGGCGTCGACTTGGTTCACGTGTTGTTTTCACCGACGAGGCCGAGTGCTTTGCCGCGTCGTTCGACAGCAGTAAGATCTCGTTCATGCCGGAGGCGGTGATCAAGCCAGCCCGGGAGGAGGAGATCGGGATCGTGCTGGAGCACGCGAATCTCGCGAAGGTGCCGGTGACCGTCCGCGGCCGGGGCACGACTCTAATGGGATCGGCCGCGCCGGTTCGCGGCGGCTGGGTCATCGACATGACGGGGTTGAACCGCATCAAAGTGGACGGCACTGCAGGCATGGCTCACGTGCAAAGTGGGGCGACGTGCGCGGACGTCCAACGTGCGGCCGAGGCCGAAGGCTGGTTCTATCCGCCCGATCCTTCGTCCAAGGAGTTTTGTACGATCGGAGGTAATATTGCGTGCAACGCCGGTGGCATGCATGGCGGCAAGTACGGCGTCACGCGGGATTTCGTCATCGCGCTCCACGGTTACCTGCCAACGGGGGAGTTTGTGCGCTGGGGAACGGCGACGAAAAAGTTTTCCGCAGGATTCAACCTTCGCGATCTGTGGATCGGAAGCGAAGGAATGCTCGGGGTCGTGACTGGAGCGGTGCTCAAACTCGTGCCGCAACCCGCGGCCCGGTGGACGTTATTGACGTCGTTTGCGGACGAGAAGGACGCGATCAACGCAGTGCTGGCGTTGTTCGAGCGGCGCGTGCAACCCGCGATCTGCGAATTTCTCGATCGCGAGAGTGTGATGTGCGCCGAGCGGGCGACCGGGGAATCTGTCTTCGCCGGCCAAGCAGGCCGACCGGTCATCTTACTTGAATTTACCGGCAGTGTGGCTGACGTCGCTGAGCAGAAGGATGTCGCACTGAACTGGGCTAACGAGTTCGCCTCGGGTCACCGTGCCGCACGAGACCGCGACGAAGCCGAACGGCTTTGGGCGGTGCGACGCAAATGTTCCGGAGCGATGTTCGAGTTGGGTGACGCGAAGCTAAATGAGGACATTGTCATTCCGATGCGCAGCTATGGGAAATTCATCCGGTTTCTCGCCGCCCTGAAACGAGCCTCAGGGTTGCCCATTCCGACTTTCGGACATCTGGCGGACGGAAACTTGCACGTGAACATCATGTATCACCGGGCCAGCGCGGGGGAGACACGCGCCGCGGAGAAAGCCGTGTCCACGCTCATGCGCACGGTGGTGTCGCTAGGCGGAGCGATTTCCGGAGAACATGGTATTGGTTTGGCCAAGACGCCGTTCCTTCGCGTGCAGCACCGGCCGGCCGAGGTGAAAGCAATGGAAGCGATCAAGCTGGCGCTCGACCCCAACGGGATTCTGAACCCGGGAAAAATGTTCGAGGTTGTCCGGATTTGGAAATTTCCCCGTCTGGCCGTACACCTTCCGTGGGACCACAAATGACCTGAGCTCGACGCAGCGCACTTACGCTTCCTGTCCTGCCGGCGCGGCCGCGTCGCTGGCGATGTTCACCTTCGCGCCCCGGGGGCGGCGGCTCGGTCGATTGCTGACGTTGTTGCCGTCGTCCGAATGCAAGCCCCAGAACATGAGTGACGACACGATGGTGATACAGCCCAAGGTGAAAAACGCCTTGTGCAACGCCGGCACGGTTTCAGCCGGATCGTTCTGATTGACGTGACCCAAAAACCACGCGGCGGTCAATGAACCGACGGCAACGCCGAAACTGAGCGAGAGTTGCTGGGCCGTGCTCGCGATGCTGCCGGCTTTGCTCGCTTCCCGATCTGAAACGTCGGCATACACCAGCGAATTCATACTCGTGAACTGCAACGATGCGAAGAAACCCTGAGCGAGACTCAGCAGCAGAATGCTCCAATCCGGTGCACCCGGCCCGATTTGAGTAAAAACCATCATGGTCAATCCGAGCAGAACCGTATTGCCCAAAAGAATGTTTCGGTGGCCCAAACGTGCGAGCACGGGCCGACTGATCAATTTCATCCCCATCGCCGCGAGCGCCTGAGGCATCGTCAGGAGCCCCGCTTTCCAAGCGGGATATCCGAGTCCGATCTGGTAGAGCAGCGGGAGGAGAAACGGCATGCCGCCGATGCCGAGTCGGGTAACGAAGCCGCCGATCACCGACAGCCGGAAAGTCCTCACCTTAAAAAGAGAAAGCTCGAGCACAGGCGCTTCGTCGCGCTGCGCGTGCCAGCCATACGCCGCCAGAAGACCGCCCGCCACCACCAGCATGATCACGATGTCCTGCATGGGCAGCGTGTGTTCACCAAACACCTCGAGCACATACGAGAACAGCGCGATGCCAGCCCCGAATAGCACGAAACCGGTACGATCCAACGGGGCAACCTCGTCGTCCCGGAAGTCGGGCATGTAGCGCGTGATCATCCAAAGACCAGCGAGGGCAAGCGGGATGTTCAGAAAGAAAATAACGCGCCACGAGGTCCAGTGCACAATCAGACCGCCCGTGAACGGTCCGAGCAGCGGTCCCAGGAGAGCCGGAATCACGACGTAATTCATCGTTCGCAGCATCTCGGAGCGCGGGAAAGCTCGGAGCAGCGCCAGGCGGCCGACCGGCGTCATCATGGCGCCGCCGATGCCTTGCAGAATCCGCGCACCAACGAGCAACGGCACATTTGGCGCGATGCCGCAGAGCAGCGACCCGATCATGAACAGAAAGACCGCGATACGAAAAATAGCCCGGGTCCCGTAACGGTCAGCCATCCAGCCGCTGATGGGGATGAACACCGCGAGGCTTAACGTGTAGCTCGTTAAGACTGCCTTCAGACTCAGCGGTTCAACTCCAAGGCTGGACGACATCGTCGGCACAGCCGTATTTACGATCGTCGCGTCCAGATTCTCCATGAACAGCGCAACGGCGACGAGCCAGGGTAGATATTTGCGGGTTTCGGCCGAAATCGCTGCGTGAGCTCGAGGTGCCGCTGACATCGTCTCTTACCGCTATGTGTCGACCAAGCGTTGGCAAACGGAGTTTGGTACGGTTTGTCGACCTTGGATCTCCCGTTTTGCCGGGTCATCGCGCTGCAGGCCCGTGACGTCGATTTCGAGCGAAAAACACGTTGGCCAAGTTTCCATTTGCGCGTGCTCGCGTGGCCTGCTCACACTCCGCGTTTTCATGTATCTAAAGGCGCTCAAGCTCCATGGTTTTAAGTCCTTCGCCGATGCCAGTACTCTCCGATTCGAACCCGGCGTGACCGCGGTGGTGGGCCCAAATGGCTGTGGAAAATCAAATATCGCTGACGCGATTCGGTGGGTCCTTGGTGAGCAGAGCGCCAAGGCGCTGCGCGGTGGCAAGATGCAGGACGTCATCTTCGAGGGCGCAGACACCCGCAAACCGGCGCAGCTTTGTGAGGTATCCCTGCTATTGACGGAGTGCGAAAAGCAGCTGGGCAGCGAATTTCACGAGATCGAGATCACTCGTCGCGTGCATCGCGATGGGCAGAGCGAATATTTTTTCAACGGCCAGGCCTGTCGGCTGAAGGACATCCAAAAGCTGTTCATGGACACCGGCGTAGGCCGGACGAGTTATTCGATCATGGCGCAAGGCCATATCGACCAGATCCTCTCATCCAAGCCCGAGGAACGTCGGGCGGTTTTTGAGGAGGCGGCAGGAATTACGAAGTACAAGAGCCAACGTCGTGAAGCGATGGGCAAGCTGGCGCTGACCGACCAGAATCTCGCGCGAGTTGCCGACGTGATTGGGGAAGTTGGCCGCCAAATCGGCAGCCTTCGACGGCAAGCGGCAAAGGCGATGCGGTACAAGCGACTCAGCTTCCGACTGCGCCACTTGAGCCTTGCCTGGAGTGGCTATCACCACGCTCAGCTCGCCACTTCACTGGCAGATTTCGAGAGCAAAGTCGGGTCGCTCCGCGCCGACGCCGACGCGCGTCGCTCTAATCTCGAAGCTCAGCAATCCGCCCTCGACGAAAAGAAAACGGGCCGCAGTCGGCTGAATCAACGCGTGCAGGATGCGCAGCAGGCGGTTTTCGATCTGCGTTCCCAAAAGGATCAAGCGGAGAACCAGGCCAATCTCGCGCAAATCAAACGCAGCGGTTTGGAGGATCGGCTGGGGTCTTCCCGATCAAATTTGGATGGACTGGAAATGCAGCTGCGGGAAGTTTCCGCGCAGGTCGATACCGGTGCGCAGGACAAGCAAATGCAGCTCGGGCTGCTGGGCAGCAGCGATGCGGTGTTTCAACAGCGGAATCGGGAGCTCGCGATCGTTGAAGGCGAGCTGACGAAACTCGAGCAGGAGCTGCAGCACTCGAAGTTTCAGCTGCTCCAATTGGAGAGCACGGTCGCGCGGTTGCGGACCGACTGTTCGGGTTACGAAGTTGATCAAAAGACGAGTGTGCATCGCCACGATATGCTGGCGCAGGAACTCGAGGGCGTGCGCCAACAGCAGATCGCCGCAGCACAACAGGTGGCTGAACTCGAGGCGCGGGTAGAGGAGGCGCTGGCGGAGAAATCTCGAGCGCACAATGAATCCGTCTCCGCGCAACAAACGATCACGGACCTTACCCGGGAGTTTCGCGAGGCGCAGCGGAAGCTGCAGGAGATCGATCGCCAGCTCGCCCAGCGCACGGCCCGCCTGAAGTTGTTGCAGCAGCTGCAAGAGCGTTGGGAAGGCTTTGGTGAAGGTGCAAAGGCGCTCTTGCAGGGCCGGTTTGCTGCGACATTTGGCGAGACGAAGTTCGTCCCGATCACGCGAGGGCTCGAGGTGAAAGCGGAATTTGGCAAAGCAGTGGAGGCACTCCTTGGAGCTGCGGCCGAGGCGATCGCGGTCGCCGATTTGGCGACGGCGCAAAAAATTCTAGCGCAATTGGAATCGGAACAGGCGGGCAGCGTGTGCTTGCGCGTCGAAGAGTATCAGAATGTCAGCGACAGCGCCGCCTTCGGTCTGCCCGCGTTTCTGGTCCCGGCGACGGCGGCGTTCGATCATCTTGATTCCGGGCATCCGGCTCAAGGCGTGTTGGCGAACTCGTACATCACGGACGACCTCGGCGGGTTTCTGGAATTCTGGAAGGCGAACCCGGCCTTTGGCTTTCTCGCGGTGGCCACGCGCAAGGGTGAAGTCGTTGATCGACGTGGATTGGTTTACGGCGGACATCAGGCCAAGAAATCCGCCAACAGCATCGTTCAACGCGAAATCGACCTCCGTGAAACCTCGCGTGCGCTCGCGGACGAACAGAAGGCGCACGACGACCAGCGGGTGGTGATTGATTCCTTGAATGCGCGGCTGGCCGAAGCGGAACAGATCGTCGAACAACGACGCGCCGATGTGTTGCTGATCACACAGACGCTCGCTGCCGTTCAGGCCGACCAACGGACCGCCTCACGCAACGCAGATGAGATCTCCAGTCGCCTCGGCCGAATGGAGAGCGAACTTGCTTCACTCGAGCACGCCCGAAATGAAGCGCATGCGCGCTGGGAAAAAGCCCAGATTGGTTTATCCGAAGCCAACGCGGCAGCGGTCGCTCAGCGCGAAAAAATTCAACAATTCGACGTCAGGCTCAACGAGCTGCGAGCGGATCGTGACGTTAAAAGGGATACGCTCGCGCAAGCTCGACTTGAACTCGCGGAGCGTCGACAAAAAGTCGAAGTCCTCGATCGAGGGCTCGGCGAAATGGAGCGTCGCAGAATTCAATTGTCCGAGCTTTTGATTCAGCGGCAGCACGAGATCGAAAGCTGGTCAGAGCAAACCGCGGAACTGGAGCGGGAAAGTGACGAACAACGGGAACGTGCTTCGCAGCTTGCGGAAACCTTGCTCGTGGCTCAGCAGCAGGTGGAAAGCATTCGCGGCGAGTTGCTCGGGCTGGAACGAGAAATCAGCGCGTTGGAAGGGGCCCAATCTTCTCTCCATAGCGAGTCGGAGAACGCCCATGACCAGCTCAGTGCCCACGAAATCAAACTCGCTGAGACCCGGCAGAAGGCGCAGTTCATGGCGGACGATATTCTGCGGGAATACCAGGCGGACGTCACAGCGCTGGACTGGCGAAACTTGCTCTGGCGCTCCGACGATGAACCGGAGGGCGTGAAGCCATTGGACTTGGATGACGAGGATGAAGGCGAGCAAGCCGCCGCTCCAGAATCCACCGAAACACCGGCCGTCGAAGGAACGGCAGAGCCGGTGAAACGGCGTCGGAAACCGAAAGCACCGAAAGGCGAACCGACGGCAGAGGACCTCGCGGCACTCGATGGCACGCAATGGCAAGAGGTGAAGGCAGAGGCGGATGGATTGCGTTCACGCCTCGGCAGCATGGGCGCGGTCAATCTTGTCGCGATCGAAGAGTACGCGGAACTCAAGCAGCGCTTCGATTTCCTAAAATCGCAGTCAGATGATCTCACGACGGCGAAGGCAGAACTGCTCAAGGCGATCGACGAAATCAACCAGACTTCCCAGAAACAATTTGAAGTCACGTTCGAGCAGATCAGGAAAAATTTCGAATACACCTTCCACACCCTTTTCGGCGGCGGCCGGGCGAATATCGAACTCGTCGCTACCGATGATGTATTGGAGAGCGGCATTGAGATCGTCGCCCAACCGCCTGGCACAAAACTCAAAGGGATTACGCTCCTTTCCGGCGGTCAGAAAACGCTCACGGCTGTCGCGTTGCTGTTCGCCCTCTACATGGTGAAGCCGTCTCCCTTTTGTTTGCTGGATGAATTGGATGCGCCACTCGATGAATCCAACATTGGCCGCTTCACGGATCTCCTAAAGAAATTCGTGGGCGCGT
>JBDSSD010000025.1:0-45538 GCA_039928945.1 Opitutus sp. | reverse complement strand
CGTGCGAGTGACGGTGGGTGTTCGCGGGCGTCCGCAAGGGACGCCCCTACGGGGAGGTCGGAAAAGGATCGAGCGGCGAGAGGCATGGGGCGGGGTGAGTTGGCGACGTTCGCGCGGCGAGACGTTGCGACTAGTTTGGGGTGCTCAGCGTGATTTTGACGGGTGAGGCAAGGCGGCGGCTCAGTGCGGCGACGTAGTCATTCCAGGCGGCTTGCGAGGTAAACTCGCCGGCGCGGGACCAGCCCGCGCCAACATAATACCGCAAGGGCTGTCCGGATTTAACCTTGGCGAGGACCAGTTCGTTCACCGCATCGGCCGCGAATCCGCCGAAGCTGCCATCCGCGGGCGCGACGATTACGGCAGTGCCCAAGGATCCATTCGTTTTCTGCACGCTCCACTGCGTGAGCGAGCCAGCGTTGGGAGTGGTCGTGAGCTCCGTCCTGGCATCCTGACCCTTGTCCGCGCTGGCCTTGTTCAAGCCGATGCCGACGGTGAACTCCGCGGGACCGCCGGCGACGATCGTGAACGTGCTGTCGATCCGGTCTAGATTCTGACCGGCATCAATGGTGAACCGTTTGGTTTCTGACACCTGGAAGCCGCCGGCGTCCCACGCGTCGTACGTGAGTTCGAAGATCGCGCGAAGGGGGCCGTTCGCGAGCACGCGCCAGGTTTTGTAATTGCGGCCCACGAACAATTTTTTGCCGTCCCAAATACCCGTGCCACCGCAACCGCGGGAAGCGCCCACCTGGTACATATCCATGCCTTCGCCCTCGTCGGTGTGATAGTGATCATGGCCTTTGTTGTACCAGCGGTCGACGATGGGGTAGGAAACGCGTTTGCACCACACATCGAGTCCGCTCGTGACGAGCACCTCCTTGCCGGATCCGGGCGCGGCCGGCGCGGCAAGCGCAGGGCCGTACGTGCGGTGAGCGACCTTGTCGTTTTCCCAGGCAAAATCGTCGAGACGCTCAGGAATGTACCGGGCGAACACCTTCGATGGGAAAACCGGCGCGACCGTTTCCGTGCGCTCGATCGTGAACTGGGCTGACGTTTCGCCCGCGGCGAAATCGTATTGGAAAATCAGATCGCCATACGCGATGCCGACGCCGCTCGGATCCTTCGCCTGGGGTGCGATGTTCGTGACCTGATAAGCGAGCGAGCGGCCCTTCGCGTCTTTGACCGCGATTTTTTGCAGCAGGGCGCCGGGCAAGGCCTTGGCCAAATCGGACCAAGGGATGGTGAGGGTCTCGGCGGGACGTGCTTCGGTCAGCTCATGGCGGGCGGTAATGACCAGTGGTTCATTCGCCGAGGAGAGGAGCACTATGAAAAGAAATGCGGTGAGAAAGCGAAGAGGCTGCATGGCGGATTGGCAGTGGGAGACTTCGTGCCGACGAAAAATCATTCTGCGAGCTACGAGAGCGTTGCCTCGCGCGAAGGGCGCACCGGCCGCGACGGACGGACTCCGACGCAGGTCAGCGCGCGGGCGCGCGCGGATGGTGAGGCGTGACGCACGCAGGCTCCGATTACGAGCCCACGGAGCGCGCGCAAGCGCGCTGACCTACGTCGGCAACGAGCGGACGACACGGAGGAACGGAGCGCGCGCAAGCGCGCTGACCTACGTCGGCAACGAGCGGACGACACGGAGGAACGGAGCGCGCGCAAGCGCGCTGACCCACGTCGGAAACGAACGGACGACACGGAGGAACGGAGCGCGCGCAAGCGCGCTGACCTACGTCGGCAACGAGCGGACGACACAGAGGAACGGAGCGCGCGCAAGCGCGCTGACCCACGTCGGAAACGAACGGACGACACGGAGGAACGGAGCGCGCGCAAGCGCGCTGACCCACGTCGGAAACGAGCGGACGACATGGAGGTCGTCCCCCCGTTTCGGAATGGTTGTTGCCGAGAATGAGATCGTTGGCTCCGCATTTGGACCTTTTGCGCCCTCCGTGGCCTTTGCGCGAGGACTTCGGCGTTGGGATTGACGCCTCAACGCGCCAACCAGCCGCCGTCGACGGCGAGGGTGAATCCGTGCATGTAGTTTGAAGCGGGGGACGCGAGAAACACCACGGCACCGGCGAGATCTTCGGGCGTACCCCAACGGCCCGCGGGAATGCGATCGAGAATCGCGGCATTGCGGGTGGCGTCGGCTCGCAGCAGAGCGGTGTTGTCCGTCGCCATGTAACCTGGGGCGAGCGCATTCACGTTGATGCCCTGGCTGGCGAGCTCGTTGGCCATCAGTTTAGTCAGACCGTTCAACGCGCTTTTCGCGGCGGTGTAGGACGCAACGCGGACACCGCCTTGGAACGACAGCATGGACGTGACGTGGATGATCTTACCCGGGGACTTTTCGGCCACGAGGCGACGAGCGAACACCTGGCTCAGACGGAACGCGGCATCCAAGTTCACGTTGAGGACGTCCCGCCAGTCGCTCTCCGAAAAATCGAGAAAGCTGCCGCGTCGAATGATGCCGGCGTTGTTCACCAGGATGTCGGCGCGGCCGAGAGCAGCCACGGTCTCAGTCACAATTTTTTCGGCGGCCTCGGGTGCGCCGACATCGACGCTGATCATTACCGTGCGTCGTCCGAGGGCGGCGATGTCGCGCGCCAGCGCACTCGTGTCGCCACGCGCAACGAGCGCAACATCGGCGCCCGCTTCCGCCAGCGCCAACGCCATGGCCGCGCCCAAACCACGCGATGCACCGGTGACGATTGCAACGCGACCCGTCAGTCGGAAACTCTCGAGGATGTTGGCCATGGCAGACGTTTACCTCAGCTGGGCGAGCGCGACCTGATCCATGTCGGCAAACGCCTGATTGTCACCGCCCATGGCCCAGATGAAACGATAATTTCCGGTGCCAACGCCAGCGTGGATCGACCAGGAAGGCGAAAGGACGACTTGCCGGTCGCGAACGATGACGTGACGCGTGTGATCGGGTTCGCCGAGAAGATGGACGACCAAATCCTGACCGAGATCGAAGTAGAAATAGATTTCGGTCCGGCGGGAATGCGTATGCGGCGGCATGGTATTCCACACACTGCCGGATTCGAATTCGGTGAACCCGAGAACCAGCTGGCAGCTTTTGATGCCCTGCGGGTGAATGTATTTCGTAATGCGCCGCAGATTACATTTCGCGGCGTCACCGATGGGATTGGCGTTACCTTGCGCCCGCGTCGCGTGAGCAGTCGGGTGCTTTGCGTGAGCCGGCGTGCTGATGAAATAGAACTGCGCCTGTCCGGTGGGACCATTTTCGAAGAGGACGTCGCGTTCGCCCAGTCCGATATAGAGGCAATCGAGTGAGGCCATTTCGTGGCGGGTCTGACCGACGATGATGGCGCCCGGAGCCCCGACGTTGACGATGCCGATTTCACGGCGCTCCAAAAAGTATTCGGTGCCGGTGGCGGTGCTGTTGGGCAGCGAGAGGGGCGAGGTCGTGGGGACCGCACCGCCGGTGATCATGCGGTCGAGATCGGTGTAGTGGGCTATCACCTTTCCCGGCTGGAACAGGTCAGCGATCAGAAAGGTGTCGCGCAGCTCGGGCGTGCCGAGAACCTTGGTTTCGGTGGGACTGGGCGAGTAGTGGATCTTCATTTGATGAAAGAGCGGCGTCGGAAGCCGCGCGAAAAGTGAGCTAACTAAGCTTCGACGATTGAGAGCAGGACGTTTGGGAGCGAAGGAGGATGGTCACCGGTCCGAAGAACGTTCGATGCAGGACAGGTGAAGAAAAGCCGCGACAACGAAATCCACCACGCGCGAACCCCTTGCCGCGGGCAAAGCCGCCCGGAGGTTTTTACCCCCGGGCGGGCAAGTGATTCGCGAACGGAGGACGGATTAGAACGTGCCCTTGATGCCTGCGCTGATGCTGACCGCGAACTCCTCGAAGCGGAAGTTCTTCGAATAATCCGGCGAGACGGCATTATAGCGCTGCAGAACCTGCTGCTTGTTGAACATATTCCGGACGCCGGCGAAGATGCTGAGATGGTTGGTGATCCTCATTTCGCCGCTCATGTCCACGAACGTGCGTGGCGAGTAGTACTCATAAAAACCATTGGTCGCTCCGTATTGAGCTCCGGCCTGCGCGGTGTTTTTCTGACGACCGCGGTAGTTCCACGTGATGTTGGCCGAGAACGGCTTTTTGTTGAAGCCGATGTTGAAGTTGCCGGTCTCCTCGATGAAGCCGGTGAAGTCCGTCGATTTCGTGCCGGTCAGGCGCAGTTTGGTACCGTTGAGCTTGATCGTGAAGTAACGGCCGTAGCCCGGCAGGAAATCGAGGGGTCGAATGAGGTTGAACTCAGCACCTTCGATTTTCGCAGCGCCACCGTTGACGAGCGTGGTGACACCCCAGCCGACGTAGCGAGGGTCGACCCCGAGTTGCGAAGCCAAACCGGCGTCGAGCGTCCCGGTGCGCGCTTCCCAGAAGTCGGTGAGCGTTTTTGAGAATAGGCCAAACGAAACCATGCCGCCTCCCTTGTAATACTCCACGGAGGCCTCGTAATTCTTCGCGGTCCACGGCTTGAGACCGGTGTTGCGGATCGTGAGGGTTCCGGGGTTGTTGATGGGATCGTTGTCGTCCGAATCAATCGTGGTGGCAGGAATGATGTTGGCGTAGTCGGGCCGGCCAAAGGTCTCGGCATACGCGAGACGAACGAGAAGGTCGCGCGTGAGGTTGTAAGTGAAATGGATACTTGGATAGTAACCCTCGTAGCTGCGGTCGGCTTTGTAACCACGTTCGATGCTGGTGAGATTCAGCTCTTGCAGCGACCCTGCGGTACCGGCTTCGGACTTTCGAACCCGCTGGGTCCCGGCGGTGTTTGGGTCGCTGTCGACAAACGTGCCGTTCGCGTTCCGCTGCCACACTGCATCGGGATCGTTCAGCAAGCCTTGGCCCTTGTCCTTTGTTTGTTCAAAGCGTACGCCACCGACAACGCCGAGTTTGTTGTCGAGAAAATGGGCATCGAACTGAACGAAGCCAGCGGTGACGCGCTCGGTGATGCGTTCCGAGTTCTGCCTGCGGAAAAGCTCAGACTGAACGCCCGTTTGCGCCGTACCCGTGCCCAGTCGGAACCACCCTGGGTTGGCGTCGAATGCATCCGACAGCTTGTACGGATCAACCCACTGAATCGGGCTGTATCCCCAATATGGATCCACTCCCAGGTAGGTTTTGTCCAGATAGGTCGCGGCATTGTCATCCGCAGTGTTCGCGACGCCGTCCGCCCCGAGGTAAGTATAATCGTTCTGGTACCGCCGATTGTCGCGCGTTTCTTCGCGAACGTCGAATCCGAGCGAAACTTTCAGCGGGAAGCTCATGTTGAAGCTGCGTCCGATTTCGCCCTTCGCTTCCTTTGATTGCGCAAGACCGTCAATCGGATCATCGCGCAGGGTGCCCAGCCGGTAATTCGAAAGATCGGTGGGAGAGAGCACCGTGTTGGTGGCGTTCAATGCCTGCCAATTGATTTGATCCAGGTCGATGTCGGTGGCGGTCACTTTGTTCACCCCCTGCATGGTCGTACCGACGTTGGAGAAGTGATCACGTCCGAGCGCGCGATACCAGGTCCGTGACTTGACGAAAGCGAGACCCGCGTTCGCAAACCAGTCACCGCTGTCGAGGGTCCAATTCAGCTTTGTGGCGAACGTATTGCCGTACTTGTCGCGGAAGGAGCTGCCTTGCGTCACGGTCGCACGGCCTTGAGCCGCGGTGACGGTACTTGGCGTCCAGACCAAATTGCCCGCGTTGGCTGTAACTGGGGTGGCCGTGGTGCCGATGTTGAAGTTCAGATTCCGATTACCGAAGAACGAGTGGTAGTAGTTGTTTTGAAAAGCGATGGAGAGGACCTGGGTATCCGTGGCTTTCCAGTCGGCTTTCAGCGCGAGTGAATCGCGATTGGTCGTTTTCGGACCATCTTGAAGCTGCCATTGCTGGAGATACGGATTCGTTGGCGTTGCACCCGCCTGGGCATAGTTCCATGTCGGCTGCCAGCGATGCTGTTCGACATACTGATTCGACGACAGTCCGGTGACGACGATACCGAACCGATCGTTGACCGGCAGAGTATAGTCGAAATCGACATTCGGCAGAATCTTGTAGTGTTTCGATGCATCCGGTCCGGGCGTCTTCTTCACGGATAGATTTTCGTCGTTACCGTTGAGGTATAAACGGTAATTGAGCTGGGCCCCACGACGTTCAAACGCGTTCTTCGAAACGAAGTTGATGGTGCCGCCGAGAGAATCCATGGGCATGTCGGGCGTGGGCAGCTTGGTGATCTCCGTGCGGGATGTGTTGTTGATCGAGACCTGTTCGAACTCGAAGATACGATTGCTCGAACCCGATGCCGAACTGGTCAGCCGCATGCCGTCCCAGTAAACATTGGTGAACTGCGCAGCGAAGCCGCGGACCGAGACCGTGCGCACGTCGGCTGCGACGTAGTCGACGGTGATACCGGGCAGGTACTTTAAGAACTCGCCGGGATTACCTTCGTTGATCGTGCCGAATGAATCGGACGACATGACGACCTTTACGTTCGGAGCGTAACGCTGCTCGTTCGTTGCAAGGGCGTCGCCCTCGTATTCGCGCTGGCCTGAAACCGTAAAGGTGTCGAGTACCACCGTCGTGTCGGCTCCATAGCGCGCGACGCTGGTCATCTCTACCTTCAGAACCGCAAGTTTTCCAGGTGTCACCGTTACCGTCGAGGTCGCGTCGTCGAGACCGGTGTAGACAGTTCTGACGGTCACGGTGCCGGCGGGAACATTGTTGAGGCGGAACTCGCCAAACTCATTGGAGCTGGTGGTGAGCGTGGTGCCGTCCACGGTCACCTTGGCGTTGTTCAGGTACCGGCTATTACCGACGTTGAGGACACGACCTTCGATCGAGCCGGTGCCTTGCGCCGTTTGGGCGGTGGCAGACAGGCTCAGACCGAGCAGTAGAAAGAAGGTGATGAGACGGCGCATTAATGAAGCAAGCGTGAGAGAGGACGAACTGAGCCGTCCAGGAGGTGTGTTTTCCATGAGGTGCGGGGGTGGTTGGTGGACTCTGCCGGAGTCAAAGCCGGAACAGAGGGGTATATTCACTAATGAACATGTTTTTCATGGGCGAACGGAGGAATGGTTCAACCCAAAATTTTAAACCTTTTGCGGCCGCAGGGAGCGCGAGAGTTCGGGGTGCAGAACCGACGATGAAAGTGCTGACGGATGTCGAGTTCAGTGGCCGACAGGAAGCTCCGTTTCGTTCAGTGGGATGGGTGGACCGCCGCAGTCGCGGGGGCTCGTCGCAATGACAGGGCGGGCGAATTCAAGCCGCGGGTCGGAGACGCCGCGCTACTCGAGTAGAGCGGCGTCTGTGACCCGCGATTGAGGATCCCGTGAATGCCCGCTCAACGCCACCTCCTCCATCCTTGGATCATTGAGGACGCGAGGCGTGTTGGGCGCTGGCCAGCGGCGGGAGAAGTGGACTGCGCCGCAGAGGAGCGGTTCGAAGTGGTTCGAACCGCTCTTTTGAATACGCAGTGCGCGGAGCAGCGACGTCGGTAGGCGGCTCGAGCGCGCCCCGTGATTTTTAGAACGTTCCCTTCACCCCGAGCGTCAGATGCGGTTCGCCGAACTCGTACGTCGTGCGGGGAAGGATGATGCCCCTGTTCTCCGGCAGGTAGCCCTGCGCATAGTCGTCACGCGTGGAATTGAATACGTTTCGGATGAGGAAGTAGACGTTCACCTGTTTGTTGAACGCATACTGGATCTTGAAATCGGTCGTGGTCTTTTCCGAGCGGTACAAGGCGAGGCGAGTGTCCAATAAAGGATTGGTCGTGTTGGTCGAACCCGCGGGGGCGAGGATCGCACTGGTGGCGACGAATCCACCGAACAAGCTGTCATCAACCCAGTTGGTCGTGGCGGTCAGCGAGATCTTTTTGTAGCGGTAACCGATGATGAGATTGGCGGTTTTCGGTGAGACGGCGCGCGATTGGGCGTATTCCGCATCGATCGCCTTGAAGCGGTCGGCATCGGTCGCATCGATGTCGATATAGGTGAAATTCGCCTGCAGATTGAAGCCGTCAAAAGGCTTTGGGAGGAACGTGAGATTTTGGGCGTAGCTCAGCTCAAGCCCTTCTAGCCGCGTGTTGGCTCCGTTCTCGCGGATTGCGCCGGTCGCGGTGGGTCCGAACGCGGCGGCGTTGAGGCCGTACAGCTCGGCATACTGGGTGCGTTCCGCCGACGTCATGGTGCGGGTCACGATGAAGTTCGACACGTCCTTGCGGAAGAGGCTGAGGCCGATCACGCCGGAGTTCTTGAGATAATAGTCGATGCTGAGATCGTAGTTCTTGGTGAAATACGGCTGGAGGTTTGCGGCGGGAACGCTGAGCGAGCCATCTCCGGCTCCAATGGAACTCTCCGTGTTGATCACGGGAAGGATATCCAGGTAGTCAGGATGACCAATGGTCCGGCTGAAGCCGGCGCGGACGACGAGCGGCTTGAAGCTTTTCGGCGTAAACTTCAGCTGCGCCGAGGGGTAGTAATGATCGTAGTTCAGGTTGGTCTTCGTCTGGAGATTTCGCACGGACGCACCGGTCCGCGCCGTGGCGTCGATGTCGCGCTTTTCCCAACGCAGGCCGCCGGTGAACAGTACGTCGGGCGTGAGGTTGACGTCGGCGCGCAGGAAGACGGCGTCATTTTTTTCCTTGATCACTCGTGTGTCGTACGTGGAAAGGAAGACCGCGTTGTTCTTCGCCAGCTCCCACGACTTGAACGGATCGATCGCCTGGATCGTGCCGAAGCCGAAGGCGACGTCCTTGTTGTAGCCCGGGTCCTGCAACGCGGATAAAGCGGAGCCGGTGGTGGCCGGGATGGTGTAACGCAGATCTGGCCGATCGATCAGACGGTCGGTGTTGTCCAAGGCGAAGCCGACTTCGATGGTACTCGGCATGGCGAGCTGCTTCAGGCTGTGGGTGTAGTTTCCGTTGATGCCGTTCTTTTCGTCGATGGCGGTCCACGGACGTGATTGCAGGCCGTTGCCCGTGCCCGGAGCGCCGTTGGCGCCGATGTTGGACAGGGTATAGTTGCCGAGATCGCGAATATAGCTGACCGGCAGATCGGCGCCGGCGCGATTCAGGGTGATCCCGGGATTGCTGCCGCGGCTCAGGACGTTGGCGAGCGTGAAGCTGCTGAACGTGGTCGCGCCGGTTGCGATGGTGGCGTTCGTCGAGATGAAACCCTTGCTGGCGTCGCGGTACTGACCATTGGCGCGCGACCAGTATGGGGTGATTTCGACCTTGGAACCATTTTCGAAATCATGGCTCAACGTGCCGTTGAAATGGATCGTAGTGCCATATTTGTTACGGTAGAGGACGCCATTGGTGATGGTCGCACCGGCGGCGGAGGTGAAGGAATTGTCGCCGTTGCGCACCGCGGCATTGCCGAGAGCGAACGACGGTCCGCGTTGCGTGAAGTTCAAGTCGTACCAGTTCCACTGGCCGGTGACGAACAGGCGGGTGGAATCGCTGATGTGGTAATCGACTTTGGTGGCGAACGATTCGCGGTGGGTCAGCTTCTGCTCCGATTGAATTGTATAGGTTTGAAGGCGCGGAGTGGTGTTGAGGCCGGGGACGGTGGAGGTCCCTGCGGTTTGGTTGAACGCCCAGACTTGCCGGGGAGAATCATCGTATTTTTCCGACAACCGGTAGTTCACGTTGATGCCGATCTTCTCGTTGAATTTGCGGGCGACGTTGACCTCGAAGCTGGGACGGGCGGTGAACTCTTTCTTGTGGCCCCACACGCCGCCCTGTTTCGACGCGCTCAGATTGGTGCTCGGAGCCGAGAGCGAGAGATCGTACTCGATGATCTGGGTCTCCTCGTGATCGAAGGCGCTCTTCGTCACGAAATTTACGAAGCCGCCGGTGGCGGAAGCGGGGATGTCGGGCGTTACGCTTTTGTAGAGCTCGGTCGTCTCGACGTTGTTCATCGCGATCTGCTCGAATTCGAAGCGGCGCGTATCGTCGATCGACGACGTGCCGGCCATGGGCGTGCCGTCGACCGCGACGATGGTGAACGCGGTGCTGAGGCCGCGAAGACTGATGCCGCGGGCGTCGTTGACGTTGTAGTCGATCGTGACGCCCGGCAGGAACTTGAGGTACTCGCCGATGTTGCCCTCGGACACCGGTCCAAATTGGTCCGCGGCGGCCACGACCTTGTACTGAACTGAGACTTTTTGCAGCGCGACGGCCTGGGCCATGCCCTGGCGCATCGTGGTGACGGTGTAAGCGCTCAGTTGGACGACGTCGGAGACGAGGCGCACGGCGACGGGAGCGGTTTGTCCGGCTTCTACGTTGACGGGGACGTTTTGGGTTTCGAGCCCCAGATAGCTGACGACCACGGTTTGCGCGCCAGCGGGAACGCCGCTCAGGCTGAAGCGACCGTCGCGCGACGTGGTGGTGTGCAAGTCGGTGCCTTTGATGGCGACCTCGGCGCCCTCGAGGTACTTGCCGGTCGTGGCGTCAAGAACCTGACCGGTGACCGTACTGGCGGGGGTGACTTGGGCGTGGGCGGGAAGTGTTCCGAAGCCGGAGACGAACAGCGCAACGGCGGCGGCGCATACGGTGGAAAGGCGGGCTCGTGGGCGAATGGCTCGGTCGAAGCCCGGAATTTTCGGCAGGGTGAACGGGATGAACTTCATGGCTGGTAGGTGTGGGGGTTTCTGAGCCTTCAGCCCGACAGTGCGCCTCACCGAAGGTAGTCAGAGGAGGCAGCGCCGCGGGGTGGAAGCGCCTGAGGTGTTAGTTCACTAATGAACTTGCATTCCATATTTGAAAGTTTAGGAACCTTGGCAACAAAAAATTTCGCGTGTGGCTTGAGTCGAATCGGGTTTGAACTGTGCTCGTCCACCGCGCTCCTTCCCTTCTTCCTGTGCCTACCGCTTCAATTCGTTCCCCTGCGAAAGTCCTGTCCGATGACGGCGAGCGTTATGTGATTCCCAATTTACGTAATGCCTGCCGCATCCTTAAAATGCTCGGCCGCCACCCCGATGGACTGAAAGCAGCGGACCTCGCGCGCAGTCTCCAGATTCCGGTTACGACGACGCTGCGAATCATGACCACGCTGCACCTCGAAGGTCTCGCGCGGAAACATGAAGGGCGCTACGAACTCGGTCCGGTCCTGATCCAGCTGGGCAACGCGGCGCTGGCCGGCACTGAAATCCGAGAGCTGGCGCTGCCCGTGTTGCAGACGCTTTCGATCGAGGTGGACGAGACATCGCACCTGGCAATTCCCTGCGACGAGCGGGCGCTGATTGTGGCGGTGCAGGATAGCCCGCACCCTTTGCGCGCCGCGTCGCGTCCCGGGTTTCTCGCCGAGCTGCATTGTTCGTCCACCGGGAAAATTTTCCTGAGCTATCTGTACCACGACCGGCTGCCGGAAATTGTCGCGGAAGCCCGGCCGGAGCGTCGGACCGCGCATACGCTCACCACGCTGAAGGAGCTGAAGCGCGAAGTCGAAGTGACGCGAAAACGTGGGTACAGCCTCGACGACGAGGAGTTCAATGTCGGGGTGCGCTGCCTGGCGGTGCCGGTATTTGACTCCGATCGCAATGTGGCCGCCGCCATTGGCATCACGGCCGCGACCGTGCGATTCACGAAGGAACGCGTCCCGGAACTCGCCGCCAAGGTGCAGGCGGCCGCGGCGGAGTTATCCCGGCTACTCGGGTACACTGAGCCGCGCTAAGGCGTCCGCTTCCCCATCGGGTTCCAGCCGGCGTGGGCGGAGTCTTGCCGACGAAAGGCGGGAGGTCCGGCCCCGTGGCATGCAATGGGTGGGCCGACCGCACCCGAGGGCGTAAAAACGGGCATTGCGTACAAATACGTAGTGCGGAAGCTCGTACAGCTCATGATTCTCAGCCGGTCTCGAAGTCCCGCGGAACTGGTCCAGAATCAATCCTCAGTGCCGCGATCACTTCAACTCGTCCTCCGATGATCAGCGATTTCAGTTTCGGGTCCACCGTTTCCCCCCTGTCCGGCTCGGATCAACCACCGCAACTCGAAGGGCGTCATGCGTTCGGTTTGCAGCTGCCGCTGGTGTTGCCGGGCAAGCTGCTCGATCTCCAGAACCTGGCCCCCAACATCGCGGCCTGTGTGGCTCATTTTAGCGCGCTGCAGCTTGACTGGACCTATGCGTCCGAGAAGCCGGGACCGGGAAAACGGGCCGTGGCGTTGCTGGATGCGGATCCGGAGACGGGCGGAATCTGGGCGCTCAGCGTTCTCGAAGGCGCAGGGACTGGCCGGCATTCGCACCACGCGGGTGGTGCGTATGGGGAGTGTGTCATCACGCTGGCCGGAGAACTCGAAGATACGTTGGACAACGGAAAACCGCTCGTGCTGAAAACGGGTGCGGTGATGTTTCATGCACCGGATACGACGCACGAAGCTCGCACAAAGACTTTTTGGGTGGGGCTCATCCATCAGCCGCGGGGTTCCACGCCGGTATGATCAACGAACGACCTGCAACCTGGACGCGGGGAGCGGAGCTGCGGAGCAGGCTTGAGCCGGTGAAGCGGCGCTGCTTGCCTGAGAACGTGCGCATTGTCGTCGTTGAAGATCACCGCATGTTTCGCGACCTGATCCGCAAGGCGTGTGAAGTGCCGTCGGGTCATCAGGTCATTGGCGAAACGGATTCCGGCATCACTGCAGTGGAAATGATTCTCCGGCTGAAACCGGACATCGCGATTCTTGATCTATCGCTTCCCGACATGGACGGATTTGCGGTGGCGGATCGTGTGCTGGAGGAACTGCCGACGCTGCGCGTGCTCGTGCTGTCGTCACATTGCGACGACTACACGTTGTTTTGTGTCGAACAATCGCGCGTGCACGGCTTCGTCGACAAGAACACCAACACGGTGGAAACGCTGCACGAGGCGTTGGCGGCGCTGGAAACCGGCCAGATCTATTTTTCGCCGGCCTTCAAGGCGGCGAAGATAGCCCGCCGGGCCGATCCGATGTCGTTCACGAAAATCCTCTCCGATCGCGAGCGCGCCGTGCTGTCACTGATCGGGCAGGGCTTAAGCGACGGTGAAATTGGCGCGAGGCTCGATGTCTCCGGCCGCACGGCACAAACTCATCGGAGCCGGATTCTGCGCAAGTTGGAGATCAAGGGCACTCCGAAGCTGATCGCCTTCGCGATCAAGCACGGTTTCACGCGGGTGCATTCGAAAGCCGCACCGTTGCCAGCTGCTGCCGCAGCACGGTGAACGCGTCCTGCAGCTCCTGACTGAACGCGGCGAGCTCGCTCGGGCTGAGGACCGCGGCTTCGGCCTGAAGCTGGCAGGCGAGTTGGATCAAAGGTTCACATTTCACGATGCTGGCATGGGACACCAGCCGGTGAGCCGCGCGATGGATTTCCTTCGCGTTGCCTCCCGCGATCGATTGCGCGGTGAGCTGCAAATCGGCGTCGAAAAATCCCAGGTACTCTTCGATCTGAGCTGCGAGGGTGGTGCCCGTCTCTTTCGCCAGGAAGCGAAAGATCTGCAAATCGAGGTCTGCGCCGCTGCGGTCTGGGTCCGACGAATTCGCGTGAGAAATTGTCATGAGTGAACGTGACCGCGGGCGTGCTGGGCGACGGTAACGCTCTTCCCCCGCGCCAGATTTGCAATCGAAAGCGACGTGGTTTGAGCATGCTCGCCCGGACCTAAAGCGAGCTGCAACTCCGGCGAGAGTGCCGCACGCGTGAGGGAACGAAAGGCGGCGGCACGCGCATTCACGAGTCGCGCGGGCACTGCGGGTGCAAAGCCCGGCGCCCGGCGCTTCCCGGCGACGACATTAAAAGACGGATACGGCGCGAGGCGTGGCGTGAGATGGGCTCGGATCTGAGCGAGCGGTGGAGAGATCAAGCCGCGCCGAGAGGAACGGAAGGGAATCTTCCGGTCTGATCGATCGCGGCGCCGTGGTTAGGGAATCCCTGAGCGAAGGGGTGCATCTCCAGTGTTTACGGTTTGCGGGGAACCTGCCGCTCCCCACCTAATCTGATCGTCGCTCCTTACCGAATGAAAAAAGCATTGATTACAGGGATCACAGGCCAGGATGGCTCCTATCTGGCGGAGCTGCTGCTGGCGAAAGGCTACGAGGTGCATGGCGTGATTCGCCGTGCCTCGACGTTCAACACCAGCCGCATCGATCATCTTTATCGAGATCCACATGTGAACGGCGTGAGGCTCTTTCTTCACTACGGCGATCTCGCGGACTCCGTGCAGATGGTGAAGCTCTTGTATGAACTTCAGCCGGATGAAGTGTATAATTTAGGCGCTCAGTCGCATGTGCGGGTGTCGTTCGATATTCCCGAGTACACGGGCGATGTGGATGGTCTCGGAGCCCAACGGATTCTCGAAGCCATCCGTGAAGCCGGGCTGGTCAAGAAGGTCAGATATTATCAGGCCTCGTCGTCCGAAATGTTTGGCAAGGTTCAGCAAGTACCGCAGGTCGAGACCACTCCGTTCTGGCCTCGCTCGCCGTACGGATGCGCCAAGGTCTACGCCTACTGGCTGACGGTAAATTACCGGGAAAGCTACGGCCTGCACGCCAGCAACGGGATCCTCTTCAACCATGAATCGCCGCGTCGCGGCGAGACTTTCGTCACGCGTAAGATCACGCGGGCGGCGACCCGGATCAAACTCGGGCTGCAGGACTCGCTCTACCTCGGCAACCTGGATGCACGACGTGATTGGGGCTATGCGAAAGAGTATGTCGAGATGATGTGGCTGATGCTGCAGCAGGACAAACCGGACGATTTCGTCGTGGCCACCAACGAGACGCACAGCGTGCGGGAATTCTGCGAGGAGACGTTCGCGTTGCTGGAGCTCGACTGGCAGAAATACGTGAAATACGACGACCGCTATGAACGGCCCGCCGAGGTCGAATTGCTGATCGGTGATCCAGCGAAGGCACGGCGACAGCTCGGTTGGGAGCCCAAGGTCCTGTTCAAGGATCTTGTGAAGATCATGGTGGAAAGCGACCTTGAGCTCGCCAAACGCGAACGGCAAATCAGTCAGCTTCCCAGCGTGTAATCACGTCGCGCACCGAGAACGCTCGATTCGAGGCGCCGGTTGGTTTTTCGTCCGTTTCGTGCTTCTTGTGCGCTCTTCCGTATGAAAATCTATGTTGCAGGTCACCAGGGAATGGTGGGTTCGGCGCTGGTGCGTCGTCTCGGCCGTGAACCGGACGTGTCGATTTTGGCGCGGCCGCGCCGCGAGCTCGAGCTGACCGATCAGCGCGCGGTGGATGCGTTCTTCGCCGCGGAGCGTCCCGACGTCGCCATCATCGCCGCAGCAAAGGTCGGCGGGATCCACGCAAACAATACCTATCCGGCTGATTTTCTCTATGACAACTTGATCGTCGCGGCGAACGCGGTCCGTGCGGCCCATGCCACGGGCGTGAAGCGCCTGCTGTTTCTGGGCAGCTCCTGCATCTATCCGAAGCTGGCACCGCAGCCGATGGCCGAGGAAAGTCTGCTGACGAGCGCGTTGGAGCCGACCAACGAAGCGTACGCGATCGCAAAAATCGCCGGTCTGAAACTGTGCCAGTACTACCGGAAGCAGTTCGGCGTGTTGTTTCACTCGGCGATGCCGACGAACCTCTACGGCCCGGGTGACAACTATCACCTGCAAAATTCTCATGTGTTGCCGGCTCTGATCCGCAAGTTTCATGAGGCCAAAGAAACGGGTCAGCCCGAAGTGGTGGCGTGGGGCACCGGTTCGCCACGCCGGGAATTCCTGCATGTCGACGACCTCGCCGACGCCTGCGCGTTTTTGCTGCGACTGGACAACCCTCCGGATTGGATCAACGTCGGAACGGGTACAGACGTGACGATCAAGGAATTGACTGAGACCATCGCGACTGTGACTGGCTATACCGGCCGCATTGTATGGGATTCAACCAAACCTGATGGCACACCTCGCAAACTCATGGACGTCTCGCGGCTCACGAAACTGGGCTGGCGGGCAAAACTTGGACTGGCTGAGGGCGTCGCCAAAACGTACGAGTCCTTTCTCGCCGAAAAAGCGGCTGGAACGCTGCGGCGATAATACAGGCTTGGGCGGGTTTGCGATCAACCCGGTCTCGATGGCGGAAAGTAACGCCCGAGTGGGAGACTTTCTGCGCCCATGAGCGACGCCGAACTCCTGACTGACGGCGACGATACCGGCGCGAAGAAATCGTTTTGGGATCACCTGCGTGATCTTCGATCGGCGTTGTTGCGTTCCGCCATTGCCATTGGGCTCGCGCTGATCGTCTGCCTTCTGTTCGCCGACAAGATAGTGACGGTCCTGGAATATCCGTTGCAGCGGATTGACCTGTTCCAGAAACCGAAGCCCAGCGTGGCGTTCAAGATTGGTGACACGCAGCTGGGGCCCTACAACGTCTCGCCCGAGCAGCTGGCCGGATTTCCGCCGGGCAGCGCGCCACAAATGGTGTATCAGCTCGGGGTTGCCCAGATCGGGGATCAACAGGTCGCGACGTTGAAAGCATTGCCCACGGATCCTGGTGCGACGGGTAGTTTGCGGGTGCGATTGCACAATCTGAGTCCCGCGGAAGCCTTTTTCGTCGCCTTTCGGGTGGCACTCTACGGCGCGATCGTGGTGTCGGCGCCCTTTTGGATCTACTTCATGGGACAGTTCTTCCTGCCAGCACTCAGCGTGAAGGAAAAGTCGATGTTGGCGCAGTGGATGGGGTGGGGTGTGCTGCTATTCTTTTCGGGTGTGTTGATGACGTATTTCGCCCTGTTACCCCTCGCGCTTCGAGCCTCGGTGGAATACTCGCAAATGATGGGGTTTGAGGCCTACGACTGGCGCGCAGACGCCTACATCGGGTTCGTGACCAAGTTTATCGTGGGCATGGGGATTGGATTTCAGTTTCCGATCGTCGTGCTCCTCTTGGTGAAGCTTGGTTTTCTGACCCATCATCAACTGGCCCACTATCGCCGCCATGTCGTTGTCATTTCACTTGTACTGGGAGCGCTATTGACGACGCCAGAAGTGGTAACGCAGGTCGCGATGGCCATCCCGCTGTACATCCTGTATGAAATCAGCATCGCGATCGCGCGGTACTGGGATTGGAAGGATCGCCGGTCTGAAGCTGCCGCAGGTTCGGCTTAGCCATAGTCATGCAGTCGGAAGTAGCCACCGTCGTGAGACGGTGGAAGGGGCGGTGGGGCGTGCCGGTCATTGGTCTCACGACCAATGCTACGATGATTCTCCGGGTCTCGACTGCATGGAGCCGGTTTAGTGTTCATGCGGCCACCTCAGCTCGCTCAAGAGATTTAGATCAGGCGTTTCAACGGCAAAATTGCCCTCTGGCAGGATAGACTGGCCGTTGGGTTAAAGTTTGTGGGGGTGGTGTCGTTTAGGCGGGAGCGACAGCTCTGCCTCCCATGTCCGATTCCGCCCACGGTACGGTTGTTCAAGATCGTCCGCCGGATTCCGATAACCGGCCGGCGGTGGAGCCTGCGTTGAGTTCGCGGACGAGTGATGGCCTCGTAATCGGCGAGCGCTGGCATGACTTCCTGATCGAAGAGATTTGGCCAGCCGGCGGAGCGCGAGCCTTCCTGGCAGATCAAGGCGGGCGGAAGGTTGTGATCCGTGCGATGCTGGTGGGAGAGGCGACAGAATGGCGTCGAGGAGCGTGGGAGCGACTTTCGGCCCAATCAGACCTGCAAACGGTCCACTGCATTTCGGCCGAGGAAACCGGAGGCTGGCGTTACGAAGTGTCCACCGTGCCGCCGGCGATGAACTTGCTCGAGTGGCTGGCGTGTCATCGCCCTGGCTTCGCCGAAATCGAGGCACTGGTACGGCAACTGGCTGCCACCCTAGGGGCGCTCCATGCGCAGGGAGTCGTTCACCTGAATATTTGTCCGAGTGTCATTTATATCGATGAGTCCGTCGGTGAACCGGTCTATATTTTGGGCGGTCTGCATGAGGCCACGCTCTATACGCAGCCGGTCCTGATGCCTTCGGATGTGGACCCCTTCTATGCGCCACCGGAAGCCGCCGGGGTGGCGCGGCACCAACCCGGGACGCGATTGTGTGCGTGGGACTGGTGGTCAACGGGGCGTGCGGTCCAGGAATTCCTAATCGGACGGCACATCCTCGGGCTTGTGCTCGACCGTGACGTGACGAAACGCACGCCGGAGCTCCGCGCCCGTGCGGAGGCGCTGCTTCTGGAGCGCGAGCCGGCGGGAGTGCGCGCGGGGGCGTTGGAGTACATGCAGGTGGAACCGGCCCTCGCGCCCTTGCTCCGCGGTTTGCTCACGGGTTCGTTGGAAGCGCGGTGGGGATTGGACGCGGTGCAACGCTGGCTGCGGCATGAACCGGTTCAGGACCATTATGAACTGCCGCGAAATGCGCGGCTCTGGGTTTTTCGCGGTCGGAGTTTCACGCTCGCAGAAGCCGCGGACTATTTCACGCGTGCGGAGAATTGGGATGAAGGTGAAGAAATGCTGTTTGATGCGGCGCGACCTGAGACGCTCGCCGTGTTCCTGAAGGATTCGCCGGCCCATCGCGCAGAACTCGAGCGACTCCAATCGGTTTGTGATCTTTCCGAGACGGCCGCTTGGGGCGACGTTCCGGTGGTGGCGCGCCGCACCGTGACCGCCGCGCTGGCGTGGCTTTCTCTCGCCAATGGCAGTGGCGTCCGCACGCCGCTGCGCGTTCGGGGTCAGTCCGTCGACGTGGCGGGACTCACCGAAGTTTTGCGGGTTGCCGGTGCAAGCACGGGCGTTGCCGTCCTCACGGCCATGCTGGCGCCAGCAGTCATCGGGTTCGTTGAGTCGTTCGATGCCGCGGCGGCTCGTGTGCTCACGTCGGTTGCGACCAAGGGCCTCGAGGCGCTGCGTCACGGTGAACAACACGGTTGGCTGGATCCGCACGATGCGGTCGGTCATGCTCGGATGCTCGAACTCGCTTTGAAAGCGGGCGCCTTGCTGCGGGAACGGATCGACCTGCTGCGCTCGGTGTACGCGACCAACTCGAACCCCGCTCTCGCGACGATCCTGGCGGCCAAGGTACCGAGCGCGCGCGACACCGTGATTCTGGCTTTCACCGCGGAAGCGCCGGAGCGTTATGGCTACATCACTCATGACGCGTCGCGCCGGCAACGGTTCACGGCTTTGCAGTCGCAAGCGGACGCGCTGGTGTCCGCGCTGTTCTGGTTCCGACTTCAAACCCTACTCGCGCGGACGGTAATCTGGGGCTTGCCGAGCACTTTTTATTCGGGCGGCGTGCTGGCCCTGACGGCGATCGCGATGTGGCTCAGCCGGTCCGCCGCGCCGGCCGCGACGATTGCCTCGGTTCTCCTCATCTCGCGGGTTTATTTTTGTTCAAGGATTCGAACGATGACGCGCAAGTTCGACCCATCCGCGCCCGAGTGGATGTGGAGCGACGGCTCTGAGCGCGTCGCGAAACAGGTGAATGACGCGCGTCTGCGTTCGAAAAGCACACCCGCCGAACTTGGCCGTGAGCTGGCGAAGTTGCAGGTGGCCATGCTCGAGCTGAGCAAATCGGCGAAGCAAAACCCAGCCATTGTCCGCCCTGAGTGGTGGGACCTTTGGCTGATCTTCTGCGCCGCCGTTTTGCTGACCTTCGGCGTCTTCGTCTCGATCCTCGAATCGCTGCCAGCGCGGGAGCCAAAACCCACTGCGGCCCGAGTCGAGTCGAACGTGGTCAAACCCGTGGCGGTCAAGACTCAAGCGCCCGTGGCGACGCCAGAACCTTTGGTCGAAACGAAGCCGGGGGGGATTGATGTTCCCGCGTTGCTGGCCACCGGTCGGTACGAACTGGTTGACGACGGCTTTGGTCGGCAACTACGGGGGCCGCTCAAGCCTTGGACCTTTTATGCGACGGGCGCGGTTGAGCCGATGGAGATCCTTGCGCGAGCACCCGCGACGCCGGAGCAGTCAGCCTATGCGCTCGTCAGTGGAACGCTGCTGTTGGAGCCCTATCCCCGGAAATCGGTTTCGGTGTTGCTGGCGGTGCGTGTTCCGACGACCCGCGGATTTGGCGTTATTGTTTTCAATTCCCGCGATCGGAAGCTGGTCGATCACGAGGTTTTGTTGATGCGCGAGCCGCTGCAAGAGCACACTTGGTATCAACTTGAAGGCCGGCGGATTGGTTATCTCGGCAGCCCGGCGAACTTAGGTTCTGAGATTTCCCTTGCCCCGCCGTGAGGTCTTTGCGGCCATGGACCCTTTCATGATCGCACCAGAGACTTTCAACCACATCGAAAACATCAAGAAGCGCGCCGGGCATCTATGGAGGTTTCTTTGACGTCGACCAAAAGCAGCGGGAAATAGAGGCCAGTGAGGGCGAAATGGGTGCGCCCACGTTCTGGGACAATACCGATCGGGCCCAAAAGTACATCGGCAAGCTGAACACGCTGAAGCGAGCCGTACTGCCCGTCGTGGCGTTTCAGAAGAAAGTGGATGATCTCGAGGTGATGTTGGAATTGGTGGAAACCGCGTCACCGGGCGAGGTGGACGCCTACGCCAAGGAGCTCGAGTCGTCGGTCGCGGCGATGATCGCCGAACTCGACGAACTGGAAATTGCGTCCTTCCTCACCGGCCAGTTCGACCAAAACAACGCGATCTTCTCGATTCAGTCCGGCGCCGGCGGAACCGAGGCCAACGACTGGGCGGATATCCTCTTCCGGATGTATAGTCGCTGGGCCGAACGTCGTGGGTTCACGGTCGAGCTCCAGGATGTGCAGCCCGGGGATACGGCCGGCATCAGCAAGGCCACCATCCTGATCAAAGGCGAGAATGCCTATGGCTACGCCAAGGCCGAGCGCGGAGTGCACCGGCTCGTGCGTATCAGTCCTTTCGATTCCAACAAGCGCCGCCATACGTCGTTCTGTGCCGTGGACGTTGTCGCCGAAATCACCGACGAAATCACCATCGACATTCCGGAAGACGAGATTCGAACGGACGTCTACCGTTCCTCGGGCAAAGGTGGTCAGGGCGTTAATACGACCGACTCCGCCGTCCGGCTGACGCACATGCCTTCAGGCATTGTCGTCGTGTGCCAAAACGAGCGCTCCCAAATCAAGAACAAGGCTGCCGCGATGAACGTTCTTAAGGCGCGGCTCTATGAGAAGAAGCAGGACGAACAACGCGCGGAGATGGATAAGTTCTACGGTGAGAAAGGCGAAATCGGCTTCGGGGCACAGATTCGAAGTTACGTCCTTCAGCCTTATCAAATGGTCAAGGATTTGAGGACCGGCGTGAGCACGAGTGACACGCAAGGCGTGCTTGATGGCGACATCGACCGCTTCGTCACGGCGTGGTTGCGAGCGGGTTGCCCGCGTCACCGGAACAAAGACATCCAGATGGACGATTAATTTCGGAACTCCTGTTCTCGCGGTCATGGCGGGTCGGTTGCGCCCCATCCTGATCGCGTTTAAGAGAACGGGCCGCACGGCTCCGACATGCTCGAACTTTCCTACGAACACATTCACGCGACGCTCGGGGCTCAGCCGCTGTTTGAAGCGAAGTCGTGGCAGTTGTCGCCGTCAGCCTGGCCGTTGAGCCGCGATCAGGTTTCCCAGCTCGAGGCCATCGGTGCGGCGTGTTTCGAGTTTCATCAAGCGCTGGAAACGCTGTACCTGCGGTCGGCGGCCGGCAAAAATCTCTTGCGGAACAAGCCGCTGCTGGCGCCGTGGGTCGCGGATTATCTCGATCGGGGAAAGCCGCCGCAGTTGATCGCACACGCGCGGGATTCGCGTAATCGCGGCGCGTTTCCCACCGTGTTGCGACCGGACCTGTTGTTGACCGATGACGGGTTCGCGCTGACCGAGCTGGACTCGGTTCCGGGCGGGATCGGTCTCACCGCTTTCCTGAATCGTTTGTACGGCGCAGACGCTGATCCGACCATTCTTGGGGCCGGGGACGCGATGGTGAAGAATTTCCACGCATCGTTGGCAGGACTGCGGCCGGAGCTGACCAATCCCCTGATTGCGCTCGCGGTCAGTGATGAAGCGGCGACGTATCAACCCGAGATGCAGTGGCTGGCATTGCAGCTGCAGTTAATGGGGAAGCGCGTGTTTTGCGTGCGACCCGACGATATTTTTCCACTCGGTCCGTCCGTCTGTATCGATGTCGACGGGAATCCGGAGAAAATCGACATCATCTACCGATTTTTTGAGCTGTTCGATTTGGCGAACGTCAAAACCGCGACGTACATCTTTGATGCGTGGGCGGCCGGGGAGGTTTCGATTGGCCCGCCCATGCGGCATTTCCAGGAGGAGAAACTTTCGCTCGCGCTGTTCCATCATCACCGGCTGCAGGATTTCTGGGCCGAGTCGTTGAGCGGGCGTGCGCTGAAGTTGTTGCGCGGGCTCATTCCGCCTTCGTGGATCATCGATCCGGCGCCTCTGCCGCCTGGCGCGGTGCTGGACGGTCCGCGCGTCGGTGGTCGAGCGTTAAGCGATTGGCGCGAACTCGCGGCGGCGTCGCAGAAAGAGCGAGACCTCATTCTCAAAATCAGCGGCTACCACGAAACGGCGTGGGGCGCGCGCAGTGTTTTGTTGGGGAGTGATTGTTCGCGGGAGGAATGGCAGCAAGGGGTGGAGCGCGCGTTGCAACTTGCGCCCACGAATCTTCATATCCTGCAGACTTACCGAAAACCGCGTCGCATCGACCATCCGGTTTTCGACTCGCCGACTTCGACGGATACACCGGCCGCAGCGGTTTCGAAACCAGGACGACTGCGTCTTTGCCCCTACTACTTCGTGATCGGCGGTCAACCGCGCATGTCCGGCGCACTCGCCACGTTTTGTCCGCCCGATAAAAAGATCATCCACGGCATGCAGGACGCCGCGCTCCTGCCATCGCGGATTTTGGAAACGTAACCGCGAGAACCCGCAACCCAACGGCGATTTTTTCAGCGCCGTCTTGCTGGAGCGGATGGTTTCGTTCTTCAATCGGCTGTGCGACGAATCGCTGTTTTGCCGACGACGTTTATTTCTGATTCCTGCCGTCGGTGGCTTCTCGCGAGTGTGGTTCTTGCCACTTGGAATGGAGCGCGTTCAGCCGAGAGCTCGTCAGGCATTGTCTCGCTCCAGCAGAAAGCCGATTCCGGTTATCTCGACGCGATGAATACGCTGGGCGATGCGTTCGCCCACGGTGATGGAGTGACGCAAGATTACGGCGTCGCGCTCCGTTACTATAATCAAGCTGCGGCTCGCGGGCATGCTGGCGCGCTGTACAATATCGGGCAACTGGCTGAATCGGGACACGGCATGACGGTCGACCGCCAGCTCGCATTTCGCAGCTATGCAAAATCCGCCGAACTGGGCTGGCCGGCCGCACAATTGAAATTAGGTCAGATGTACGCGGCAGGCGTGGGGACGACGCGGGACGAAAGCGCGGCGTTGAGCTGGTACCGAAAAGCGGCGACCGGCGGCGACGCTGAGGCTCAATACAATCTCGGTTTGGCCTACGAACAAGGGCGTGGGGTGCCGAAGGACCGGGTCCAGGCGCAGAAATGGTTTCGAGACGCCGCCGATCGAGGAAATATGCGCGCCCGGTTCAGTCTCGCGTTGATGCTCGAGGGTGGGCTGGGCTCGAACCCCGACGCAGCCGCCGCGGCGGAACTCTACCGGACGGCCGCGGAGCAAGGTTTCGCGCCGGCTCAAAACAACTACGGGCTGCTGCTCGCCGAAGGCCGGGGGAGTGTCCCAGCTGATCTGGTTGAGTCGTACGCCTGGCTCACGATTGCCGTGGAGAATGGAACGAATTCTCCGGGTCGAAAGCTGGTCGGCGACAAACTCACGGCCGAACAACTCACCGCCGCCAACGAACGTGCGGCGGTCCTCCGGCAGCAGTTCGCCGACCGCGCCGGAACTCCGGCCGCAAAGTCTTCGGTCGCGGCAACGCCGACCGCAGCACCCGTTGTCGCGCCTCCAGCTCGACTCGAGGCGGCGCCCGTTGTGCCGGTGCAAAAAGCGCCCGCGCGGGAACCGAAAATTACGGCAGTCAACGACGACAATGCGCCGGGTGCTCCCGACCCGGTCCGGACTCCGCGAGCGATGGAAACTGCGACCGTCAAAACGGAAAATCTTGGCGTCGAGCAGTCGTCGGCTCAGCTCATACTGGAGTTCGGCGAACTGCTGGCGAACGCGGCCGATGCACTCAAGGCTCGTGGACTGCTCGCGGCCGCGGAACAGAAACTCGCCGGCGCCAAACCCGTGTCCGCGAGCGGGGCAGTTGCGGTTACCGGCGCGCACGGCCAGTCCCAGGAAATTACAGCGACCCCGGCGCGCCGCGAAGCGGACGCATTGCGAGTAGCAGCCTCGGCTGCTTTTGCGAAATGGACCGAGCGGATGTCCCGGTTCAACATCGAACTGCAGCAAATCCGCCGCGCGGAACACCTGGACGCCGGTGCATCGTCAATCCGAGGCTCAGAGAACGCGCCGGTCGCAGCTCCGGTCGGGGAGGAATCCACCTCGAGGGCGCAAATTTCCGCAATGGCTGCGCAGATTCAGGCGCTCACGGCGACGATCGAAGCGTCTCGTCAGGAGCAGGAGCGTTTAAAGAAAGAGGCGGCGACCCTCACGGCTGCAGCGACAGCCGCACGCAAAACAAACGAAGTCTTACCTGCACCGGGGACCACGCC
Source organism: Opitutus sp. (assembly GCA_039928945.1). Classification (GTDB taxonomy): domain Bacteria; phylum Verrucomicrobiota; class Verrucomicrobiia; order Opitutales; family Opitutaceae; genus Opitutus. Next base: position 20,916 of record JBDSSD010000025.1, on the reverse strand, counting down.
GGGCGCCGCCACCGCGGAAATTGGCTCTTTAACGGCGCGGGTGAGCGAGCTAGTAGCGAAAAATGCGTCCACGAACGAGGATCTCGAGCGCTGGAAAATGGAAAGCCAGAAGCTGTCGTCGGATGTCAAATCCACGCAGGAGGCTTTGACTGCGGCTCGACGGACACCGCCCCGACCTGCCGAATGGGCGGCTGAACGAGAACAGCTTCAGGTCGCTCTTCGTGAGGCGAACGCAAAACTCAAAGACACGGAACAGCGGCTGGCCCAACTCTCGTCGACGCCGTCGAAAGCAAAGGCAACCGCTCGCGGCGATGCGGTTGGAGTCGGCGAGCGGACGGAGTTGCTGGCGGAGATGGAAGCGTTGTCCAAATTGAACGTGCAGCTCCGCGACGACCAAGCGCGTCTTTCGAGCGAGAATACCAAGCTCGTCGCGGACAAGCAGGCTGCTCTCGATCAGGCTCGTTCGATCGAAGGCGCCGCGAACGGACCGTCGTGGCGACAGGAGCGGGAGAAGCTCGTTTCGGAGCTGGATGCTGCCAAGTCTGCGCTAGCGAACGCCCAACAGACTGCCAGTGAACTTAAAGCCGCCGCCGATGCGGCTCGTCGCGAGCAGTTGCTTGCGCAATCCGCCGCTGGCAAGGGGGAAACGGGCTCGTTTTCAGTGACGCAGCTGGCCGCCCGTGTTGCCGAATTGAGTTCGACGGTCGATCAACTCACGCAGGAAAAAACCGGGCTCCAGGAAAAACTCGAAGCGGCGACCGCAGCCAAAACGGAAAGCGGGCGTGCTCCGGATCTTGAGAAGGCACTGGCGGCGGCGCTGCAGGAGCGAGAGAGCCTGAAGACAAAGCTGGAGGAAACAAAAGCAACGCTCGCCTCGGCCGAACAAACGGCGATCGAATTGAAGAATGCGCGGGACACGGCTCGTCAGGAACGCGCGCTCGCAGAAGGTGCAGCAAGGAAGGCGCAAGCGGATTTGCTCAAGTCAAACCAACTCACCAGTCGAGTTCCGGAGTTGAGTTCAGCCGTCGAGGAACTCACGCGCGAAAAAGCCGCGCTTCAGGAAAGAATTCAAAATTCGCCCGGCGTCGCCGAGAACACGGGTCTGCTCGAAAAACAATTCGCTGCGGCTCAGTTGGAACTTACGGCACTCAAGCAGGAAAATGCGAGATTGAGCGCCGACGCCGAAGCTCAAGTGCTCGAGCGGCGAACGCTCGTGTCGAAACTGCAGTTTGAGAATTCGGGCCTGGCACACCGGCTACGCCAAGCCCAGTCAGCCATGAGTCAACTTAGCTCGGAGGTGGGTGGTCCAATTCGGCGGAGCGCGCCGTCGGCTCCCGCAGTTGCTGTGCGCCCGGACTTTGCGACTGTGCCAGGCGTTGCTCCGACGGGACGCTTCTACACGGTCGTGGCGGGCGATACCTTAACGCGCATCAGTGTGCGTTTGCTCGGCACCGGCGAACGCTGGCGCGAAATTTATGATGCGAACCGTGAGGTTCTGAGGACGCAAACGGCAGTTCGGGTGGGGCAGCGGCTACGAATCCCCGACGGCCCAAAAAGAACGGCCGCCTCAGGTGGCGGCCGGTAGCAAGTCTACGCGCCGGACCGTTTCGCGGTACGACGACAAACCTGGGAGCAGAAGTGGCGGTTAAGCCGCAGCGATTTTCTGTACTGCCGGGCTGGGTTTAGCCGCGGCATTGCTGGCGAGCATGGCAAAGAAGTTGTCGCGACGCTCGCGGGCCACCCGAACATCTTTCGTGCCGAGCGAGCGACGGATGCGCTCCTTGGTCAACGGGGTGGGGTGAATCGTGTAGTGAAGAAACCACGTCCCATGGTTATCCCACAGGTGATGGTTCGGGTTTTCCGCGTCCACGCGGAGGCTGGGGAGTTTGGCGAGCGAGGTCATGATGCGTGAGGATCTGTGGTTGGCAGGTTCGCGCATCAGGGGTTGAAAACAAAAAACCGATCTGGGCATCAGATCGGTTTCGTCTTCGGGAGCGTTCTTGGTTCGCCCCTCTTTCGAGTGGCGCACATCCGGGGTCTCCCCCGATCCACCGTGGCCGCTCCCGGCCCGGTTGGCGGAGCCAGCTTTTAAGGGCTGACTCGTTCCTGATGCATCGGCGACGATGCAACCAGTAATCGTTCTGTCCAGCACTTTTTCGCGGCGGAAAAAAGATTTTCGCGCTGCAGAACCAATTGCCGAACCGCTCGTTGAAAACACGAAATCATGACAACGATGTCATCAGTTGCGCACGGTTCCGAGCTCAAGCTGAACAACACCATCATGAGCAACCGTTAGTCCTCGCCCTGGCCGTGTTGATCGCCCGGCGATCGAGCTCAGTGACGACCGCTCCAGCGCTACTTTGAGTGTTCTTTCGCGTAATGCTCTCGCAGCACGTCGTGGCCGAAATCGCCTTTGAAGCTACGGACCACCGTGTGGATGTGGTTCGCCTGGTTCTGGGTGTTGTCGAACTCGATCAAACAGATCGGGCTTTGAATGCGGTAGTAGTTGGGCTCTCCGCGTTCGACTCCACCGGCCCACGCGAAGGAAAGTTTGTCCAGGCCTGCTGCACTGATCTCGGCCCACATCGGTTCTGCCAGATCCGGGCGCCAGCGGTTGAGATAAAGTTTGGTCAGGGCAACGAGTGCGTCGCGCTGGGCAGGTTTGAGCTGTGCCGCTGAAATTCCCGACGGCGAAAGTGCCTCCACCCGCGCTTGATTGCTGGTGACGATTTCTCCGGGCGCTTTCGCGTTGAAGATCGCGCTCGCCCGCTGCTGCTGATCGAGGGAGGTCACAAACGCGCGGCCGAGATCATCTTCCTCGGCCAGAACGCGCAGTCCCGACTTCGGACCGCTCCGCACCTCGCCCGGATTGCTGCCAATGAAGGAAGGCGTGAAAAAGACATGGGACGCATCGATCACGGTGAAATTGAAGGACAGGTGGTGTCCTTCGAAGCGCCATCCCCACGGAGCTGCAGCGCCCGGCGTTCCGAAGATCGAGACGTAATACAGCGTTGGATCCCGTCGCGCGGCGCCGTTTTCCAATTCCTTCAACACGTTTTCCATCGCGATGATCGCGTCGGCCCGGTTCGAACCACTTCGACTGAGTCCGGTGCGGAGCAGGGCGAGGGCGAGTTCCTGCTGAGTACCGCTCATCTCTTTCAGCGGCAAACCGCCACGAGCCATGGGAACGAAGTTCCAGTTCTCGCGCTCCTTGTCCTTCAGGGTGTACGCAGCTTTGGTTTTCTGTTCGGCCGATAAGGTTGCGAGCAGGGCGTTGGCCGCTGTCTCCATATCAGCAGCGGGGGCGCCACCGTAAAGCGACGCGGAAACGAGTAACAGTGAAACGAGCGTGACGAGGGCAGTGCAGCGGGGGTGGCGCATCACACGGTTAAGTCGCAGCCTGACCGTTGGGGCAAGGCATGAAAAAGCCGCGAACGCATCGCGGCTTGGCGCACAGAGAAAGGCTGATCGCGTCAGCTTAGGGTCACGCCTTGAACTTTGGCCGCGCGGAGAAGCGCATCGGCCATATCTGAAGGCGTCGAAGCCACTTCGATCCCGCATTCGCGAAAGACTGCGATCTTCGCGGCGGCCGTGTCCTCGGCTCCACCGACGATCGCCCCGGCGTGGCCCATGCGTCGGCCGGCGGGAGCGGTGGACCCAGCGATGAAACCCGCGACCGGTTTTTTGCAGTTCGCTTTGATCCATCGAGCGGCCTCGACTTCCGCGTTACCACCGATTTCACCGATCAAGATGATTCCATGCGTCTCCGGGTCGTCGTTGAACGCTTTGATGACGTCGAGGTGGGAGGTGCCGTTCACGGGATCGCCGCCAATGCCTACGCAGGTCGTCTGGCCAATGTTTTTCGACGTCAGCTGAAACACCGCTTCATACGTGAGCGTACCGGACCGAGAGACGACGCCGACGTGACCCTTCTTGTGAATGTAGCCTGGCGCGATGCCGATGCGGCAGCCGCCGTGCGAGTCCTTCCCTGTACCCGGCGTCACAATACCCGGGCAGTTCGGACCCACGAGCCGGGTTTTCCGTCCTTCCATCGCGCGCTTCACGCGGATCATGTCGCGGACGGGAATGCCTTCCGTGATGGCGACCGCGAGATCGAGCCCCGCATCAACGCCCTCGAGAATGGCATCAGCAGCAAACGGCGGCGGTACAAAGATCGCTGATACCGTCGCTCCGGTGGCTGCTGCTGCTTCGGCAACGGAATTAAAGATCGGAACCCGATGTACTCCATGTTCGAAGAACTGACCGCCTTTTCCCGGCGTTACGCCGGCGACCACTTTCGTACCGTAGTCGAGTGACAGGCGCGCATGGCGACCGCCGAAATCGCCGGTAATGCCCTGGACGAGGATCTTGGTTTCAGGAGTAACGAGGATGGCCATGGGAAAGGGTGCGAGTCGGCAGCGAAATGAAAGGAGAGGTTACGAGCGGGGTTTCCGCTGATGGAGCCCGATTTCGTTACCATCCGGATCCGCGATGTAGAAAACGCGACACGGGGTAAAATCCATGATCTCTTGGGTCACCACGGCTCCTGCTGCGGTCACGGCGGTGCGAGCGGCATCAAGATCTGCGACCTCCAGGACCAAGCTTTTTCCGGGAGTGCCCGGCATCGCGTTCGAGATCGCGACCGCCTGGCCAGCGACATCGTATTCGATCCACCACTGGCCCGGAGTAAACTCGAGCTGGAATCCGACCTTCAGTCCAAGGAGTCCCTCGTAGAACTGACGTGCCTTCGCAACGTCGGTGACGACGTGAAACACAAACGCGAGCTCCTTGACTTGAATGCTCATAAGGGGTGAGGCGTTTTAGCCGACGAGCTTCACGATCTTCTGCGCCGCGTCCGCCATGGTGTCTCCGCTCACGAGCGCCAGGCCGGAGTTCGCCAACGTGGCCTTGCCGGCGGCAACATTGTTGCCTTCGAGACGAACGACGAGCGGAAGCTTCAGACCGACTTCCTTCACCGCGTCGACGATGCCCATCGCGATGACGTTGCAATCCATGATGCCGCCAAAAATATTCACGAAGATGCCCTTCACCTTGGGATCGCCGAGGATGATTTTAAACGCGGCAATCACCTGGTCCTTCGACGCGCCACCACCGACGTCGAGGAAGTTTGCCGGCTCACCGCCGAAGTGCTTGATGATATCCATCGTCGCCATGGCGAGGCCCGCACCGTTGACCAGACAGGCGATGTTTCCATCGAGCGCGATGTAGCTCAGCGAGTACTTCGAGGCTTCAATCTCTTTGGAGTCCTCTTCATTGAGATCGCGCAGCGCGACGATCTCGGGGTGCCGGAAAAGCGAGTTGTCGTCGAACGACACCTTCGCATCGAGCGCCAGCACGTCACCGGTCGGAGTGGTGATCAAGGGATTCACCTCGATCATCGCTGCATCCGTTTCCCAGTACATGGTGTACAGATTGCGGATGAGCTTGCTCGCGTTCTTCGCCTCGGCGCCTGTCAGGCCAAGTTTGAATACGAGTTCGCGGATCTGAAATTCCGCGAGGCCGTAGGCGGGATCGACGAACACCTTGTGAATCTTCTCCGGCGTATCGTGCGCGACTTTCTCAATCTCCATGCCGCCTTCAGTGGAAGCGACGATGACCGGGTGCGATGACGTACGGTCGAGCAGGATCGCGAGGTAGTATTCTTTTTTGATCTCGCTCGCGACGGTGAAATAGATCGTTTGCACGCGACGTCCGGCGGGCCCGGTCTGGATGGTCACCAGAGTATTGCCGAGCATCTTTTCCGCGATGTCCTTGGCCTCTGCCTTGGTTTTGCAGAACTTGACGCCGCCCTTGTAACCGTTCGTGAACGTCCCTTTGCCGCGTCCACCCGCGTGGATTTGCGACTTCACCATGGTGGGCCCCTCGGGCAGGCCGGCGAGGGCGGCATCGAATTCAGCGGCTGACTTGGCAGCAGCTCCCTTGGGAACTGGTACGCCAAACTTTTCGAAGAGCGCTTTCGCCTGATACTCGTGAATGTTCATTGAGGGAAAGGCAGTCAGCGGGACCCGCTGGAAATTGGCACGCACAAAAAAAACGGAGATTCTCTGATAGCGGCAGGGCTAATGGTGCTGCGTCGCGTTCTTTTGCAACCCGGCTTGCTAACGACGTGCGCGCGCAGCAGGCTCGCGCCATCATGGATTCGCACGAGGTCATGAAGGAAGTTTTGAAGCGGACGAGTGCCAAGCAGATTGCCTCCGACATGGGGCTGTCGCTCTCGCTGATTTACAAGTGGGCCGAACCGCCTGAAGACGACAGTGGGAGCGGCGCCAGCAGTCCGCTGGATCGGGTGGGGCAGCTCGTGCGGATCACCAAGGACGCCCGGATCGCGCAGTGGGTGTGTGAGCAGGCGGACGGTTTCTATATCCGGAACCCGCACAACTTCCCGCCTGGTGGTCCGTTGATTCCGGTCACGAACGATATCGTTCAGGAATTTGCGGACATGCTGGCGACCATTGCTACTTCGGCCGCCGACAACGCGATCTCGAAGGACGAAGCGAAAAAGATTCGCGCGCGGTGGGAAGAGTTGAAGAGCGTGACCGAAGGTTTTGTGAAAGCGGCCGAGGGCGGCACGTTCGGACCGCCGAAGGACCCTGAAGTAAAACCTGAACCTCGCGGGTCGCACTGACGCTTCGATCCCCCTACAGCGGGCGACGGATCAGAACGTGAAGCTGTAGCTCAACGTGGCGAATGTCTGGCCATGCGCGTCGGCGTTGGCTTCTCGCGGCGCGGTGCCCGACTTGAAGAAATTGTTCGAACCTTCTGAGTAAGTGACGGCCGCCGTCAGTTTGGAGTGCATCGTGATCTGGACCGGAACCGCCACTCCGACGCTCCAATAGTCGCCCCAATTCTTGACGCGGGGTGACTCGTGGCGGGCGACGTTGCTCCACTTGTACGTGCCGGCACTGGCAGAGAAATCCAGCTCGGTGCCCCACGATTTCAGCGGCACGGCGATGGCTGCGTTGATTTCGCCCGTCGCTCCCTTGAGCACGGTATCGTAATAGATTTTAGGGGTAAATTGGACGCCGGCCCACGTGAAAACGACGCCAAGACTCGGCTCGAACGTCATGGCGTGGCGATGGTCTTCGTCTTTCACCGCCGGATACGTGTACCAATAGAATCCGGGGACGATGGAAAATGCCCCTGACGCAGCCGAAAAGGCGTACGAACCGTAGAGGTCGACTTCTGGATCCGCATCGCGGAAGGAGCGCCCGTGGAGGCTCGCGCTACTCCATATTCCGGCGGAGAGAGGTCCCGCATTATATTCCACCCACGGCTGGAATGATGCCCCGGCGAGCTTCACGCCGCGAAACACATAGTGGGACGCAACGGTCGGGCTCACCGTCCAGATGCCTTCGCGTAACTCTGCTGCGGTTACGGCCGGTGATGGGGCGAGCAACGCGACGAGCGGCAAAATCCACGGCGCGCGACAACGACGGATGGCTAAGAGGAGGGCGGACAACGGGAGAAAATGGAGTGGGACTTACGGTGCTCACGGGTGATTGCACCGCGAACGAATTCATGGATTAACCGGTGAGACTCGCCCGTTCATCCGAGTGTAAGAGGCGGGCCAGTTAGGATTAAGCACTGTTATGACACGCAGGTGAAGAGCTTTGGCGAAGCTGGCAAGCGACCTGCTAATGCAGAGATGAGTTTTGTGAATCCCGACCTGTTCGGATGGGAGCGAAGCTCGCCTGCAAACACTACCTATACAAACTATGATTAAGAATACTTCGAAGCTGGCTGGCTTGGCCGCATCGTCGCTCGCGCTCTTCGCGACCGCCTTTGCTGATGTAAAGGTCAACGACCATATCAGCGTCAACGGCTACGCAGTTGGCGCCGTGACAAATACCGACATCGATGGTGGCGAGAACATCGATACGTATTTCAAGAGCAAAGGTTCACCGGCCATCACCAATGCTGACGCCGTGAAACTCGGAGTTCTCGGAACCGCGGGCGCGTTCAGCGCGTACGGTAGCATCCTCTATCTTCCAGGCGCGGCTGATGAAGCCGGCTTGCTCGATGCGTACGTCACGTACGACACGGGCGTGGGCCTCAAGGTCACCGGCGGCAAATTCCTGAGCTATCTCGGCTTCGAGGCGTTTGATCCCATCAACATGACTCAGCTGACCTACGGTTCGACGATCTTCGCCGTTCCCGCGTATCACACGGGCGCCAAGCTCGACTTCTCGGGCAAGACCTTCTCCGCCGGCGTGGCGGTGGTTGACTCGATTTACTCTGGTACCGGCACCGGCTTCTTCGAGGGAGATCGCGAGTACAGCGACGACATCGGCATTGAAGCCATGTTCAGCTACACTGGCATCAAGAACCTGACGGTCTTCGCGGGCATTGCCACGGAGAATACCGACAAGGCCAGCAATGATCTTTTCATCTTCGATCTGTGGGCGAGCTACGCAGTGAACGACAAGCTCACGATCGCCGCCGAGTACGATACCCAGAACGACTTCATGAATGCCTGGCTCGGACAGGTCGGCTACAAGTTCTCCGACAAGTTCTCGGGCATCGTCCGGATCAGTGGCGTCGATTTTGACTCCGGCGACAAGGAGACGAAGTACACCATCGCTCCGACCTACACGATCAACCCGAACCTCTCGCTGCGCGCTGAGTTTTCGGCCGCGAGCCGTGACGCTGGCGACTACACCTTCATCGGTGGCCAGGTCGTATTCAAGTTCTAAGGTCTGACCGACCCGGGCGAACGCCCGCTGTTTAATCTGAGCGCCGCGTTGCTGACGCGGCGCTCCTTCCCCTCTCGTTTTTCTCCCTTTTGCGGAGGTGTCTGGCCACGCCTGTGTCTATTCACCCCGCTGTTTCGCAACTCCCCCCAGTCATGATCAAGAAATCAACTCAACTGCTCGGCGTCGGGGCTTTGGCCCTGGGCGCTTTGCTCGGCTCCGCTCGCGCAGCCGACACGGTCAAAGTCGGCGTTCTCCACTCCCTCTCCGGCACGATGGCGATCAGCGAGACGTCGCTCCGTGACGTGCTCCTGTTCGCCTTCGACGAGATCAACGCCAAGGGTGGCGTGCTCGGTAAGAAGATCGAGCCCGTCGTCGTCGACGGTGCATCCAACTGGCCACTCTTCGCGGAAAAAGCGAAGCAGCTGCTCGAGCAGGACAAAGTCGCGGTGACGTTCGGTTGCTGGACGTCCGTTTCCCGCAAATCAGTCCTTCCCGTGTACGAGAAGAACAACGGACTGTTGTTCTATCCCGTCCAATACGAAGGCGAAGAAGAGTCGCAGAACGTCGCTTACACTGCTGAGGCCGTTAACCAGCAAGCCACCCCGGCGGTTGATTACTACCTCGCGGAAGGTAAGAAGAAGTTCTACCTCCTCGGAACCGATTACGTTTATCCACAGACCACAAATCTCGTGCTGTTGGAGTATCTCCTCAGCAAAGGCGTCCCACTCGAGAACATCGGTGGTGGTTTCAAGAAGGACGAGTCCGGCAAGATCATCTCGGCCGGCAAGTACACGCCCTTTAGCCATAACGATTATCAACAGATCGTTTCCGAGATTAAGCAGTTCGCCGCTTCCGGTGATGCTTGCGTGATCAGCACGCTGAACGGTGACACGAACGTTCCCTTCTTCAAAGAATACGCCGCCGCTGGACTGACGGCTGAGTCCTGCCCGGTCGTTTCGTTCTCGATCTCAGAAGACGAATTCCGCGGTCTGCCCGCCAAACAGCTCGTTGGTCAGCTCGGTTGCTGGACCTACTTCCAATCGATCGACACGCCCGCCAACAAGAAATTCGTGTCTGACTTTCAAAAGTGGCTGGGATCGACGAAGGAACAGGGCATCGTCAAGGAAGGTCGCGTGACCTGCTCGCCGATGGTCCTCAGCTATGACGGCGTTTATCTCTGGAAAGCGTGCGTTGAAAAGGCCGGCAGCTTCGATGTCGATGCGGTCCGCAAGGCCTGGAAGAGCGGTGTTTCGTTCGACGGTCCTGGTGGCAAAGTCACCACGCAGCCGAACATGCATCTCACGAAGAACGTCTACATCGGCGAAACCAAGGCCGATGGACAGTTCAAGATCGTGAAGTCCTTCTCGAACGTCTACGGCGAGCCGTGGCTCAAGGGTAAGTTCACGGCCAAGAAGTAAACCGGTCGAACCTCCCTGAGCTCGTCTCAGTGGAATCGCCTAAAATATTACACAGGACCCAGTACCCGGCACCCGAACTGGCTCGCTGATTGCTATTCGTGGGGCGGGTTCCTTTACCGGACCCGCCCCATTTCGTTCTCCAACCACGCTCGACCTCCAACGCTGTGACTGGTCTGTATCGCCTCTTTCTTTTTTGCGGCCTCATTGCTGCTTCTTCGCTGTTCGGCGCCGAAACGGCGCGGCAAACCATCGCCAAAGCGGCGCTCACTGACGACAACGCGGAACGAATCACCCTCCTCGGCGCGCTGCTCGGGCAAGGTGATGAAGCGATCAAACCGTTGCTTTCCGCCTGGAAGGAAGACGCGCTTTTTATTTACACCGCGCCCGAGGGAAATTCGGTTCCCGTGCTCCTCACGGGCGAAAAAGATTCCGCTGGTGCACTCGCGGCCGTGCGGGTCATTGATGGTTCGCCCGTAGTGGACGCAAAGGGCCAGCCCCTTCGACTCGTGCCGGCGAATCTCAAAGCGGTCGAGCATACCTCGTCATTGCGCCGAGCGATGAAGGCGGTGCTCGATCTCGCCGATCTCGCGAGCCCCGACCTGGACAAACGCGTGCGCGCGATCCAGACGCTCGGTTATGCGCAAAATGCGGAGAAACTCGCAGCGTTGGAAGCGCGACTGAAGGTCGAGTCTGCGCCCTCCGCTCAACTTGCCTTGCGTGAAGCCATCGCGCTCATCGGCCTCAAGAATGCGAGTGACGAAATCAAATTGAAGTCGCTGAACGAGCTCCGCGAACTGCACACGATTGGGAGTGCGGATGCGTTGCGTGCGTCCCTCAAACTTGCGGAAGCGGAGAAGAAACCCGCCTTGATCGACAACGCGTCGCGCGCCATCAACGCCGTCGAAAGTCATCTCAGCACGGTTAACTTTTTTGGAACGCTCTTCCGTGGACTTAGCCTTGGCAGCGTTCTGCTGGTCGTGGCATTGGGTTTGGCGATCACGTTCGGGCTGATGGGCGTCATCAACATGGCGCACGGCGAGATGATCGCAGTCGGTGCGTACACGACGTACATCGTGCAGAACATCTTTGGCGACGGGATGGACATCATGATCCCGTTCACCCGCGTGGGGCTGCACCTGCCCGGGCTTCATCTCGGCGGTTGGAGTTATCAAATCTACTTCCTGGTCGCGATTCCGTTCAGCTTCCTCGCCGCCGCCGCGGTGGGAATCGGCTTGGAACGGAGCGTCATTCGTTTCCTTTACCGGCGTCCGCTCGAGAGTCTCCTCGCGACGTGGGGCGTATCCTTGGTTCTACAACAGCTGTTCAAGCTGACGTTCGGCTCGAATAATGTTCAGGTCGGAAGTCCGGTCTACCTCAGTGGCAACTGGACCTACAACGACATCATCTTCGGCTGGAATCGCGTCTTCGTCATCGGCTTCGCGGCCTTGATCGTCGCCGGTGTCTGGCTGGTGCTCACGAAGACTCCTCTGGGGCTGCTCATCCGCGCAGTGATGCAGAACCGAAACATGGCTGCCTGCATGGGCATTCGTACCGAGCGGGTGAACATGCTCACGTTTGGCTTGGGCAGCGGTCTGGCTGGTCTTGCCGGAGCATTTCTCAGTCAGATCGGCAATGTGGGACCGTCCATGGGACAAAACTACATCGTCGACTGTTTCATGACCGTGGTCGTCGGCGGCGTGGGTAACATCGCGGGTACCGTGATCAGCGCGCTCGGCATCGGATTGGCTGATCAATCGCTGCAGCAAATTCTCCTCAATCCTGTGCTCGGCAAGATTCTCGTTCTGGTGGCGATCATTCTCTTCCTGCAGTGGCGGCCGGCCGGAATATTTGTGACCCGCAGCCGCAGCCTGGATTAACCAGCGATTGAATCCTGCATGAACCACTCAATCACTGGACGCTCCTACCTCGGCTCGCGTCGCACCGAGTTGATCGTAGTCGGGTTGATCGCGCTGTTTCTGATCGTGATTTTCCCGCTGCTGAACGCGTACGGCGTCGTCAGCAATTTCGCGATCAGCCTGTGGGGGAAATATCTCTGCTATGCCCTGCTCGCCATTTCCGTTGACCTGCTCTGGGGCTACACGGGTTTGCTCAGTCTGGGTCAGGCGCTCTTCTTCAGCTTGGGCGGGTACATGATGGGAATGTACTTGATGCGCATGATCGGGGACCTCGGCCAGTATCATAAACAGATTCCTGATTTTCTGGTGTTCCTTGGCTGGTCCGAGCTGCCGAGTTTCTGGCGACCGTTTTCCAATTTCCCTTTCGCGATGGTGATGGTGTTCATGCTGCCCGGGCTGCTGTCATTGGGTTTTGGGTTCCTCGCGTTTCGTTCGCGCATCAAAGGCGTGTATTTCTCCATCCTGACGCAGGCGCTCACGTACGGGGCGTCGCTGATGTTTTTCCGCAACGACATGCTGCTCGGCGGCAACAACGGCTTCACCGATTACAAATTTATTCTGGGTCACGATATCCGGGATCCGGCGACATTACGCGGCATCTACATCGTGACCGCGATCACGCTGCTGCTGGTTTACACGGGTTGCCGGTGGCTCAGCGGCACCAAGTTTGGCCTGGTGCAGCAGGCAGTGCGCGATGGTGAGAACCGCGCGCTCTTCAGCGGCTACGCGACGGCCCATTTCAAGTTATTCGTATTCGTGCTCGCGGCACTGATCGCCAGCATTGGCGGTGCGCTGTTCGTGCCGCAGGCCGGCATCATCAACCCGGAGGAGATGAAGCCCGAGAAATCACTCGAGGCCGTCGTTTGGGTCGCCGTCGGAGGACGCGGTACGTTGGTGGGGCCGATCGTTGGTGCGATTGGCGTGAACGCGCTGAAGAGTTGGGCGACTCGGGCGTTTCCGGATTATTGGCTAATTATATTGGGCGCGCTTTTCATCGTGGTCGTGCTGTTCCTTCCCGGTGGAGTCATCAGTCTGCCCGGGAAGATTCGGGCGTTTCTGAAAAAGTCCCATACTCCACCCGAGCCGCAGGCGCCACCTGCAGCGGTGATCGTTGAACCCAAATCCGCTGCGGAGCACGTATGAGTCATCCCCTTCTCACGGTCGAAGACGTCTCGAAGACCTATGATGGTTTCAAGGCGATCACGAATCTGACCTTCTACCTTTTCGAGGGGGAGTTGCGCACCGTGATCGGACCGAATGGCGCCGGCAAATCCACGTTCTTCGATCTGATCACCGGACGCGCGCAGCCCGACAAGGGGCGGATCGAGTTTGGGAGTTCACCCACGAGCACCCATGATCTCACCGCGTTGAACGAGTATGAGATCAATCGGCTCGGCGTCGGACGTAAGTTTCAAACGCCGAGCGTCTACACCGAACACACGGTCTGGGATAATCTGGTGCTTTCGTTGAAAGGCCCGCGGGGCGTTTTCGCTTCTCTGTTCCAGCGCATGACGTCGACGGAGCATGATCGCATCAATGAGTTGCTGAAACTGATTCGGCTCGACGGAAAGCGTCACTGGAAAGCGGGACTTCTGGCGCACGGTGAAAAGCAGTGGCTGGAGATCGGCATGCTGTTGTCGCAGGATCCCAAGGTTCTTTTGGTCGACGAGCCAGCCGCCGGAATGACCGACGAGGAAACGCATCGCACCGGTGAGCTGCTCATCAGCCTCGCCGGTAAACATAGCATCATCGTCATCGAACACGACATGGCCTTTGTCCGGCAGATCGCACGCGACAACAACGTCACGGTCCTGCACCAAGGCAGCGTGCTCTGCGAGGGCAAGTTCGACGAGGTCCAGTCCGATCCGAAAGTGCGCGAAGTTTACCTGGGTCGCGGCAAACACGGCAATCGATGAGCGCTCCCTTGCTTCAGCTCAACGCGGTCGAAACCGACATCGGTGGGTCACGCATTCTACGCGGCGTCAATCTCGAGGTGAACTCGGGGGAAGTTGTTGCGCTCATGGGCCGGAATGGCGTGGGCAAGACGACGACGCTCAAATCGATCACGGGCATGCTCTCGATTCGCGCGGGCAAGATCATGTTCGATGGCCAGAGCATCGACCGGCTCGCACCGGATGCGCGCGCGCGTGCTGGCATCGGCTACGTGCCGCAGGGCCGCGATATTTTTCCTCACCTGACAATCGAGGAAAACCTCCGCGTCGGTCTCGTCGTGCACAATCGTGGGCGGGCTTCCGACCAGGAAGGTCTCGACAAAGTCTACATGCTCTTTCCGGTGCTGAAGGAAATGCTGACGCGGAAAGGCGGTGTACTTTCCGGTGGTCAGCAGCAACAGCTGGCGATCGCGCGTGCTCTGTTGACGAAGCCCAAGCTGCTCATCCTCGATGAACCGACTGAAGGCATTCAACCGTCCATTATCGAACAGATTGGCGACACGTTGAAGAAATTGAAAATCAGCAACGTGTCCGAGGCAGATGCCACAGCGCAGTCCCGCCGCGAGGTGGCTGAAATCAAGAATGCCGTCGAGGAGCTGAAACGGGATCGGGCCCTCGCGATTTTGCTGGTCGAGCAGTACGTCGATTTCTGTCGGGATGTCGCAGATCGGTTCTACGCGATGGATCGCGGAACCGTCGTCATCTCGGGGGCGATCGCGAACCTGACCGACGAGGTCGTCAAAAAGCATTTGCAGGTATGAGAAAGTAGGACGGAGCGAGCAGTGAGTCACAGCATCTCGATCCCGCGGCGCCTGCCTCGTTTTTTCTCCTCGCTACCCGTTACGCACTCCTCGCACCTTTTCCCGCCATGCACCTGACCCCGCGTGAACGCGAAAAACTGATGATCGTCACCGCCGCCGATCTGGCGCGTCGGCGCCAGGCTCGGGGTTTGAAGCTCAACTACCCTGAGGCGATCGCGATCATCACCTACGAGATCATCGAAGGCGCACGCGACGGACGGTCTGTTTCCGAATTGATGAGCTTCGGCACAACGATTTTGAAGCCGAGCGATGTCATGGAAGGAATCCCGGAAATGATCCACGACGTCCAAGTGGAAGCGACGTTTCCTGACGGGACCAAATTGGTCACCGTGCATCAACCCATTCGTTAACCGTCACGTTCATCGTCCGTATGATTCCCGGAGAAATTATTGTCGCCGAAGACGCGCCTTCGCTCGACGCGAACGTGAACCTCGCAACCAAGTCGATCACCGTCGCGAACAGCGGTGATCGTCCCATTCAGGTGGGTTCGCATTATCACTTTTTCGAAACCAACGAGGCGCTGCAGTTTGACCGGGCCGCCTCGCGCGGTTTTCGACTCAACATCCCGGCGGGAACAGCCGTACGCTTCGAGGCTGGTGACACGAAGGAAGTCGAACTGGTTGCGCTCGCCGGATCCCGCGAAGTCTACGGCCTGAACGCCAAGGTGAACGGACGCCTGGATCAGACCTCCCGATCTTAATCTGGAACTCATGAACTCTGGAAAATACCCAGGTCAAGTGTCTCCGAATTCCAGCGCTCCTGAGTTCCAGATTAATCTCCTCTGATCCCATGGCTCTGAAACTCACACGTCGTCAGTATGCTGAAATGTTTGGGCCGACCGTGGGCGATCGCGTCCGGCTTGCCGATACGGAGATCTTCGTCCAGGTGGAGCGCGATCTCATCGCCGAGGGCGGCGGCTACGGAAACGAGATAAAATTCGGAGGCGGCAAAGTGATTCGCGACGGCATGGGCCAGTCGCCCACGGCCTTGGATGCGGAATCATTGGACCTGATCATCACCAACGCGCTGATTCTCGATCCGATTCTGGGCATCATCAAAGCCGACGTCGGGATAAAACACGGTATCATCGTCGGTGTCGGTCATGGTGGTAATCCGGGCATTCAAAGTGGTCTCGGCTCAATTTATCCGGACCCGCGAACGGGCCGAAAAAATCCGATGATCGTCGGCGCGGCCACGGAGGTGTTGGCAGGCGAGGGGACGATCATCACGGCCGGCGGCATCGATACCCATATTCATTTTATTTGTCCCCAACAGATCGACGAGGCGATCAGTGCAGGGATCACAACCATGTTGGGGGGCGGCACCGGTCCGGCGACGGGAACGTTCGCCACGACGTGCACGCCGGGTGCGTGGAACCTGCATCGCATGCTCGAGGCGGCGGAGGCTTATCCGATGAACCTCGGTTTCCTCGGCAAAGGAAATTGCGGCACGCCGGCGCCGTTGCGGGAGCAGGTGCTCGCTGGGGCGATCGGTCTGAAATTGCACGAGGACTGGGGTACGACTCCAGCGGCAATCGATGTATGTCTGGGCGTGGCTGACGAACTCGATGTGCAGGTCGCCATCCATACGGACACGCTGAATGAGTCCGGCTATGTGGACGACACGATCCGGGCTTTTAAGGGACGCACGATTCACACCTTTCACTCGGAAGGCGCTGGCGGTGGTCATGCACCCGACATCATTCGCGTGTGCGGCGAGCCGAATGTTTTGCCCTCGTCGACGAATCCAACGCGGCCCTACACGGTCAACACGATCGACGAGCATCTCGACATGCTGATGGTGTGCCACCATCTGGACTCAAAAATCCCGGAGGACGTCGCGTTTGCGGAGTCGCGCATTCGTCCGGAGACGATCGCGGCGGAGGATTGTCTCCACGATCTGGGCGCCATCTCGATGATGTCGTCGGATTCGCAGGCGATGGGCCGAATCGGCGAAGTGATCATTCGCACGTGGCAGACGGCGCATAAGATGAAGACGCAGTTCGGCGCGCTCGCGGGATCGAGTCACTCGGCGGCGGATAATTTTCGGGCGCTGCGTTACCTGGCGAAGTACACGATCAACCCCGCCATTGCTCACGGGATTTCGCACATCGTGGGCTCACTGGAAGTTGGAAAGCTGGCGGACATCGTGGTGTTCAAGCCTGCGCTGTTTGGCGTGAAACCGGAGTTGGTGTTGAAGGGCGGATTTATTGCGTGGGCCAACATGGGTGATCCCAACGCGTCGATTCCGACGCCACAGCCTACTTTTTACCGCCCGCAATTCGGGGCCGCTGGTCGGGCGCTGGCATCGACCAATGTGACCTTCGTGAGTCAGGCCGCGGTGGCGCATGGCACGTTGCAAGGGCTCGGGCTGCGTCGCAGGATTGAGGCGGTGAAGAGCTGCCGGAAGATCGGCAAGAAGGACATGGTGCTCAACGATGCGCTGCCGAAAATCGAGGTCGATCCGGAGACGTACACGGTAAAGGCGGATGGCAAGGTGCTGACGTGTGAGCCGGCGAAAGTTCTACCGATGGCTCAGCGGTATTTCCTGTTCTGAGACTTCAATCAATCGGTTGACCCACGAATGGACACGAATGAACACGAATGGAGGAGTGCCAAACAGGGCGCTCTGAAACTTCTGGGTCGTTGCGAGAGCGGATGGGAATTCGATGACCTAGAACGGAGCATGGCCCAAATGTTTTCAGCGGTTACGCGAGTTGAAATCTTCTGATGTTGCGTCTCATTCAAGCTCCGGTGACGGCTCCGAATCTGGCTTTGCCGGTGACGCTTTTGCGCGTGCAGCGCCTTAGTATCGCGAAGCGAACCTGGCGGGGTGTGGCCGACGATGGCTTGGAGCTTGGCTTCGCTTTGGACGCTCCGCTTAAGGACGGTGACACGGTTTTTGAAACGCCGGTGATGCGTTACGTCGTGCAGCAGCAACCGGAGGCGGTGATTGAGATCTCGCTGGAGCTGGCGCCGTCGGCTGCGGCGGGCATTGGTTGGGCGATCGGGAATTTGCACCTCGAACTTTCGGGTGAGGCCACGCGGCTGCTGGCGCCGGATGAGCCGGCGGTGCGGCAGTTGCTGGGGCGGTTGAAGCTTCCGTTCACCAGCACCACCGCGATCTTTCGGCCCGGACATTTCGTGCGTGGCGAAATTTTGCATGAGCTCGGTCGCAGCCATCAACACTGACGCGGCCTGGATCTGCGGTTTGTTGCAGGCGGGTGATTCGTTTTATCCGACGGGCAGCTATGCGCACTCGTTCGGTCTCGAAGGCATGGTGCAGGCCGGAGTCGTGCGGGATCGCGCCACGCTGCGGGAGTTCATCTTTCAATCCGTGCTGCCGTCGCTGCAACACACCGAACTCCCGCTGGCGCTCCACGCGTGGAACGCGTTCGGAGCGGAGAACTGGGCGTTGATCGGCGAGCTGTCCGTTTTGTCAGCGGCGTTGAAAACAGCAAAAGAGACGCGCGTCGCATCCGACGGCATCGGACGACAACGCGCGGAGTTGCTGGCCTCTTTACGCCACGCTCCACTGGCCCATGAATTTCTGACGCGGGCGGCGACCGGGAACTGGCCTTTTTCTGTCGCCGTGTCGGCGGCACTGGAAGCGCGGGTCCTTGGGGCGCCAGCGGTGGCGATGCTTTCAGGCGTGGTCTACGCCACGATCGCGGCGATTATTTCGTCCGCGATGAAACTCCTGCGGCTCGGCCAGAACGCCAGCCAGTCGCTGCTCGTCGAAGCGTTGGCGAAGGCACCTGAGCTGATTACGGCCGCGGAAAAAATCCCAGTCGACGAGATTGGCTGGTTCAGTCCGTGGCTCGACATTGCTGCGGCGCGTCACGAATCCGCGGATGCGCGCATGTTCATTTCATAGCCCGGCGATCCGGTCCGCGTAGGGGCGCCGCTCGCCGGCGCCCGGCGACGTTGCGTCGCCTCCGAGAACGGGCGTCGTCAAGCGACGGCCCCTACATTTCTACTCGCTACTCACTACCCGCTACTCGCACCTTCTTCCATGTCTCGCGCTCCTCGAATTGGCATTGGTGGACCGGTTGGATCCGGGAAAACCATGCTTTGTCTCAAGCTTTGTCAGCGCCTGCGTGAGCGCTACTCCATGGCCGTGGTGACGAATGACATCTACTGCTCAGAGGACGCGCAGTTCCTCATCCAACACAGCGCCCTGGCCCCAGAGCGGATTGCGGGTGTCGAAACGGGCGGGTGTCCGCACACCGCAATTCGTGACGACACCACGATGAACGAGCAGGCGTGTCGCGCGCTGGAAGCGAAATTTCCTGATCTGCAGCTGCTGCTCGTCGAGAGCGGCGGAGATAATCTGACGGCGACGTTTTCGCCGGAGCTCGTTGATGCCTTTATCTACGTGATCGACGTGGCGGAAGGGGACAAGATTCCGCGGAAAGGCGGTCCGGCGATTCGCTTCAGCGATCTGCTCATCATCAACAAAATCGATCTCGCCCCGCTCGTCGGGGCGGATCTCGGCGTGATGGAACGCGACGCGAAAATCCAGCGCGGCGCCCGGCCGTTTTTGTTTTGTGACCTGAAGCGCGAGCACAATCTCGATGCCGTGATTTCGTGGATTGAGCGCGATGTCTTGTTCGCGCAAAAGCCACGGACCCTCGCGAACGTGTGATGCAGACGGTCGATGTGCCTCGGGCCTACGATGTGATTGCCGGCACGTTTTTCGCGCAACGATCCACGGACCTTCGCGAGAAGAAATACCTCGATCGTGCGCTGATGGGCGTTCAGCGAGGCGACAAGGTGCTGGATTTTGGCTGTGGTACAGGTCGCCCGATCGGTGAGTACCTGGTGCGACAAGGCTATGAGGTCACGGGGGTGGACGGCTCGGCGGGGATGCTCGCACTGGCGCGGACGACAATCCCGTCCGCGCAGTTGATTCAAGCGCGGCTGGAAGACGTCGAACTCAGCGAGGTCTTTGCCGCAGCGGTGGTGTGGGACTCGCTCTTCCACGTCGACCGCAGCTTTCATGCGGGAGTTTATGCGAAGCTGGCGCGCTGGATCAGACCTGGAGGTGGATTGCTGCTGACGAGCGGTGGAAGCGAAGATCCCGGGTTCACGGATCAGATGCATGGCGAAACTTTCTTCTACAGCTCATGGAAACCGGATGACGTCGTCCGACTTCTGGAGATCGCCGGCTTCGCCGTTGAACAATGTGAGGTGGATCAGCCCGAATCGCGGGGTCACGTCGTCATCGTTGCCCGCAGGAAAAGCGCATGAGCGAATTTTCCGGTCATCTTCATTTGCGCGCGGCTCTCCGCGAAAACGGACGCACCGTGCTGGCCACGCAGTCGTTTCGCGCACCGTTTCATTTGAGCAAGCCATATTGGGACGCGGACTCGCAGACCTTGCTGGCGCAGATTGTGAACCCCACCGCTGGCATCCTGGCCGGTGACCGATTGGAATCGTCGGTGGTGGTCGATGAAGGCGCGGCGTTGCTCGTCACCACGCCGAGTGCGAGTCGCGTGTTTCAGATGAAGGACGGAACGGCGGAGTGCCGTCAGCACCTCACCGTGGCTGACCGCGCGTGGCTTGAAGTCATGCCCGAACCGCTCGTACCCCACCGCGGTTCGAGCTATTGGCAGCGAACCCGGATTGACGTGGCATTGGGCGGAGAGCTTTTCTATGCGGATCTTCTGATGCCGGGTCGCATCGCGCATGGCGAAGCTTGGGAGTGGGTCAGCCTCCGACTCGAGACGGAGGTCCGGCTGGGCGAGGAACTCATCTTGCGGGAGCGCTTCGATCAGACCGGCGCAGGTTTGAAATCGCTCGCAGCGCTCGCCGGTTCCGGCGCCAACGCGTGTTTCGCGAACATCGTGGTGGTCGCTCGCGAAGATCCGCGTGACGGAGCCTGGCAGTCCGCCGTCAACAGCCTGCAAGGGGAAGGGCTGTGGATCGGGGTCAGTGCGCTCCGCCGTGGCGGTTGGAGCATCAAACTCGTGGCCGTCGACAGCCTGCGGCTGCGCGCCGCGTTGAAGTCGGTGCGGCAGGCGCTCGCGGAACGATTCGTGCACCTGCGCTGCGATCCGCGAAAATTATAGTAGGCCAGCGCGCTTGCGCGCG